>JANXZO010000068.1 GCA_025355465.1 Bacteroidales bacterium
AAAAACAAGAAGGGGCGACACAGTGTGTCGCCCCTTCTTGTTTTTTTTAATGCCGTGTCGCCTTTGCCTACATGCGGTCAGGAACTTCGATACCCAACAGTGACATGGAGCTCTTGATTATATTTCCTGCCATTTCTGAGATGGCCAACCTGAGATATATTTTGGAGGTATCGGGTTCTTTAAGCACAGGAACCTCCTGATAAAACTGATTGTATTCCCTGGCGAGTTCGTAAACATAGTTGGCTATCAGCGCAGGGCTCATCTCCAACCCGGCTTGTTTCACCACCAGTGGAAACTGCGCAATTACCCTCATCACCTCTTTCTCCCTGGCGTTTATCGTAAGGTTTTCATCTACAGCTGTTCCTGCAAGATGGTAACCAGCTTCGCCCGCCCTCGAACGCAAAGAGCGGATTCTGGCATAAGTATATTGTATGAAAGGTCCTGTATTACCATTAAAATCGATAGATTCCACCGGATCAAACAGCATGTTTTTTTTGGGATCAACCTTAAGAATAAAATATTTCAAGGCACCCAGGCCGATGGTCCTGAAAAGGTCTGTGGCTTCTTCATCAGAAAAATCATTCACCTTCCCCAGCTCCCGCGTGGTGGATTCTGCCGTAGTGATCATCTCCTCCATAAGATCATCAGCGTCGACAACTGTTCCTTCGCGTGATTTCATTTTCCCCTCCGGCAATTCAACCATCCCATAGGAAAGATGAAAAATATGAGAAGAATATGATTTCCTCAATTTAACAAGCACCCTTTTCAGTACATCGAAATGATAATTCTGTTCATTCCCTACCACATAAATCATGGAGGAGGGATGAAAATCATTGAACCGCAGCTGGGCGGTGCCAAGATCCTGGGTCATATAGACAGAAGTACCGTCGGAGCGTAAAAGAAGCTTCTCGTCCAGTCCCTCATCCCGAAGGTCGGCCCAAATGCTGCCATCACTGCGCTTCGTGAAGATGCCATGCTCCAATCCTTCCGAAACAAGCTCTTTCCCGAGCAGATAGGTTTCGCTCTCATAGTAAATCCTGTCGAAATCGACGCCCAGATTTTTATATGTCTGTTCGAAACCCTCATACACCCAGCTGTTCATTCGTCTCCAGAGTTCGATTGTTTCCGCGTCCCTTGATTCCCATTTACGAAGAATTTCCTGGGCTTCGAGCATGACAGGCGACTGTTTCTCCGCCTCTTCCGCTGTAAGTCCCTTAGCCTTCAGGTCTGCAACTTCCGCTTTTTGCAGATCATTGAAAAGGACATAATATTTACCAATAAGGTGGTCGCCTTTGAGTCCCGATGACACCGGAGTTTCATTGTTTCCCAGTTTCATGTAGGCAAGCATCGACTTGCAGATGTGTATACCCCTGTCGTTGACAAGGTTCACCTTAATTACATGATGGCCGTTTGCCCTAAGAATCGCCGCAAGGGAAAACCCAAGCAGGTTGTTGCGGATATGCCCGAGGTGCAGCGGTTTGTTGGTATTGGGTGAAGAGTATTCAAGCACCACCGGAAGTTCCTTGCGCAGCGGGGAGAAACCGAATTCCGGATTACGCCGGCTTTCGAGAAGCGACAACCAGCACCTGTCGGTCAGTGTCAGGTTAAGGAATCCTTTTATCACCTTGTACGATTTCACCTCCGAAAGGTTGATGGAAAGGTATTCACCGATTTCAGCAGCAGTGATCTCCGGAGCTTTCCTCGATATCTTGACAAAAGGAAACACGACGATGGTATAATCCCCCTCAATCTCCTTTTTTGTCTTCTCCAATCCAACCGAGTCGGGTAAAATTTCTTTCCCGTATAGCTTAAACACTGCTTCACATGTTTTAGCCGCCAATTTTTGTTCGAACATTCCTGAGTAAATTATCCGAACAAAGGTACAATTTTATCCCGTAACCCTTTGAACTTGTTGCTGCGCATGGGGCAACTTGGCTTCGCTAATATTTTCACAACAGCTTTGCCGATTCCTAAAAAATGAGTAGGTTTGCATCATGGTATTCTAAGGGTTACATAGGTAGAATCTATATTTCACAAACTATAAAAAGCGAGGTTAGCATGAAAAAAAATGTAATTATTATTGGTGCTGCCGGGAGAGATTTTCACAATTTCAACACGTATTATCGCGATAACGCGAATTTTAACGTGGTAGCTTTCACAGCTGCGCAGATTCCGGACATAGATGGACGTAAATACCCTGCTGCTTTGGCAGGTAAACTTTATCCCAAAGGCATTCCCATTTACGCCGAATCAGAGTTGGTCAGCCTGATCAAGAAACACAACGTTGAAATCTGCAACTTCGCATACAGCGATGTACCCTATCAGCGTGTCATGAACATCAGTTCCATCGTGAATGCTGCAGGTGCCAACTTTTTGCTGATTGGTCCGAAAGACACGATGATCAAGAGTAGCAAACCGGTGATTGCGGTTGGTGCAACCCGCACCGGTTGCGGCAAAAGCCAGACCTCACGCCGGATCATTGAGATCCTGATGAAAAAAGGGCTCAAGGTAGTTGCCGTTCGTCACCCGATGCCTTACGGCGACCTGGTTGCCCAGAAGGTACAGCGTTTTGCCACGGTTAAGGATCTTGCCAAGCACAAATGCACCATCGAAGAGATGGAAGAGTATGAACCCCATGTTGACCGCGGCAATGTGATCTATGCCGGTGTTGATTATGAGGCCATCCTGCGTGCTGCAGAAAAGGATCCCGATGGATGCGACATTATTCTCTGGGATGGTGGAAACAATGACTTCCCGTTCTATAAACCAGACCTGATGGTTACCGTTGCAGATCCTCACCGCCCGGGAGCAGAAGTTGGTTATTATCCGGGGGAGGTGAATATCCGTATTGCAGATGTGGTGGTTCTCAACAAGATCGACTCTGCCTATCCTGAGCACATCAAAACCGTGCGCGATAATATTCAGAAAATCAACCCCAATGCCATCGTGGTCGACGGTGCCTCCCCCATCCGGGTTGACGACGAATCGCTCATCCGTGGCAAGCGGGTACTGGTTATTGAAGATGGTCCCACCCTCACCCATGGTGAAATGAAGATCGGTGCCGGCGTTGTTGCTGCACAGAAGTATGGTGCAGCCGAACTGGTTGACCCCAGGCCCTGGGTTGTCGGCAAGCTCGCTGAAACCTTCCGTATCTACCCGAATATCGGCCAACTGTTACCGGCTATGGGTTACGGCGCTCAGCAGGTGAAGGACCTTGAAGCCACCATTAATAAAGTTGAGTGCGATTCCGTGGTGATTGCCACTCCGATCGACCTCAACCGGCTGGTAAAGATCAAGAAACCCAACACACGCGTATATTATGACCTTCAGGAGATCGGAAAACCGGATCTTACAGATATTCTCAACAAATTTTTGAAAAAACACAAAATCAAATAATTTGAAAAATCCCGGTTTCACCGGGATTTTTTTTTACTTTTGTTTAGCTCCTTATCAACTGTTAACCCCTTATAAATGAAAAATAAAAGTCTCGTTTCCATCAACGACTTCACCAGGGAAGAGCACATCCGCATCCTTGAACTGGCCGGAGCGTTTGAAAAAAGGCCAAAACAAAAAATCCTGGAAGATTATGTGGTAGCCACCTTGTTCTTCGAACCTTCAACCCGCACCCGGCTCAGCTTCGAGAGTGCAGCCACACGACTGGGGGCCCGCGTAATCGGCTTTACCGATGCAGCCAGCTCCAGCGTTACAAAAGGCGAATCGCTGCGTGATACCATTCTTACGGTCAGCAACTACTGCGATATCATTGTCATGCGACACCCACGGGAAGGCAGTGCGAGGTTTGCCAGCGAAGTAGCATCTGTTCCTGTGATCAACGCCGGGGATGGCGCCAACCAGCATCCTACCCAAACCCTGCTCGACCTCTATTCGATCAGGAAGACCCAGGGAAAGCTTGACAATCTGAATGTTGCTTTTGTTGGCGACCTCAAGTACGGACGCACTGTTCATTCACTGGTGCAGGCACTTTGCAATTACAATACCACCTTCCACCTGGTCTCGCCGCAAGAATTAAAACTCCCATCATCTGTCAAAATGAACATCAAAGACCGCAATCTTGCATACCATCAGCACACCGATCTCATGGAGGTGATACCGAAGGTAGACATTCTATACATGACACGCATTCAGAAAGAGCGCTTTGCAGATCCGTTGGATTATGAGAAGGTGAAAAATTCCTACATCTTAAGAAACAACATGCTTTCCGGATCCAGGGAAAACCTGAAGATAATGCACCCGTTGCCACGAGTAAACGAGATCACCATTGATGTAGATGAAAACGCAAAAGCCTATTACTTCACCCAGGCGCTGAATGGTGTTTATGTTCGTCAGGCTTTGCTGGCAGCCATTCTCGGAGTTGTAGAATAAACCTGTAACAAGCAATTAATCATGGAAAAAGAGGAAGTAAGAAAAGAGCTCAAGGTATCGGCCATCGAAAATGGAACGGTAATCGACCATATTCCCAGCGAAAGTGTGTTCCAGGTTATCAAAATCCTTAACCTCAGTGAATACAAGGAGCAGCTGCTTATTGCAACCAACCTCGACAGTCAGAAAATGGGCAAAAAGGGGATCATCAAAGTGAGCAATAAGTTTTTCAAAAGCGACGACATCAATAAAATAGCGTTGGTCGCTCCGAGTGCTACCCTGATCATCATCAATAATTTCGCGGTCACCGAAAAGAAACAGGTCGAGGTACCGGGTCATGTTGAAAAAATCGTCAAGTGCTTCAACCCGAACTGTATCACCAACAACGAAGATATCAGCACACGGTTTACGGTGATCGATAAAAAGGAGCTGAAATTAAGTTGTCATTATTGTGAAAAGATTACCGCCAGGGGCAATATGGCCTTCAGATAATCATTAATTTTGCAGGCAGAACCATGAAACGAAACCTTTTGTCTGCCATTTTCGTCTGTGTGACCATCTTTAGTATGGCGCAGGAAGCTCGTTTTGACTCAGCCAAAGCTATCAACTCCAACGGATTTCGGCCCGGCAAATGGGATTACAGCTTATCGGTGGGATCGCAGTTTACCTCAACATCCGGATATGGAAGCGGACTGAGCAGTTACGTTTCGCCATCGGTTTCATACAATGTCAGCAAAAGGTTCAGGCTCGGCGGTGGGATTACCTATATCAACACCAACCTGTTTGATGTTCGTTCATGGTATGCTTCCGAAAAAACTCCGGGTATCAGCGGTAATTTCAGCACCGGTATCGTGTACGTCAATGGCACCTACCTTGCCGGCGACAGGCTGACTATCAGCGGTTCGGCCTTCAAAGCATTCCCAATTTCGGACACCCCGCTCCCTTATAATCCATACAACCCGATTTCCGGCAACGGGGCCCATGGTATGAATTTAAACGTGGATTATAAAATCGGGGAGAACTTCCACATCCAGGCCGGTTTTGGTTACTCAAGCGGCGTGAATCCGTATTATGGCAACTCTTTTTATCAGCAACCTTTTCAACAGGGGTTCGGACAAGGGTTTGGCTTTGGGAATCCCTATCACTGGTAAGCATTGGTTACCCCGTAAAATGGTCGGCAATATATTTCAGCGCTTCGCTGATGTCCATGGCAGCGCTTCCCGGACCAACGCGAATATAAAATTCTTCGTTAAAACCGGGTTGCCGCAGAAACACAGGCCTGTTGCTCCGTGCACATCGAACCACACAAATGGTTTTATCACCGCCTTTCTCAAGCCGTGTAAGAATATGCGGACTCACATCACGCCCGAGGCAGGTACGAATGAGTGTCCATAGATGAAGTAAAAACTTATCCTCGTTGGGAAACCGATCGCTCTCGATCCCTTCAAAGGTACCATCGTCTCTCACCCCGATGAGCAGTACGCCACCATTTGTATTGAGGAACGCCGAGATGGTCTTCAGGCAGGCACGCTCGACAGCCTGGTTCGTTTTTCCAGCTCTGAGATCCCACCGTAAGGTGGATTTGAATTCCAGGAAGTCGCCCTCCCCGCTTTTAAGAAAACTGTCTAGTCCATGCTCAGGTAATTGATTTTCGGCTATGGATGCAAGGAATTCCCTAACGGAATTGGCCTCCGCCAAGGTTGCATTGTATTGTTCATACAACCGTAAGGCTGGCGACGTTCTGGATTTATGTGAAAGAATTCCTTTACAGTATTCGCCGGGGGTGATCCAACCCATTACCAGAAGCATGGGTAGTGTTATCTGGGATCCATGAATCGAGGAAAGCATGCGGATGGAGGCTTTCACCTCGCGGCTTGCCTGGTTATACATGTCACCGATCAGTACCTCCAATGGATTCTGGATGTCGTCGTTTTCCTCCAGTTTGTGGATCTGTTCTCCGATGAAGGCATTCAGGGCCTGAAGAAGATTGGCATTGTTCCAGTAATGCAGGTTTACAAGGGTAGACAATGCTCCGGGATCAGGGATCTTCATTTCAGCAACTTCGCTCACAGGAGCCGTTTTCCGTTTTAATTGAATAAAAGCATCCTCTTCAAGGAGCATGTTCAGTTTTTCAGCAAATGGATCAGTCGCATTATTAACCTCATCATGGAGGAATTCAAAAAGCGAATACAAATCAATGCCGGCCGGATGTATCTGCTCCCTAAGCTGAATCTCTGTGAGCAGATTCCTCAAAAATCGATCGTTTGTATGGCTTACCTCGTTTCCGCCTTTGGTAAGGAGCGGCTGTTCATTATAATAGATAACAAAATCACGTTGCCGCATAACCATGTCGAGGCAGGAAGGATCAAATCCCGGGCTATAGATGTTCATGGTAGAAAAATTGCAAAAGAAATTCAAACCTACAACAATATTTGTAATTGCCCTATTTTTTACACCCCTGAAACATTGTGAATTTTGGCTACCTTTGTTTGATGTCAAAAAAAATGAAGATGAAAAATGTTGCAAGGATTTTCACTCCGGTCCTTTTGTTTTCGTTAATATACCTTACGGGTTGCTACAGTGACAACGAGGAAGACCTCTATCCCAATAAATCAACGTGCGACACCTCAAACGTCACCTACACGACCACCATTGCTCCCATCATGCAAACAAACTGCAATGTTTGCCACAGTACTGCAGTTGCTTCCGGAGGTGTTGTAACCGATACTTATGAGGGTCTTAAAATCCCTGCACTAAATGGTAAATTATGGAGTGCTGTAAGCTGGACCGGACCCAAAAAAATGCCGAAGGATGCCAGCCAGCTATCGTCGTGCAATCTGGCTAAAATCAACATCTGGATCAGGGACGGGGCGCCAAATAATTAACTTTAAAAACGGCAGTGTGAAGTATTAAACATACATGACATGAAAAAATGGATAAAAATATTTGCTGGTCTTTTTGCCATAGGGATCATCGCCATTTTCGTGATCTTTTTCTTTTTTTACAACAAGCCTCATCCCGACTACGCTAACATGGATGCCGCTTACACTATGGCGGTTGGTGACCTATACAAGTCCTATAAGGCAAACAAAACCGAAGCCGGTCAAAAATACAATGGACAGGTCATTGCCATATCCGGCAGATTATCGAAAGTTGAGTTGAGCGATTCGCTGACGACCTGCGTTTTTGTATTTAATCAGGGGATTTTTGGGGATGAAGGGGTACGGTGTACAATGTCCCCCTCATTCAGTGCGGAGGCAAAGAAGTTTCAACCCGACGGAGAGGTCAGACTGAAAGGCTACTGCACCGGATTTAACGACACCGATGTGATCCTTGACAAATGTTCGATTGAGAAACAATAATTAAACCAAATGTGATGAAAAAGCTCATTCTGATATTTTTATGTTGTTCGTTTATGGTGTTTACGGCGAATGCACAGCGGTATATTACCAAAACCGGACATATTAAATTCTATTCCGACAGCCCGCTGGAAAAGATTGAAGCTCATAACCGGCAGGTTAAAGCCATTATCGATGTAGCCACAGGTGATTTTATTTTCACTGTGCTGATGAAATCCTTCGAATTTCCAAAAGCCCTGATGCAAGAGCATTTTAATGAGAATTACGTTGAATCTGACAAGTTTCCCAATGCAACGTTTCTTGGCAAAGTGACCAATATCAAGGATTTGAACGTGGCAAAGGAGGGCACCTACGAGGTGACTGTTGAAGGAAAACTGACAATCCACGGAGTTACCCGCTTCGTAAAAGAACAGGGAACTTTTGAGGTACAAAGCAACAAATTGAACGGGAAGGCAAAGTTCAACCTGTTTCTGGCTGATTACGGCATTAAAGTTCCCGGTGCCGTAACAAACAATATATCCAAAACCATTGAAATAACTGTTGAAGTAGCCCTTGATAAATTTAACTAGAAAGATGAAACTGAAATTTATTGTACTGCTCTCAATTTTCTGTCTTTCTGCTGTTTTTGAAGTCAGATCGCAGGACCTGATAGGCTTGCTTGAACAGGGCGAAAAACCTGTTACTGATTACACTTCGGCAACATTTAAAACGACCCGCATTGTAATTGGACAATCGATTGAGATCCCTCACCAGGGCGACCTGTTGTTTCTGATCACACACCATTTTGGCGCCTTAAATTCAGGATACGAAAATCTCTATGGGTTAAAGCAAGCCACCATCCGCCTCGGGCTGGAATACGGACTGACCAAATGGTTTGGTTTCGGCGTCGGGCTAAATACTTATAAAAACACCTGGGATGGGTTTGTTAAAGCCAAAATACTTCGTCAGAGTACAGGCGCTAAAAAAATGCCTGTCACACTTGATCTTTTCGCAAATACGGCCATTTATACTACCAAATGGGAAAACCCCGATCGGCCGAACTACTTCACTTCAAGGATGACTTACACCTTTGAGCTTATGGTTGCCCGAAAATTCGGGAACGCGCTTTCACTGCAGGTTACAGGATCGATGGTACATAAAAATCTGGTACCGACGGCAGCGGATAAAAATAATATATTCACAGTGGGAGGAGGCGGCCGCGTCAAGGTGAGTGAGCGGGTATCCATCAATGCCGAGTATTACCACCTTTTTGCCGACCAGGTCAAATCGACCAAAGCTTATGACTCTTTTTCACTTGGCGTAGACATCGAGACCGGAGGTCACATATTCCAGATTTTCCTCACTAACTCATCCGGCGAGATCGAGCAATACTTCCTCACCGAAACTGCCGGCAAATGGAGCAATGGCGAAATTTTTCTCGGATTCAATATATCCAGGATATTCACCGTATACACCCCAAAACACCGGTCGCAATAGTTGTGACCGGGTGAAAATTTGCGCAGGCACTCACCTGCTTACATCTCTTCTGCTGCATTTCACCAGATGATCGTTCACCATGCCGGCGGCCTGCATAAAGGCATAACAAATTGTAGAACCAACGAACTTGAAACCCCGCTTTTTCAGGTTGGCACTCATGGCATCCGATTCTTTTGAGGATGCAGGGATCTGCTTCATACTTTCCCAGTTATTTTCCATCGTTTTACCCCCGGTAAACTGCCAGATGTAACGATCGAAGGTCCCGAATTCCTTCTGCACGTCGAGGAACAGCCTGGCATTGACCATCGTTCCCGAGATTTTCGCCCTGTTGCGTACAATTCCCGCATCGGCCATCAACCGGTCATAATCCTTGTCTGTATACCGGTCGATTTTTGCTGGTTCAAAGTTATCAAAGGCTTTACGGAAGTTCTCCCGCTTATGCAGGATAGTCCGCCAACTCAGTCCGGCCTGGAATGCATCGAGCACCATGAACTCAAATATTTTCCGGTCATCGTGAACGGGAATGCCCCATTCTTCATCGTGGTATTTAATCATTAACGGATCGCCGGAGTGCCAGTCGCAGGAATTTTCTGAATTCATAGGGTTTGGTTTGAAATTTTACTTTTTCTTTCTCGCAGATTATCGCTGATGCATATGCAAATTTACGCTAATTAAAAATTCAATTGTTTTCCTGGTATTGTAGTTTTTTCATCATGACCCCAAAGTTTTGCCGGATATATTTTTCCACTTCGAATTTTCTTTTACACCCCGCGAAGTTCATATACCGGATCTTCCCGAACACTGGCCGCTCTCCCCAGGCCCGGTCATGGACGCCGCCAATGGACCAGGCAATTCCGGCATACCCGTTCGGGTCGCGGCCGTCCAGCGAATAGGCATCATTCAAACCAATGGCCACCTCCATCGCCTCTTCCGGTGAGTTGGTCCATTCGAGTATCTTCTTAGCCCAGTACATCCGCATGAATCCATGCATTTTTCCGTTCGAAACCAACTGCCGCTGAGCTGCATTCCACAGCAAGTCGTGGGTTTCTGAATCACGGAACTGCTCAAAGGTATACAGAAACGGCCGTGGATCCCCCCGGTGAACATTCAGCGTTTCCTTTGCCCACCGGTGAAATCCTTGTGTTGAATCATACTGTCTGTTGTAGTGGCAGAAGTTATCGGCCAGTTCTCTGCGCACAATAAGTTCTTCGAGAAGGGCCTGTCGCGAAACTGTTGCACCTTCCTGCCTGCTCACCTCCAGGGCAACACGCTGTGCGGCAATGTGACCAAAGTGAAGGTATGGCGAGAGCCCCGACTGTCCGTCTTGGGTGGGATCATTCCGAAGGAGCGCATAGCCGTCCAATCTGCCGGTAATAAACCCGTTCATCCAGGCAGTGGCTGCACGTGGACCTGGTTCATATCCATTAAAATCTGAAGGTCCCGAAGCTGCCTGCACTGATTGAATACCAGACCAATTCCAGGGATGGGAAAAGTTACTTTCCGGCATTTCGCGCAGTGCCGGAAAGTCCACAAGGAACTCAGACAACCTTTTATTAATTCGACTCCGGAGATGCATGGCGCTAAACTCCGCTTTCGGGGATATTTCGCGGCATGGAAGGACATTGTGGGCATCCACCTCATAAAAAGGGATTTGGATCCCGTTCCGTGTCGTTTCTTTCCATTCAATAACAGGTTTCAACGGGTTAAAATCGGTCACCAGGCATCCGATATTGTTTAGCGAAATAATCCGTGGAAGAAGTTCTGAGGGATTACCCTTCACAAGAAAAAAGGGGATATTCAGCTTTTTCAGTGTTTCCGCAACCTCCGCAAGTCCGGACAACATAAACCTGTAATGAGACTCGGTAGCTCCCAGGAACTGAGCTGCAAGGCAGAACATTACCGCCAGTGGCTGGTTCCTCTCCTGTGCCTTCTCCCTGGCAAAAAGGAGCGCCCAATTATCTTCCGCCCGCTGATCGCGCTGCATCCAGTAAAGAACGGGACTATCTGTTGCTCCCCCGTCCCGATACACATGCACCCGCCGCGAATCCACCACCATCATACAAGGATTAAATCAGCATAAAGATACATCATTCCTGGGAACCATGGCCGTGGCAGGTACATAAAAAACCCCTGAAACTTGGGAGTCTGCAGGGGCTTTTCTTGATTGTTGGCGGAGAGATAGGGATTCGAACCCTAGGACCCCCTTACGAGGGTCAACGGTTTTCGAGACCGCCCCATTCGACCGCTCTGGCATCTCTCCTGGTTGATTACGGTTTGGGTGGGCAAAAATAGGAACAAATTTTCAATTCCCCTCATATGTTCTGTGCTTCAGGAAAAAAAAGAGGCTGGTTCCGGAAAGCAGCGCAAAGATTGCAGCGGCTGACATGAGTGCTGCGGAAAGCCCCCATGCATCGGTGATCCAACCGTAAAAGGGTCCCAGTATGGCAAACAGCAGCCGGATCACAAAATTCCGCACAGACAAAACCGTTGCCCGAATGTCGGAAGTGGTGATGCTGTTAATGTAATTACGGAGTGTTGGGGTTGCCAAACCACGGGCCAGGTAGAATCCCAGTAGAATAATAAGTCCGTGTAAGGTATTTACCAGCGCCAGGGCAAAAAAACCACCAACCAGAATTATGGTAAACAAGGTAACCGTAGCCGGTGGTTTCAGTCTCTTCTCGATTTTCCAGGCATAGATTGCCGTGATGCCGACACTGAGGTTTAGCAGCGCCCATGCCACACCAAACCAAGAAACCGCAAGTCCGGCCTGACTGAACCAGGGCTGGGCAAACCAGGCCATGGTGAGTGTTGAAACGCCGGTAACAGCAGAAAAGATGGTGTTCCAGAAAAGTTTGCGATCGCCATGCAGAACTTTCACCACAATATTAGCCACATCGTGCAGAGAAGGCTTCCTTACCGGACCATGAACCGGCGGTTCGATCAACAAAAATGCCGCGGGGATAGCAATGAATGCAACTGCTGTCTGGAAAAAATAGGGAGTACGCAAAGAGATGGTAGCGAGCAAGCCCCCGACGATACCGGCAAAGGCTTCTCCAAAATTGCCTATCGAAGTGATCCGGCCTTCAAACCGTGTAAATTTCTCCTCCTGCCGGGCAGCCAGCAACGAGTCATAAAGCATGGCTGAATCAGCCCCCGACACGAGGCTCATACCAACTCCAAGAACCGTTTCTGCCAGCATAAACTCCCAGAATCCACCGGAAACCGCATAGATAAGGTATCCGACAAATCCCAGAACAGCACCCAGGAGGATGCTTGTGCGACGTCCTGCAATATCAGCAAAGTAACCGGTCGGGATCTCAAGGAGCATGAGCGTGACAGAGTACACCGCCTGCAGGGTAAAAATATCCTGCATTGTCATGCCGTTCGATCTGTAAAACAGAACGATGATTGGCATAACAAGGTTCATCCATTTGGCAACCTTGATGAAATATAGTGCAGAGAGGTTCCGCTGAAGTGAGAAAGGCATTCGCGGGACTGGGTCGTATTATTTATTTCTTGACCTGTTTTGCGTCTTCCATAATTACTTCATAGGAATAACCGGCGCCAAAATCCTTGTTCAGCGTAATTACTCCCTGGAAAACCACAACATCACCAACCTTTACAGAATCGAGCGTGGTCACGGTAAGGTCAAAATTACCGCCATCCTTTGTGCCATCCTGGAGATGTGCCCAGTTCTTACCCATGATACTACCGGCAAAACGCACAACTTCGCCACGGATATTTACCTGTTTACCAGCATATTTGTTGCGCTTGGCGAAAAGTTCACCCAGGGTGATGCCACCTTCGGCACGCGGTACGGAAATTCCGGCTTTCTCCGCAGTAGGCTGTTTACCGGTCATCGCACCGGCAGGCACCTGTCCACCAGCCGGCGAAGCCATGGTGTTCTCCTGCGGTGCACCAGGTTGTTCCTCAAGGGTTATGGGCTTATCGGTAAAATCCTGAATAAAAAGGATCGTCCTGAAATTCCTTTTAAGCTCCTTGCTCCAGAAATCTTTCATCGGACTGCCTATCGACCAGTAATAGGTGTCTCCTTGTTTAACCTCTGCCTTGCTTATGGCAATCCAGTAATCCCTTCCTTCAGAAGATACTCTTACGTAGGTGTAACTGCTGGTCTGGATCACCTCCTCTGCTGTTACCTGGTGTGCAAGCGGGGAGAGATTCTCAGCAACTTTACTTTTTGACTGACAAGCTGTAATCAGGGCAATAAGCCCAAAAACTGCAAATATTATTTTGATCTGTGATTTCATTTTTTCTGTTTTATTTTGCCTGCAAAGGTAAATGAAATCCCGCTAAGAATCCTATCCCGGCGTCATTTTGCCTAAAAGTTAAGGAATTAGCCCACTTCTGTCTTATTTAGACTGCATACTAATAGATTGCCTACAAAGTCTAAATGGTAATTTTGGTATAATTTTGCGTTATTACCTATAAAATTGAATTTTCATGTCTGTCACACATCGTATTTATATCGGTCTTCTGGCGTTGGTTGTTTTATTTTCGTTGTTTCTCCTCTGGCACTCGGGTTATTCCTACTACAATACGAGCATTGAGGGACGTTTTTTCCACCCCGATCATGCTACGTTGAAGCCAAGCGGAGGCTGGGGACATGGTTATGGAATCATCGGTTCGGTACTCATTTTGCTGGGTGTTGTCAGCTACATTGTGCGCAAAAGGGTACGGTCACTTTCACGCATGGGGGCATTGAAGTACTGGCTTGAATTCCACATTTTTTTATGTACCCTCGGTCCGATCCTGGTACTTTTTCATACCTCCTTCAAGTTCGGTGGACTAGTTGCCATCAGTTTCTGGAGTATGGTTGCTGTTTTTCTCAGCGGGGTGATAGGCAGGTTTATCTATATACAGATACCCAGGACTATTGAAGGAAGAGAGTTAAGCTTAAGCGAAGTACAGGAGATGAAGTCCAATATCGGCGCCATCCTGAGTCAATCCTATCACCTCGATGAGGAGAGCTATAATATTATTGTAGATTCCATAAAAAAGCGGGTTGAATTATATACATCCAATAGTATTTTGCGTTATTTTAAGAAATATTTCAACGACAGGGCAACCATACGTAAGGTAAAAAGAGTCCTTAAGCACAATAAACTCTCAAAACGCGAATACAGGCAGGTAGTTACGCTCGTTAAAAATGACATTTCGTTAAACCGGCGAATTGAACGGCTCACCACCATGCAGAACCTATTTAAGTATTGGCATGTTGCCCATCTGCCATTTGCTTTCGTTATGCTTATCATCATGATCATTCACGTTATTGTTACGATCACGTTTGGTTATCGCTGGATATTCTAATTATGGAATCACTTATTGAAAGCATCCTTGTTTACTCACTGGCGCTTCTGCTTTGCCTGGGTGTGATTATATTTTATCTGCGCGGACAGCGGAAGAAGTCAAAATTGGTGGAGCAAAAGATCCTCAAAGCGAAGGAAGAGGGTATGTATGAGCCCGTGTCACTTCACCCGGTGGTGAATGAAGGCAGTTGCATACAAACAGGAGCCTGCATTGTTGCCTGCCCCGAAAAAGACATCCTCGGAATCAGAAACGGAAAAGCTACCACCATCAACGCCTCGCATTGTGTTGGCCATGGCGCCTGCTTTCATGCATGTCCTACCCAGGCCATTACCTTATGCATTGGAACTGAAAAACGGGGAGTAGAACTCCCTCATATCAGCCAGGAATTCGAGACCAGTGTTCCGGGAATTTATATTGCCGGTGAGTTGGGAGGCATGGGACTGATTAAAAATGCAGTCGAACAGGGTCGCCAGGCTGTGGAAAACATTGTCAAGAACAGCTCCAGACAACATTCTGCAGATTACGACCTGATCATTGTCGGAGCAGGTCCCGCCGGAATTTCAGGATCGCTGACAGCGAAAAAGAACAACCTGAAATGTATTACCCTTGAACAGGATACCCTCGGTGGAACAGTATTTACATTTCCCCGTTCGAAGATCGTCATGACCTCCGCCATGCTTCTTCCCCTTCACGGAAAAGTCAAACTCTTCGAGACAAGCAAATCGGAGCTTCTCGAATTGTGGCAAACTGTTATTGCCAAACACAATATCCCGATCAAGGAGAATACCAAGGTAGAGGCCATCGTTGCCGAGAATGGCATTTTCAGGCTTGATACACTTACAGGAGAACATTTTACCGCACGAAACGTTTTGCTGGCCATCGGACGCAGGGGAACGCCGAGAAAGCTGGGAGTTCCCGGCGAAACCCTGGAAAAGGTAGCTTATCGTCTGCTTGAACCTGAAATTATCAGCGGGAAGAATATCATTGTTGTTGGCGGTGGCGATTCTGCCATTGAATCAGCCCTTCTGCTCGCGGAACAAAACAAGGTGATCCTTTCCTACCGAAGCGAAGCGTTCAGCCGTATTAAGCCAAAGAACAACGTAAAGATCAAGGAAGCTGCTGAAAACGGACTTGTTGACCTGCGATTCAACAGCAACCTTGTTTTAATTGAAAAGGATGAGATAACCATGACGTACAACGGGAAGGAAGGAGTATCAGAAAAGATACCCAACGACCTGGTATTCATATTTGCCGGCGGTGAATTACCCACGCAGTTCCTGATGAAAGCAGGACTGCAGATCACCAAAAAATTCGGAGATGCAATATTGAAGCATAAAAAATGAGTCTAAAAAACACTGGCTTACTAATCGGACTGTGCCTGATCATCCTCTCTCCTGCTGTTGCACAGATTTCTCCGGGCGAACTGTCTGCTGCCCATGCACACCTTGAAGGCATGTCGAACTGCACCAAGTGCCATTCACTCGGTGCAAAGATCGCCAACGAAAAGTGCCTTGCGTGCCACACCGAAATAAAGGCACATGTGGATCAAAAAACGGGCTACCATGCCTCGCCCGAAGTCAGGGGGAAAAGTTGCATTACGTGTCACAGCGACCACCATGGCCGGAATTTCCAGCTT
This sequence comes from Bacteroidales bacterium, assembly GCA_025355465.1. Taxonomy (GTDB): domain Bacteria; phylum Bacteroidota; class Bacteroidia; order Bacteroidales; family FEN-979; genus JANXZO01. The sequence continues at coordinate 16,180 of JANXZO010000068.1, forward strand.
GTTCGTTTTGCCAAAGAGAAATTCGATCATGGCATTACCGGATTTAAACTATCCGGCGAACATGCAAAAAAACAATGTGCTGAATGCCACAAGCCGGCATTTATCAGCAATCCCGCCATCAAGAAAAAGAAGTTCACCTACCTGGGTCTCAATCCTGAATGTTTAAAATGCCATGAAGATTATCACCAGAAAACACTTGCCCAAAAATGTTCAAACTGCCACGACTTTGATGCATTTAAGCCTGCTACACTATTTAAACATGAGACCACAAAATTCCAGCTTACCGGCAAACATGCTACAGTTCCCTGTCTTTCCTGCCACAAAGTTTCCCTGTTAAACGGTAAAAAATTCCAGGAGTTTGCCGGAATAAAATTCCAAAGCTGTTCCAACTGCCATGCCGACCCGCACCACAATCAATTCGGACCCAATTGCAGCAGTTGTCACACAGGAGAGTCTTTTCATGCGGTAAAAGGCATTGCCAACTTCGACCATTCAAAAACCAAATTCCTGTTGGAGGATAAACATAAGACGCTGGCCTGTGTTCAATGCCACAAGGCAAACCTTACCGATCCTGTAAAGCACGACAAATGTACCGACTGTCACAAAGATTATCATGACGGACAGTTTATGAAAGATGGTGTGGTAGAAAACTGCAATGCTTGTCACAGCACAAAAGGATTTAAAGAGACTTCGTACACAATTGAAAAGCACAACAGCGGAAAATTTCCGCTGTTGGGATCGCATCTAGCCACTCCATGTATCACCTGTCACAAGAAACAGGAAAAATGGAAATTCAGGGAGATCGGCATCCGTTGTATAGATTGTCACGAGAACATTCACAAGCAATTCATCAACGAGAAATATTATCCGGATTACAGTTGCCAGAGCTGTCATAACAACGAAACCTGGAAATCCGTCAGTTTCGACCATTCGAAAACAGCCTTTATCCTCACGGGTCCGCATGAGAAACAGACCTGCCGTACCTGTCACTTCAGGAAAGATGCATCCGGGCAGGAGATTCAGAAATTTACCGATATGGCGGCCAATTGTACCAGCTGCCACACAGACATTCATGCCAAGCAGTTTGAAGTTACAGGAGTAACCAACTGCCTGCGTTGTCATGCTTCGAACACATGGAAAATTGTAACGTTTGATCACAATAAAACTGCCTTCAAACTTGATGGCAAACATGAGAAAGTTGCCTGTATCAAGTGCCACAAACCGGTTATCAAAGATCAAAAAACATTTGTACTGTATAAAACAAACAAATTGAGATGCGAAAACTGTCATTGATCATCGTGCTAGCATTTGTTTTCATGTCGGTTGCAATGGTCTCCCCGACCCCGTCGCCCCATGGTGACGATTTCAAAATCAGCTGCGACGTTTGCCACAGTTCAAAAGGGTGGAAACTTGACAAGGAGATATACTCCTTCGACCACAATACAACAGCTTTGCCCCTGACCGGGCAACATAAGCAGGTCGATTGCAAAAGCTGCCATCCCACCCTGGTATTCAAGGATGCAAAGACGAGTTGTGTAGATTGTCATACCGATATGCATAACCAGACTGTAGGCCCGGATTGTTCGCGTTGCCACACCACCAATTCGTGGATCGTAGAGAACACTACGGAAATGCATCAGCGAAGCAGATTTCCGCTCACAGGTCCACACTATGCAACCGATTGCGGAAATTGCCACAAATCGGCCTCTCTGCTGCGTTTTGAGCCCCTCGGAGTGGAATGTTACGATTGTCATTCTGCCAATTACAACTCGACGACACAACCTAACCACGTTCAGGGTAACTACTCCAAGAACTGCATCGAATGTCATTCCCTGACCAGCATGACCTGGAGCAGTTCGAACATTGACCATTCTTTCTTCCCGTTAACCGGAGGACATGCCATCGGTGACTGTTATAAATGTCATACCAACGGAACCTTCAATGGTCTTTCGAAGGAATGCGTTACATGCCATCTTACCACGTATAACAATACCAACAACCCTAACCACGCCAATGCCGGTTTCTCAACAAACTGCGCGCAGTGCCATACCACGGCCGCCGGTTGGTCGCCTGCCACATTTGACCACTCCAAATTCCCACTAACGCTTGGTCATGCCGTGAGTCCGTGCACAAAATGTCACATAAACGGCACATATCCCAACACCCCGACCGCCTGTGTTGCCTGTCATCAGACAACCTACAACGCCACTACCAATCCGAACCATACCACTGCACAGTTCTCAACAGATTGCCAGCAATGCCACACCACCAATCCGGGGTGGACACCAGCCAACTATGATCACAACATTTTCCCGCTCACCAGCGGACATGCCGTGAGCCCCTGCACCAAATGCCATCCAAACAATATCTACACCAATACTCCCAACCAATGCGTGGGATGCCACCTGACAAATTATAACGCCACTACCAACCCAAATCATATTACCATCAACCTGCCAACAACCTGCGCAGATTGCCATACAACAAACCCCGGATGGAAACCCGCCCAGTTCGCAATTCACGATGCACAGTTCTTCCCGATCTATTCAGGAAAACACAACAACACCTGGACCCAGTGCACTGAGTGTCATCCCAATACCAGCAACTACGCACAATTCACGTGCATCGACTGTCACGACCACAATAAAACTGACATGGACAACAAGCATAACGGTGTTGGCGGTTATGCCTATAACAGTCCGGCCTGCTACAGTTGTCACCCGACTGGCAGCGGCCAGGGTGGGTTTAACCACAACAACGGGTTCCCGCTCACGGGGGCACACCTGACCACCCCATGCAGCAGTTGTCATATAAATGGATATGCAGGGACCTCCACCGTTTGTTCAGATTGCCATATCAGCAACTACAACCAAACGACCAATCCGAACCATACGGCCATCGGCATTGCCAACACCTGCAACACCTGCCATACGACAAACCCGGGATGGAAACCGGCAACGTTCCCGACACATGGTAACTATTACCAGCTCACCGGGGCCCATGCCACCATCGCAAACAACTGTGTTGCCTGTCACAACGGGAACTACAGTCAAACACCGAACACCTGCGTGGGATGTCATCAGACCAACTACAACCAGACTACAAACCCGGTTCACACGGCTGCAGGTATTGCCACCACTTGTGCCAACTGTCATACAACCAACCCGGGCTGGTCACCTGCTACATATCCGGTTCACAATAACCTTATCGGTTACCACCTTACCCTTGCCAGCAATTGCAATGCTTGTCACAGTTCGGGTTATACCAACACACCCACGCTGTGTATTGGCTGTCATCAAAACGATTATAACAACACCAATAATCCGCCGCACGCTTCTGCACAATTTCCTACAACCTGCGCTGATTGTCACACGCAGAGTGTATGGGTACCTTCTACCTTTAATCACGACGGACAATATTTCCCGATTTATTCAGGAAAACATAATGGAAAATGGACATTATGTTCCGATTGTCATACGAATTCATCCAATTACTCCGTTTTCAGTTGCATCGACTGTCATACGCATAGTCAGGCAACAACAAACAACCAACACAGCGGCGTTCCGGGATATTCCTACAACAGTCTTGCCTGCTACCAATGTCACCCGACAGGAAATGCCGGAAAAATGATAAAGATCATCGACCCTCAAAGAAAGGAATAAACAGAAAAATAATGAGATATGTAATTCTGATCACCTTGCTTGTTTGTTCCAGTTTTCAACTAACTGGTCAAACACCCGGAAAACCTGTTGAAGGAGCTGTCTCTTATATCTCTTCCCAGAGTATATACGTGAAATTCCCTTCAACAGCGGGCATCGCTATCGGAGACACACTTTATACTTCGCGTAACAACAGAAGAACGCCTGTGCTGAAGGTGCGCGAACTCTCTTCGACCTCCTGTGTTTGCGATCCTATTGGCCAGCACGATATAAAAATCGCTGACAAACTCCTCGCTTTTCCAAAACAAACGCCGGAAGCAGTGAAGTCAGAGAGCGTACCGGTGGTGCCAATTTCTCCACCTGTGGTGATTCCCACCGACACGGCGGCAACTTCTGCCATTAAGCCTGCGATAAAATCGAGACAACAAATCACCGGGTATATCTCCGCTTCTTCTTATTCCGGCTTTTCCAACACACCTGCGGCGAACACTCAACGCATGCAGTACACCCTATCCTTTATCGGAAACAACTTCGGAAACTCTGGCGCCTCTGCAGAGGCTTACATCTCTTTTTACCACAATCCTTCCGAATGGGGAGAGGTTCAGAAAGATGTGTTCAACGCCCTCAAAATTTACAGTCTTAATGTAAGCTACGAGTTCAGCAAGAACTTTAAACTTCTTCTCGGGCGGAAGATCAACCCGCTGATTTCCAATGCAGGGGCGATCGACGGACTTCAATTCGAAATGAAATTCAAACCCATAACAATTGGTATTATCGGGGGATCGAGGCCAGATTACCGCGACTACAGTTTTAATTTCAACCTGCTGCAATATGGGGCATACATAGCGCATGAGTTAAAGAATAAGAACGGTCCGATGCAAACAACGCTTGCATTCATCCAGCAAAATAATTCCGGCAAGACCGACCGGCGATTTGCCTACCTGCAGCACTCCAACTCTCTGATCCCGAATCTTAACTTCTTTGGGTCGGTGGAAGTAGACCTTTACCAAAATGTAATGGACAAGACAGACAGCACTTACAAATCGAGCAGTTTGCCCAAACTCTCAAACCTTTACCTGTCGCTGCGGTGGAGGATCATCAGGCAACTCTCTGTTTCGCTTTCTTACAGTGCAAGAACGAACGTGATCTACTACGAGTCGTACAAAACATACATCGACCAGCTCATCCAGATGGAGACCACCCAGGGTTACCTTTTCTCTGTGAATTTACGTCCTGTAAACAATCTCACAATCGGTACCACCATCGGATACCGTTTCCAGCCCAGTGATCCCAAGCCTTCGAAAAACCTGAATGCTTATGTAACCTACAGCCAGATTCCGGTGCTGGACATATCCGCAACACTTACCGCAACGCTTCTCGAAACAAGTTACGTGAGTGGCCAGGTCTACGGATTCGGCATATCGCGCGACCTGTTCAAAGGAAAACTATACGGAGCGCTGAACTACCGCTATACAAACTACAAATTTGCAGGCTCGGCCGGATCGCAGGTACAGAACGTGGGTGAAATCAACCTATCCTGGCGGATCATGCGAAAACTCTCATGTACCGTTTATTTTGAAGGCACTTTTGAAAAACAGTTCCAGTATCAGCGGATCTATGTGCAGATCACACAACGGTTTTAGTTAATCCCTGATTCATTCCGTATGCAGAAAATTTTGTTAGCGGTTATGCTTGCGGTACTGTTCACGTCGGTCATTTCAACCACTCCCACACCCTCGCCCCACGGGGAGAATTTTAAGATCAGCTGCGGAGTTTGCCATAGTGCCACAAGCTGGAAACTGGACCCGAAGGTCTATTCATTTGACCACGATAAAACCATCCTTCCATTAACCGGCCAGCACAAGCAACTTGGTTGCAGGGCATGCCATCCTTCCCTGGTTTTCAGCGATGCCGGGAACACTTGTATCGACTGCCACACCGACATACACGAGCAGACCACCGGGGCGGATTGCGGTCGATGCCACACCACCAATTCATGGATCGTTGAAAACACAACGAAGCTACACCAGCAAAGCAGATTTCCGCTTGTCGGAGCGCACTATACCGCCGATTGCGGCAGTTGCCATAAGTCGGCCAACAAGCTTCGTTTTGAACCACTGGGAATTGAGTGCTACGACTGCCATCAGCAAAATTACCTTTCGGCAATAAAGCCCAACCATGTGCTTGGAAAATATTCGAAAAACTGCATTGAATGCCATTACTTCTCTTCATTCTCGTGGATTGGCGCCGGATTCAATCACTCCTTCTTCCCCCTTACCGGCGGGCACGATCTCCCCGACTGCAGCCGTTGTCATACGAATGGTACTTTCCAGGGACTCTCTCCCGAGTGTGTATCCTGCCACTTGAACAACTACAATTCCACTACCAATCCAAACCACGTTACGTCGGGTTTCCCCACTAATTGTTCGCTTTGTCACACCCTTGCTCCCGGATGGAAGCCAGCCTCCTACACCTCACATGATGCACAGTACTTCCCAATTTATTCAGGCAAGCACCAGGGTACATGGAGCAGTTGCAGTGTTTGCCATACCAACCCTGCCAATTTTGCCCAGTTTACCTGCATCGACTGCCATGAACACAACAAGTCGAGCATGGATGGAAAACATGGTGATGTGGGTGGTTATGTGTATTCCAGCCAAGCGTGCTATCAATGTCATCCCACCGGACAAGGAGGAGGAAAAATGTTTAAAAACATCCGCAGCGGGTATCGTTAACAAGTGAGCAACAGGACAATAAAAAACCGCCGGACAAACTAAACAAGAAATTGTATCTTTGACATAGTTTAGGCTCGCAATCATCTTTGAATTGTCCAAAATGAGAATCGAAGTCAATATATTGAGAATAGTGTTCGGGTAGAAACCCAATCGTATTGAGGACTAAATGCAGTCTTGAGCGCCTTAATAAATGCCGTTCGCGGAGTCTCCTGACATTTCGGAATTCTGTCCGCTCCTTAGTTTTTGACACTGAAATTCCCTTTTCAAAGTCACTCAGTGTTCCTTGGTCCATAGGAATGATCCTGGATCCTAGTCCAATGATTTTACCCTGTTTTTCGGCGAAGTTTTGATCTAGTAATGCCCATCCGATTGAGTTTGTGCCAAGGTCCAGTCCAAGTATTTTTTTCATATAGAGAAGGGTTTTAGCGATTTCATGTTATCTTTGCAGTACAATCTAAAGCAATTCACAATAAGGATTATTCCGTTGTGAAAACATTTAAGGCGGCTATCAAGTCGCCTTTTTTTTATTTATAAAATTGTAAATGATTCAATTTTAGATGATTATGATGACGGATAGCACGCCGTCATTGCTGTCTATCTATTCTTATTTCGAATGCAAGTTACAAAACATGTATTTGCAATCAATATATGACAACATTATTTTTCCATATCATTGGAAAAATCTTAAGGCATTGACTTTGCCATACTATATTAATCGGTTTATTCACCTTGTTAATTATCAATACCAATTGGGGTTACTTATATTTATCAGAGAAGGTGAAACCAGAAGGTGGGTTCGAATGATTTCTGATAGGACCAAGAATATCTCGTCCCCTAAAACGTCCCCTGAAAAATCAAAAATCCCCGAAACAATAGTGTTTACGGGGATTTTCATTGATGGTCAGCGGAGAGGGAGGGATTCGAACCCCCGGAGGCTTGCACCTCAACGGTTTTCAAGACCGCCGCAATCGACCACTCTGCCACCTCTCCATGAATGATTCCGATGCGTATTTTTCTTCAACAGCGTGCAAAAGTACATAAAAAAGGAAACCCAACAAAACAAACACAACCCGGCATGTAAAATCGTTTACCTGATAAATGGCGGCGATCGCCGATTTAACTTGCAATTAACGGCCATCTCTGTTACCTTTGTATTATTCAATATTGGAATTTACGACAATCTAATAATTATGAAAAAGTTTGTTTTCATCCTGATATTCACGATCTTGTGTAGTGGCTCCGGGCTTAACGCCAGAAATCTATGGGCGTTTCTCACCTACGCTACCTTCAATTCACCGGAAGGTCCTTATGTGGAGACATACCTCTCTGTTGCAGCAAACTCAGTAAAGTTTGTTAAAAAGGAGAATGGAAAATTTCAGGCCTCCGTTAACATTATCATGACGTTTACAAAAGACGGAGAAATCAAAGCCTTTAAAAAGTATGATTTTTTCAGCCCGGAAATTGAAGATACCACCAAGTTGAATTTTAACTATATCGACCAGCAGCGTTTTTCTGTTCCAAACGGCACTTATGATTTTGAAATCAAGCTGGCCGATAACAACAAAAGTGTCGCTGCTGTTCCCTATTCTCAGCAGATAGCTGTTGATTTTCCGACGGAAAAACCCTCCATTTCAGGAATTGAACTGGTGAAGTCCTATACCAAAACCGCCACACCCGGCGATCTGACAAAAAGTGGCAATGACCTTGTTCCCAATGTTTTTTCATTCTACCCTGCAACCGATCCAAAGCTTGTCTTTTACTGCGAAATATACAATGCCGAAAAATTTTTTGGGAAAGACCAGAAATACATTCTCAGTTACGGCATCGAGGCCTTTGAAAACAATATGAAACTGGCGGAGTACACTAAAATCAAGAAAGAGACCGCCAAAGCGATCACTGTGGTATTGTCGGAGCTGAGCGTCGAAAAACTGGCCACAGGAAATTACAACCTCTTTGTTGAGATGAGGAACCAGCAAAACGAAGTGGTAGCGGGAAAAAAGTTGTTCTTTCAACGTGCGAACCCTGCCGCTCAGATGGCCATTGCCGACGTGCAAACTGCAGAGATCGGGAATACTTTCGTTGAAAAAATTACCAGCATCGACAGTTTGAAGGAGTATATCAACAGCACCTATCCAATTGCCGCCGGACTTGAGAAATCGTTTATCCGCGGGTCAGTCAAAAAATCGGACCTGAAAACGCTGCAACAATTTTTCTTCACTTTCTGGCAGGAACGTGATCCCAATAACCCCGAAAAGAAATGGCTTGCTTATCACCAGGAGGTAATGAAGGTGCAGGCTAACTTCGGAACTCCGGTCAAACGCGGCTACCAGACCGATCGCGGGCGGGTTTTCCTCCTCTATGGTCCGCCAAACTCTCGGGAGGGTCATTACAACGAACCCAGCTCTTACCCCTATGAGATCTGGCAATATTATACCCTCAACAACACCCAGCGAAATAAGAAATTCGTCTTTTATTCACAGGACATGGTCACGAGCGATTTCACCCTGCTGCATTCAGACGCCATCGGGGAGGTGTACGAACCTCGCTGGCAGGGAATCCTGAGAAGCAGAAGTTATGCGCCGCTGGATCTTGGCGACACCCAGATCATCAATGCCTGGGGAGAAGTTGACAGCGACGCATGGACACTACCGACAAGTAACCTTTAGCAGTCTGGCTCCTGCCACAGAATCCGGATGGTGTCATTTATATTTTTACCTTTACACAACTGTTGTGTCCTGTTTCGAGTTAAGTATTCAGCCCCGTCATAAATAATGAAAAGCGTTAAGGTTGCAGTTGTCATTCTGAACTGGAACGGAAGAAAATACCTTGAAAAGTTTCTTCCTGTTTTGATACAGTTCAGCAGCCCGGATGCTGAAATCATTGTGGCTGACAATGCTTCAACCGACGATTCGGTAACTTTTCTGGAATCAAATTTTCCTTCCATCCGGGTCATACGGAACAGTGAGAATGGCGGATTTGCCCGCGGCTATAACCTGGCCCTCAACCAGGTAGAATCAAAATATTACCTCCTCCTGAATTCTGACATCGAGGTAACAGAAAACTGGATCAGCCCTTTGATCGAACTGATGGACAGCGACCCTCAGGTCGGAGCCTGCCAGCCGAAGATACGTTCCTACTTTGAGCCTAAGAAGTTTGAATATGCCGGTGCTGCCGGGGGATACATCGACAAATATGGTTATCCTTTCTGTCGTGGCAGGATGTTTCTTTCCATTGAGGAGGACCATGGACAGTATGATGATTATGCCGAAATTTTCTGGGCTACCGGAGCCTGCCTGATGGTGAGGGCTGACCTCTTTCATCAGCTCGGCGGACTGGATGAGGATTTTTTCGCCCACATGGAGGAGATCGATTTTTGCTGGAGATTAAAGAATCACGGATATAAGGTCATGTATTGCCCGGCATCCACAGTATTCCATATCGGCGGCGGTACCCTGCCGAAAATTTCATGGCGTAAGACTTACCTGAACTTCAGAAACAATTTCATCCTTCTTTATAAAAACCTCCCCGAGGAGAGGTTATACAAAGTTTTTGCGGTACGCTTCGTACTGGATGCAGTGGCAGCTTTCAAATTTCTGTTTCAGGCAGGCTTTCAGGATTTCTGGGCAGTAACAAGAGCACACATGAGTTTCTATCGCTCATTCCCAAAAACCAGGGAAAAGCGAAAAAATCTCAAACCCGGAACCATGAAGGATATCTATGGAAGAAATATCGTGGTAGAATACTACCTGAAAGGCAGAACCAGGTTTTCTGATTTAAACCTTAAGAAATTCTACAAATCATAACCTTTTCTCACCAAATTCATCGCTGAACGCAGGCCCAGGCAGAAAGCGCGTCATTTTCACAACCCCTTATTCACAAAGCTTTCAATGGCAAGCCGATACGACTCCATGCCGAATCCGATAATGATCCCTTTAACATTTGCAGCCATGTAGGAGGAGTGGCGGAAAGGTTCACGCGCGTAGGTATTGGAAATATGAACCTCAACCACCGCGGTGGTTATGGCCTTAACCGCATCGGCAATGGCCACTGAAGTATGTGTATACCCACCGGCATTAAGAATTATCCCGTCATAAAGGAATCCTGCGTTGTGCAAGGCATTGATGATCTCTCCTTCCACGTTACTCTGAAAATATTCGAGGGTAGCATTATGAAAATGTTTACGAAGCTTTTTCAGGTAACCCTCAAAGGTTTGATCACCGTACACACCCGGCTCGCGTGAACCCAGCAGGTTCAGGTTGGGGCCATTAATGATGAGAATTTTCATAGGCAACAAGGTCACAAGGTCACAAAGATAATTGTTTCGCCATTTCGCTATCTCGCCATTTCGCTATTTATTTTTATCTTTGCATTGATACTTCTCCAAAGGGGGTGCCTTAAAATAAGGGCTGAGAATATACCCCATGAACCTGATCCGGGTAATGCCGGCGTAGGAAAAAGAAAATACCATGAAGAGACAGAATATGAGTCGCGTAATGCGGGGAATGGTTGTCTGCGTGCTGACCGCCATAGCAACCATTGGCCTGCAAAACCTGAACGCCCAGGTAACCCTTAGCGGCACGATAACCGATAAACAATCCGTGATGTCATTAAGCGGGGCCAATATCGTGATTGAAAAAACCACAAAGTCGGCGGTTAGCGGAAGTTCCGGAGAATACAGCCTGAAGCATGTGAACCGTGGATTAATCAGGCTTAAAGTCTCCTATATCGGATATAAAACCGCGGAGATCAGCCTGGTCTTACAGCATGATTCAATTGTGAATGTAGCGCTTGAACCGGCTCCGGTGCTCGGAGAAGAGGTTAACATCCAGGCAACCAGGGCCCAGCGAAATTATCCGACCACCTATGCAAGCATCAGCAGTAAGGAGATAAAGGAGGTGAATCTCGGAAAAGACATGCCTTATATTCTCCAGTCAAGTCCCTCGGTAGTGGTTACCTCCGATGCCGGTAACGGGATAGGATACACAGGTATCAGCATACGCGGAACCGATCTGACACGGATCAATGTTACGATCAACGGGGTGCCGCTCAATGATGCCGAATCGCAGGGCGTATGGTTCGTGGATTTGCCCGACCTCGCCTCATCCACCGAAAACATTCAGATTCAGCGCGGTGTCGGCACCTCCACCAACGGTTCGGGAGCTTTTGGAGCTTCCATCAACCTGTTAACTTCCACACTCAACCAGGATCCCTACGGAGAGCTCGATATTTCTGGCGGCTCCTACAATACCCTGAAAACCACCCTGAGATTTGGCACTGGTCTGATGGCAAACCGGTTTTGTGTTGATGGGCGCCTCTCCTACCTCCATAGCGACGGATATATCGACCGTGCCTTTTCAAACCTCAAATCCTATTTTCTCTCGGCAGGGTACTTCGGAAAGAGTACAACGGTGAAACTGATCAACTTTTCCGGATTTGAGCGAACATACCAGTCGTGGTATGGGGTTCCCGGAGATTCACTGGCAACAAACCGCACCTATAATCCGGCGGGTCAGTACACCGACAAGTCAGGAAAGGTGGTCTACTATGATAACCAGACTGACAACTATGAGCAGGATCATTACCAGCTCATCTTTTCGCAGCGACTGATGGCGAACTGGAACCTGAGCGCTGCACTTCACTACACCAAAGGGAAGGGATATTATGAAAACTATGAGCAGAATCAACTATTTTCAGCATATGGGCTCAGCAATGTAATCCTGGGCACCGATACCATAACTTCCACCAACCTGGTGAACCGTAAAATGATGGACAACGATTTTTACGGAGTCACATTTTCCACGAATCTCTCTGTGCAAGAGAAGCTGAAGATAACAGCAGGCGGAGCATGGAGCAGTTACAACGGACATCATTTCGGCAAGGTGATCTGGGCCGAATTTGCCTCCGATGGCGACAATAACAGAAATTATTATTACAACCAGGGAGTCAAGAAAGACTTCAATATTTACACAAAGATCTCTTACCAGTTATTGAAGCAACTCTCACTTTTTGCCGACCTCCAGTACCGGTTTGTCAGTTACAAAATGGACGGCAAACTGGATGATCAGCGTGCACTCGATCAGAATCACAGGTTTAACTTTTTCAATCCAAAGGCCGGCCTGTACTTCACCTTTTCCGGCCACCACAGTCTGTACTACTCGTTCGGTGTGGCCAACCGCGAACCCAGCCGTAATAATTACAAAGATGCCGACCCGCAGCATACACCTACATTTGAGACACTTTACGACAATGAATTGGGGTACAACTTCACACTGCCGAATTTTACGCTGAATGCAAACTTTTACTACATGCGGTACCGCGATCAGCTGGTGTTAACCGGCAAAATCAACAATGTGGGAGAAGCCATCATGGTGAATGTGCCGCATAGTTATCGGCTCGGACTGGAAATTTCTGCCGGGATCAAGCTGTTTCGGAAATTAAAATGGGACGTGAATGCAACGTTCAGCCGCAACAGTATCTTAAATTTTACCGAATACGTTGACAAATACGATTCGGTCTGGAATATCGAGGGACAGCTTGCCACCTCTTTAGGCGAGACGAACATTGCTTTTTCGCCGCAATTAATTGTCGGCAGCATGCTGACCTGCAAACCGGTTGAGAACCTCAGCATATCCCTTAACACCAGATATATAGGCAGGCAATACATGGATAATACCAACAGCCGCGAAAGATCACTTTCCGGATATTTCGTCAATGGAATTTCGGTCGGATATGCGATTAAAACCGGCCTGTTCAATGAGGTCTGCCTGAGTGTTGCAGTCAACAACCTGTTCAATGTAAAATATTCGTCGAACGGATGGGTGTATCAATATTATTTCGATAACAGGCATTATGAATCGAACGGTTTTTACCCACAGGCGCTGTTGAATTTTCTGGTTGGATTGACCGTGAAAATCTGAGTCCTTCGCTTCCGGTTTGCGGACTTTAAAAAAGTGAGTACCTTGCAGACAAATTCAGGTATCCGCTAAAATTCAGAAAAATGGCAAAGCACTTACTACGCCTGGCACTCCTGGCAAATCTCGTATTTTTCATCTCTGTGGCATCAGCCCAGCAAAGTGTTATCGATCTCAGCACCAGGATCGCTGTTGATCCTTCCGTTAAAATGGGTAAGCTTGACAATGGACTTGTTTACTACATTAAGCAGAACAAGAAACCGGAGAAACGGGTGGAACTCCGGCTTGTGGTAAATGCCGGCTCCATCCTCGAAAATGATGACCAGCTTGGCCTTGCGCATTTTATGGAACATATGAATTTTAACGGCACCAAGACCTTTCCAAAGAATGAGCTGATCGATTTCCTACAGAAAACAGGGGTGAAATTCGGGGCTGACATCAATGCCTATACATCATTTGATGAAACTGTGTATATGCTGCAACTGCCTACCGACGACAGCAGTCTGGTGGAAACCGGATTCCAGGTGCTGGAAGACTGGGCACATAATTCGCTCCTCGATGGCAAAGAGATTGACAATGAGCGCGGTATAATCGTTGAGGAGTGGCGTCTTGGGCTTGGTGCGCAGGACCGGATGATGAAGAAATTCCTCCCGGTGATCTTCAAAGATTCACGCTATGCAACCCGACTTCCTATCGGAAAAGTGGAAGTACTCGAAAATTTCAAACATGAAACCCTTCGCAATTTTTACCATGATTGGTATCGTCCTGATTTACAGGCGATCGTTATTACCGGGGATATTGATCCTGCAAAAGTTGAGGCACGCATAAAGGCGCACTTTTCTGCTTTGAAGAATCCTTCCCAACCGAGGGAACGGGTGGTATATGACCTGCCTGATAACAAAGACCCGCTGATTGCCATAACCACCGACAAAGAGGCCACCGAGAACATGATCCTGATGTTCTACAAACACCCGGGCAAGGTAGTTAAGACCCTGGGCGACCTGAAAGAGCAGCTGATGGCAGAACTCTTTACCGGAATGCTAAATCAACGGTTTAATGAAATATCGCAGAATCCTGAAGCGCCATTCATCTTTGCAGGTACCAGCTATGGCAAATTTCTTGCCCGTACCAAAGATTCCTATGTTGTGAATGCCATGCCAAAGGAAAACCAGATTGACAAAGCACTGGAGACACTTCTTGCAGAAAATGAACGCGTCAAACGTTTTGGCTTTACATCCACCGAATTTGAACGTCAGAAAGAGGAGCTGTTCAGCCAGTATGAGAAAGCCTCCCGCGAGGCTGACAAGACCGAATCGGCCCAGTTTGCATCGGAGTATGTAAGCAACTACCTTTCAGAAGATCCGATACCGGGAGCTGTCAAGAAATTCAAATATGTTAAGAACCTGATGCCGGAAATCAAGCTGGAAGAGATCAACAACCTTGTAAAATCCTGGGTTACTGACGAAAACATGGCCATGGTAATCATGGCTCCGGAAAAAGAGGGAGTAAAAGTGCCAACAATCGACCAGGTCCTGGGAATTGTAAGTCAGTCGAAATCCACCGACCTTAAACCCTATGTGGATAAATTCAAAGAGGAACCACTGGTTAACAAGGAATTGCAACCCGGTAAAATCACGAAGGTTGACGTAAACAAAGCCATCGGTTTTGCTGAGGTTACCCTCTCCAACGGTGTGACTGTGGTTTTAAAGTCAACCAATTTTAAAAATGACGAAATTCTGGTTTCGGCCTATAGCCTGGGAGGATCTTCCCTCTATCCCGATCAGGATTTTATGTCGGCCAATTACGCCACCCAGGTGGTTGACATGAGCGGTGCAGGAAATTTCGACAATATCGAACTTGAGAAAAAGCTGAAAGGCAAGAATCTTCAGATAACCCCGTATATCGACGATGTTCGGGAAGGATTCCGCGGCAACAGTACGCCCAAGGATTTCGAAACAATGCTCCAACTGATCTATCTCTATTTCGATAGTCCGCGTAAGGATACCACGGCATTCAAGGCCTTCATGTCGCAGATGGAAAACCAGATGAAATTCATGAAAAGCAACCCGATGATGGCCTTTTACGACACCCTTTTCAAGACAGTTTACCCCGGGTACAAAAGGATGATAATCTTTCCCGGTGAAAACCAGCTGAAAGAGGTGAGCCTGGATAAAATTGACCGGATTTACCGCGACCGCTTTTCAGATGCCAGCGATTTCAAATTTTTTATCGTCGGTAATTTTAACATGGACTCGATCACCCCGTTAATTGAGAAATATTTAGGAAGTCTTCCATCATCGCATCGAAACGAAACATGGAAAGATGTTTCTCCGACTTTTGCCCCCGGAGTAACCAACCTTACACTCTACAAAGGGAGCGATCCGCAAAGCATGGTGGGGTTAGTATTGTCAGAAAAAATTGAATGGAACAGCAACAATCTGCTGGCACTCAACATGCTGAAGGAGATCCTTTCCATCAAGCTGATTGAAGTGATCCGCGAAAAGTTAAGCGGTGTCTACTCTCCACAGGTGATGCTGAGCCCCGATCATTATCCGCAATCAACCTACCAGCTCGTTGTTATGTTTGGGTGCTCGCCTCAGACTGCCGATAAACTGACCAAGGCTGTTTTTCAGGAGATTAAGAAGATCCGCAAGAAAGGGCCTACCGAAGTCGATCTGAATAAGGCAAAGGAGGCGTTGATCCGTGCCAGAGAGACCGATTTTGAGAAGAATGAATTCTGGCTGGGAAAGATTGAATCGATCTATTACGACAAAACAGACCCTGCGCTGATCCTCAATTTGAAGGAGCGGGTTAACCGTGTAACAGTTACTGACCTGAAAAAAACTGCCGGGGAGTTGATCAACCCTGAACATTATGTTCGGGTTGTACTTATGCCTGAAAAAAAATAATGGAGAAAAGCGTCAATATACGAAACAAAAAGGCTTCGCATGAGTACTTTCTCGTGCAGGAATTTACGGCAGGGATCCAGCTGACGGGTACTGAGATAAAATCAATCCGCGACGGCAAAGCGTCTATTGTGGACGGGTACTGCACATTTACAGGTGAAGAGCTTTTTGCGAGAAATTTACATATTGCCGAATACACCTATGGAACCCATTATAATCATGAGGCAAAACGCGACCGCAAAATGCTGCTTACAAAGAGGGAATTAAAAAAACTCGCAGTAAAGGTCAAAGAGCGTGGTTTCACGATCATCCCGGTACTTTTGTTCATCAACGAGCGGGGGTTGGCGAAACTAACCATTGCACTGGCGCGTGGTAAACATTCCTATGACAAGCGCGAAACGTTAAAACAAAAGGACATTCAGCGTGAGATCGAACGCCATTCCTAGCAGTGCTAATCTTTTTATCTTTGCGAAAAAAAAACAGATGCAAAAATTACCGTTAACCCTCCTGATACTAGCTGTCCAGCTTTTTGCAGTGTCAGCTGCTTCTGCTCAGAAAAAGGATCAAAAGACACCGACTGAAACGATCATAAAATGGTATTCATTTGAAGAGGCCTATCAGCTGAATAAAAAAAAGCCTAAAAAAGTATTTGTTGATGTTTATACAGATTGGTGTGGCTGGTGTAAGAAGATGGATGCGGAGACCTTTGCGAATCCTGTAATTGCGAAGTATATGCAAAAGCATTTTTATTGTGTAAAGCTGAATGCCGAGCTGAAAGACACCATTGTACTGGATGGTGTAAAGTTCATTAATCCGAACCCTTCAAGCCGCCGGAGTACCCATCAATTGGCCAATGAGTTACTACGGGATAAAATGTCTTATCCTTCCTATGTATTTCTGAATGATAAAGGCAACTATCTCACCATGGTTGCGGGATACCAGGCAGCGGAGAACTTTGAAATGATCATTCACTATTTCGGTGATGATGCCTATTTAAAGCAAACCTTCGATGTTTACAAAACAAGTTTCGTGGGGGAAATCAAAAAGTAGCTTCAGCGATGCAGCGGAATAATGGCAAAAAAACCGGAGGGGCAGCATGAAATGTTGCCCCTCCGGTTTTCAGGGTGGAAGATGGGGCTCGAACCCACGACCTACGGAACCACAATCCGTCGCTCTAACCTGCTGAGCTACATCCACCATTTTTGAGGCTGCAAAGTTACAAATAGTTTTAATTTTGCCAAATTTCACATCATCATAATTACAGTGTTTCTTAACAAACCAAAACACATTCCATCCGGATCGCTCACAGCGCTGGCCTGGAGGCGATTCCAAAAAAACAAACTGGGCTTTGGCTCGCTGCTTTTTCTTTGTGCGGTTTCTATGGTTGCCCTGCTGGGTTACCTGATCACGCCAGATTCCTCGCCTTATGCCAATGACCAGCACCTCGAATTGGGTCTTAAGAAGCCCGGCTTTTCAGCTAACTTCCTTCCCGTAAAGCGAGAATCAGCAGAAATTCATTCCGGCTTTTTCAGCACAATGATTAGCGGAACCCGAAGCGAATATCAGCTGATCCCTGTCAGCACCTACGCTGTTCGTGGCGACAGCGTCTTCTTTACGACCTACACTGAGCCGGCAACTCAGGCGATGCCCATGCAGGTGTTGCCTAAGTCAAAATGTCTGAATCCGGTTAAGAAAACCTTCTGGCTGGGAACCGACAGGTTCGGTCGTGACTACCTGAGTCAGCTGATGATCGGCACCAGGGTAAGCCTCTCCGTCGGGTTCATCTCGGTTTTCATCTCCCTGGTTGTAGGCATATTTATCGGTGCGGTAGGAGGCTATTTCCGGGGCCGGATCGACGCACTCATCATGTGGTTCATCAACGTGGTTTGGTCCATCCCTACCCTGCTGATGGTGATCGCCATCACGTTCGCACTGGGGAAAGGATTCTGGCAGGTGTTTGTTGCTGTTGGACTTACCATGTGGGTGGAGGTAGCCCGTGTGGTTCGCGGACAGATACTCGGCATCCGTGAAAAGGAGTACGTGGAGGCCGGAAGAGCGCTTGGATACTCGAACTTCCGCATCATTTTCCGGCATATCCTTCCCAATGTGATGGCGGCTGTCATTGTGATCTCCGCCGCCAATTTCGCCTCCGCCATTCTCATGGAAGCCGGGCTGAGTTTCCTTGGCATTGGGGTTCAGCCACCGGTTCCCTCCTGGGGATCTATGATCAAGGAAAATTATGGATATATCGTTCTCGACTATGCTTTTCTTGCCATCCTTCCCGGTGTGGCAATCATGCTTATGGTGCTTGCCTTCATGTTTATCGGAAATGCATTCAGGGATGCGCTGGATGTAAAGATGTCAGAGTTTTAACTTGTGTGGCTGAAACTCCTGATTACCGCATCCTTTAGGACCTTTCGACCGGCACGATCCTTTGTCAAAAGCAAACTTTAAGGAAAAATAAAAGTCCAGACCCGTGAAGTTGGCAAGGTTAAAAAAGCCGCCGATTTTGTCAGTTCCGATGGTCAGCCAGTAAAATCGAAGGGAAAGTCCGATCCGTGCAAGCGACCAGTCGTACAACGATACCGGAAAATTTGCCTCAAACCATTTGGTTTCATAGCGTGGCGTCACCGAAAGTTCTGCCGGGCGGGAAAGGGAGGCACTTCCGATGTTAAAGCCATAAATCAGACTTGTATTGATGTAGATGTTTTTCCTGAGGTGATAATCGAACTGTATGCTTAACGCAGAGGGAAGCCACAGCGTAAATCTGTCACCGACGTAGGCTGAAGTGGTATCTCCATAAAACTTATAACTTATCGTATCAAGCAGTTGATTGATGTTGTTAAATTTCATGCTCGTCAGGTTCTCCCAATAAGAGGACCGGTTATCGATCTGCATCTTTACCGCATTGCTTTTGAACTGAACAGCACCAATGTCGATCAGGGCTACTCCGATCCGGTAAAGATAATCCTCGTAAGGTTGAGCGCAGAGTGTCGAAAAATAGGATTTCTGGTGGTATCGCGATAACCGCTGATACGTAACTCCAACATCAAATCCGAAGCCGCCTCCTTTGAACAATGGGTTTAGATCGGCCTCGTTCACATTATAATTTAATGGCAGCGCAACACCCAGGTCTGCGTCCAGGTTTTTTACGCTTACGGTGGAATCATCAATCACTACATAGTCTATCTGCCTTACTTTTGAGCTAATGCCTGTCAAACCAAACAACCTTTTCACAGTAATACCCGCCGAAATCCTATCGTAAGCCCTGGAATAAAAGGTATAAGCATAACTCAGTCCGAGTTCAGCCCACGACATGGCTGCACCGCTGAAGGGACGATTGTCGATGTAATTGATATTCTGCTGTGGCCGGTAGTTCAACCCGAGGTAGAAAAAATTGGCCATTTCGTAAGGGATGTTATGTAACGATGAAACTGTCCGTACTCCTGACGTAATGGCAAAAGCATGATTACCCCAAATAAGCATAGCTCCCGGCCCGTTCACCCGCACATCAAGAAAAACATTTTTCCTTCTGTTGTCCTCATAATGGTAAAAGGTACGCTCTTCAACCCCATAACCCTCGGCATGAACAGGCCATTCATAACCGGATTTGAAGAAATTGGAGAACTTGTATTCATTCTTTGTGATGAAAAGAAAATTATTCTCCAGGAAAATGCCGGCTCCGGTGAGTTGAATGTCGAGATAGGGTTTGGAATTATGCATTGCACTCGGGTTAAGCTGGATACTATTAACTCCGGCATAATTTCCAAGCACAGTCCCAAGCATCTCCTGGCCGAAGAGACTACCGCCCAGAAAAAAGTGAAGAAGGAAGATGTTTATAAAACAGGTTTGTTTCACGATATTCTATAAAGAGAGACAAACTGGAAACTGCAGGGTTGCCCGCAATGCGAATAAAAAATGAAGATTAAGTTTAAACGATCATCCTGTTTAATTATTTCAATTTAGTACTGATGCGTTAACTTTTTGTTTTTTGTTGTAAGCTATTGAAAATAAATATAATATAAGCGTTCTTTGATTTTTTGATTTGAATTGACCTGTAGTTTTGCAGCACTAACTGCGGAACTATGAATTCAGGAAAGTATG
>JANXZO010000010.1 GCA_025355465.1 Bacteroidales bacterium
CGGGTTCTGAAAGCAAACTGAATGTGAGGTAAACCAGTCCGGTGGAATCGGCGCATTTGGCATCAAGAAGGAGGGTGTCGTTTTTTGAAAGGGCGACGTAAGCCCAGGGCTCCGTATTTACCTCCAGGGAAGTTGTTCCGACAATGGCTGCTGCCGGATAGGTAGCGGCCAGGGCTGGCGGTGCCGAATAGTATATACTTACTGAGGGGTCGCCCATCAGGTTATAGATCTCCCAGTAATAGCGTTTGATGGATGCAGCCGTGCCCGACTCTTCAACTGCCATATTCCCGCCAACCACCATTTGGCCCATGGTGGTATACCAGTGGTCAATGGATTCGCCCTGATCGTGAAAAGTCGCGTCATAGGCTCCCAGATGATGTGGGTTATACTCGGGGTTTGCAGAAATTCCTTTGAATCCGCAGCCCCACCAGTAATCTTCGTCCCAGTAGGTGTTGTTCGCGGCCCCGATATAGCCTATGGCTCCTTTATGCGCAGCGCGGGTGATCTCTTCAGCGAAACAGGTTACATCAAATTTCGAGGTAAGGCAGCAGTTACCAACCATCAGACAATATTTATGGTCGTTCTGCAAGGTGGGTATCTGGGAAATGGAAAACTGAGGATCGGCCCATCCGCTCTCACTCCCGTGGGCTGTATAATTTGCATAGGATACACCGTTGGAGACCTCAGTACGGATTTGCAGGGAATAGTTGGCCCCGGCAGGTTCGGGTTGCAGGTAGGTGTGGGAGCTGAGATTGTGAGCGATGTTGAAATAGTGGGTCGTTCCATAGGTGATCTGGCCATTGCCCCAGGTCATCTGGTGGGCGGCATCTGCTCCGGCTACCATAACCACTTCATTCAACCAGGTTTCAGAAGGGAACTGGCAGCGTTCATATTCCAGCACCTTATCGATGTATGGCTGCAGCTGGGTGAGGTTATTGGCTGAAAAGCGTCCGTAAAAAACCTCCGGGAGATTGTCGTTGGTATATTCGCAGTACCCCAAGTCGGTAGGCTGGCCGTTGTTGGTGAAAGCCGGGATTTGGCCAACATCACCCACAAAAAGAACGAAGCTGGGCGAGCTGCAACCAGACGGTGGATTATCATACAGCCCGTGAAGAAAGTTTTTAATGGATGTGGTGGTGTTTCCTACTTCCGGATCACTGGTGTACGCCTGAATTACCCGGAACCCTTTTTTGATTTTCCATTTTACGAAGGGTTGAAGCGCTGCGTGATAAGCCGGGGGAGAAACAATCACATATGTTACCGGAGCCGCAGTGATAAGGGTGTCGGTCACCGGAAGGTAATTTCCAAGCTGGCGATAAAGCCCTTCAAAATAGCGCGAAGCCTTCTGCCTTCTCAGCATCAGGGTGGAGACGGAATCGGCATCGGCAAAATGCACAGTCGCCTCGATTTTTTCATAGACCCTCAGCTTCCCGGTAACCGGGTTGTATCGGAAAGGAGCGATATCTATCCGGGCCAGCCTGACTGAACGCATGATGCCGGCATCAGACACAGCTACGCCGGGTGCTCCAAGAAATTCGTTACGCCGGTATGTCGTTTCATTGAACTCGAAAGGAATGAGGTCCGGGTTCGTTATCCCTTTCGATACCGAAGGCTGGGAAGGGATAATTGCATGGTTTATGCCGCTTGCAGCCAGATCATATTCTTTATACTCTTCCCCGGTGATCGTGATGGTAAAAGTACAGTTTAATGGCACTTCAATAAGTTTTCGGTAAGTTGGCAGACTGGGATCTCCCACCATACTTCCGGAACCGTATCCATTGACAAAGAGTTCGGTGAATTCTCCCTTTTTTGTCGAAATATCCCTGAACTGAACGGATGAAATGCTAGCGGTAAAGGAAAGTTGGCGGTAATTGCCGGATAAAAATTTCAGCTCAGTTTTTCCTGCGTTTACCTTGATCTCTCCTGCAATGGAATCAGTGGAAAAGAAAAGAAGTGACAGCAGCAAGGCAATCGAAAAGGAGAAAAAATTATACATGGTGGTAATTACCAGTTAGTCGGGCTTAATGTTGCCCGTGTTGATCTTGCCGATGTTATGAACAGGATACCATGCCGCAAGGAATCCGATCGAGATCACCGTAGCAAATACGCCAATAAAATCGGCTACCTGCATCTGCACAGGGTAGGTGTCAACAACGAAGGTACTTCCCGAGTCTCCGAGTTTTATGAGTCCGAAACGGATCTGTATCCAGCAAATGACAGCCCCGAGGATCAAACCAAGAACAGCTCCGATCATGGAGATGAGCATCCCTTCCATCAGGAAGATCCGCTTGATGAGCCGATGACTTGCTCCAAGGCTCTGTAATACCCCGATGTCTTTCTTCTTGTCAAGAATAAGCATCGAAAGAGATCCTACTACATTGAAGGTGGCAATAAGCAATATAAAAGTGAGAATCAGAAAGATGGCCCATTTTTCCGACTTCATGATTTTATAAAGGATCTCCTGTTGCTGAAAGCGGTTTTTTACAATAAAACCTTTACCGAGCAAATTCTCTGCAGCAAGCTGGACCTTCTGTATATCTGCAGTTTTGGAGAGCCCAAGCTCAATCCCGGTTCGTTCATTCTCATACGAAAGAAGCCGTTTGGCAAAGCGAAGCGGAACAAGTACGTATTTAACATCATAATCCTGCTGAATGGAGAAATATCCTGACGGAAAGATGATTTCCGAGTTGAAGGCATTTTCAAATCCCCCGGTGAAGGCTGCATCGCGTCTCGGAACATAAACGGAAAGCGGGTTTTCAAAGTCTTTTAGATTGGTGCCGAGATAGTAGGCTACTCCATACCCGAGCACAGCATAGTCCTTGTCGCCATCTTCAATCATAAACTTTCCTTCGGTCATCATGGTGTCAACCCGGCTTGTATGGAGGAAATCCTTACTTACTCCTTTGATGGTGATGATATATGGTTTCTCTTTGTACTTCATCAGGGCATTCTCTTCGATCACCTCGGTGAGATAAAGTACGCCCGGGATTTTTTGCAGCTTTGCCAATGGCACAGTGCCAAGGTCAAATGTTTTACTATGTGCCGCAGTAATCGCAATGTCGGGATTGAATGAGTTGAAAAGGGAAACCACTAGTTTTTCAAATCCATTGAAAACCGACAATACGATGATGAGCGCCATGGTGCCAATGGCCACTCCCAGCACGGAGATCCCGGAAATGATGTTGATGATGTTGTGTGACTTCCTGGAAACGAAGTACCGGCGGGCTATGTAGAAAGGAAGATTCAAGATACAGGATGCAGGATGAAAAATAATTTCGCCATGTTGCTATTTATACGCCTTCACAATCAACCCCGTTCCTGTTTTGTGTTTCATTTTGCAATCAAGCCAGTTACATCCAAAAGCAACAGGGTAGGCGAGGATATAATAGAACGGAAGGACCAGAAAGAAAATTTTTGAGGCATTCAGCATCAGGATAGGGTACTTCATGGATAATTTCCAGCCAAGCTGTCCGGGAGTACCATAGGTGTAGGCAGCTTCGGTTCGGGTGAATCCTGCCCGTTTCAGCTTATGGCAGATATCCTCGATGTTATAGCCATCCCGCACATGTTCGTCGATAAATGAACCCTCGTTACCATGATCGTGAACATCTGATCCACCCTGATCCGATG
The DNA here is from genome assembly GCA_025355465.1 of Bacteroidales bacterium. Lineage (GTDB taxonomy): Bacteria > Bacteroidota > Bacteroidia > Bacteroidales > FEN-979 > JANXZO01. The sequence continues at coordinate 3,631 of JANXZO010000010.1, forward strand.
GCGTGGATACGAGCAGCATTCCTCCCCGCGTCAGCGAATCGTAAAAATTCCGGAATACCGCCTCGTCCTCAAGAATATGTTCCATCACATCCACAGAAACAATCAAATCATATCGTTCTGGTTTTGAAAACCGGGTGAGGTCTGCGATTTCAAATACGACCTGGTTGCGGCCAATACGGTTGAAAAATGCTTTGCAATCCGCTATCTGTTCATCCTTTACATCAACGGCATCGACGAACCATGCAGGGTTCAGTCCCGACATGAAATAACTGTATTGACCGAAACCCGAACCGGCGTCGAGGAGCTGCCTGTTCTTGCTTTTTACCGCTGTCCGGGCCCATAACCTGATCTCCTTTTTCACATGCCAGGCACGCAGAAGCAGCAGGTCCAACAATCTGTAGAAGAGGATCCTGAGCAACGGCGTCTTGTTGAAGACATGGCCTAGTGTTCGTTTTATCGGGTCGTACTGCATGAAAAGTTTAGCGTTAAAGGTAAATTGAATTTCCGCAGTTTTGCGATCCTGCCATCTTACGATGTTATTATTTTTCTTTCAGCAGGCTGTCTATGTTCTCAATATAATCCAGCGAGTCGTCCAGATGAAAATGAAGCTCCGGCATGATCCGAAGCTGGTTGTGAACACGCTTCACCAGGAAATAACGGATTTCCCCGCTGTGTTTCCTGATCTTTTCGAGCATCGCTGATTTATCTTTGCTCCCGAACAGGCTCAGGTATACCTTGGCAATGGCAAGGTCCTTGGAAACCATCACCTTAGTTACTGTAATAAGCGTGTTTTCAAACAGGTTGCGGCTTTCCTGCTGAAATATGATGCCAAGGTCTTTTTGTAAAAGCCGTGAAATTTTTTGCTGCCGTGTTGATTCCATGCAACAAAGATACGAAAACAGAATTAATGACTTTCCAACCTGACCGGTTCCATTTTAGGGGTTTTTCTCCCCAGGTTGAAATCCCGGGTGAGGCTTAGCGCAAAGGCGTATTTAGGCGTAAGCTGCCTGCCATTGTAGAACTTGTAAACGGGGATATCGCAAACCACGGTAACATTCCACTTCCCGGCAACGGAATAACTGAGCTGCGGCGAGAGGTAGAGAATGTCGTACCCGGTGTTCACTTCGTCGGTTCCCTTGTAGCTGTCTCTGGTTTTATACTCGTTCCTTATCTGCAGAATACCGAAGAAGTATTTCATGATCTTCTTCGAAACAAAAACTGAATTGAGCAGGATGTTACCGTATTTGTAATCCACCTTGTCAGGGAAATTATATTCGTAACGGTTGATGGTAAATAGTCGCAGGGTAATGGCGGGGAAGCCGATGTTGAAAAAGAGCATGCCGTTGGCTCCGAAAGCATTAGTAGAAGGTTGTATGTCGCGGTTAAGCTGAACATTGTTGACCATTTGGGGGTTTGTCGAGAAGGGATACCTGAACCCGGCCCCTGCTGTTAGTTCGATCTGCTTAACAGGTTTGATAAATAAACCGTATTTGAGATTCACCCCGCCGTTGGAAAGACCGTAGCCAGTCTGCTTCATACCATGGAACGTTGGATTGTCGAGGTATAGCTGGGTCTTGTTGATAAAATAGCCGAAATCGACCTCAACCGTCAGCCGTTTGGTTAACCCGTATCCGAAGGCGATTCCGGTAAAGTTGTAATTGGCCGACTGCAACGGGTTATTCCCGGCTTTGCTGTCTCCCTCATAGTATTTGTCGGAAAATCCGTGACGGTAAAAGGCACCTACACGCAGGTAGTTCTTACCTAAGACCCCGACGTAAACGGAAGCACCCACCGGACTGCCTGTCGAGCAGCATTGAGCGTCGGTTTTTGTTGCTGCGGATAGAAGTACCAGCGTTAACGCGAAAAGGGTGGTAATCTTAATCTTTGCTTCTGACAATGACATTCTTGGTTTCAGACTTATTGTTTTTGTCAGTGACCTGGCAGTTAATGGTGAACTTGTCGGCGTGGCAAACGGTCCACTGAACACTGCTGCCCGAACCGATAAATGTTCCAAAATCAGCAGTCCAGGTGTAGGTAAGGCCTTCTCCGGTTGCATTTGCAGTGAGGGTGGTCACGTCATTTACCTTGATAACGGTGTCTTTCGCAACCAGACTCGAAAATTTAAAGGTAACCCCCGGATTGTCAGGTGTCGGGTCTGAACTTTTGCTGCAGGCAATAATGGTCAGCATGATGCCTAAGCCAACGACAAGGAAAATATTTTTCATGGCAAGGTTATTGGTTTCGGTAAATGGTATTTCGTGTTAGGGTAACGGTTCCTCCACACACTGGAGGATACAAAATTAAAAACCTTACACTTATCATGATGTTTTTTTTTAGAAAAGATGCAAAATGTCATGTTTTGACAGGGATTACTATCTACCTTTGGCCGGTTGCATTTTGAAAACAGAAACGACAACTATGGCAAGTACAATGAAGTATCATTTTCTCCAGCATGTGGCCTACGAAGGATTGGGCGGCATCGATTCGTGGATACAGGCAAAGGGGGTGCAGTTAAACGGGACCCGGTTTTTTAACAATTCCGTTTTACCGGATCCTGTTTCAGTGCAGGCGCTGATCATCCTGGGAGGTCCGATGAGCGTTCATGATGAAAGCGCGTATCCATGGTTGGTGGCTGAGAAAAAATTCATCGAACAGGTTATCAAAGCAGGCAAACCGGTTCTCGGCATCTGTCTCGGAGCGCAGCTTATCGCAGATGTACTCGGCGCACGGGTCTATCCCAACAAACATAAAGAGGTGGGATGGTTTCCGGTGGAGCTTACCCGCGAAGGTCAGAATGCACCTTGCATGAAAACCTTTCCTCCATCATTCATGGGATTTCACTGGCACGGCGAAACGTTCGAAATCCCTGCCGGAGCAGTTCGCCTTGCCCGGTCCGCTGCCTGCGAAAATCAGGCATTCCTATATGGACATAATGTGATCGCCCTGCAATTCCACCCCGAGGTCAACATTCCGCTAACCCAGTTGCTTGTCATGAAGGCAAAGGATGACCTGGTTCCGGCTGAATTTGTTCAGTCAGAAAGCGAAATTCTCGGCAATAAGGATGGGGTGCGCCAAAATGGAAATTACATTGTCGGGTTACTGAATGAATTGCTGAGTAAATAGGGCATTCGACAAAACCACTATCTTTGCATCGATGAAAAGCTTTTTTAAAATACTTCGGTTTGCCGGACCATATTGGGTTTATGCAGCTTTAAACGTTGTATTTAACATCCTTGCCGTACTCTTTTCGCTGGTCTCTTTTGCACTTTTTATCCCTGTGCTGCAAATGCTCTTTCACCAGATGGCCATTCCGAAATCGGCTCCTGGACTGCATCTGAACATTGCCTCCATCCAGGAGAATTTCTACTTCATTTCCGGCCAGATGCTTCAACGCTACGGGAACGAGCGGATGCTGGTTTATATCGGTGTTGCGATTATCATCCTTTTCTTCTTTAAGAATTTCTTCCGTTATATGGCCATGTATTTCCTGGCGGTGGTAAGAAACGGGGTGGTCAAAGACTTGCGTAACGACCTCTACCTGAAAATCCTGATCCTTCCACTCTCCTATTTTAATGAAAAGCGGAAAGGAGATATCATCGCCCGGATGACAAATGACGTTCAGGAGGTTGAATGGTCGATCATGAGCTCCCTTGAGATGGCTTTCCGGGATCCCATAACCATGCTGACGTACCTGATTTTTCTCTTTATCATCAGTCCGTCGCTAACGATTTTCGTTCTCGTACTGCTTCCTGTCAGTGGGTTTTTTATCGGACGGATCGGGAAAAGTCTTAAGCGGACCTCCGACAAAGGCCAGAAAAAGATGGGGTATATCCTTTCCATGATCGAGGAGACCATCTCCGGCCTGAGGATCATCAAGGCTTTTAATGCCATCGATTTTGCGGACAACCGGTTTCGCAACACAAACAGTGAATACAATAAGTTGATGGTAAGGCTTTACCGAAAACGGGATCTGGCCTCACCACTCAGTGAATTTCTCAGTGCCTGCGTACTGACCATCGTTTTGTGGTACGGGGGAAAGCTGGTTTTCACCCCGGGTAATTTTCTCGACGCAGCAACATTCCTTATCTACCTCGGAGTATTTTCACAACTTATGCCGCCCGCCAAAGCCATAACCCAGGCTTTTTACAACATTAAAAAGGGGGTTGCTTCCGTGGAACGTATCGAGCAGGTACTCGCCGAACCGGAGGTGATCGAACAAAAGCCGGATGCAGTGGCGAAAAAATATTTTAAGCATGAAATTGAGTATAGGAATGTGGGATTCGCCTACGGAACAGAGGCGGTCCTGAAAAATGTCAACCTCATCATTCCCAAGGGACGAACCATTGCGCTGGTAGGCCCTTCTGGCGCCGGAAAATCAACCATGGTGGATCTTTTGCCCCGGTTTTACGATTGTATTGAAGGCCAATTGCTCATCGACGGAGTGGATTCGCGGGATATCGTAATTACTGATCTTCGCGGACTGATGGGGATTGTGGGTCAGGAGACCATCCTGTTCAACGACAGTGTTTTCAATAACATTGCCTTCGGTATGACCGGTATGCGTGATGAGGAGGTGATTGCAGCGGCAAAAGTTGCCAATGCCCATGAGTTTATCGAAAAAATGCCGATGGGTTATGAGACCAATATCGGCGACAGGGGAACCAAATTATCAGGTGGCCAGCGGCAACGGTTGAGCATCGCCAGGGCTGTATTGAAAAACCCACCCATCCTCATCCTCGATGAAGCAACCTCCGCGCTCGATACTGAGTCGGAACGACTTGTTCAACAAGCCCTCGAAAACCTTATGCGTAACCGCACTTCCATCGTGATTGCGCACCGGCTCTCCACCATTCAGTTCGCCGATGAAATTATTGTGCTTCAGAACGGTGAACTGGTAGAGCGCGGAACGCATAACAACTTGCTCGAACTGAATGGGGTTTATCGAAAGCTCTATGACCTGCAATCGTTTTTGTAGCGTTTACCGATGATCAATAACCCTTTCGTAAATCAAACAATAGGTATAACGACATGATGACTGATCGTACAAAAGGCAGACTGGTACTGTTTTTCATTTACATGATCGCATTCAGCCTGGCATTCTGGGCTGCAGCATCCAGTGGCTATGGCATTCTTCTCAAATCGGCCATCATGGTAGCCCTCGCCGTGGTAATAATATTTCTGGGCAGTCTCGACCTTAACAACTCCAGCGTTTTCGACCCTTACTGGAGTGTTGCACCTCCGTTAATGGTGCTTTTTTACATCCTCGCAATTGCCTTTGAACAACCAGACTATGCCGGACATTTTACATTTGCGGATACCAATGTTTCCCTGACATCACAGCCGGCCATGGCGAACTGGGCCTATTTTCCGCGATTGACCATAATTTTCCTCTTCACCTTGATCTACAGCATCAGGCTTACTTGGAATTTCCTGCGTGGCTGGCCGGGTTTGAAACATGAGGATTGGCGGTATGTTGATTTCCGGAACAATACAGGGAAGTTCTACTGGGTTGTGAGCTTGTTCGGAATCCATTTGTTCCCTGCCCTGATGGTTTTCGGAGGGACACTCTCCATCTGGGTTGCCGTGGTACACGGAATGAAACCCATGGGGATCCTGGACATTGTAGCGATCCTGATTACAGGGTTTGCCATTCTCCTCGAAACAGTTTCTGATCGCCAGATGCGTATTTTCCTCAAGGACGAAGGGAACTCAGGCAAAACCATGAGCGAGGGATTATGGGGAGTTTCACGCCATCCGAATTACTTGGGTGAGATCAGTTTCTGGTGGGGGCTTTACCTTTTCGCCGTGGCGGCTAATCCGGCTTTTTGGTGGGTCATCATGGGGCCGGTTGCAATAACACTGATGTTTGTCTTTGCCAGCATCCCGATGATCGAAAAAAGGATGATGGCACGCCGCCCCGGCTATGCCGCATACAAGAACAAGGTGGCAATGCTTATTCCCTGGAAAATTTAAGCTTTTGCTGCCTTACAGTTCTGCAACCTTAACGAGGACCGCTTCCAGTTTCTTCTTCATGGGTTTAACACGGCAATCGAAATCATTGACAATAAACGAGAAGATCAGCCTGTGACCTGAAACGGTGTGGGCATAACCCGCGAAACTTTTCACTGCCGCAATAGTGCCTGTTTTTGCACGGATCCGGCCTTCTGCTGCGGTTCCTTTCATGGCCCTGTGCAATGTTCCGCTGATGCCGGCAAGCGGAAGGGATTCAAAAAACACTTGATAATAGGGGGAGGTCCGCATGGCATATAACGCATCCACGAGTTGTTTTGGAGAGATGGCATTGTGGCGTGAAAGACCGTTGCCATCGTCGAAAACCATCCCGTCGGTATCCACGCCTTTGTCCTTCCAGAATCGAAGAATCGTTTTAGCTCCTGCCGCCGTGGTTGGCGTCTCGGATATTTTTCCGCCGATTTTCCGGAGAAGTTTCGAAGAGCGCCAGTTGACACTCATCTGATTGGTGACCGTAACCTCCTTGATAACCGGAGGACCGAAGATCTCAAGCGCCGCGCCCGTAACAAAAATTTTAAGTGTTGATGCCGGGATCATCATTTTTTTTGCGTTCCATTCTGCCACAATGACCGGCTGCTTGGAGGTAACATCGATGATGAAATATCCAAGGGTCGCCGGAACCAGGCAGGGGTCCTTTTTTAAATTTTCCAGCGCAAGAAGTAATGTGTCATAATTGGTCTTCTTCTCTGCCTGTGCATGAACCGGAAGTCCGGGGTTCGTTTTTTTTTGTGCAGGCCCATCCTGGCAGGAAGAAAATATGATCAGGAAAATTGTTAGGGTGAGGGTGTTTTTGAGGAGCATGGGAACCGGCAAGATTTTTGCCAAAGATCGGAAAAATCTGCATTTTGTTTGGCATTATCACACGGATTTATCCTCCTTTTTTTGTTAAATAACCTTAAATATGTGTTCCGTTTTTCGTTTTTCCCGATTATATTTTATACTTTCGCTCCCCGTTAATTGTTTAGAATCAGAATAAATAGAAAAATTCATGATCAAAAAAATACTGGTAGCCAACCGTGGAGAGATCGCTGTTCGTGTAATGCGATCATGCCGCGAATTAGGTATTGGAACGGTAGCGGTCTTTTCGGATGCAGATCGCACGGCAATGCATGTTCGCTATGCCGACGAAGCTTACAACATAGGGCCGGCGCCATCCAGAGAGAGTTACCTTAACATCGACAACATCATTGGTGCGGCGAAAAAATCGGGGGCGGATGCCATCCACCCCGGGTATGGATTCCTCTCAGAAAATGCTGCCTTCTCCAGGCGTTGCAGTGAGGTAGGAATAAAGTTCATCGGCCCGGATGCCTATGCCATTACCACCATGGGCGATAAAATTACCGCCAGACAAACCATGATCAGGTCGGGGGTGCCGGTTGTTCCCGGAACAACGGAGAAACTCACCGACGAGAAAAAGGCCGTGGAGGTTGTGAATGAAATAGGTTTCCCGATCATGATTAAAGCATCGGGAGGTGGCGGTGGTAAAGGCATGCGCCTCGTAAGAAGCATGGAAGACCTCCTGCCTATGCTCCGCATGGCCCGCTCTGAAGCCATGAATGCATTTGGCGATGATGCCGTTTATATTGAAAAGTATATCGAGTCGCCTCACCATATCGAATTTCAGATCCTGGCCGATCAGCATGGCAATGTTGTTCACCTTTTTGAGCGTGAATGCTCCATTCAGCGACGTCACCAGAAGGTCATTGAGGAGACACCCTCCCCGCTCATGAATCCTGAATTGCGCAATGAGATGGGAGAAAAAGCCGTCGCAGCCGCAAAAGCAGTGAACTATGAAGGGGCAGGTACCATCGAATTTATTGTAAGTGATAACCTGAATTATTATTTCCTGGAGATGAATACCCGCCTTCAGGTAGAACATCCTGTAACTGAGCGGGTTGTTGGCGTAGACCTGGTAAAGGAACAGATCAATATTGCCAACGGTCTCGCCCTGTCGTTCAAACAGGAGGACCTGAAACAACATGGTCATGCGATTCAATGCCGTATCTATGCGGAAGATCCGGATAACAACTTCATGCCCAATCCCGGTATCATCAAGCATATTACCGAGCCACTGGGTCTTGGCGTTCGTTACGACGGTTATGTTTATGAAGGATATGAGATCCCGATGTATTATGACCCGATGATATGTAAGCTGATAACCTGGGGCCAAACCAGACCGGAAGCCATTGCCAGAATGCGTCGTGCACTCTATGAATACAAGATTACCGGGGTGATCACTTCCATCAAGTTTCTTGAGCGGATCATGGATATTCCTTCATTTATCGCAGGAAAATACACTACCCACTTCATAGAAGAGAATTCCGAAAAACTCCTGCTCAAGAAAAAATGCGGTACCGAATGTGAAGATATGGCCTTCATTGCTGCCTTCGTGAACTATATGGATAAACTTGAAAAGATTCAGCCTCCCAAATATACCGATGCACTCGGCTCCAACTGGAAGGACTTCGGCAGGAAACGGAATGTCTTACGCTTATAAATATTGATTATGTCATACGAAATTAGTAACGGGAACCGTACTGCCAAGATCGACCTGCTCAACCGGGTAGGAAACAAAGCATTGATTGCTGTGGATGGTCATAAATACGATATCGACATTGTGGAGGTGGAGGCGGGTGTTTATTCGATTCTTTTCAATGGAGAATCCTATAACATAGAGTTGATCGAAAGTGAATCAAGCAAAAAATACATTGTAAACACCTTTGCAAAGACCTTCAACATCGAAGTGATCGATGCTGAGTCAAAATACATCAGCAACCGGAACAAGGGTGCTGGTTTGGAAGGAGCCAATCAGATTGCCTCCCCCATGCCGGGCAAAGTTGTTAGAATACCGGTATCGGTTGGCGAACAGGTTACTGCAGGTCAGACCCTCATCGTGGTTGAAGCCATGAAGATGCAGAGCGAATTCAAATCCACAGGCGATAAGATTATCAGGGAGATCCTTGTTAAGGAGGGCGACATTGTTAATGCGCATCAGGTTATGTTAAAATTGGAATAAAAGTATAGACTATGCTATCACTGGACGAATCCTACAAACTTTTTGAAGATAAAAAGCATCAGGCCGATTTGGGCGGTGGTGCTGAGAAAATTGCCAAGATTCACAAGAGCGGACGGCTGACAGCCCGTGAACGGATACTTGGTTTGCTCGACCCGAATACCTTTGTTGAAACCGATAAACTGGTAATGCATCGTTGCCACGACTTCGGAATGAACAAGAACAAGATTCCTGGCGACGGAATGGTCACCGGCTATGGAAAGATCGACGGCCGTTTGATCTTCGTCTTTGCCCAGGATTTTACCGTCTTTGGCGGTACGATGAGCCGGGCAAATGCCGACAAGGTGGTCAAGATCATGGATATGGCCATGCAGATGGGCGCTCCGCTGATCGGGCTCAACGACTCCGGGGGAGCGCGTATTCAGGAAGGTGTTGAGAGCCTGGCTGGTTATGCTGATATCTTTTACCGCAACGTCAGAGCATCAGGCGTTATCCCGCAAATCAGCGCCATCCTTGGTCCTTGTGCAGGGGGTGCCGTTTACTCTCCGGCCATGACCGATTTTATTTTCATGGTAAAGGATAGCAGCTATATGTTCGTTACGGGTCCGGAAGTTATCAAGACGGTTACCCACGAAGAGGTTACCATGGATGAACTGGGTGGCGCCATGACCCACAACAGCAAGAGCGGAGTTGCTCATTTCGCCGCTGAGGATGATGAACAGGTACTTCTCATGGTACGCGAACTGATGAGTTTCCTCCCCGCCAACAACATGGAGGATCCGCCCACCAAGCCCTGTACCGACGATGTGATGCGGCAGGATGAAAAACTCCAGTCCCTCATACCGGCCGACCCGAACAAACCTTACGATATGAAGGAGATTATCACCACCGTGGTCGATAACCATAATTTCTTCGAGGTACAACCCCACTATGCTCAGAATATCATCATCGGTTTTGCACGGCTGAGTGGGAAGCCGGTGGGAATTGTCGCCAACCAGCCTGCATTCCTGGCCGGGGTGCTCGACATCAACTCCTCTGTTAAAGCTGCCAGATTTGTAAGGTTCTGCGACTGTTTCAATATTCCGCTCATTACCTTTGTTGATGTTCCCGGCTTTCTGCCCGGTACAAACCAGGAGTTTGGCGGGATCATCAAGCATGGAGCCAAACTGCTTTACGCCTACAGCGAAGCCACTGTCCCTAAAATCACCGTCATCACCCGCAAAGCCTATGGCGGTGCCTACGACGTGATGTCCAGCAAACATATCGGCGGTGATGTAAACTATGCTTACCCCATTGCCGAAATCGCAGTGATGGGACCCGAAGGTGCCGTAAATATTATCCACAAAGGAAAACTGACCGAAGAGGAGCGGGCCGAAGCTGTTGACAGCTACCGCAAAACCTTCGCCAGCCCTTACAAAGCAGCAGAGCTTGGCTACATCGATGAGATCATCTATCCCAAAGAGACCCGGACAAAACTAATCCAGGCATTGGATCTTACACAACATAAAAGCAAAACCAATCCACCGAAAAAGCACGGAAATATTCCATTGTGATATCTGAATGTCCGGGTTTACGATGTAATCTCTGAGTCCATTTTTTGGGACTGACCTGACTTGGATTCCGCACCATAGCACGGCCAATCAGCGGTGCGCAGTATGCACTCATTCAGCAATTTATTTTCAAATGCAGTCACTGCATAACGGCAAGGGCAACAAAATCAATAGTAACAAACATTTCATACCTTTGCAATCCAATATCAACTTTATGACATCGCTTCAGGACAGGATCAGGCAGCTATCTTCGGACCTGTTTCCTGAGATGGTCGCTATCCGCCGGCATCTCCATCAATACCCTGAACTTTCAAAAATGGAGTTTCAGACCATGGAATTTGTCTGCTCCCGGCTGAATGAATACGGCATTCCGTTCAGGAAGGAGATTGCCGGAACAGGCATTATGGCGCTGATCGAAGGAAGAAATCCCGGTTCGCGGTGCATCGGTCTTCGTGCCGACATGGATGCCCTTCCGATCCAGGAGATCAATGAGGTGGAGTACAAGTCGAACCACCCGGGCGTGATGCATGCTTGCGGACACGATGTACACACCACCATTCTGCTTGGTGCCGCCCGCATCCTGAAAAACCTGTCCGGTGAATGGGAAGGGACCCTGAAACTCTTTTTTCAACCTTCAGAAGAGACTTACCCGGGGGGAGCAATATCAATGATCAACGAAGGCGTTCTCGAAGATCCCAGCCCTGAATTTATTATTGGCCAGCATGTTTTTCCACTGCTGAATGCCGGGATGGCAGGCTTCTGCCCCGGACTTTTCATGGCCTCAACCGATGAGTTCTTCCTCACCGTAAAAGGCAAAGGCGGACATGGTGCAATGCCTCAACTGGCAGTGGATCCGATCCTGATTGCAGCGCATATCGTCATTGCGCTGCAACAGATTGTGAGCCGTAATGCCAACCCGATCGTTCCCACTGTGGTAACCATCGGGCGGATCATCGGTGAAGGACGAACAAATGTGATCCCCCGCGAGGTGACGATGGATGGCACGGTGCGTACATTCGACGAGGCCTGGAGAAAACAGGTGCATGAAAAGATTCGTACCATCGCAACTCTTACCGCTGAAGCCATGGGCGGGCAATGTGAAGTAAAATTCGCCGCCGGTTACCCATTCCTCAACAACGATCAGGACCTCACCACCCGGTTGAGATCACTAGCCGGAACCTACCTCGGAAATGAAAATGCTGTTTCGGTAGACCAAAAGATGGGAGCCGAAGACTTTGCCTACTTTGCCCAGGCACGGCCATCGTGTTTTTACGCCCTTGGCATTGCCAACCCTGCATTGGGAATCAAGGGAAACCTTCACACCGCCGATTTTAATGTAGACGAAACCTCCATTGATACGGGTATCGGGCTTATGACCTGGATTGCATTGAACCTGATGCAGGGATCAAAGTAACCACAAGCGACCATGGGAAAATTCATGATCCGGGGCAGCCTCTTATTTTTGCTATTCATTCTTTACTTTTTACTTGTCACTTTTCACGCGGTGGCTCAGGATCGTCCGGGTGGTGGAACGTTGTTGCCTTTTCAACAAAATGCACCAACAGCAGGGAACGACGATGAACTTGCCATGCAGTACTACCAGATGCGGGATTTTTCCAAGGCGGCCATGATCTATGAACGGCTTTACGAGCAGAAACCGACAAGCTACTATTACACCTACCTGCTTTTCTGCCTGGTGGAGACCAAGGAGTTCAGCAAAGCTGAAAAGATTATCAGGCATCAGCAGCGAACCGAACCCAACGCACTTAAATACCTTGTTGATCTGGGTTATGTAAATTACCGCGAAGGGGATACCGGAAAAGCCGGAAAGCTTTATGAAGAGGCTTTGAAAAAACTGGGACCTGACCAGCAACAGATCTTCGACCTTTCCAATGCTTTTATCCAGAAAGGGGAAAACGAATATGCAATAAAGACCTACCTGAAAGGACGTCAGTTGGTTACAACCTATCCCTTCGGATTCGAACTGGCAGGTATTTACGAACGCACGGGCGACTTCAGGAACGCAATGGAGGAGTACCTGAACCTGCTCGATTTCAACAAGAGCTACCTGAATACGGTGGAAGACCGCATTCAGTCGATCCTGGCCCTCGATGTTGACAATGAAAAAACCGAAACATTCCGTAAACTGATCCTTTCAAGGGTCCAGAAAAATCCTGAGAAAACATCATTTACTGAATTACTATGGTGGTTTTCTATTCAGCAAAAGGATTTTAATCTGGCCCTTTTGCAGGCCAAAGCGCTTGACCGGCGACTTCAGGAAAATGGTGAACGGCTGATTCAGCTTGCCGGAATGGCCGTCTCCAATGAAAATTATGAAGTAGCCCTGCAGGCATACCAATACCTTGTTGCAAAAGGTCATAATTACACCTACTACGATTACAGTCGCCGGGAGCTGGTGAATACACGTTACAAAATGGTTGTTGCACAACCCTCACCCTCTGGTAAACAACTCGACCTGTTGCAGAAGGAGCTTCGGGAGGAACTGAAATCCAGCGGTGAAAATGCCATGAACGTGACCATCATGAAAAATCTTGCTCACCTCGAAGGGTTCTATCTGGGGAGACCAGACTCTGCCATAGAGATCCTGAACCGGGCCATTGAACTGGGAGGTTCCACCCCGCAGGAACGATCGGAATGTAAACTGGAGCTGGCAGATATACTTCTGTTTACCGATGATGTATGGCAGGCAACTCTCCTTTATCAGCAAGTTTATAAGGATTTCAAGAATGATGTGCTTGGCCAGGAGGCGAAGTTTAAAAATACCATGCTCTCGTTTTATATCGGAGAGTTTAAATGGGCCAAGGCACAGGCAGATGTTCTGAAAGCCGCAACCTCAAAGCTGATTGCCAACGACGCACTGGCCCTTTCCCTGCTGATCAGTGAAAACCAGGATCCCGACAGCAACACTGTAGCTCTTACCCTTTATGCCAAAGCTGATTTGCTCGACTACCGGAATTCCGGAGACCTGGCGCTGAAAACCCTGGATTCTATTCCTGCAAGGTTTTCCGACCATCCAATCCTGGAGCGGGTTTATTATAAAAAAGCAGAGATCCTCAGAAAACACGGAGAATATTTGATGGCGGATTCCCTTTTCGGCGAAGTGGTCAAAAAATATCCAACCGGGGTAATGGCGGATGAAGCCCTGATGCAACAGGCTGAATTGAATGAACAGCAACTTGGGAATAAACAAAAAGCCATGGCAGCCTACCAGGAGCTGCTTGATAAATTTCCCGGCAGTATTTTTGTGCCTGAGGCGCGCAAAAAATTCCGGTTGTTGCGTGGAGACGTGTTAAAATAGTTATGGTTCAGCCAAAGAAACATTTGGGTCAGCATTTTCTGCGCGATGAAAACATTGCCAGAAAGATCGTGGGTATGATCAACCCGGATGTGCCTGTCTTACTGGAAATCGGCCCCGGAACCGGAGTGCTTACCAAGTATATTCTCGATCTCCCGGGCATGGATCCCTGGTTTATGGATGTTGACAGCGAATCAATCGATTTCCTGGAATCGGCGTACCCTCAATCTGCAGGCCGGTTTCTCCTCGCCGACTTCCTTAAAGTTGACCTGAATGACTTCCCTCCGATGCGCGAATGCACGAATGCACAAATGCCCGAAGGCACCACAAAACCATTTCACCATTTCGCCATTTCACCATTTCGCCATTTCACTGTTATTGGTAACTTCCCCTACAACATCTCCACCCAGATACTCTTTCGGGTACTTGAATTCCGCGACCGGATTCCGGAGGTGACCGGGATGTTCCAGAAGGAGGTTGCCGAGAGACTTGCTGCACCTCCGGGAAGCAAAACATACGGAATCTTAAGTGTTTTGCTACAGGCGTTTTATGATATCGAATACCTGTTTACTGTTAGTGAAACAGTATTTTATCCGCCACCAAAAGTCAAATCAGCAGTGATTAGGCTACGTCGTAACGGAACCGCAAAACTTGATTGCGACGAAGCCCTGCTTTTCAGGGTGGTTAAGACAGCTTTCAACCAACGCCGGAAAACGCTCCGGAATTCTCTTGCATCGCTGGGGCCGGCAGCGCTTGGTGATTTCGCCGGCCGCCGGCCTGAGCAACTCGGAGTAGGGGAGTTCGTGCACCTGACCAAACTTTTTCATACCTTTGCCGCACCAACAACCCGCAATGAATAAACCCGTAAAAAAGCCGCGGAAAGCCGGACCCAAAGAGAATCCCGTGCCTAAGGTAACAACGGCCAGGATACAAAAACCTCCCATTTATGCTTCCGCAAAAGCAAACCGCTACTTCGTTCTCTTTCTTTTCGTTTGGGCGGCAATTCTATACGGCAATACGGTTCTGAACAAATATTCTGTGGATGACGAGTTTGTTACAAACAACCCGCAGGTAGCAAAGGGATTGAAGGCGCTCCCCGAAATTTTTTCCACCTTTTATGTGAACCAGCAGGGAAATGTCGGGAGCAATGTTTCCGATTACCGGCCGATTGTTAAGGCAACGTATGCCCTCGAATACCAGCTGTGGGGACAAAAACCTGGTGTTAGCCACGGCATCAATATGCTGATTTACTGGCTATTGTCAGTTTTCCTGTTTTTCCTGCTTAAGCGACTCCTGAAGGACTACAATATCCTCTTTCCATTTTTGATCACCCTTGTTTTCATGTCACATCCGGTGCATACGGAAGTGGTTGCCAGTTTGAAAAACCGGGATGAAATGTTATCGTTTCTGTGTGGTATCGGTGCCATGTGGTTCATACTCGATTATGCCGATACCCGAAAGTTCCGCTACCTCGTTTACGCATTCATGGTTTTTGTGATCGGGTTTCTCTGCAAAACCTCGATTGTCCCATTTCTGGCCCTGTATCCGCTCGTACTTTGGTTTTTTACCGATTTCCCGCCTAAAAAGTATGTGCCAGTTGTACTGATTATTGCTGTTGCCGCATTGGCTGCCATGTATGTCCCAAGGTTTTTTCTGCCCCACGTTGACAGGGTGAATCACTATATTGAGAACCCGCTCTATTTCGAAAAAGGACTCTGGATACGACTGGGAACAGGTTTTTCAGCACTCCTTTTTTACCTCCGGATCCTTATCTATCCCCACCCGCTGCTTTTCTATTACGGCTTCGACATGATCCCTGTCGTTGGTATGGGAAGCATCATGGCACTGCTCTCTTTCGCAATTCACGCCGGGTTGTTCATCTATGCCATCCTGAAATTACGATCGAAGGATATTCTATCCTTTGCCATTCTCTGGTACCTGATCTCCATCTCGATGTATTCGAATATTGTGGCGCTGGCTGTGGGGATTGTTGCGGAAAGGTTCGTTTTTACTGCCTCGCTGGGATTCAGCATGGCCCTGGTATTTATCATTTTCAGAATTTTTCGCACAAACCCGAAAAGCCTTACGATCGAAATCGATTCCAGGATGAAGATCCTTGCCGTTGTAATTCTTCTCCTCATCCCGTCTACAGTTCTGACCATCACCAGGAACAGGCAGTGGCGAAATTTATTTACCCTCTATCAGTCCGACATCAAGTACCTTGAACGATCGGTAATGGCCAACATTCAGTATGGCGGCTACCTGATGCGCTCCGTTTACACAGATAGTAATTTTCTTCAGTACGGCACCGTAAATGAGTTTAAACAGCAGGTTATCATCAGCCATTTCAGACAGGCGTTGAAAATTTATCCAGATAACTATCAGGCACTGAATGATCTCGGAACGGTATACCTTTTTATGACATCAAAACCCGATTCAGCCATCTACTTTCTGAAAAAGGCGACTGATCTGGACCCGGGGCTCCAGCCAGCCTGGGTGAATCTCGGAATGGCCTATCGGAAAATGGCTGAGTACGATAAAGCAATTGAATGTTACACCCATCTTCTCCAGGTAAATCCCAACAACCTTAAAGCGATATTTGCCCTGGCCGATGTATATAATGACATGGGCGATTTCAACCGGGCCCTTAAGATGAATGAGGATGTTATGAAAGTTTATCCGCAACTTGAAATGCCTTATATCAATATCGGAAACTATTACATTCTCAAAGCTGATACTGCCATGGCTGTCAATTACTGGGAACAGGCGGCCGCCAAAAATCCAAGCGCTGAACTATGTTACCAGCTGGCTTTTATGTATAAGGTTCACGGCGACCAAAAAAAGGCAGCCTACTACAACAACCTGGCGGATGAACTGAACCGTAGGGCCGGGAAATAAAAACCCGGTTTCCGGACTGCCTTATACCTGCCATTTTTTCCGGACTGTAATAATGTCTGATTTGATTCGTCTGGTATGCCATTTGACATAATGCAGACTGATTAAAAATAATATTCCAATTCAGAGATTTTCTTACGAATTTATAATCAATGAGAACACTATATTTTACCCTCCTGCTATTTTTATTTACCGTTCCGGTGCTGGCCCAGAACGGAACCATCAAGGGGAAGGTTACCAACCATAAGAACAACGAGCCTATCCCCTTTACGAATATCATCATTGACGGGAAACCAACCCAGGGCACAACCAGCGACATTGACGGAAATTTCGCCATTACCAATGTAGCCCCCGGCTACGTTAAACTCGTAGCCTCATCGGTAGGGTTTAAAAAATTCATCACCGAGGACTTTCTGGTTACCAAAGCCTATCCTGTTTTTATCAGCATCCCGATGGATGAATTGGTGGTAAACCTAGAGGCGGTTGAGGTAAGACCCGATGTGATCACCCGTAAGGAGGAAAGTCCGGTATCCATGCAAACCCTTACCATCCAGGAAATCGAACGCAGTCCTGGCTCCAACCGTGACATTTCCAAGGTGATCCAGAGTCTGCCGGGGGTGGCTTCCACCCCCGCTTTCCGAAACGATATCATCATCCGTGGGGGCGGACCCAGTGAGAACAGGTTTTTTCTCGACGGGATTGAGATCCCTTACATCAACCATTTCTCTACACAAGGGGCTTCCGGGGGACCTGTTGGGATCATCAATGTAGATTTCATCCGGGATGTTGACCTTTACTCCAGTGCATTTCCGGCCAACCGGGGCAATGCGCTCAGTTCAATCATGGAACTGAAACAGATCGATGGGAACAAGGAAAAATTCGGCGGGAGGTTTTCAATCGGATCGAGCGATGCCGCACTCACTCTTAACGGTCCGATCAGTAAAAACTCAACCCTGATATTTTCTGTCCGGCGTTCATACCTTCAGTTTCTTTTCGAAGCGCTGAAACTTCCCTTCCTGCCTACATATACCGACTATCAGGTTAAGTATAAGATTGACCTTGACAAAAAAAATCAGCTGACCTTCATCTCCATAGGGGCACTCGACAATTCAAAGCTTAATACCGGTATCAGGAACCCGAATGAATTTCAACGTTACCTGCTGGGATCCCTTCCGGTTATCAGCCAGTGGAGTTATGCCATCGGATTGGTTTACCGGCACTTTCGTGAAAAGGGTTACGGAACCTGGGTCATGAGCCGGAATATGCTGAATAATGAGCAAACGAAATATCTTAACAATGTTGAGATGCCCGACAGCCTGATCCTGAAATATAAATCTCAGGAAATAGAGGATAAATTCAGGTATGACGGCTTTACTGAACTTGGAAACTGGAAGATTTATTATGGTGCCGGTCTCGAATATGCAAAGTACACAAACAAGACCTATCAGAAGATTTTTATCCGGAACGAAGCCCGCACGTTGGATTACAACTCAATGATTGACCTGTTCAAATGGAATGTAAACGGGCAGGTAACCAGGCCATTCTTCGACGATAAACTGTCGCTTTCCCTCGGTGTAGCACTGGATGCCAACAACTACAACGATTTGATGAATAATTTACTCAAACAGGTTTCACCAAGGTTTTCTCTCTCCTACAACTTTACGAAAAAATGGTATCTGAATTTCAACGCCGGGCGATATCATCAGCTTCCTGCATATACCACGCTGGGGTTCCGCGACAACCAGGGCACGCTTGTCAACAATACACTTGGCATTAAGTATATCAGCGCCGACCACGTCGTTCTTGGTCTCGAGTTCCTTCCAAAACAAAACGCAAAGATTTCGCTTGAAGGATTTTACAAATTCTACAGAAATTACCCTTTCTCCCTGGCCGACTCGGTAGCCCTTGCGAGCAAAGGTGCCAATTATGGAGCGTTTGGAGATGAGCCCGTTACCTCAACAGCCAAGGGGCGCGCTTATGGGTTCGAACTCTATTTTCGTGATGCCAATCTGTTCAGGTTCAATGTTATCTTGTCATACACCTTTGTGAGGAGTGAGTTTACCAATTATTACGGCTCTTATATTCCCTCCGCGTGGGATAACAAACATTTGATAAGTGTGCAGGCAGGCAGAAAATTCAAGCACAATTGGGAGGTCGGTGCCAAATGGCGCTTCGTGGGCGGTGCACCCTATACCCCGTATGATGAGAACAAGTCGAGTCTGGTGTCGGCCTGGGATGCCCAGGGCAGAGGATATTTTAACTACGATGAATTCAACACGCTGCGGCTTACCTCCTTTAATCAGCTGGATCTGCGTGTAGACAAAGGGTTTTACTTTAAAAAATGGTCATTGATGTTCTACCTGGATTTGCAGAATATTCTGAATTTCAAGGCGCAGCAACAGGATTTACTGGTCAATACACAGCCCGATGGCTCGACCGTGAAATACATCGACCCGCAAGGTAATGAACGCTATGTTTTGCGCACCATCCCAAGTTCATCAGGCACCATTCTCCCATCCATCGGCATAATGGTCGACTTCTAATGCGGCCTGCGCCTGGCTTTCACCTCTTCCTTCAGTTTCAGGTAATTCTTGAATTGATCTGCAGTTAGCACCACCTTCAATTCCGCATCCTTGGCTTTGTCGTTCGCCATCACCGTTTTACTCCTTGTTGGAGCGTCAGTCATGGCTAAGGCCTCATCCATTTTCTTGGCGTATTTGAGCGCAATGGCATATACCTTTGGCTCCTGCGCCTTGGTAAGATTTAACCGGTCCTTCAAAAGGTCGGTCTGGCGTTGGGCACGTGTCTCAGCAGATGCTCCGCCGCCACCACCACCACCCGTACCGTCGTGCTGCGCCCAGGCAGACCCGGCAGATGCGAAAAATACCATAAACAGCAGAATTGTGATCTGATGGGTCAATCCGGATAACATTTTGTTGGTTTTCATAAAGTTGATGTCTTGATTCTATGGATTATTGTTCTTGAAAGAATTGCTCAATTTTTTTTACAATGTATCTGACCTGTCTCTCCTTCAGATGGTGATAGAGCGGTAGCCTCAAAAGGCAACTGCTGAACCGGTCGGTATTTGGTAACTGGCGGCCATCGTGTTTATCAATGAAATATTTGCTTGAATGAAGCGGAAAATAGTGAAAAACAGCATGAATCCCATGTTTTTTCAAATAGTTGAGCATGCTGATCTGCTCTTCAGGTGAGTTGGTAAGGAGATAAAACATATTCCCGTTCACATAACCATAGTCGGGGATGAAAGGTCGGCTAACCAGCCCTTTTTCTTCAAGTGGTTTAAGTTGTTCGAAATAATTCCACCAGATTTTCCTGCGTTGGTTCTGAATTTTGTCGAGCCTGCAAAGTTGTGTGTAAAGAATGGCCGCAGTGGTGTCGGGAGGCAGAAAGGAGGAGCCGATATCCACCCATCCGTATTTGTCTGTCTCCCCGCGGTAAAAGGCTGCACGGTTCGTACCCTTTTCCCAGATGATCTCGCCCCTTTTTTCATTTTCCTGCCGGTTAATGGCCAGCAAACCCCCTTCACCGGAAATAATATTTTTTGTTTCATGAAAGGAGAAGGTGCCGAAATGGCCAATGGAACCAAGCGGACGGCCATTATAATAAGAATCGAAGGCATGGGCCGCATCTTCAACCACGCTGAGATGGCATTTGCCGGCAATACTCATCACCCGGTCCATGTCGCAGGCAATGCCGCTGTAATGAACCACAACAATCGCTTTTGTTTTTGAGGTGATCAGTTTCTCAATTTCTGCAGGATCGATGTTTGGTATCCCGGGCAGTGTATCCGCAAAGACCACCCTGGCACCCCGCAGAAGAAAAGCATTGGCCGTACTCATGAAGGTAAAAGATGGCATGATCACCTCATCTCCTGGCTCAATCCCGCAAAGAATAGCGGCCATTTCCAATGCATCACTGCAGGAGGTGGTAAGCAAGACCTTTTTAAACCCGAAACGTTGCTCAAAAACACCGTGACAAAGTTTTGTGTACCTCCCGTTGCCCGCAATTGTTCCCGACATCGCCGAGATCGCCATGTTTTTCAGCGAGGCCAGCGGGATGTAGGGTTTGTTGAAAGGGATGGGCTTCATCAGATGGTGAAATGGTGAAATAACGGATTAACGAGTGTAAAATTATGAAATTCAGTGGTAATTATTTTATTTTTGTACATGATAACACAACCCCTGACCCCAACTCCTAACTCCTAACTCCTAACTCTAAACTCTAAACTCTAAACTCTTAACTCTTAACTCTTAACTCTTAACTCTTAACTCTTAACTCTTAACTCTTAACTCTTAACTCTTAACTCTTAACTCTTAATGGTTCCCGACGATTTAAGCAAGATCCCTATATTTTTCATCTTTGGCCGACCGCGTTCAGGTACGACTTTGCTTACCACCCTGTTCAATGCCCATCCCAATGTCAGGATCGCTCCCGAATTTCCTGTGATGCTCTTTCTATACCAACGCTACCGGAAAGTGAAAAATTGGGACGAGCCGACAATCCGGTCGTTTGTTGATCATGTTTTCTACTTTTCAAAGTACAATCTGCGGAGGATTGAGACACTGAAACTTGATAAAGAGAAGATCATTGGTGAGCTGCTGAGATATAAAGGAGTTGGCTCGATCCAGCTTTTTTTAAAGAGTATTAATTATTACGCCTACTCTGTATTCAGCAAGGAGGAGACCCTCTGGATCGGGGATAAGAACCCGGTATACTCCATTTCGGCCAACCGCTTCCGAAAGATCTTTCCCGATGCAAAGTTTATCTGTATCATCCGTGATTACCGCGACAATTTTATCTCCATCAAAAAACTGGCGGAGAAAGAGGTGGCGGTGGAGGCACCCCAGATCAGCATTCAGGTTGGCCGCTGGCGTTATTTTACCAGCCTCTTTCTGAGACTGAAACGGAGGTTTCCCGACCGGTTTTACATCGTCCGCTACGAGGACCTGGTGACCCACCAGGAGGATACTGTCAGCGCCATGTGCGACTTCCTCGGGATCGCTTATGACCCATCCGTTTTCAATTTTCATGAGAAAAAGGAGCAGACCGTGGATACCTACGGTACATTTATCTATGAAAAGTTTCACGAAAACCTGATGAAACCGATCACTACAGGGCGCATGAACACCTGGCAAAATGTGCTCACCCCGGGGGAGGTCAGAATGGCCGACCAGATTGCCGGGAAATTTGCCGACAAGCTTGGGTATGAGCGGCAGAGCAAGGGTTTTAACCTGTGGCTGTTCCTGAAATCAGCCCCCATGCTTACCTACAATTACCTTCTCCTGATGGTGATGGTTTTCGGAACCTATCTTCCCTACAAGGTTAGCCAGTGGTGGTTCCTGAAAATGCTGCTCTTGCTGAAGATCTATATGAAGCTTTTTGGAAAAAAAACTGTCTACAACGAATAGATCCGGTCTTCAAACTCCCCGTTGATATATCGCTGCATCAGTTTGTAGCGTTGAATCTTACCGCTCGATGTTTTGGGAACCTCATTTGATTTTATCTGAACCATTTCATCCACGGTAATTCCAAGGTTACTGCGTAACAGCCCCCTGAGCCGCTGAAATGTGTCCGCTGCCTTCTGATCTGGTATTCCTGCAACGAATGCAATCACTTTGTCGTAACCGGTAACATTGTCGGTGGTGGCGCCAAAGCAAATCTTCCCATAACTGATCTCTTCCAGGTTACAAGCCATGGTTTCGAGATCGTTGGCAAAATAGTTTCTTCCGTTTTTGAAAATAATGTCTTTCTGGCGTCCGCTGATGAAGAGGTGTCCGCCATAAAAAAATCCGATGTCACCCGTTCGAAGCCACCCATAGCAGAAAGCTGTTAGGGTGGATTCCGGTTTGTGGTAATATCCTTTGGTGATGCCGGAGCCTTTGAGCTGGATCTGGCCGGTGATGCCATCGGCTACAGGTTCATCCCGCTCATTTACAATCCGGATTTCAACATCGTTAAGGGCGACGCCGACTCCCGAGAGCAGCCTGGCTTTTGTGTCCGTTGCATCAAGCGGCCGGGCAATGTTTTCCCTGTCGAGCTGCAGGGCGTCAAAGGCCATTATCGCCGAAGGTTGCATGAGCGGGGTAAAGGAGATGGCCAGGGTTGCCTCCGCCATGCCGTATACCGGCATCATGGCCTCTGGTCGGAATCCATAAGGCACCAGTGCATCAACGAATTCCTGCATGATCCTGACCGAGATCGGTTCTGCACCGTTAAGCAATGCTTTCATCACTGAAAAATTCCAGTCGGTAACGGGTTTGCTGCGTTTAAGGTGCCTTAGAACGAGCGCCAGGGCAAAATTAGTACCCCCGGAAATGGATATTTTGTGTCGGCCCATCAGGTTGAGCCACAACCCTGGTTTCATAATGAAATCGATCGTATCAATCTGAAATTGATACGTTAAACCATACAATGGGGTGAGGTGGTAACCGATGAGGCCCATGTCGTGAAAGAGCGGCATCCAGTTGCCGATGTTATCGGGATAATGAATATCCAATCCGATTCGGATGGCATCAAGGTTAACCATCAGGTTCCGGTGCGAGAGCATGATCCCTTTCGGATCACCGGTGCTTCCCGACGAAAACTGGATAAACGCCAGATCTTCCGGGATCAGGGCAGGTGTTGGATAATCGCCGGTACAGCTAAGATCTCCCCTGTGTTTTAATTTTCCTTCCGGCAGATCGCCAGAATCTTGCATCTCCTCGCTCATGAATACCAGCGGTGCACCCAGCTGATCATAAACAGCCATTAATTTTACTACGGCAGGGTTATACCCCGAGAAGGTTAGCGGTGGTTGAAGGATGGTAGGAACAACCCCCAGCAGGAAACATCCCCAAAGAAACCCGATCGTCTCCTGGTTATGACGTGTGGCAAGGATCATATTGTCGCCCTGCTTTAGTCCAAGGTTGTGGAGGCCTGAGGCAATCAGCTTTGCCTCATCAAGCAACTCCCTGTAGGTTTGTTTTATGATGGTTCCGGAATCATCAACATAACCGATAAACAAATCATGCGGGCTGTTCGCTGCGCGGAAAAGCAGGTCGGGCAAGGTGAGTTCAGGCTGATAATAGGTACTTGCTTCAGGCATGGCAACAATCTTTGGGTACTCCGGGGAACCGCGCTGCAAAGTAACGAATAAGTCGCCGAACTGCCATGTGTCATGAAAATTCTTAACTTTGCGCGATAAACTGCAGCCCAATGAAGATTGAAGATTTCATCGTCCAGCTTGAAACAGAATACGAAGATCTGAGGCCTGGTACACTTAAACCCGACAGTGTCTTCAGAGAGGTCTTTGAATGGAATTCCATCAATGCTCTCATTCTTATCGCGATGATTAAAACCGAATACGATGTCACCATTAATGCTGAGGATATCTCATCCTCAAAAACAGTGGAAGACCTTTTCAACATCATCCGCTCAAGGGTAGTCTAAAACGGAAATCACTTCAATTTGATAGCTTGAACAAAGTCATCGGGATCATCGCTCCCCTAATTGACAGTCAGCAGTTTCATGCTGATTTTAATCTCAGGTTACGATACAATGATAGGGAATTAACCCTGGCGGCAATCCATGAACTGATCCGGAACGGGTTTGTCGCTGATCAGGTTTCACGCGGCATTGATCACCAGGAGGATATCCCGGCTGCGGGCTATTACCTGGAAGGCTTAATGCGCCAGGTTGGCTATGACACCATCCTCACCAACAAGTATGATGCAGAAACGCTGAAAATGATCGGCCAGCTCGACCCATTTGTGGTCCTGGTATCTACAACCATGGTCATTACCACGGATTCGGTGAGCGGGTTGCTTTCCGATGTCAGGCATGCCATGCCCGATACAGTCATCATTGCAGGCGGCGTTTTTGTGTGGAAAAATTACCTGTTGTATCAGAAGTATCTCGGTTCAGGTATGCTGTCATCGCTTCCTTCAGGGATGCTTTACCACTCAGGAAATGCGTCCATTGATGCAGATGTCCTCATCACCGCGCAGCATGGAAGATCCGCACTGCTTCAGGTTATTGCCGCGGTAGAGAAAAGTGACCGCGCTTCCTTTGAAAGCATTCCGAACCTGGTTTTGCCAACAAAAACAGGCTTCTCATTCACCCGAAGGGAAGACGAATTGGTGGATTATAATGTTGATTACACCCGGTGGGATCTGGTCAGCAATATGGCTGTTAAAATTCCGCTTAGAACTTCAATCGGGTGTCATTTCCGGTGTCGTTTCTGCGACTTTTGCCACCTCTATCCGAAAACCTTCGTCCGCTCAACTGAGAGCCTTCGTGATGAGTTGAAACTGATCAGGGAAAGGGTTGGCCATGCACCGGCAATCATTCATGTTTCTGACGACAATGTGTTTGTTAATAAAAAACGACTGGAAGATGTTTGTACCACGATTGCCGAATCCGGACTGAGGAAATGGATCACCTTTATGAGAGCAGGGGAGTATGACGACGACGAACTGGAACTGTTGAAACGCTCGGGTCTGATGATGGGCATGATGGGGATTGAGTCGGGTGACCAGGGCCAATTGGACCGGATGAAAAAACGTCAGGATGTCGAAAAAATTAAGCGCGGAATCGAACAACTGGACGCCAACGGTATCAGTACCATGATGACATTTGTGGTTGGTTTTCCAGGCGAGAATGCAGAAACGCTGGAGAATACCGCCAACTTTCTTAATAACCTTTCGCTTCCTACACTTTCTTCCAGTTACCATCTGTACCCGCTTCTCATTCAGCCGCTGAGCGGACTCGCCGACGTTTCGAACCGCACCCGATGGAATATCGTGGGAACAATGCAAAACTGGTCGCACAATACCATGAATTTTGAAGATGC
The DNA here is from genome assembly GCA_025355465.1 of Bacteroidales bacterium. Classification (GTDB taxonomy): domain Bacteria; phylum Bacteroidota; class Bacteroidia; order Bacteroidales; family FEN-979; genus JANXZO01. Next base: position 29,286 of record JANXZO010000010.1, read on the forward strand.
CTCCAAAGCCTGTTATTCACTCTTCAGCGAGGTAACCAACGTGCCTTACCACTACTCGGAGGAGAGTCTGTTTTTCAACAGGGCAAAGTTCGATCTGGCAACTAGAAAATCATTGTACCTCTTACGACAACAACTCACCGTTAAATTGATTGAAAAGGCACCGTGGTCGCAGGTTGAGCGCCTACTGCTGGAATTTGCCAGGCTGATGAATTTATCTGCAGACAGGATAGACGACTCTTTCAGGGATCAGATTTGGTTCAGCCAGAATGAATTTTACAGGTAATCTCCTTTTTCCGGCCGGATGACCTTGTCGTTGAAGTCGCCGGTCAGGTAGCGCTGCATGAGCTTATAGCGCTGCAACTTACCGCTCGATGTTTTCGGGATCTCATTGGATTTTATCAACACCATTTCATGAATGGGGATGCCCAGTGTACTTCGAAGCAGCGTACGGAGTTCAAGAAAAACTCCCCGTGCTTTCTCTTCCGAGACCCCTGCCACAAAAGCAATTATCTTCTCCTCGCCTGTTTCCCGGTCGGTCGTACCACCGATACTTACCTTCCCGTATTTTATATCTTCCAAACTGCAGGCCACCTCTTCCAGGTCATTGGCAAAATAATGTATGCCGTTTTTAAAGATGATATCTTTAAATCTTCCGCTGATGTAAAGAAGGCCTTCAAAGAAAAATCCCATGTCGCCCGTGCGGAACCAATCGCCGCAGAAGGAGGAGGAGGTAACTTCGGGATTTTTATAGTATCCTTTGGTAATGCTGGGCCCTTTTATCTGGATGTGACCTGCAGTTCCGTCGACCACCTGCCTGTCTTCATCATCGGTGATCCGGATCTCAATATCGGGCAATGCTACGCCAACTTCAGATAGCAGCCTGGCCGCTGGATCGGAAGGATCAACCGGAACCGCTTTTTTGTCGCGGTCGAGCAGGGAGGCATTGAAGGCAGTCGTCACCGGTACTGCCGTGAGGGAGGCAAAGGCGATGGCAAGGGTTGCCTCGGCCATGCCGTAAACAGGCATCATCACCTCCGGCTTGAACTTATATTGCCTAAGTGCCTCAACAAATTCCCACATCACCTTCACCGAAATGGGTTCTGCCCCGTTCAGCAAGGTTTTCATATTGGAGAAATCCCAGTCCGACAACTGTTTGCCACGCTTTAAGTATTTCAGCACCAGGGCCAGTCCGAAGTTTGTTGTCCCTCCAATGGTGACCTTCTGCATGCTCAGCTGGTTCAGCCACAATCCAGGATTCATGATAAAATCGAGGGTTTCGATCTGGGCCTGGTAAACCATCGAATAGATGGGGGTGATGTGATACCCGATCAGTCCCATGTCATGAAACAGCGGCATCCAGTTTCCCCATTTATCGGGGTAGTGTGAGTCGCTCCCGGCCCTGATGGCGTCCATGTTCACCATAAGGTTATTTTGTGTAAGCATCACACCTTTCGGATCACCTGTACTTCCGGATGAAAACTGGATAAAGGCAATATCGTCGGGGGAGAGTTTTGGTTCAGGAAATGAGCCGGTAAAATCAAGTTCTCCTTTACTTTTTATTTTTCCTTCCAGGTGAGTGCCTTCGTCTTTGACTTCCGCACTCATGAAAACCCATGGAGCATCCAACAGATCAAACACCCTGAGCAGCTTTGTCAGCGGCGGGGTGTCTCCGCTGAAGCTTGCCGGGGGCTGTAAAACGGCAGGAACGAGCCCGAGCAGAAATGCGCCCCACAAGATCTCCACCGTCTCTCTGTTTGACCGGGTGGCAATAATGATGTTGTCTTTCTGTTTCAGTCCTAGGTTATGAAGCCCAGCGGCAACCAGCTTTGCCTCCGCCAGGAGTTCCTTGTAGGTTTGAATGGTGACATTGCCGTTTCTGTCGGCATACCCGATGGAGAGTTCTGGATATCTCCGGACTGCCCTGTTGATGACATCTGGCAGGGTGAGATCCGGTTGGTAATATTGTGTGTTCTGGGGCATCAGGAATGTTTTTTTTATTCGCGATTCATCATTTTCTTCCCCTCTTCGGCAAGTTCTGCAATCGACAGATCTTCAAAAAACAGGTATGGCGGCCATTCAAATCCGAAAAGGTGCAGGGTGTCTTCTGCAAGCAGGATGGCCCTGATGGAGTCGATACCGTAAGCAGACAAGTGCTGGGCAGGATCAACGGGCAATCCTTTGTTCAAATGGATTGATATCCATCCGGTAAGAAAATCAGTAAGGTTTTGTTGAGCCATCTGTTGCGTTTATCATAACGGGTATAATGACACCTTCACTTCGTGCTGCAAATTTAGAAATTTGGGGACGATAACGAAAATAAAAGTACTTTTGTGAAGCAACAAAGGCAACTCATCTCGGTCCATTTCACTTTACGGTGAAGATGTGTCGGGAATGAGGTAATTGAACAATTCTGATGAATGGCCCTATTTGAAATACCCGATATACGGATTGCCGGAATTTCCGCCTGTGTCCCTCAAAAGAGGCTGTCAAACCACGATTACAACTGGATAACTGAAAAGGAACGGAACCAGCTCATCCAGATGATCGGGGTGGAGAGCCGTCATGTGGCAGAACCCGGACAAACTACCTCCGATCTTTGCTTCCAGGCAGCGGAACAATTGCTTGAAAGCCTTGCGTGGGAGCGGGGAGAGATCAACCTCCTCGTCTTTGTGTCCCAATCTCGTGATTATATCATCCCTTCCACCTCAACGATCCTGCAGGACCGGCTAAAGCTGCCCAAAACCTGCATGGCAATCGATATTAATCTCGGCTGCTCCGGTTATGTTTACGGGCTCTCGGTGATCGGGAGCCTGATGCGGACCACCGGCATGCAGAAAGCGCTTTTGCTGGTTGGAGACCTCTCAAATGTAACCTCCTGCTATCGCGACAAGAGCACCTTTCCGCTGTTTGGCGATGCCGGAACAGCCACAGCACTTGAACTGAAGCCGGGTTTTGCCCCCATGCAGTTCAATCTTCAGACCGACGGCAGCGGTTATGATGCCATTATCATTCCTGATGGAGGTGTGCGGAATCTCATGAGCAGGAAATCCTTTAACATCAAGAAATACGGAGAGGGGATCTACCGGAGTCGTTTGCATATCGCACTGAATGGCATTGAAGTGTTCAACTTCTCCCTCCGCGAGGTGGTGCCCAATATCAAAACGACACTGAAGCATTTCAACCGTCCGCTCGATGAGTTCGACTACCTTGTTTTTCACCAGGCCAACCGGCTCATCAATGAAACAATCCGCAAAATGCTGAAGGTTGACCCGGCCAGGGTTCCCTATTCGCTGCACGACTATGGAAACACAAGCTGCTCCTCCATTCCACTGACACTGGTTACCCAGCTCCGCGGTGTCCTGGCAGAGAAGCCGCAAAAACTTTTGCTTTCCGCCTTCGGGATCGGACTTTCATGGGGAACCGTACTGGTCAGTACCGATGGTATTGTTGTTCCCGAAATCACCCAACAGGAGGCCACCCCCACGCAATCTCAAGAGTAATGAACGCATTTGATCTGAAAGGTAAAACAGTCCTTGTCACCGGAGCCTCGTCGGGCCTGGGAAGGCAGACTGCCATTACTGCCAGTGAACACGGCGCCCGCGTTGTTGTTACAGGCCGCAACAACACAAGGTTAAATGAAACCTACGAATTGCTTCACGGCGAGGGGCATCAGCAGATTCTTGCTGACCTCACCATCCAGTCCGATATTGACCGGCTGGTGGGCGCGCTCCCAATCCTCGACGGCCTCGTGCACAGCACCGGTATCTCCGAACTCTCCCCGGCCCGGTTCATTACAGAGGAGGTCATCGCCAAAACATTCCGCATCAGTTTCGATGCCTCTGTTCTTCTCACTGCCGGGATCCTTGGAAAGAAAAAACTGGCAAAAGGCAGCAGCTCCATTGTGTTCATCTCCTCCATCTCCACGCGCTATCCGTTTGTTGGCGGGGCCATGTACATCAGTGCAAAAGCGGCCCTCGAGGCCTATGCCCGGGTACTGGCACTGGAGCTTGCCTCCAGGGGAACACGCGTGAACTGCATCGCCCCGGCTTTTGTGCGCACACCCATGCTGAACGAAACTGCCGAGAACTTCTCACAGGAAGCGGTGAATAAAATTGAAGAGCGACAGCTTCTTGGGTTGGGCGACCCTGTGGATGTTGCCAACACCATCGTTTTTTACCTGGCTGACGCCTCAAAGTGGGTGAGCGCCACGAACCTGATTTTAGGAGGAGGTTAACAATTATGAACTGGAAGAGCCCCGATTTTTCAATCGTTGTTCCGGTCTATAACAGCTCGGAGTCGCTGGAGGAGTTGTTCAGGCGTATCGGGCAAACCATGTATAAGCTGGAGAGGAGCTTTGAGGTTATTTTTGTGGATGACGACAGCACGGATTCCAGCTGGAAGGTACTCGCATCGCTGCAAAAGGAAAACCCCGCTGCAATTACCGCAATCAGGCTGGCACGCAATTTCGGACAGCACAACGCCACCATTTGCGGTATTGCCCAGGCAACGGGGAGCTTCATCATCACCATCGACGATGACCTTCAGAACCCGCCGGAGGAGATGACAAAACTGGTTGAATCCATGAAGGAAACAGATGCTGACCTGGTTTATGGCATCTACGGAAAAAAGCACCACTCCATGGCCCGGAATCTGGGCAGCGGTGCGTTGAAGGGCTGGTCCCGCCGTGTTTTTAAGACCAAGGGCAACGGATCTTCCTTCAGATTAATGAAGTCTTCACTGGCCAAAAAACTGCTCAACCACCAGATAAATTTCATTTACATTGATGAGCTGTTCAACTGGTACACCAACCATATCTCCTTTGTACTGGTCGACCACCAGAAACGTCCATACCAGCAGTCGACCTACACCTCGCGCAGCCTCTTTTCGATGGTCTCCAACCTGGTGATCTATTATACTGCCATCCCGCTGAAAATGATGGTTTACGGAGGTTTCACCGTGGCCCTGTTCAGCTTCCTGGCCGGCGTGATGTTTATCTATAAAAAGATCGTTCACGATGTACCCCTCGGGTTTACCGCCCTGATCGTAGCCATCCTCTTTTCAACCAGTATTATCCTGCTGTCGCTGGGCGTTATCGGCGAATACCTGAGCCGGATTTATATGGTGCAAAACCAGAAGCCTCCCTTTGCCATTAAAACCGTGCTGAACGATGAAGTTCTTTAAATACGGCATCATTCTGGAGCGACTGAAAGAGGAGGATATTGAGCTGGTAAGGCAATGGCGCAACTCCGACCCCGTGAGGCTGAATATGAACTACCGGGAGATCATCCTGCCCGAACAGCAGCAAAAGTGGTTCAGATCGATTGATAACCTGCAAAACAACTTCTTGCTGATCCATTACCAGGGAGAGAAGATCGGACTGCTGAACGATAAAAATATAGATTGGGATACCCGCTCATCGGAATCGGGAATCTTTCTGGGTCGCACCGAATATTACAATACATTCGCCCCTTATCTGGTCTCTGTTGCGGGCATTGAGACAACTTTTTTCCTGCTGAGCTGGAAGCGGCAGTTTGCGCACATTATGAATTCCAATACAAATGCCATTAAATTCAACCTGCAGCTGGGCTACCGGCTTTGTGATGGTCAGGAGGGTGCGGCGCACCAGAAATATGAGGTGACCCGTGAGAGCTTTGAGCAAAAGGCCGGGAAAATTAGAAAAGCGGTGCTGGCGCTGGCCGGCGATGACAGAAGATCCAAAGTATTGTTTGAACCGCAGGATTACCGGTCGGGACTTGCCCGGAGGTTTGAAGCGTTGCTGAATGAATACCGGGGCATCATTGAACGGGAGGAGACCTGTGAAGGGGTTTGGTACCGGGAGATCGAATCCGATTCCATGAGTAAATAACAAATAGAGGGTCATGCTTTTCAACTCCATAGGATATCTCTTTTTCCTCCCTGCCACGGTACTGTTCTACTACCTGATTCCCTTCCGTTGGCGCTGGGCACTGCTCCTGGCTGCCAGCTATTTTTTCTACCTCCTCTGGCGCGTTGAATTTGTCCTGGTTTTAATGACTGCTACCGCGGTTTCGTGGTTTGCTGCCAGGCAGATGGGGAGGCTTCCCGATAAAAGGCAACGGGTTAAGTACCTTGTTTCCGTCATTGTCGTCAACCTGGGAATGCTGGTCTTCTTCAAATACCTCGGGTTTTTTACAGCGGTAGTGAACCAGCTTGCAGGAATTGCCGGAAAAGGAACCATGCTCCCGTTATACAGCCTTCTTGTACCGGTCGGCATCTCCTTTTACACGTTTCAGACAATAGGCTATACACTCGACGTATACCGGGGTATTCTCAAACCCGAAAAAAACATCGGGATCTATGCCCTGTTTGTCTCCTTCTTCCCGCTGGTGCTGGCTGGTCCGATCGAACGGGGACGCCGGCTGCTACCCCAGTTTCAGGTCGAACATAAGTTTGATCCGCTCCTCTTCTCAAGCGGATTACGCCTGATCCTCTGGGGGCTTTTCAAGAAGATTGTTATTGCCGATCGTCTCTCCATCTTCGTTCAGGCAATTTATTCCGAGCCGGGCTATTTTCACGGCGTTGAGACGGGTCTTGGAATAGTCCTGATGCTGATGCAGGTTTACGCAGACTTCTCCGGGTATACCGATATTGCCATCGGTTCGGCCAGACTGATGGGGTTCAGACTCAGTCCGAATTTCAACCGCCCTTTCAGCGCCAGGTCGGTCGCCGACTTCTGGAGCCGTTGGCATATCTCGCTCACCACCTGGCTGCGCGATTATGTCTATTTCTCACTTCCTGCCAAATTTCACGGTAAAGTCGTTAAGTGGCGTCTCAATATCAACCTGTTGCTCACCTTTGTCCTGGTAGGTTTCTGGCACGGACCTTATTGGAATTTTATCATTTTTGGCCTCCTTCAAGGAACCTACATGGTGCTCGCTAATATCTCCAGGCCCCTCATGACCGGATTCAACCACATCAGCGGCCTGGAAAAATCGCCAAGTCTGCTCAAGTGGCTGAATATTGCGGCTACATTCCTGCTCATCTCCTCATCGGGCTTTTTCTTCGGGCAACACGCGTTGGGCGACTCGTGGCTTATGATCCGGAATCTGTCGGATTTTAGCCACACCGGCACAGCGGTAATGGAACTGATAAAAAATGTTGATCTCCTCGCTGGCATTGCCCTGATTGTTTTTATGCTTTGGTTTGAATACCAGGTTGCAGAACGGTCGTTCGCGTCAAAATTCATGGGAAAACACATTGTTATCAGATTTGCTGCCTATCTCCTCATGGTGATGTTCATTCTTGCCATGGGCGTCTTTTCAAGTCAGAAGTTTTTCTATTTTCAGTTTTAATATGAGCGCGAATAAGACATTTTTTCTGAAACTGGCCCTGTTGCTCATTTTGGCTCTGATACTGAATGAAGCGCTCAATCTGGCTTACGACCGCTGGATGTATTATTTCAGACTGGCCCGGAATCAGGACGAGCAATTCGCAACTGTTCCGGATACCCTGAAGTACCTTATGCTCGGGAATTCCCACAACCGTGTCAACCCGGAAATTTTGGGAAACGGATTCTGTTATATCACGCCGAAGGAGTCTTACCGTCAAACATGGTACAAGCTAAAGTATATTCTCACGAAGACTACCAAAAGGCCTGCCAATGTGCTGCTCTCCATCGATCCTGTGAACTTCGGCCCAAAAGCAGAGACCGACCGTTCCTTCGACGGATATTGGCGTAAATATCTGGATTATGGAGAACTTGCCATGGAGCACCACGACCCGGGCTACCTTTTGAACTGGGTTTCAGGGACATTTTTCTCCTATGTGGGGAATTATAAATATTCCTTCATGTCTCTGCTTTTCTTCAATGCCGACATGAAAAAGATAAAATACGGTTATTTTCCGGCCAGAAATTATAAAAATTTTGCCAGAGAGCCCAACCGTGACCAACTGGGCTATTTTGTCGCATCTGCCTATCTTGCAGGATATGTCGGAAGATCGGTCATATGCGAAAACGAGTACTATCGCCGGATTCTTGCACTTTGCCGGCAATACAGGATACACCTCATCCTGCTGAGAATGCCCCTTACCGATGAATATTTAAAATATGCCCGAAAAATTGTCAACCTGGATAAACTCGACCGGCAGATCGTAGAATTCACCGGCAGATACTCAACCGATTTCGAGGTTTTTGATTTCAGGAATGAATTTCACGGAAGGCCCGATTATTTTTTCAATGCCGACCATATCAACCCTGCCGGTGCGGCCATCATCAGCAATAAAATCAAAGATGAGATTGAAAGGAAAAAGCGATAAAGATTAAATAGGAAAGCGGGAATATGAGAGAAGAAAAAAGGGGAGTTTCCTATTTGGAATGGTTTCAAGCGATTTATCCGATGTAGTAAGTGTAGCTGAAGCGTATCAACAAATAAACAAGTTGTCGGTAAAACGCTGTTCAATAGTTGCGCAGATGAGAAAAACCCGGAAACTCCCTCTATTTTTAAGAACCGTTGATTAATTTAACACGCATTTGGATCAGAACAAGTAGTAAAGTAGTTTGCTGCGTTAAACTGAAGCAAAAGTAACCGCTATTGTTAAATAATAAACAGAAATTAGACCATCGCTAGGATTTTGCCGACAAAAGGGAAATATCGCCGGTATGATCATGCAGACCGGAACCTTAATCGCTTACGGATATCCCTGAAAAAAAAGAAATCACTCCTCCGGTAGGTAAAAATCTCAGTTACCCGCATATTGACAAACCGTGAGTAGAGCAGTACAAAAATCGCCGAACCCACAGCATAGCTCACATTGGTGGACCATGCCGCACCAATACCGCCATATCGCGGAATGAGGAAAAGGTTTAAAACAAAGTTGATGACAAGGGCTGGTACAAAGGTGTAAATGGCAATTTGCGGTTTCCCCATCCCGGTAAGCCGGCTGTTCAGTATCCGGAAGCCCACCAGCAGGAGGATCCCCGGCAGTACCAGTTGAATCATAGCAACACTGTGTGTAAAATCCTTCCCGAAAATCAGTGGAATGAGGGTGGGGGCTGCAAAAAAAATAAGTACTCCCGAGGCAAGGCCAATGAGTAGCGAAACCCTGAAGATAGAAGCGACAGTCTTATGCATCAGCATGTCATCCTGGCTGCTGGCGCTGCGGCTGAGGACGATGGCCTCGATGGCAAAGGGAATGTGCCACAGTTGTTCGGCAATCTGCATCGCCAGCGAATAATAACCCACCTCCTCCAGTGTGGAAAGTTTTTTCAACATCAGAATATCGAGCCTGTAATTTAATTGCATCACAAATATGGCAATCGCGTTCACCAGTCCGAGTTTAATCATACTCTTCATGATGGGCTCGTGGTATTTCCAGGTAATATTATACCGGTATTCAAGAAAGATGATCCGGTAGGTGAAAAAGAACATGATTACGTTAGCCAGGAAAATACCCAGAAAAGCGCCAAGAATATTCATCTTCAGCACCAGCACAAAAAGGAGCGTAAACAACAAGGTGAGCAGGGTCGGACCAACATTCATAAGACTGGCCCGTTTGATCTCATCTTTGCCCAGAAATACACCGCCCGCAAACAAATTGGTCAGCAGTAAGGGAATGGTAAGCAATACCAGAACAATGATAAGCGGATCGTAGGGTTTGGTCTCGGCGAAAAAATAGACGAATCCGCAGATGATGATGCTGAGTGAGCTGGTATACAGAAGGAGGATGAACAACGCAGAAACGATATTGTCCTCTGGAAGGAGCTTATTGCCGATATGGTAGATGGTGCTCCGCCGTATTCCAAGCTGGGTAAATCCGATCACCATGACAGGAACGACGATGATCGAGGAATACATCCCAAACCCTGCAGCCCCCAGCATCCGCGAAAGTAAAACTCCGACAGCAAGGTTACAGAAGGTAACCATCAGGTTGCTGCTCAGGATACTCATGATGTCCTGAAAGAAGCTTCGTTTCGCCATTACGCTTTTTTGCTACTTCGCTATTTTTTCCATTCCGGCAATCTACCGGGGGTTACCGGCGCGCCGAGATTCTCCAGCGCTTTCTCCAGCAAGGGGATATCGGTTTCCCCAATCTTTTTGATCTGCCCATACACAGGTGGGAACTCGGCTTCAAGAATGGCATAGGCATCTTTTTGCGTCTGTGTGGGGTCGCCCGTTGAAGACCAGCTGATCCACGAAAGTTTACCCAGACGTGAATTCAATGGCACGGGTGCAGGCGGATTCTCCTCCTCGCTTGGTTTTCCTGTATTTCGGGTGAACTTTACGTTCAGGATGTCGTCCAGCTGAAGTTGTATTTCACGGGCCTTATTCGACAGGTCAGGGGAGGCGTTGAGGGTGCTGTTGAGTGCTTGCAAAATGCTGGCGGTACGTCTGCTGAGTGTTTCAGCATAATCTTCTGTCCCCTGCATTACACGGGTAAGTTCGGCCACCTGCTTCTGAAAGGCCACCATGGCAGGTCTGTCCTTTGCCGGCAGGGTGGTGTTCTGAAGCGGAACCACCTTGAACGGCACGGGACCGGCAACTATTTTTGTCTCCTTTTCGGTGGTCAATGTCAAAGTTACATTGTAAATGCCGGGCATCGCAAGCACACCACTTCCATTATCGGAAAGGGGAGAAAATTTATCGGTTTCCACATGCCGCGTCGACTGATAACGCAGGTCCCAGTTCACCCGGCTGATCCCTTTCGACGGACTTGCTCTCAATATCCTCACCGGAGCTCCGACAGCGTCGGTTACCGTTAAGGTCAGGTAGGGTTCGGTCTCTTGCCTTTCTGCACGAAGATCGGCTTCTGAAGGCTGCGGAATAGGTTCTCCTTTCTTGAACAACTCCTTTTCCTTCTCCTTTCGCAACGCTTTCCTGGATTTTGGAGCATCATCCTTGATATAATAGGTGAACGTGGTGCCGAATTCCGGGTTTTTAGCAACAAAAGGCATCGACCCCTGCCCATATTTCGAATCGGTAGGGAGGTATATCAATGCGTCCTTGATGGGGAAAAGAAAGCCAGCCTGATCAAGGTTTTCTTTTTTCAACTGGCGTAGGGGTGTAAAGTCATCAAGGATGTAGAATCCCCTTCCAAAGGTGGCGAGAACAAGGTCGTTTTCGCGCTTCTGGATGGTCATGTCGCGCACTGATATGGCGGGTAGTCCGGCTTTCAGTTGAATCCAGTTTTTGCCCCCGTCGATGGTGAAAAAACATCCGAATTCAGTTCCGGCAAACAACAGGTCAGGATTTACAATGTCCTGCATGATGGAGTGAACAGTTCCCGCCTCAGGCAGATTACCGGCGATAGAAACCCAGTTCCTGCCTTTATCCGTACTTTTAAAAAGGTAGGGTTTAAAGTCGTCACGAAGAATGTTGTCAAAGGAGGCGAATACCACATTCTCATCGAACCTTGAGGCGAAGATATCACTGACGTAAGTATTCGCCGGAACACCGGGAAATTTGTCAGCTTTTGTCCATGTTTTTGCATCTTCAGATACCTGGATCAGGCCGTCATCGGTTCCAGCATAAAGGAGGTTCTCCTTTACCGGCGATTCATCAAAAGCAACGATCGTTCCGTAAAGGGAGGTGGAGACGTCTTTCTGCACGGCATCATAAGGCCAGTACTTACCCATTACCGGCCAGCTGTTGCGGTCGATCTTTGCCGTGAGGTCATCACTGATAGTGCTCCATGAATTCCCCCGGTCATCGCTGCGGAATACCTTGTTGGCAGTGCAGTATAACCGTGCAGGGTTGTGGGGACTGATGATCAGCGGGGTGTTCCAGTTCCATTTGTAGCTGTCTTCGCCTTTACGTGGCTCGGGCCGGATATCGACGGCTTCCTGGCTTTTGCGGTCGTACCTTACCATTCCGCCATATTGCGACTCGGCATATACAATGTTTGGGTCTGTGGGGTCGATCTGCGACCAGAAACCATCCCCTCCGTTTGTGACGAACCATTCGTCGGACAGGACTCCGCTACCGCTGGTGTTACGCGAGGGTCCGCCGAAGCTGCTGTTGTCCTGGGTGCCACCGTAAACGTAGTAAAACGGCAAACTGTTATCCACCTGTACCCGGTAGAACTGTACCACCGGGAGGTTCGGTTTGAAAATAAACTCCTTGCCTCCGTCGTAGGTTTCATAAGCTCCGCCATCACTTCCGATAAACAGATGTTGTGTGTCATCCGGATCAATCCACAAGGCATGATCATCCACATGTCGTTTGTTGTTGCCAACCTGCCTCCAGGTTTTACCCCCGTCTTCCGTAACCTGCGATACCGTTTCAACGGAATAGACCTTGTCGGCATTCTTCGGATCACAATAAATTTCGTTGTAATACTGTCCCTGAGCCACGTGGCTGCTCATCTTCGACCAGGAAGCGCCACGATCGGTGCTACGGTAAAATCCACTGGCATCTTTTGTTGATTCAATAATAGCATATATGATATCGGGATTTGCAGGTGAGATGGCAAGACCGATGCCACCCATATCACCGCCCGCAAGCCCCGAGGTAAGTTTATCCCAGCTTTCACCGCCATTGGTCGATTTGTAAATTGCTGTTTCAGGACCTCCACCGATTTTGGTAAAAACATGACGACGGCGTTGTTCGCTGGAGGCATACAGCACATCCGGGTTGCGTGGATCCATGATCACGTTGTTTACACCGGTATTCTCGCTGATCTCGAGAACCTTTTTCCAGGTTTTTCCACCATCTGTTGTTTTATACAATCCACGGTCACCGCCGGGGCCCCAAACGGAACCTTCAGCTGCTACGTAAACAATATCCGAATTATGCGGATCAATCAGGATTTTACCAATTTGCCGCGACTCCTTGAGCCCCATGTTTTTAAAGCTCTTACCCCCGTCGTTGCTCTTATAAACCCCGTTGCCATAGCCCAGCGAGCGCTGGTGGTTGTTTTCACCCGTTCCGACCCATACGACATTCGTGTTGTTCGGATCAATCACCACACAGCCAATTGAATAGGCTCCGTAATTGTCAAAAACCGGGTCGAATGTAGTCCCGTTGTTTACAGTTTTCCATACATGTCCTGAAGCAACTGCCACAAACCATTCACTGTGATTGTTTGGGTTAACGGCAAAGTCAGCAATCCTTCCCGAACAAAATGCCGGACCAATACTGCGGAATTTTAAACCTCCCACCAGGGCTGAATTGTAAACGGAATCTTCTTTCTTCTCCTCTTTACCCTCCTTTTTGATTTTTTTCGTCTCTTTGACAGGGGCTTTCTCCCCCGGTATTCCAGATTTCTCTTTCGTCTTGTCCTTTTGAGAATAAGAATTGGTGATCACCCCCGGGATGAGCGTAAAGATCAGTAATGCACTAAATAATGACTTTCTCATAATTACAAATATTTATAGTTTCGCCACTTCACCGTCTCACCATTTCCATTCGCCGGGTTCCTTCAGGTCAATATTTGGCGTATGGCTTCAGCTCCGGGTCTGATAATTCCTTTTTCCGTGATAATTCCTGTAATATAGTGTGCAGGGGTAACATCAAATGCAGGATTTAAGGCCGTTGATCCTGGTGAACATACCAGAATTTTTTCATGCCGGCCATCTTCCGTGATTCCATCCTGGTAAAGCACTTCATTCTGCGACCGCACTTCGATAGGGATCTCTTTCCCTGAAGGACACTCCGCATCGAAAGTAGAGGTCGGTGCAGCCACATAGAACGGGATTCCAAATTCCTTTGCTACGATCGCCTTCTCAAAGGTTCCGATCTTATTCGCCGTGTCCCCGTTGGCGGCAATACGGTCGGCGCCAACAATCATCATATCCACCTTCCCCTTCGACATGAGCCAGGCTCCTGCATTGTCGGGGATGATCGTATGTGCGATTCCGGCCTGGTTAAGCTCCCATGCAGTAAGTCTTGCTCCCTGGCTTCGCGGACGGGTTTCGTCCACATAAACAAACACCTTTTTGCCGGAGTTATGGGCGATATAAACCGGAGAAAGCGCCGTGCCAAAATCGACAAAGGCAAGCCACCCCGCATTACAATGTGTTTCGATCTGGAACCCGTCTTTAATGAGACTGTTGCCGAATTCACCGATTTTTTGAGAATCCGCAGCATCCTTGTCCGCAATCCATTGAGCCATCAGTACCGCCTGTTCCCGGGTTTTGAGTCCGGCCTGGTAAACAAGTTCCGTTGCATAAAACAGATTCCTGGCAGTCGGCCGGGTTGCTTCAATGTCGCGCCGGGCCTCACAGACAAATTCCAGATAACTTTGCCCCGGAGCTTCAAGAAAGGCCTGTGCCATGGCAAAACCTGCCATCGCACCGATCGCTCCTGCCCCCCGTATCCTCATGGTGCTGATGGACTCACAGCTCTCACGGTATGTTGCAGCCTGATGAATACGGAAGGAAAATGGCAATAGGTTTTGCTCAATCAGAAAGACGGTGTTCCCCTGCATCCAAACTGTTCTGTATTCGGTGCCGCCGACTTTCATAATCTCTTAATAGACAAGCAATACAGTGTCCAGACGTTGCGCTGGTTTTGTAGCGATGACATAACTCCCGAAATAATTTTTCCCCTGGTAGATCGCGTAACAGTTAATGAAGTAACGGAGCGGGTATAGCCTTCTGTTCTTCGCTGTTCCATTGCCGTCGGTTTGCGTACGGCGAACAAGGACACCTTTGCTTAAACTGTCGGGGCTGAGTGCCACATTTACGTATTGCCCCGGAATTCTGTACCCGGTCACAGTCTGGATCGTTGCATTCAGCGAAACAGAATCCGGTCCCTGATCCTCCCAGACCGGCACCGGAGTGTCGTTTGCGTCAATTTTATGACACGACCACATCAGGACGAGTAAAAGGGCTGAAACCACTACCAGAACATTTTTCATGACGGAGCTTGAATTCCGGTTCAGAATTTTTATCAGAGGATCTTGAAGCCAAGGCTTACAACGAACATGTTCCCTTTCGAGTTAACCGCATAAGCAGTACCATTTTTCCCGACAACATCGTTGATCATGCTGTTGAGTCCGGCCTGGTAACGAATATCGAGGGTCAGGAACAATACATCGATTCCGGTTCCAGCCTGGATGTACCAGTTTACATTGTTAAATGTAGCAGATTGGATCGGATCGGCCAAACTCACATCTTTTAGTTTTGAATTCACCAGGAACGAGACCTCAGGTCCGACCATGATACGCCAGTTGAATATTTTGGAGTTGATGATCTTAAAGCCGATCAATACCGGGATGTCCAGCGATCCTACCGTTACATTCTGGGTTATGTTATTGTACAATTTTGTGTCAACGGCGAAACTCCCTCCCGACATGGTGTAATAGAATTCTGGTTGCAGGAAAACCCGCTTTCCGATCCTGGCAAAAGCTCCTACATGAAAGCCGGAACTGAAAGAGGATTTGACGGAATCGAGGTTCGAACTCAGCTTGTTGGCATTGTAGCCAATTTTTATTCCCAGCGCAAACTGACCAAAGGTGACTTCAGCTGAAATAAACAGGAGGATAAAAAGCAGGAATTTTTTCATAATGAAGTGGGTTTGTTAACCAAACAAAATTAGAAATTTTAGGTTAAGTTCAGAATGTTTAAAAAAAGTTATCGTGAAATGCAGATTCTCCCTGTCTTCAGGTACCTGCTTAATCAATAAAATCGAAACCAGTATAAGGTACAAGTGCTGCCGGGATCCTGATACCGGTCTCTGTCTGGTGATTTTCGAGCAGGGCAGCCACGATGCGGGGAAGGGCGAGCGCACTCCCATTCAGTGTATGGGCGAGATGAATCTTACCCGAATCATCTTTATAGCGCAGTTTCAGGCGGTTGGACTGAAAGGTCTCAAAGTTAGACACAGAACTCACTTCCAGCCATCGGGCCTGTGCCGACGACCATACCTCTAAATCGTAGGTTAATGCCGAAGTAAAGCTCATGTCGCCACCGCAGAGCTTCAGCACCCTGAACGGCAACTCAAGCTTGCGGAGCAGTCCCGACACATACTCCCTCATCTCCTCAAGGATTGCATAGGATTTATCGGAATGGGCTATCTGAACGATTTCTACCTTGTCAAACTGATGCAAACGGTTCAATCCCCTCACATCCTTGCCATATGATCCGGCTTCTCTCCGGAAACAAGCGGAATAAGCCACATTTTTTATTGGCAGCTCAGTGATCTTTACGATCAGGTCACGGTATATGTTGGTAACCGGAACTTCTGCAGTCGGTATCAGGTATAGATCATCGAGACCGGCGTAATACATCTGTGCGTCCTTGTCGGGCAGCTGACCTGTTGCATAGGCCGAGGCGGCATTCACAACATATGGCGGCTGTATCTCCTGATACCCTGCTTTGATGGCCTCATCGAGAAAGAAATTGATCAGCGCGCGCTGAAGCCGGGCCCCCTTTCCTTTGTATACCGGGAAGCCGGCCCCCGCAACCTTGTTTCCTGTGGCGAAATCGATGATGTCATAGCGTGTCGTAAGATCCCAGTGTGGGACCGCATACGCAGCTGCCGGATGAACCTCCCCTTCGCTGTAAACGGTAAGGTTGTCCGCTGCCGTAGTTCCGCCGGGAACCGATGGGTGGGGCAGGTTGGGAACTTTTACCAGCAGTTCATCAAGCTCCTTTCGGGTGCTCTCCAGCAAAGTGTCCATATCCTTCGCCTGTGATCTGAGTACGACCGTCTTCTCCTTCAGTTCATTGGCCGCATCCGATTTCCCTGATTTGAACAGGATTCCGATCTCCTTTGCGAGGATATTACTTTCTGCCTGGATGTCGTCCAGTTGTTTCTGAGTTTCACGACGCTTCCCGTCAAGGCTGATAATGGTGCGAATTACCTCTTTTCCGTCAAAATTTTTGATGGAAAGACGCCCGATCACCTCCTGTTCATTTTCACGGATGAAATTGAGTTGTAACATGGTATGTTTTTATACGATTTCCTGCAAATTTACACAGATCGGGGCACAAAAAAAAGTTCGGCATGAGTGAGAACCCATGCCGAACAAATATTATTTTGTGTCAGAAGATAGGGGAGAACAAGCCCGTCACCTAATCGGCTAGTTTGCCGACTCTTCCATCGGAACTATCGAAACAAATGAACGTTCTTCGCGTCTCTTTTTGAATTCAACGATGCCGTCAACCAGTGCAAACAGGGTGTGATCCTTACCAATGCCTACATTCAGACCGGGGTTATGCACGGTGCCACGCTGACGGATGATAATACTGCCGGCTTTTGCAAACTGCCCGCCATATATTTTAACACCTAACCGTTTGCTGTGCGATTCACGTCCGTTACTCGAACTACCCGCACCTTTTTTGTGTGCCATATAACCTTAAATTTACGATTTACGATTTACGAATTTCAAAATCCTCCAAAATCCGCTATCCTCTTTTTTATTCCACTACTGTCTCTTCAGCTTTGGCTTTCTTTGCCTTAGCTCCCTTCACAGCAATGTCCTCAATAAGAATCTTGCTGAAATCCTGGCGATGACCAGACTCTTTCTGGTAACCTTTACGGCGTTTCTTCTTGAAAACAACCACCTTATCCCCCCGAACATGATCCAGGATCTTTCCGGTAATCATACTGCCTTCAACCAGCGGCTTGCCTACAGTGACTTTGCCGTCGTTGTCGAGCAGCAATACTTCATTGAATTCAATTTTTGTTCCGGGATCACCTTCGAGCCGGTGCACAAAGATCTCGTCATTCTTCTCCACCTTAAATTGTTGACCGGCTATTTCAACGATTGCGTACATGTTGTCAGGAATTGATGTTCATTAAATTGGGAGTGCAAAGTTATAAAAATTTTCTTTTCTGCAAGTCGATGCGTAAAAAAAAACGCTTTTTGAAGTAAATTTGCAACTAAATCAAGGAGTTTGACGTTGAAGTCACAGGCATAATTTTATTTTCAGGATGTTTGATCGTTGGTTTACGACTTTGTTGTCCTACGCGGTTTTTCTTGGTATTTTCTTACCAGGCACCCTGATTTTGGGACAGTCAGCTCCTGTTTCTGGCTCTTTTCTGATGGGTGTAGTCACCAACGCAACTACCGGAGCTCCTGTAATCGGTGCGAAAATTTCTGTGAACGGACAGGTTGCCTGGTCCACTTCAGGGGGAATTTATTCTTTGAATGTTGACCCTCCGGGGACATACACCGTGACCTGTTTTAAGGCCGGGTACGACATTTTTTTATCCTCCGCACTTTTATTTCAACCCGGAGCTACGGTAACCTGCAACGTCCAGCTTCTCGAAAATGCAGCCCCGCCCGGCCCCGCCACGGCCACCCTCGATACGGTCCCGCCCCATGTTCACATCGCATGGGGTATCCCGGCAGGCGACTACGAACTGCTCTACGACGACGGGTTACAGGATAACTTCACGCTCTGGGCCACGGCCGGAAATATGAATGCCGTGAAGATGACGCCGGCTGGCTATCCGGTTATCGTCACAGGTGGCTCCGTCAATATCGGGAATGCTGCCAATTACCCTCCCGGAAGTAATCCCCTGGTGCCTTTTCAGGTACTTGTGTTTGATGCGGGTGGCCCCGGAGGAACTCCCGGTAATATTATCGGTGGACCTTTTGACGTTATGCCCACCGCTTTCGGATGGGTGGAATTCACCTTCTCCTCCCCGGTAACCGTCAGCAACGGAAATTTTTTTCTGGCCATGAGCCAGGGGGGAAACGCGCCCAACGCCGCCGGCCTTGCCATCGATGAAACCAACTCCCAGCTTCGCAGTTTCTCGAAGTTCACCGGCGCAGGCGGACTATGGATTCCGGGATCGGGTAATTATATGATAAGGACAAAAGTATCGGGTAGCGGAGGCCCCATGATCAATAATGATAACCCCCTGCCAATACTGGGTTACCAGGTGTGGAGACTGCATCAGGGGGAAGAACAGAACCCGATGGCGTGGGTATCCGTAGGCATGCCTGTAACCAACAGCCTCTCCGATTATTCATGGCCCTCACTACCGTGCAGTCCCTACCGCTGGGGCATTAAAACGCAATATTCCGGGAATCGCTGGTCGCCGGTTGCCTTTTCAAACATCTTGGGCAAATGCTGGGTGGCTCCGGTTACAATCAATATAACACTAAGTTGCGAAGCCGCGTTACGCAATGGGATCCGTGTGCAATTGGTCAACCAGGTATATCCTGATACTGTTTACACCTGTGCACCCGATACCTCAGGGACCTGCATTTTTCCACAGGTATGGAAAGGTTCGTATATACTCAGGGTCTCAAAATTCGGCTATATCACAGCCGTACAATCATTGCCGGTAAATAATTCAACTGCCACAAGCGTATTCCTCCTGCAGGAAAAAACGCCTCCGTCAAACCTGGCGGTCAACGATCGTACCCTCGAAGCAAAATGGGATATTCCGAAATTTGAAAAAACACTTTTCAGCGAAAATTGGGCATCCGGTAATTTTACCGCAAACGGCTGGACTGCAGCCGGAGGATTTAACTGGATCATCTCAACCTCCGTCGGAAATCCTGCCCCATCAGCCATGTTCAGCTACTCTCCGCAGGCCCAGAATTATTCCCAAACCCTCACCAGTAAAACGATCGCAGGTGAAACTTCCGCCCGGATGAAACTCAGCTACGATATTTACCTCGACAACTTCGGCACCACCACCATTAACCAGATGGCAGTGGAAATATGGGATGGAGCCTCATGGCAAACACTGAAAAATTATTCCAACAGCTCCGGTAACATAGTGTGGACCAGTGAGGAGATTGATATTTCTCCGTTTTCAGGGGATGATTTCAGGCTTCGTTTCAGAGCCTATGGTGGCGATACCTATGATCTGAACAACTGGAACGTTGATAATATTATTGTAAATGCTGCAGAATCGCCACAGCAACAGGCAGCCTGTGTTCTCGGATATAATTTTTACCTCAATAATGTTGTCAGCGGTTTTACCACAGACAACAAATATTATATTCCAGGTAATCAGGTTCAATACGGAACCACCTACGACGCATGCGTTCTGGCTGCCTACAACAGCGGCCAGTCAGACAAGACCTGCGTTACCTTTACCTCCCGCTTTTTATGGCCCGTTAAAAACATTACCGGCACCGCTTTGGAAAATGTGGCCGTCATAACCTGGGAAAAACCAACCATGGATACCTTAAACACTACCCCTCCGGGTCTTGATGGTTACAGAATTTATCGCAACGATAGTCTCATCGCCGGTATCAATAGCCCTGATTCCCTCGTTTATTATGATGTCGGACTTGAACCGGGCTCCTACCATTATCAGGTTACTGCATGGTACGACCTGACTGCCTATGGATTTTCGGGTCAGTATGATGAATCAGCTCCGGCAGGACCGGTTGACCTGGTTTTTAATTACGGCAGACAACTTCCTTTCTTTGAGCCCTGGGATGCAGGGACATTTTCTTTCAACGACTGGAGGTTCTCTCCCGATCATGGAAACTGGCTGATTAATACTTCCTCCGGAAATCCTGCACCTTCTGCCATTTTTACATGGGAGCCAATTCTCCAGGCCTATTCATATGCTCTTGAAAGCCCGGCATTGAATGGTTCCCCCCTGGAATGTGCAAAAATATGGCTGGATTTTGACCTGAAACTCGACGACCGCAATGCTACCGGTCAGGAGCGGTTTGATGTTGAAGTTTGGTATAACAATGCCTGGCATCCGAAAGCTGAATTCAGCAACAACGGAAGTTTCGATTGGACGGGGTATCACCTGGACATCAGCCCGGCAAAAGGAAAAGGTTTCCGTATCCGGTTCATTGCAAAAGGCGAAAATTCGGCAGATATGATCAGCTGGAATATCGACAATGTGAACGTTTATGCAGTTTGCCTTCCCCCGGTGAACCTTGACGGCGAGACCATGGGTTATGATGCTTATCTTACCTGGAGCCCTCCACAGTGCCGGGGTGGAGGAAATATCCTGAATGAAGGGTTTGAATCGGAGACTTTCCCGCCTGCAAACTGGACACAAACCATTACCAATACGCTGGCAACCTGGAGCCATACAAACACGACCTTCCCCCTGGGGGTTCATGCAGGTAATTATGCTGCAAGTCTTATGTGGGATTACAACCACCAGGATGAATGGCTTATTGTACATGATGTTTTCGTCAATGGAAACCTGCAGTTCTGGAGCTATGCCTATCAGGGTTCGACTCATGGTGATCACTATTATATAGATATATCATCCGACCATGGCGCCACCTGGACCCACCTGTTTGACATGTCTGCTTTGCCTGCATATCCTGGTCCAAATGGCTACAATACATGGACAACGCCATATATCATCGATATGAGTTCGTACATTGGAGAACAGGTTGACATTGCCTGGCATGCTACCGATGGCAACGGACAGGGATTATGGTATGCCTGGGCCATCGACGACTGTACCATGGGCAGCGACAAAATTGACCTCCATCCCACCGGTTCTCCTTCATTGAACATGACGAAATCAAACAATAAAAGCCTGGAGGGATACGATGTCTACCGGCGCGACCTGAATACCGGCGGCTACCTAAAGATAAATACCTCCGTTGTTACGGATACTTCATATGCCGATATGAATTTGAATGAAGGCCAATATCAATATTATATTATGCCTGTTTTCAATGAATGCGCACAGTCTACAGCATCCGATACCATCGTACTGGATGTGATAACCGGATTCAATGAGAAGATTGATTCCCATTATCACCTTTATCCGAATCCCGCCGCAGAATTATTAAATGTGACAAGCGATTACACCATTACAAACATCGATATACTAAACTTTGCCGGCGAATCCGTGCTGACCGGCGGACCTTTCAATGCACAAACGGCAACTGTTAATGTAACCTGTTTACCTGCCGGGCTCTATCTTGTAAAGGTTGCGACTTTCAGGGGCTCCCACACGGTTAAAATCACCATTATGCGCTGATGAGCGGGAAGCCGGCCGGATCGCCCTTCCCGTTTTCACTTACACAAGTTCCGGCTTGTTTGTAAAATAGTCCGACAGGTCGGTGAAAATTAAACTTCCATCTGTAAATAATTTTCAAAAAAATTTATAAATCAGATGTTTTTTTTATTTATTTCCTATATTTGTAATCTCGTTTAAAGTAGGCAAAAGTAAAGTTGCGCAACTGATCATTTTGTAATCTGCTGTTTATCAGCAATCTCTAAACTGACTCCTCTTCTCGCAGACCGCACTCCTTTCTGTGTCTTATGTCATGGATAATAGCTCTATGAGCCTTTATTATATATATTAACTATTCACATAATTATTCACCAAATCATCAAACTATGAGAACTGTTACCAAAATGATGCAGGTACTGATGATCAGTTTACTATCGGTATTTGTTTTGAGCAGCAACCTCAAAGCTCAGACGACCTTGTTCACTGAGGACTTTGAAACCGCTGCTGTTGGGCAAACTCCGCCAACCGGATGGGGAGTTGATCTTGTTGGAGGTTCCAATGCCACCTGGTTTCAGGCGACAGGAAGCTGGCCATCCTGTACTCCCTTTTCTGGAACACGGATGGTTGAGTTCCAGTCGTTTAACTATGGATCAGGCACGATCAACCGCCTGAAAAGAACGACCCCCATCTCTACCGTAGGTTACACCAATGCCACAGTGGAATTCGCATGGCTGACCGATCCCGCGTATGCCGGAATATTGGACCGCGTTGACGTTCAATGGTCGACGAACGGTACAACCTGGACTACTGCAGGAACCGTAAACCGTTATGCAGCAACACAGGCATGGACAACCCAATCGATCGCATTACCCGCTGGAGCAAGCGGACAGGCAACGT
>JANXZO010000015.1 GCA_025355465.1 Bacteroidales bacterium
TCCGGCCAGTTCAAGGTGTTTAATGCTGCTGAAAACTTTGCCATCCTGAGATCCATTATTGACACTGCCATTAAAAATGGGCAAAAGGTGTTGCCTGCTTTGAATGTCATTGCCGATTATAAATGCGACTGATTAGTAACAACTGCTTTTCTTTGGGAAAATGGGGTCAAAGCAAAGCAGCAAAAGAAATCCCCGACAGGTTATGACCTGCTTTTCTGCGGTGTACTTTTTCTTTGGTAATCCTGGTCAAAGTAAAAGTACCAAAAAAGAAACCCGTTGGCCTACGCACGGTTTAGCTCGAAATTTTGCTACAAAGGTACCTGCGGATAATTCTCCCGCAAGTGCGGGATTAAAACTGTCAAGGGCGACCTCCTGATGGAATAGTCGCTCGTTGAGTTCTTTCATCCCCCGAGTACTCGGGGGAATGACCCTAACCCGTTGACATTATTTATTATTCTCGGTAGTTGCCTTTGGCGTAATAAATTTCTATTAACCTCTAAATCAAACGCCTTATGAAAGCTTACGCCACTATTGCACAAGAACAATCAATCGTTGAAATCTTCTCTGAATTAATGGATCAGATTTACTACGAAGGTTACACAGAAGACCTCATTGCTTCAGATCCCATAAAGTTCGACTGGGAACTAAAAGAGTTCCAGGCGCAATTCTCAAAGAAAAGTAAGTAACAACATTCAGGGCAGTCCCGGAAACGGGACTGCTTTTTTTTATGCTCGCTTAGAACCAAAATGAGTGCCTCCCAAACACGGTGATCAAAATGAAATTCACAAAGTTATGCTCGTGAAAATATTTTGCGCTAAACACGACCTCCTGCAGGAACTGTCGCCTTTCAGGTTCTTTCATCCCGAGTACTCGGGATGACCCTAATGTTTGCTGAAAATTTTCACTAAGCATCCTGCCCGGGTAAATTTCATTTACTCACCATCGGCCAGCCGGCTGATATAAAATCAATCATCCTATGAAAAAAGCTAACACAACTCCCGATTTCGCCATGGTAAACGGCGAACATTACGAAAACAGAATTCCCATGCGCCTCTGGGCAGAGGACGACCTTCCCAGCGAAAAGCTGCTGATGAAAGGTTCAGGAAGTCTTTCAGACGCGGAACTTTTGAGCATCATCATCGGTTCCGGGATTTCAGGAGAAAATTCTCTTGAGATTGCCCGTAACCTGCTTTCCCGCTGTGGTAACAGCCTGTGCGAGTTCTGGAAGATCAGTGTTTCCGACCTGCAGAAGATCAAGGGCATCGGTCAGAAAAGGGCTGTGAAGATCTATGCCATGTTTGCGCTTGCCCGCCGCAGGAACGAATCAGAAGTGATCCTCAAGGATAAAATCTCAAGGAGTACGGATGCCTTTGAGATCTTCAAATCCCTGATCGGCGATCTTCCTTACGAGGAATTCTGGATTTTGATGCTGAGCAAGGCAAACAAGGTCATCAAAAAAGTACGGGTATCCGAAGGCGGAGTGTCCGGAACAGTGGTGGACCCGAAAAAGATTTACAAGATTGCTCTGGACCATCATGCTTCCAGTCTTATCCTGGGTCATAACCATCCTTCTGGCAACATCCAGCCAAGCGAAGCCGATCAGAAGATCACTAAAAAGATCAAGGAATGCGGCATTTTACTGGATATCGCTGTTCTGGATCAGAACATATAAGCCATTTTGATAATCAGGTACATATCTCTGAAAGGCTTATAAACAGTGAATAATAGTTGCTTATTATTACAACTTGTTACAGACTGTTTATAACTTTTACTGACAAAGTTGTACAATATCTTGACAGTTCATATCTTTGTACTGACAAAATAATCTCCCTAAATTATGGCTTCAATAATCTTCTATCCAGACAAGGAAAAGAATGGAGAATCTCTTTTACTTCTTTCCTTTACTTTTAATCATGAGCGTTTACGACTTTCGACCGGATTGCATGTTCCAAAAGACGATTGGGATCAGGAAGCCCAAAAGGCAAAACCTGCAAAGGATTATGGAGATGTCAATAAACGTCTTAGAGAAACTGTCAACTTTTTTCTTGATAAATACGATGAACTTTTCCCGAAAGGAATCAAACTTTCAAAGGAAGAAGTCAAAGGGAAATCGGCGGAAATAGTTGAAGCATTTAAAGTGTTTACCGGAAGGAAGGCAGCTATTAATGCTGACCGGATTTCACTTATTTCTTATTTTCCTATCTTCAAAGAGAGATATAAAAACAAGGTAACCTCAGGCTATTTAGCACATTTTGATAGTGTAAAGAATCATCTTGAAGCATTCCAGAAGAAAAATGATTTCAGGGTTGATTTTGACACCATTGGAAAAGAATTTTACTTCAAGTTCACAGACTATTTATGTGAACTTGGGTTAAAGCCAAATTCTGTCGGCTCTCACATCGGTAGAATAAAGCGTTTAATGAATGAAGCCAATGAGGATAAACTGACTACAAACCAGGATCATCATAGGCGAGATTTCAAAGTTTTGACCGAGCAAGTTGATACTGTCTATCTAACAGAAGATGAAATCAAGGCTCTTTACAATATGCCGATTGAAGAGGATAAATATAGAAAGATGCGTGACATTTTTGTTCTTCATTGTTATACCGGGCTTCGACATTCTGACTGGTCCAAAGTTTCTTTTGAACAGATACACGAAGGAAATTTGTATGTCAGAACACAAAAAACGAATGAACCGGTTATCATACCAGTTAAACCGTTAGTGATGGAAATTCTAAAGAAATATAAAACTCTTGAGATCCCCTATATTCAGAGAACAAATACAACGATACGATGGTTTTGCCAAAAAGCACATGATGAAAAAATCAGCAAAGGGGATATCAAAAAATGGCTGAAGATTAGAAGCCATACCGTCAGAAGGTCTTTTGCAACAAATGCCTACCTGGCTGGCATTCCAATGCGTGATATTATGCAGATTACCGGCCATCGGAAAACAGAATCATTTTTGAGATACATCCGGGTCACAAAATTGGAAACCGCCATGAAATTAAAGGATCACCCGTTTTTTTCGTAAAATCCGATCAAAACTATGCGTTGGTGCAAGTAAGAATTACTGTCAAAACTCCCAGCACCTCTCCATCAACCGCCGGTGGCTCACTTCCTATGCCTCCGGTTGGGTTAGGTACTTCTCCTTCAATAGGGGTTCCAGCCTCACCAGAACCAGAAGCAACCGTCAGATAAAGCCACCAATTCGTCTTCAAAGTTGGATGATCAATGACAGTATACTCGTTACTATCATTGGTCGCCATCATTGGCCTTAAAGTAAGATTGGTTCCTGGTATATTGACATTTGCCCTTAAATCAACATTGAAGTAGACGTTGTTGACAGTACTGAAATGAGCATCAACCCTGACAGCCAGAAGATCTTCATATAACCGGATGATAATTGCTCCCGACCGGGAGGAAGGATTGAGGATAGTTGTTATAAACTGTTTTACCTCACTTCCTCCCCCACCGGATGAGCTTCCCCAGGGAATCCAATAACTCCCATTCCATAGGTAGGCACATTGTTTTCCTGCGTTATAATACAACTGCCCTTCTACGGGATTCGGAGGTAAATCCCGTAGAATATGCAGGACAGCATTTAACAGTTGATTTTGTTGGATGTCCAGGTTGGACTTAAATGAAGGCATAAAAACTCTTTATGTTATTCAGGTTACCCGACAATCACGATCTGGCCGGTGATTGCAGTTGCAGATGTCCAAGTTACATCACCAGCGGCGTTCACATTAATATCAACTTCAACCGAATATCGGGTCGTGGAAATGGTTTCATAAACCGTCACAACCACGTCAGCTGTGCAACCGTGGGTAGCGGCTGCAATGGTCTGGGTGGTGACACCCGTAATGGCACCCACATATTTCTTGGTGCGACCGGTGGTTTTACCGTCAACATATGTCTTGGTGGCCTTCTGGGTTGCAAGCCTGGTATCACTGTTTGCAGTCAGCGTTCCATCCGTATCAATGACACCGGCTTTGAAATTGTCGGTTTCCAGATTGCTGATCGTATTGTTGTCAGCATCAATTGATTTATTGGTCAGGGTCTGTACTGCGGCAAGCTTCACCAGATCAGAGGATTCAGTGTTGTCTACCCCGTCGAAATCGGCGGCGACAATGGCAGAAGCTTTCGTAATGTTCGCAATGACCATGTCACCCACGCTCACTCCGGCACCTGACGGGGTACTCACTCCGGAAGTGGAACCGGCGACCGTCACTTTCCAGAACCATCCTTTTTGAATGGTTGTGATGCCCTGGGCTGCAATGGTCTGGCTTCCATCAAAGGTACCTTTGTAAACCATCCCGGCAGTGATTTGACCCTGAATAGCCGCAACCTGACCGTCAACGTAGGTCTTGGTCGCCTTCTGACTGGCTACTTTCACATCGGAATTAGCCGCCAGGTTGCCATCAATATCAAGGTATGCCAATGGCATTTGCTTGATATCATCGACATTGGTCAACCCTACCTGTGCTTTGGTTGTTGCATGGGGATTTGAAGTGGATGCCAGATGGGTATCAATTGCCGCATGAGTATTTGTGCCCCGGTTGACTAGTGAGTTATGATCAATGGCGCTGGGATCGACCGATTTCACCCATGCAGTACCATTCCAGTACTTTTCAATGTTGTCAGTGGTATCGAAATACTTCTGGCCTTTTATCGGGCTTGCCGGGGCCGATGCCAGGTTTTGAATTACAGCGTTCTGCAATTCGTTTTTGTTGAAGTCCAACGGGACCAATACTTTTTTTGCCATGGTTGTGATGTTAAGGTTTGTAAAAAGGGTTAACTGTAAATTATTTTCCCGCTTGCTGCCGGATTGAGCCTGATCACCATCTGGTCGGTCGATTCATGGGTAATTTCAGAGATCAGCTCCCGACCAGTTGTATCTACTACAACAACCGTGGGGTACTTTTGAAGGTTGTGAATGACTGTGATCTCGCTTTGGTTGACAAAGGATTGGACTACCTGAGGCGTTGAGCTTCCACCACCGCCTCCGGGGATTCCTGAACCTACCGGGTCAATGATCCGGTAAAGAAAGAACAGCTCGATCTGTGCACTTCCGGATTTTGGGTTCTCACCACCGGAAAGGCATACATAAACCGGGGTGTTGGTAAACAACTGAGTCGAAAATACAGGTGTCATTCGCTGAATTTCCATCGACTGCGACATTAGAAATAGTGACGGAAAATATCCCCAATCCTGAGTTTCAGTATCGCCATCAGTTGTGACATTCAACATCTGGTTAGGATAAATGTTCAATCCTCCTATAGGTGGCGGTGTCGGAGTGATTCGGGCAATAAGAGAAATCAGATCAATGATCTTTCCGGATCCCGGCGCCGGAATGATCACATGAATTTCTGTCAGGCGGTTGCTTTCATCTTCAGTAATTACATGCTTTCCTGCAATGACAGGCGACCCTTGGCCTCCGGACATGTTGTACAGTTCTGTAAAATTTTCATTGATTTTTCTGCCACCTACCCGGAGTTTGTCACCCCTTTTATCACCCGGGACAATCCCGAGATTTATTTCTTGTCTTGCCATTGTTAGTATTCTATCTGGTCAAAGGTTATTTCCATGTCATCAAAGCTGACTTCCATGTTATCCCAGGTCAGCGGCTGGGGAAGAATGACCGGGTTGGCTGAACTTTCCGGAACATGTAACGAATAAAAAGAGTTTTGATATGAGCGTTCATACTCGATTTCAAGGTTGTACAGGTATTCCCCGTCTTTGAGGAATGGAGTTATTTTAGCTGATTTTACTACCAACTGAAACAGTTCTTTACCAATCTGTTCATAAGCCTCCAGTGATAAGAGAAGCTCCCTGAGGCAATTCTTTTCTTCACGGGAAATCCACCCGGAATTGGCTTTGCAGATTTCCGTCTCTTTGGCACTGAACTGTTTTGATGGGGAATTGAAGAAGGTGAACTTTTCTTCCCTCGTTACTGTGCCTATCATTCGCTCATATTCAAGGTTGAGTTCGGACTTTCCTATAAACCTGAAGGTGTCATAGGCCGAAAAAGAGTTGCGGTAAAAAAAGACTTTCTCCTTTTCAAAAACTCGGGTATCGTGATAAAAAACCCTCCGTTCAGAGAGATAATCGTCATTGCTGTCCATCAAAAACACTTCCCAGGCACGGACAATTTTGCCGGGTTGGGCATTTACCAGGTCAAGGTGATCAAACCCGACCTTGAACTCCATCACCGAAAAGGCAGGAAAGACAACCTGAGGGGTTGCATTGATCACCTTGTGGGAACCATCGGTGAAATTGACGATGACAACCAATCGGTATTGGATGGCTGACGGATTATCCTGGAACAGGAAAAACAACTTTTCCATCACGCCACTACGGGAGTTCTTTGCCAGAGGAAGCCAGGAAAGAAATTTCTGCTTGTTTGCAGCAATTGAGAAGTATTCCAGGTACTTTTCATTCAGGGAGGTCAGCAATTCATGGTTAAGGCCGCCTGCCAAGGCATATTTCCAGCCGTCCGACTGCAGGCCTTTGACATTGCCGGCAATGCTTTCTGCGAACGCAACCCTATATTTGAGCAGGTAATCCCATCCGTGGACTTTGGCATTGCCAGATAGTTCAGGGAATTCAAACCGTGGTATTTCCCAGGCAGAAAATTTTGACTGGATATAATCCGATATATCAAACCTTGCACAACCGATGAAATCGGCGGGCTTAATATCCTCTCCTATCGGATTATTCGCAGCATCGCGCACCAGGCAGAGAATACCAAAGAAATCCTGGTACTGATCATTTGTGCCAGGAGTGTTTACTCCTAGAGTAAGCCCTGTAACATTGACATTTGTGAACACAACCGTCCCGTCAGTACCGGATTGTTTTGCCTGCAGATGGATCTTCCGGCTACTCGTTCCCGGGCCATCGAGGGTTACGTTGAAATATTTCTGGATATCGTAATTTTCAAGGAAACACTGGTAGATATTGTTTGCGAAGTCGTTGAAGGTCTGCCCCAGGTAACCTACTTCAAACAACAGGCCGTCAAAACCGGTGAAACTTGCAGTTTGAAAGATCAGGGTTTTTCCCGCAAACTGAAACTTGAACGAATGACCGGTTGAAGTATCAATCCCGGACACTAACAGTTCAAAGGAAGCACGGGATCCCAGCGTGATAAGGTAACTAGCCGAACAGGCCTCATAAATAACGGGATTTCCGGCAAATGAAATGAAGTTGGGCGACTCCGTGATATCGATCATGGTGCAATAGTACCATGAGATCGCAGGGAAATAAAGGACAGTATCAGGGGGCCGTGAAGCACTTGAGCTGAGCTGATTTAATCGAGGCTTTGTTCAGCGTGACGGAAATTTCGCTGATCAGGTAGTTGATCCCGTTTATCCTATATCGCTTAGTAAAATCGATGTCTTTCAGCTCGATGAAATCCATCTGCTTTTCAATCTTCACACTCTTTCTAGTCTCCATGATCCAGTTTACCCAGTCTTTCCAATAGAGATTGAATAACCCGTTGGGACCCGGGTACCTTAATGAAAAATTGCTGTTGTTGGCAAAACCCCTGAGCCTTACCGGTGTTCCCCATCCACCGGCCATCCCCACCCAAAACAATCGTGGTGTTATTTTCTGGTAATCTGCTCCCAGGTTTCCGCAGTTGACCGAAATGTACTTATCCGGCAAGGAGGAAAAAATCGTTTCGTACTTATTTTTCTCATCTCCCCACTTATAGAAGAACTTATCGGTGAGCATCGGTCCGGCAGGCAGCTGCTGCCACTCGATCAGGAATGAAAAGGGATTGACTGCCAACTGCCACCAGGTATTTGTATCCACGATGTAATAGATGTCTCCAAGCCAGGTAAACGGATACGGGGGAATATCAGAAAAATGTTGAACAGCGCCTTTGATCATCTCCGTTATTCCCTTTTCATCGTCAAGTTGTGCCTGGTATGCCATATCCCCTGCATCAGGTCCCAGCATGAAACGGAACCCGGTAATCTGTTCGGGGATCTCCTGAGTGAGCGAAAGGATATTCTTTGAAAACTCAATAATCTCAGAGTGAAGCAACACTTCTTTGTTGCCAACGATACGGATAACCCGTTGCCGGGTATCAACATGAAAGCTGCAATTGAACCACTTTTCCAATCCCGAGATGAATTCACTGACCTTTACGTTTGGCACAAGGCGACAATAGTAAAGTCTTTGTAGCCCGAACAACACTTCGCTTAGGCTTACCGAATTGTAAATCACAAGTCGGGATAGTTCGAAGCTGGAAGTGAAAAATTCATCCTGCAGCTGGTACCCAAAAATTTCGGCCAGCTTGTTCAAAACAAATTTCAGGTAAAGAAAAGGGGTCAGAATTGTCCTGCTTTGGCCGTCGGATGTGGTCCGATGCAACCAGCCATCCGGAAATATGTAATTATAGGACATCAGTTCCGGGTTGATAGCTGGCGGATCATAAAAGGTCGGGTTGCTGATTTCTGGCAAGGAAAAATCCACCTCAGGATAAAAATGGGTCAACGACCAGTTAAAATAATTTTCCGCCTCCTGATCACTGGCAAAGCTCTTCATCCCCAGGTCCACCCGGTTCAAAAAGAGGTCCTTTACCTCAAAATTGAAATTGCCCTTGTTGATGTACAGGGTTCCTTCAAAAGACTTCTCCCCGGCAGTCTTTATCTTGATCTGGCCGGAGTATAAAACCATACCGTTCCAGCGGATACTTCCTTCGAACTTTTCATAGATACTAAGTGTCGAGGCGATCCGGTTCTTCCATCCCAGGATTGATACATTTCTTGCTGTGGACGGAACCTTGAAGGGGAAGGAATAATCGCCGACATCGTTGAATAGTGGTGATTTGAGGTTCAGAGAAACCGAAAAATCGTCGCTCAAGTCAAGG
>JANXZO010000019.1 GCA_025355465.1 Bacteroidales bacterium
CCTGATTGCCAAACGGCTTGGCAGACCCTTGCAACCTTTTGACATCTGGTACGATGGCTTTAAGGCCCGCAGCAACATGAACATGGAACTTCTCGACCAGACCACCCGTAAAAAATATCCAAACACGGCAGCGCTCGAGGCCGACATTCCCAACATCCTGACCAAACTGGGATTCAAAGCCGACAAGGCGAAGGAAATTGCCTCGCACATCGCGGTCGACAATGCGCGCGGAAGCGGCCATGCCTGGGGTGCCCAGATGAAGGGCGACAAAGCCCATCTTCGCACCCGCATCGGCAAAGACGGTATGGATTACAAAGGATACAATATTGCCATTCATGAACTGGGACACAACGTCGAACAAACGATCTCCCTCTATTTTGTCGACAACTACATGATGCAGGGGGTGCCGAATACCGCCTTCACGGAAGCGTATGCTTTTACCTTTCAGAAACGCGACCTGGAGCTGCTCGGGATCAAAGACAGCGACCCGAACAAGGAGGCGATGGGTGCCCTGGATAACTTTTGGGCCAGCTACGAGATCATGGGTGTATCACTCGTAGACATGAAGGTTTGGAAGTGGCTTTATGAAAATCCGGCAGCTACGAATGATCAGTTGAAGGAAACGGTCGTAAAATCGGCCATCGAAGTGTGGAACCAATATTACGCACCCGTTTTCGGTATCAAGGACAGTCCGCTCCTGGCCATCTATTCGCACATGATCGACAATCCGCTTTACCTCTCAAACTACCCCGTCGGACACCTTATCGATTTCCAGCTTGACCAGTTTTTCAAAGGGAAGAATTTTGCGGAGGAGTCGATGCGTATTTACTCCACCGGCCGTCTCATCCCGCAACTCTGGATGAAAAACGCCATGGGGAGCGAAATATCGATCAAACCTTTACTCGAAGCCACGGATGCTGCACTTAAAGTGGTGAAATAAACCGGATGCAGTTATCTGTCCGCCAGATTATTTTGCGTATTTTTGTAATCTAAACATTCAACCCATGAAAAAATATATTTTTACGCTCCTCCTGCTGATCCCATTCCTGCTTCCTGCCCAAAACTATAAGAATATTTGTACACAGGGTCTGACCTTCTACAATAAAAACAACACCAACAACGTAAAAGCGTTTCGTGTTGATTCAATCGGTATTCCCGTTGCAGGTGATACGATTTTCAAATCTTTCCGGATCATCATCGACACTAACCTGATCATGTGTGGCGACACCGCCAAAGGCTCAATTCTGGGGATGCGTGTTTACAAGAAAAACAACGGATGGTTTTACTTTTTCAACAAATCAAACGATACGGTCTACCTTAACACCCAGGCCGCGTTAAACGATACATGGAGATTTTATAACATCACCACGGCCACATACCTTCAGGCAGAGGTAACGTCCATTGCACAGGATACGGTGCTCGGTCTTCTCGACAATGTGAAAACCATTACCTTCCAGGGAAAACGAGACAACGGCACGAATATCCTCCATCTCTTCAATGGAAAAACCATGAAACTGAGCGAGCACTATGGGCTCTCCAAAACATTCAACATGGTGATGACTCCTTTCGACACGACCGCGTTCAAACTTGTTGGAAAAACCCATCCGGTGCTCGGAATCCAGGATTTCGGCTGGCATGAGATCTACAATATGCAGGTGGGCGATATTTTCCATTATTCCGGATACCATACTGCTGTGTCCTCGGGCGGAGGAGTAAGCACCACCTGGCTCTCCATGAAGAAGATCCTCACCCGGACGGTACACGGAAACAATGACTCTGTTACCTACACATACCAGCTTTGCAAACGGGAACAGGTGATCAGCACCGGGGTGATAACCTCCACCTTCGACACCATCACCAAGACGTACAACTTTGTTCAACTGGCCAACGACTCCTCGATTTTCCGCATGCCCGACGAATTCATCCGCCGCAACAACTATGCTTCGGCCTACGACCGTAAGATGAACAATTACCACAGTCGTCAAACGAAAGAGATAGACACCGACAAATACCGTTACATGAACCATTGCTGGTTGCTTCCGGAAGCAGGAACCATAAACAACAACTGGTACAGCGAAGGTCTTGGCATTTCAGAGTATTACAAAAAGAACAGTAATTATATCGAAAATGAAGCGCTGGTTTATTACAAGAAGGGTATGGAAATCTGGGGAACTCCGGTTTCGACGGATTGCAACACACTGGTTTCTGTAGAAGGTGCACCGGTAAAATCCTCAGTGCAGGTTCGTGTGATCCCCAACCCGGTAAATACCCGCGCCGAAATTATCATCGACGGATGGCAAGGCACCACTTCACTTCAGATTGCGCTCTTCGATTATACGGGTCGCCAGGTGTATCGCAATGCGGTTAACTCAACACGGTTTACTTTCGACCGCAGTGGTATTGCCAACGGTTTGTACGTGTTAAAGATCACCGGTGGCGAAGTGAGTGTAACAAGCAAACTCATTCTGGAATAAATTCCCGATGACTTCCTCTTCCCCTACCCGGGGGAAGGGTTATTTCATCACCGGGCAATCAACTTCCCGTTCAGGATGACCTCGTCTACCTTATTGCTTCCATAAGCGTAGGGCATGAATTCGTAGGTCGGGATCGGTTTGGTGATAAAAAGGTTTGCTTTTTTTCCCTTCTCAATACTTCCATAATCGTTGCTGATCCCCATGGCATAAGCGCTGTTGATGGTTGTTGCATGGATGGCCTCTTCGGGCAGCATCCGGTAACGGACAGAGGCCAGGGAAAGGATAAACTGCATGTTTCCCGACGGGGATGAGCCCGGGTTAAAATCACTGGCCATGGCGACCGGGAGCCCGGCATCGATCATGGTTCTCACCGGCGAAGCTACCATCCCCAGAAAAAAAGCAGCGCCCGGCAGCACGGTGGGCATGGTGCCGGTATTCCTGAGACTGGCAATCTCCTTGTCACCAACAAATTCCAGGTGATCAACCGACAGGGCATTGTATTTGACCCCTACCTGCACCCCGCCGGAATAACCAAGTTCGTTGGCATGGATCTTGGCCCTGAGTCCGTATTTCATGCCTGCATCAAGGATCCGGTCTGTTTCGTCAACAGTAAAAAAACCCTGGTCGCAAAATACGTCAATGAACCCGGCAAGTTGTTCGGAGGCCACGCGGGGGATCATTTCATGAATTACAATGTCCACAAATTCACCCTGATGTCCTTTGTAGCCGGCCGGTACGGCATGTGCACCAAGAAAAGTGGGAACAATCGTCAACGGTGTCATTCCCTGGAGTTTCCGGATCACCCTGAGCATCTTAATTTCATCTTCGACCGTGAGGCCATAACCACTTTTGATCTCAACGGCACCTGTTCCCAAACGGATGATCTCTTCAAGCCGGGGAAGCGCCTCTGCTACAAGTTCATCTTCCGAAGCAACGTGCAGTCTTGCCGCCGAATTAAGAATTCCTCCTCCGCGACGGGCAATCTCCTCGTAGCTAAGCCCTTTGATCTTATCGATGTATTCCAACTCGCGGCTTCCTGCATAGACCAGATGTGTGTGCGAATCGCAGAAACTGGGAAATACCAGGCGGCCTGTAGCATCGATGACCTGGTCAAAGGCCGTCATCTGCCAACCATCGCCATCCACCTGCCAGTTGCCGTCTTTCCTCTGGCACCGACCTTCTGACATTCTTCCAAAGTCCTTAATTCCGGCCCCCTCGGTAAGCAACCAGGCATCCTTGAGGGTCGATAGTTTCGACATGGCGCAACCGGCAACCATCTTCACATGGTTCTCCGTTATCTGAACGAGCTCCTTAATGTTTACAATAAGAATTGTCATAATATTCCTGATTACGCATACGAAGATAGATAATTTGGCTGTTTTCCCGGAGTCCTTAGAAATGAAGTTTATTTTTGTAACTTTGATACTTGAAAACCAATCCCTAATTCATCAAACCCCACTACACCATGAAAACCGTTCGTCTGTTTTTAGCACTGATCATTCTGTTCGTCAGTCTTGGCGCCATTGCCAAAAAGGTCGACATTAAAGAGGCCCGGCTTGTCGGTACAAACTACTATTTTGAACGCATAAACATCCGGAATGCGGTTCCTTTCTCTTCCCTCCACATCACCGGGGAGTTCACTGAACAGGAGAATGGCACACCGGTCTACTATGTGTTCAACATCAACAACAACGGTTTTATTATGATTTCGGCCGAGGATGGCTGTTATCCGGTACTGGGCTATTCCTTTGAAGGAACGTATAGTCCTGAAAACATCCCTGAGGTGGTGAGTTCCTGGTTTAACAAGTACAAAAGCGAAATTCTTTATGTGATCTCCGGTAACCTGAAACCCGATCAGGATATTACAAATACCTGGGTAAAATATTCAGCAACAGATCCTTCAAATTTGGATACACCCGGCAACGTAATGGATGTTGCACCCCTGATCACATCCAACTGGAACCAGGACTTTCCTTACAATGCCATGTGTCCGAAAGATGCAGCATCAGGCGGCTCCTATGCTGGTCGTGTTCCTGTTGGGTGTGTGGCTACCTCAATGACACAGATCATGTACTACTGGAGATATCCCAACCAGGGACAAGGGCAGCATTGCATCTACCCGGTACCGAGCTATGGTGCCCAGTGTGCTGATTTCGGAAACACAACCTACGACTGGAATGGAATAACGAACCAGCCCACCCGCGAATGTAATCCCGTGGCTGTTGTATCCTGGCATGCCGGAATTGCCGTGGATATGGATTATGCTCCCTCCGGATCCGGGTCATACATGACCAAGGTTCCCAATGCCATGAAAAACTATTTCAAATATTCGAGTTCCATTTACTACATGGGGCGTCCATCAAGCCAAACCAGCTGGCAAAACACGCTTCGTACCGACCTTGATGCCAAACGGCCGCTGATTTATTCGGGACAAGGCTCCAGTGGAGGTCATGCCTGGGTTTGTGACGGTTACCAGGGAGCAGACCAGTTTCATATGAACTGGGGTTGGGGAGGTTCGTACAATGGTTACTTTACCCTGAACAACCTGAACCCGGGAGGATCAAGTTTTAACTCGCAGCAGGGTGCTGTTTTAAGCATTCAGCCCGATGCAGCTTTTTATCCGACCTTTTGCACAGGAACAACCAATGTATCCACCAACGACTTCGGCACCATGGAAGATGGCAGTGGCCCGATAGCCGACTACCAGAACGGCGCAAACTGCAGCTGGCTTATTGCTCCCGACGACAGCATCTCCTCGATCACCCTCAACTTCGAACGGTTTAATGTAGCAGCGAACGACGAAGTAAAAGTTTATGATGGAACAAATGCCTCTGCAACCCTCCTCGGAACCTACACCGGCACCACCCTGCCACCTGCTATTGTATCGAGCGGCCCGGCACTGTTCCTCACCTTCACATCCGACGGCTCGGGTACCGCCCCGGGATGGCTGGCAAACTACAACGCTACAGTCATCCCGTTCTGCGAATCAATAACCACCCTCACCTCCGCTACGGGCGACATGACCGACGGCAGTGGTCGCTTCAGCTACCGAAACACAAGCAGCTGCAAATGGAAGATCATCCCCGACAATGCGGCTACCCTCACCATCACCTTCAGCAGTTTTAACACGGAGCAGGATGTCGACAAATTGCAGATCTATGATTTGAAATCTGCCGCTTTGCTTGGTGTTTATTCTGGAAACAGCCTGCCGCCGAACGTCACCTCAACCAATGGTCAGGTGATGCTGATCTGGAACACCAACTCATCGGTTCGCGGAGAGGGATGGAATGCAAGTTATACCATCACCGTGGGCTCAGACGAGAAAGAGAACTTTACCGGACTTTCGATCTTCCCGAACCCTGCCACGGATAAGCTTAACATTACATTCAACCTAGCCGAAACGCAAAACATGAAAGTGGAACTCGTTACACTCCGGGGTGAGCTGATGTTCAGCGAAAACCTGGTTGCGTTCAAAGGCGCCTATACAAAACAAGCCGACATAAGCAGCTATCCTGCTGGAATTTACCTGTTGCGCCTTACAAGCGATGCGGCTACAGTAACGAAAAAAATCGTGATTTACTGATCTGACGGGGGGTGGAAAAGAACATCCACCTCCCCTTTATTTTTAATGCATTCCATCAGGCGGCTCTTCAATTTCCAACAAGTCATTTGACGCAATTCAATCTCCCGGGATAATGCGTAGCTTGAGATGGCAGGGTTGTGACATACCTTGTAAACAATCTGGAACGCTTCGGTGATTGGGATGTGGCAGCGGTGAAATATGGTATTGGCCGTTGCAGACTCCTCCTTTTTACAGCGTGTACAACGTCGTGAATGAGGAGTTTTACCTTTACAGAAGTTGGTATGCCCGCATTTCCGGCAAACATAGCCGGTCTCCCATTTTTTTTCAGCAAGAAAGCGGAGACAATCATCCTCCGAAGAAAAAAAACCTTCAAGATCCTGTACATCAAGCGAATTGAACGGTAGTTTCATGGTCATGTAAAATTCATGCAGCAAATTTATAAAAATTTAGTGTTATTTATGCGATTTATAAAAATAATGTTGTAATTTTGCAGCAGCTAAAAGATACAACATGAAAAAACTAACATTTCTATTCCTGTTTGTAGCTACTTTCACCGTGAATGCATGCAGCAGCAATACCGAAGAAAATAATACAGCGGTTTCGACGGAGGGCAAAGTGGTGTCACTTACTTCGGATTCGTTCCGAAAACTTGTATGGGATTATCAGAATAATCCGAAAGAATGGGTTTTCAGTGGAACACAACCGGTGATCATCGACTTCTATGCCGATTGGTGCCGCCCGTGTAAAATGGTAGCACCGATAATGGAGCAGCTCGCAACAGAATATCAGGGGAAGATCCGCGTTTACAAAGTGAATACAGACCAGCAACGTGAACTTGCGGGATTGTTCAACATCTCATCCATCCCGGCCGTATTGTTTATTCCAAAAACAGGAAAACCGCAG
Source organism: Bacteroidales bacterium (assembly GCA_025355465.1). GTDB lineage: Bacteria > Bacteroidota > Bacteroidia > Bacteroidales > FEN-979 > JANXZO01. Next base: position 6,961 of record JANXZO010000019.1, read on the forward strand.
ATGTCGGTTGGAGCCATGCAGAAAAATGGCTATGTGGAAGCGATCAATAAAGTTTTAAATGTAAAATAAATCTAAAAATCTATAATCATGGCAATTGAGCATTTAACAAAAGAGACCTTTCTCTCGAAAGTCTTCAATTTTGAAGTAAACAAAGAGTGGAAATTCGAAGGTAGCAAGCCTTGTATTATTGACTTCTACGCCGACTGGTGCGGTCCCTGCAAGATGGTGGCACCGATCCTTGAGGAACTTGCCACAGAATATACCGGCAAGATCGATATTTATAAAATTGATACCGAAGCTGAACAGGAACTGGCCAGTGCATTCGGGATCCGCAGTATTCCGTCGATGCTCTTCGTTCCGATGGGAGAACAGCCTCAGATGTCGGTTGGCGCATTGCCCAAGGACAGCCTGAAGAAAGCAATCAGCGATGTGCTTCTTAAAGATGCCGCAAACTGATCGACACAGCGGGCAACTGTAACTAATTAAAGAACCGGCAACCGGCGAATTATTACATTTGCCGGTTGTTTTCATTATGGCGAAACTCCTTTCCACAGCCTACTTTCCCCCCATCGCATATATGGTCAAAACCATTGGTGCGGAAGAAATATGCATCGAATCATGGGAAACCTACACTAAACAGACTTGCAGGAACCACTGTAAAATCGGGGGTCCCAACGGAGTACAAACGCTAACCATTCCCGTAATTAAAATTAACGGTAATCATACCTTAACCCGCGACATCAAAATATCCGATTCGCTTCCCTGGCAGAAGACCCACTGGCGGTCGATTGAAACAGCCTATAACAACAGTCCCTTTTTTCTCTATTACCAGGACCTTTTTTCGCCATTCTTTCAAAAAAAGTATAACTTTCTGCTTGACCTGAACATCAACATTCTGGAAACAATTTTTAAAGCGATAAAACAAAATACCCGTGTAAGCATTTCAAGCCAGTTTAATCCACTGACTAACAATGATAACAGAAATGACCTGGTTTCAAAAAAAATTGATTTTCAACACCCGGTTTACCAACAGCCGTTTTCTGAACGAAATGGTTTCCTGAACAACCTCAGTATCATCGACCTGATCTTCAACCTGGGTCCGGAAAGCCATCCGTATCTCGTAAACCTTACGAAAATCTGATCTGCAAATACTTTTTTTTTGTATCTTTGCTTTTATTTAATCCAAATTAAATTGTCAACACTCTTCGATCTCCGGCAAAGCGAAAGCGGCATCATCACCAAGGTGAAAGGCCGGGGTGCGTTCCGTAAACGAATCACGGAGATGGGGTTTGTAAAAGGGAAAGAGGTCAGGGTGATTAAATCGGCGCCGCTGCAGGACCCGGTGGAGTACTTTATCATGGGCTACCATGTATCGTTGCGACACAGCGAGGCAAGATTGATTGAGGTATCCCCTGTGGGTGATGAAACGGAGAATGAATTGCTTCAAAACCTTCAACCGGGACCCGAAACAACCACCTCCGCGAAACCTTACAAAAATGGGAATGTCAGCGCTGATAAGGGGAAAATAATTGACATTGCGCTGGTAGGCAATCCGAACTGCGGTAAGACCACGCTGTTCAATTTCGCCTCCGGTTCCCATGAACGGGTTGGAAATTTCAGCGGCGTAACCGTTGAATCGAAGGAGGCGCAATTCAAACAGTCCGGCTACACCTTCAACATCACCGATCTCCCCGGCACCTACTCGCTCACGGCGTTTTCGCCCGAGGAAATTTTTGTGCGCAGGCATATTATCGGCAAGGTACCGGATATCGTGGTGAATGTGATCGACAGTTCCAACCTCGAACGCAACCTGTACCTCACCACGCAATTGATCGATATGGATATCCGCGTGGTGGTTGCATTCAACATGTTTGATGAATTTGAGACGCAGGGGCACAAACTGAACATCGAAGCACTTTCAAAACTGCTCGGCATTCCGATCATTCCAACGGTTGGCTCGAAAGGGACAGGGATCCACGATTTGTTCAGCAGGATCATCGAGGTGTATGAAGACCGCGACCCTGTTGTAAGGCATGTACACATCAACTACGGCAAAGATATTGAGGATTCAATCCGCAGGATACAGAATCTGATACGCGTTGACAAATCGCTGACCGATCTCGTTTCCTCGCGCTACTTCAGCATACGGCTTCTGGAGAAAGACACCGAAACCCTGGAAGCGATTCGGTCATCAACGCAGGGAGATCGTATTCTATCCATGGCAGAGGCTGAAATCAAGCGACTTGAATCGGGGTATCATGAGGATTCCGCCACCTTTATCACGGATGCAAAATACGGATTTATTGCGGGGGCGCTCAGGGAAACCATGATCTCAAATAGGGACAAGAACCCGCCTAAGACGACCAGTGATCGTGTTGACAAATTCCTCACACACAGGATTTTCGGCTTCCCGATTTTCATCTTCTTTCTATGGTTCATGTTTCAGGCAACGTTCACCCTCGGAGCCTATCCAAAACAGGGGATTGAGTTGCTTGTTGGCTGGATTGGCAGTGAACTCAGCCTGCTGATCCCACCCGGGCCGCTGAAAGACATGCTGGTTGATGGCATCATCAATGGTGTTGGGAGTGTTATCGTTTTCCTCCCCAACATTCTCATCCTCTTTTTCTTTATTTCCCTGATGGAAGATACGGGATACATGGCGCGGGCTGCCTTTATCATGGATAAGCTGATGCACAAGATGGGATTGCATGGTCAGTCGTTCATCCCCCTGATCATGGGATTTGGCTGCAATGTTCCGGCCATCATGGTAACACGCACTATCAAAGACCGCAACAACAGGCTCCTTACCATGCTTATCAACCCATTTATGTCGTGCAGCGCCAGGCTGCCGGTTTACATCCTTATTGCCGGTGCCATTTTCCCCACACAGGCCGGCACGGTAATCTTCGGACTCTACCTTACCGGTGTGATCCTTGCCGTACTCATCTCACTGGTTTTCAAGAATACCCTGTTTAAGAGCAAGGAGGCTCCTTTTGTGATGGAACTCCCGCCTTACCGGATGCCCACCAACAAGGTAATCCTCCGTCATATGTGGGAAAAAGGTCAGCAGTACCTCCAAAAAATGGGCGGTGTGATCTTGGTTGCCGTTATCCTCATCTGGGCGCTGGAATATTTCCCGGTAGGAAGTAACGGTACCCCGGAAGAACGTCTGCAGAACTCCTACATTGGTAAAATCGGCAAAACGATCGAACCCGCCATTGCGCCGCTCGGCTTCGACTGGCGTATGGGGGTCAGCCTCATCACAGGAGCTGCCGCCAAGGAGGTGGTGGTAAGTACCCTTGGCGTACTCTTCGGCAGCAACCATTTCCATGAGCAGGCAAAACAAGTTAGTCTTGGAACCCGGTTGCAGAAGGCTGAATACGGCGAAGGTCCGAAAACCGGTCAGAAGGTATTCACCCCGCTTGCCGGAATTTCTTTCCTGCTGTTCATTCTCATTTACATGCCCTGCGTTGCGGTTATCGCTACCGTAAACCGTGAATCAGGCAGCTGGAAATGGGCTTTGTTTCTCATTGTTTACACAACCGCGCTGGCCTGGATACTCTCCTTTACGGTATTCCAGGTGGGCAGTTTAATTTTTTCATAAAATGGATTGGCAATATATCATCGTACTTACCATCGTCCTTTCTGCAGTAACTTTAACTGCAGTGAGACTGGTAAAGTTCTTCACCACCCCGTCGTCAAAATGCGATGGATGCAGCTTAGGTTGTCATGGTTGCAGTCTGGAGGAACTCAAGCGGGAGATCGCAGCCAAAAAATAGTTACCTTTGCCTCCTCTAAAACTTCCCTGTTTATGGAGTTCGGCATCTGCCTCCTCAGCATCATCCCTGTAAGGTTGGAACCTTCGCACAAGTCGGAAATGGTAACCCAGATTCTTTTCGGTGAACTTTACCGCATCATCGAAATTTCGGAAAAATGGACAAAAGTTAAGCTGACCTTCGATGATTACGAAGGTTGGATCAGTTCCAACCAGGTTCGCGGTATATCTGAGTCAGAATATATGCGGTTGTATCATTCGGACCCGGCCGTGACCATGGAGTTGGTGCAGATAGTAAGCAATGATACCACACGTACCTTGCTGCCACTCGTAATGGGAAGTTCGCTTCCCGGGCTTACAGATCAGCGGATTCGCGTAAACCAGGATGAATTTTTTTTCGAGGGCGTTACAGTTGCCAACACGGGTTCTGATCTTACTTCTGCCCCGCACAACCATGCCAATGTTCGTATTCATTTGGTAGAGGATGCCATGCTTTACCTTAATGCACCTTATCTCTGGGGCGGACGTTCACCCTTCGGAATAGATTGTTCCGGCTTTGTTCAGATGGCGTACAAATTAAAAAATGTAACCCTTCAGCGGGATGCTTCCCAACAGGCAAGGCAGGGAGAGGTTGTTGGATTGCTGGCAGAGGCCGAGCCCGGCGATCTTGTTTTCTTCGACGACGAGGAGGAGAACATCAACCACGTTGGGATGCTCATCGACCGCCATCGCATCATTCATTGTTCAGGTAAAGTTCGTGTCGACACCATCGACCACCAGGGAATCTACAATGAGGAGCTGCAGCAATATACACACAAGTTGCGGCTGATTAAACGGATCATCTGACGTTATTGAACACTACTCGTTTTCCGGACTGAATTTCCGCTTGGGATTGGCTTCCTGGTTGAACATCCAGGTGAGGCGGATGGTTATTACGTTGTTATACTGGTATCGTGTGATCGGGCTGGGCACATTCGGATCATAAATAAGCATGGTCCGGTTGCTCTTCATCGAATACTGATAGCGGATATTGGCCCACAACCTGTACCACAAGCGGATCTGCAAATCGGCAATTACTGAAATATCACTGTTTGAGAGGGAGCTCTGAGGCCTGTAGAGGGAGTCGAAAAACTGAGAATGGGTCTCTTTGTAGTTTATTAACTGACCATAGCAGAAGCCTACGCCACCCGAGATGATCTTTTTATCGGTAAAATGAATAAGTACCGGAATCTCGGCATAATCCTGCACCAGTTTGTATCTCAAAGTATCCACACTGCTTCCGTGGTAGGCTCCTTTTTGGGAATAAAGAAGCTCCATGCTGACTGACCAGTTGCTTTTCTTGCCAAACGGAATGGAGACCATCGGACCCACATTCAGTCCGACTTTATGAAAACCATAAAATTCATCACCATCTACCTGCGTCAGGTTCATCCCAACAGATAGACCGCCAAGAATACGTTGTGCAAAAGCAGTTTCAGTGAGCAGAACAAGAAAAATGAGTGTAACAGCGAGCGGGTAGTGACGTTTTAGCATTTGCGGTTCAGCATTTAATCGTTACCATTCAATAAACGGTCATTTTGCAGCCTTAGTATTCTGCCCTTTCATGGTGAGCTGGATGCGCTTGCGTTCCGCATCAACGTCGAGAACCTCCACCATCACCTTCTGGTTGAGTTTTACAACCTCATTGGGATCCCTGACGAACCGGTCGGAAAGCTGACTGACATGAACCAATCCGTCCTGGTGAACTCCCAGGTCTACAAACACCCCAAAATTAGTAATATTGGTGATAATCCCCGGAAGTTGCATTCCTTTATGAAGATCGCGGATAGTATGGATATTTTTATCGAACTCGAACATCTCGAATTTCTGCCTTGGATCACGCCCTGGTTTTGCCAATTCCTGCATGATATCCTGCAAAGTTGGCAACCCGACCTTTTCATCGATGAACTCCCGGAGGTTGATCTTTGCCCGCAGATCGGCATTCTCCAGCAGTTCGTCAACTGTAGCATTTAACTTTTTCGCCATCCTGTCTACCACCGAATAGCTCTCGGGGTGAACAGCGCTTCGGTCGAGTGGATTTTTTGCATCACGGATCCGGAGGAAACCGGCGGCCTGTTCAAAGGCCTTTTCACCAAACCTCGGAACCTTTCGCATCGCGGTTCGCGAACTGAATGGCCCCTTCTCATTCCGGTACTGAATTATATTCTTCGCCAGGGTGGGCCCAAGTCCCGACACATGGGTGAGCAGCTCCTCGCTGGCTGTGTTGATCTCCACCCCAACTTTATTAACACAACTTACCACGGTATCCTCCAGACTTTTAAGCAATGTCGTTTGGTCAACATCGTGCTGGTATTGTCCCACACCGATAGATTTTGGTTCGATCTTCACCAGTTCGGACAGCGGATCCATGAGCCGGCGCCCGATGGAGACAGCGCCCCTTACGGTGATATCGTAGTCGGGAAATTCCTTGCGGGCAACGGCAGAGGCTGAATAAACCGATGCGCCGCTTTCATTCACCACCAGCGCCAGTATCTCCTTTTCGAACGGGATCGCTCTGACAAGCCGCTCCGTCTCCCTTCCGGCAGTTCCATTACCGATGGCAATGGCTTCAATTTTATAGGCATTCACCAGGCTTTTGATCTTGTGAATGGACTCCTTCACCTCGTTTTGAGGAGGGTGAGGATAGATTGTTTCGTTGTGCAGTAATTTTCCCTGGCGATCCAGACATACGATCTTGCAACCGGTCCTGAATCCGGGATCGACAGCCAGCACGTTTTTTTGTCCGAGCGGAGGAGCCAGCAGCAATTGGCGCAGGTTCTCAGCAAACACCCGGATCGCTTCGGCATCGGCTTTCTCCTTCGCCCATTGCCGCATCTCCGTCTCCATCGACGGGAAAAGCAACCGTTTACAGCTATCGGCAATCGCCGATTTCACAATCTCTGCCGAAGCGTTGTTCGACTTGACAAAGATCTTCTCCAGAATTTCACCCGCGTGATCATTTTCCACCTCCACCGACATTCGCAGAAACCCTTCATTCTCGCCGCGTAACATAGCCAGCAACCGGTGCGATGGAGCCTTCGGCAGCGGCTCGTGATGGTCGAAGTACATCTGGAAGTTGATTCCCTCCTGCTCCTTCCCCTTCACTACCCTGACGTTTACCTGCGACTCTTTCTGAAACAAACTCCGGATCCGTTTCCGCGTATAGCTGTCCTCGTTGATGTTTTCGGCCAATATATCACTGGCTCCTTTGATGGCCTCCTCCCGCGTATTTACTCCCTTTTCGGCATCAACAAATGGATCGGCCCTGAGTTCTATGTCGTTGTATCGTTGCGACATAATAAGCTGCGCCAGGGGTTCCAGCCCTTTTTCGCGGGCGATACTTGCGCGTGTCTTCCTTTTCTGTTTGTAAGGCAGGTAAATATCCTCCAATTCAGCCAATGTAGCGGCAGATTCAACGGCCTGCTGTAGTTCCTGCGTGAGTTTTTCCTGTTCCGTCAGCGATTTCAGAATGGCTGCCCGCCGGGCATCAAGCTCCTTCAGTGCGGCCAGCCTGTCGCGGATCGCAGCAATGACAACCTCATCCATAGAACCCGTCATCTCCTTGCGGTAACGGGCAATGAAAGGGATCGTTGCCCCGCTCTCAAGCAGGGTGATGGTATTTTGAACAAATTCCGGAGATACATTCTGCTCTGCGGAGATGATGGCAGTGTATTTTTCGTACATTATCGAACCAGTGTAACGGTACCTTTAAGAACAATATCCCCCTGGGTGATGATATCCTGGCCGAGGAAACCGATATTCACAATCCAGACAAAACTGTCAGGGGCACAATATTGACCGTTTACCATGCCATTCCAGCCATTGTCTATATCGGTCGACTCAAATATCATCTGGCCCCACCGGTTGTAGAGAGACATCCTGAATTTAATGTTCTTATACAATCCCTCCACCTTGAAAACATCATTTAGCCCGTCGTTGTTGGGAGTGAACGCATTCGGAATAAAATACTCAAACACCTTCACAAAGACGCTGTCAGCGTTAGTGCAACAATTGAAATCCTTCACCTTTGCCCTGTATTTTCCCTGGCTGGCAACAGCAATAATCGAGTCGGTGGAACCTGTAGACCACAGGTATTCCTGGAAACCACCTCCGGCATGCAGGTTTATCTCTGAACCTGAATAAAGCAGGATGGTATCTGCCGGAAATGCAATGACCGGCAATGCATAACTGGTAACACGGGCAGAGTCCATGTAACTGATCCCATTGAACATTTCGGTAAGCTTTACCAGGTATGTTCCGGGTTGCGCGTAGGCATGCAGCGGTTCGGTTACATCTGAACCAGCGCCGTCGCCAAAGTCCCAGCGCACCGAATCGATATTCGCCTTATTGGGAATGGTGAACCTGGTTACGTCGTTGTGGCAAACACTGTCCCATCTGAAGGCCGGCAAGTCAAAATAGCTCTGAATAAAATTTGGCAGACTGAAAATACTGGCACGGCCAAGCAAGGGAAAACGACTTTCCGGTATATTATTCAACCGGTTATAGTTGCAACCGGCACCCGGGCGGTTAGGGTTGTAGATCACATCAACCGAATCCTTCCTGGAAATAATGTTTACGGTCCGTGAAAGGTATATCCTGCCATCGGTAGCAAGTTGCATGGCTGCAACGCTCATACCGGGGGTTGAATCTACCACAATGGGGTTCGAGAGTCCGTTTTGCAGGTTGAACTGATATAAAATGGAGGGATTTGACAGGGGCGGGTTTTGAGTTTGAAAGGCTGTTGCATACAAAAGTTTGCTGTCGGGCGAAAACTCGATCCCGTAAGGATTCAAATTCGGTCGGGTTACCGTATAGGAACTGGTTGCGTTAACCATCCCGGTTTCATTGTTGAAACTAAACAACTCGATCAGGTTATTGCCGGTGATTGCAAGCGCCAGCTTACTCCCATCCGGGGATGTTTTCATATAACCGATCGAGTTCCGCTCTTCATTGCCTCCGCCATGAATGGAACCTGCTGCGCTGATCACTGGTTCCTGCACCCCTTTTGCGCTCACGAGGCAGGCATAAAATTCATTCGAATCCCACCCGTGGGCGATCACCCATACGGATCGCTTATCCTTGTGCATGACCGCTGTAAGCTTCTGGCATGCTGGTGTCAGTAATGGCAGATTGAGAACCGAAGCATCTCCCATCCCGTTCCGGAGCTTCATATCAATGATGCTGTAGCGCAGCCCTTTGGTTGTGTATGAGCCGCCTTTCCAGGCCATGATGTCGAGGGTGAAAATAAAATAGATGGTAGGATCGTCAGCCTTTGGAATGATAATACAGGGTTGGGTCACACCCAGGTCTCCGTCAAGTCCCGATGCATTGTTCATCAACGTGAAGGTCCGGTCCCAGACCTTTTTCCCGTTGGTAAAAAACAGCAGGGTCCCTGCACTGTCGCACATCACCGCACTGGCCTTAAAGGCCGTCATCACATCCTCCGTGATATCGGGTGTTGCCGTTCCGGAGCGAAAATCGATCCCCGCTTTGTCACCGAAATACCAAAGGTCTGCCTGATGTTGCATCCGCGGGCAGTTGGTCCTTACCATCCGGCTTTGCGAAAACAGCGAAAAAACCGGAATGAGCAGAAAGAGCCCTGTAAAAAATCCTGAAAGAGCGGTTGTTCGTAATTTGATCTTGGTTTTATTGTGCACTATTCGATAAGGAGTTTTTGGGAATGATAAAAATCAGGATTATTGAATTTCACCAGGTATATACCTTTGGGCAAGCCGGTGAGGTCGAGGGTGCGGGTTACTTTGCCTGAGGCGGATGCGGGTACTGAGAAAACCTTCACCTCTTTACCGTAAGGTGAAACTATCGTGCCATTGGTTCCCCCGCTGATCCCTTCCATCTCGAGGGTAACCATGCCCCCGGAAGGGTTGGGATAGAGGCGGATGGTTCCCGGGATGTTGTTCTCGCCAATTCCCGTGCAGGCATCGAAGGAAAAAATCACGTTGATGCCGGCAGACGATTTACAGCCATGTTCATTGGTTACTTCAACCGAAAAGGTCTGGGAGTCATATCCGATTCCGGTGGTTCCGATCCGTATCTCCCGCGTGGTGGCTCCGTTCGACCAGAGATAGCTGGCTCCGGGGTTCCCCGCATTAAGGCGGATGGTGTCATAAACGCATACGGTGGTATCCGGCGGACCAAGACGAATGGATGGCTCCGGATAAATTTCAACGGCAGTATTGCCTGTGGTAGTGTTAAATCCATCGAACACCGAAACCAAATAGCTTGTGTTTACCGACGGGTCAACCATGGGATCGGGATCAGTGGAGGTAAATCCTGGAGGTTCCGAGCTCCAGATATACTGATAATATCCCACATTTCCTCCACCTGCAGAGGCATGTATCCGCGCCGTATCTCCTCTGCAGATCCGGGATGGTATGGCAACCGGATTTACATTCAGTGGCACACCGGTAACTTCAACGGAAACAGTGGGCGAATTATCACTTACACAATTGGATATCAAATCGGTAACCATCAGCGAAAAAACGGTGGTTGTCTGAAGGTTGGTAGTTTGCGGCGATTTAATGTTGGCATTGACCAGCTTATCTGCCGGTGACCAGGAATAAAAATAGTTGGAATTGCCGTTTACCACAGATCCATCGAGGTAGGTATAGGTTCCGTTTGGGATCGATAGATTGGTGCCGGCATTGGCAACAGGCAGCGGAATCACGGTAACTACCACATTGCTTATAGATGTATTGTAACCATCATGTACTGTGACCTGGTAGTTTGAGGTAATATACGGGATCACCGTCGGGTTCTGAAGGGTTGAGGTAAACCCGTTGGGTCCGGACCAGGAATAGGTGTAATTACCTGCTCCTCCCGATCCGAAGGCTTGAAGCTGTGATGAGGCCCCGGCACAGATGTAGGCCGGCGTGGCTACCGAATTCACCGCCAGAGCGCCTCCTACAATGTTCACAGTAACCACGTCGGAAGAGGGGCAACTGGCAGAATCGTCGGTAACCTGCACAGTAAACATCGTCGTGGCAAAAAGGTTAACCGTTTGAGGTTTACGCATATTCGGATCGACAAGTTTGGCAGCGGGCTCCCAATGGTACTGGTAGGAACCGCTTCCGCCCGTAGCGCTCCCAACCAGCGCTGCCGTAACTCCATTGCTGATAGAGGTATCGTTGCCGGCGTTGGCCACCGGCTGATATATGTAGGCCGTAGTTACCGAGGTATCCTGACTGGGCTGACCATTCACCGTGATACGCAGAAAATAATCACCGGCGTTGGCCGGAGTAGCATTCAGGATGGTGGGATTCTGAAGCGTCGAGCTGAAATTGGCCGGACCCCACCAGTTATAAATTGCGTTGCTTACCGCCTGGGCTGTGAACTGCAGCGTTTGTCCGGTGCATATCGGGCTGTTATTCGAACATGCCGGCGGAAGAATGGTACAGTCGGTTGTTCCGGTACCTCCCGTTTGCTCAAAAATGATATTACAAGGAGCATTGGAGAAATTCGTGATGACAAGGATGTAGTACTCTCCGGCAATTCCGTTCGGGATATTACAGGTTTCAGTTGTACTGGCGGAATAACTGCACGATACCTTTTTATTACAGGTTAGCTGGGTACAGGCATTCTGATTAGGAAACGGGCCCCAGCAGCAGAAGTCAATATCTTTGGAAGGCACGCTGTGCATCTTGATAATGATGTTTCCTGAGGTGAGTACCTTCATGTAATACCAGGCCGGGTTGGGAGTTGTTGCCAAACAACTGTAACAGGGACCCGGTTGTCCGCTGCCTGCATTGACCCCGGCCGGGAAATTATATACCGTTCCCGTGCAAAAAGGGGAAGCTGTCTCGCAGGTGCTGTTGGGCCCGCCACCTCCCGTTTGTGCAAACAATCCTGTAGCCAGTGCAAAAAATATGATGACAAGAGAAAAGTACCTGTTCATAACCAAAAAATTTACTTGTATTTATCATTATTCTTAAGCCAGCTGACCTTCTCCGGTGTTGTGGTGGATTGCGCGGCCTCTTTGGTTTTATTCATCAGATTGTCGAAAAGATCAATGACCTCTTTTACAGGGTAACGGTGATCCGACTGGAACCATAATTTAACCTTACGAATATCCGGGTCAATGTTCACCACTTCGGGATGCTGAAAAACCAGATTCATGAACCAAACCCTCTCAAACCGGTCAGGGAGCTTCGTAAAATCGACAAGGTAATAGTTGTTCCGGGAATCGGTGGTAGCCACTGCCGCAAACCGGGATTTAAAATCGAAGGAGGCGTATTTCGCATTGAAGGCGGAGTCGGCCGGATCGACATTCTCCTCTTGGGCAATGGAGACCATGGCATATCCCAGGAATAGGCACGTCACAAAAACAGTTCGGAAAAATAAATAGGTTTTCATTGCTACCGGTTTATAAATTTCAGGGTTCGTGAAAAATCTTTGCTCCGCAGATTTACCAGGTATAAACCTTTCGGAAACGACGAAAGATCATAGGACCTGGAAAAAGGACCGGGGATGTCGGGCCTCATCTCTTCATGAAAAATTATCGCCCCGGGAATGGTGGTGATGGTTATGTCGACCGGACCGTCAAAATTGCGGATCGTGAGGTTTAGCGTTCCTTCGCCGGGGTTTGGACCAATGGAGATCCGGCCTTCCGGAAGTCGTTCATCCATCCCGGTACAGGCTGAAAATGAAAAAATGACGTTGATTTCAGCCGAATCGGCACAGGCGAATTCATTGATCACCCGAACCGAATAATTTTGCACATCATAACCTATCCCGGCACTCACGGCTTCGAGTGTTTTTGCAGTCGATCCATTCGACCAGTAATACTGTGCACCCGGGTTTCCGGCATCGAGAATGACAGTACTATAAATGCAGGCGGTGGAGTCGGGCGGACCCAGCCGGATCACCGGGATGGGATTCACCCTGACATTGACTGCATCGGCAGTGCTGTTGTAGCCGTCGCTCACGGTCAGCAGGTAATTTGTCGTCTCGGTGGGAACCACTTCTGGATTGGCCTCCTGGGAAACGAACCCGGGCGGATCCGAACTCCACGAATAGGTATAGGTTCCTGCTCCTCCCCCTACCATGGCATTCAGCCGGGAAGGGTTTCCCTTGCATATCACGGCAGGCGTGGCAACGGGATTACATGACAGCGGACTGCCGGTAACGGAAATGGTAACGTTAACCGGTTCACTTACACAGAGCGTGGTCAGGTCGGTGACGGTAAGTGTAAAAATGGTGGTAAGGGTAAGGTTTACTGCCAGCGGGTTTTGCAGCGTGGAGGAAAATCCCGGCGGGTTGGAGGTCCAGTACCAGGAATAATTTCCCGAACCACCCGAGGCCGATCCTGCAAGCTGTGCATTCGTACCATACGGAATACTTGAGTTACCGCCGGGATTGGCAACCGGTTTTACATTTACGTTGGCAACCGTGGTTCCGGAAATCGTGCTGAATCCATCCTGTACCTGCACATGGTAGGTTGTGGTGCTATTCGGATAAACTGTAGGATTCTGAAGGGTTGAGGTAAATCCTGGTGGATCGGAGGTCCATAGGAACGAATAACTGCCGCTGCCGCCTGAAACTACTGCCATCAGGGTTACCGCTTCGCCCGGACATATAACCTGTGGTGAGGCCGTGGTGGTTACCCCGAGTGGTCCGCCTACCACCGTAACTAAAACTTCATCCATACCATGACAGCCGGCATTGTCGGTGACAGTAACGGTAAACAGGGCAGAAGCACCCATTCCGATTGTGGTTGGCCGCTGAACATTGGAATTAACAAGCAGGTTGGCCGGTTCCCAGTGATACGCATAGGGTGGTGTGCCGCTTGAAGCATTTCCGTGCAGGGTAAGGATGGTGCCATTGGCTACAGACGTGTCGTTCCCTGCTGCAGCAACAGGTGCATTAATCTCCGTAAGCTGAAACGGATATCCCTGATAAAGCGCAAGATTGTTGCACAGGTCGTGAATGTCGCCGGTGATGTTTAGGGTGTAGGAACCTGAACCTACCGGGGTGGATAGTATAAGGTTGTAACCACGGCCATTGGCGGCACCGGTTGCACAATCCACCCCTGTAACATCACTTATCGTTATGGCACCGGCCGGACCCACCAGACTGAATTTCTCAGGATGTTGAAAAACGTCGGAACATTTTACATTCTCCGAAAACCGGAAATAGATACTGGTCGTTCCTGCACAGGAGATATCCTGCTGGATGGAATCGATCAATGGAGGGACATTGTCAAAAATGGAGGCGGTAGAGGCGCTGAAATCGAGCGTATAGCCCGATTGGTTCGTGGAGGACCAGTTGCTGATATTCAGAACATAGGTCTGACCGGCTGTCACCGTAAGGTCTTTGTTGAAGGCAGGTCCGTTGGCGACACCCGGACCGTTGCAATTAAAGTTGTTCCCCAATAAGGAATTGATCCCGGTGGGGCCATTGTTCCCGGTGATCCCGTAAGAGTTGCAACTTACCTGCAGAGAAGTTGCATTGGTGTAGATCTGATCACAACCCGCCGAGGTCATGTTAAAAAGCGACCAGTCATAATCATTCGTTATATTATTAGGTGTGAGTTTGAACCTTAAAATTCCGTTGGTCTGAACGGTGATGATATAAAATACATCATTCTTTTCACCATCCATACAAAGCGGACAAACACTGTTGGCATGGATCTCAGGATAAACATTTCCGTGCCCGGTATAGGAGGCTGTCGTAGTATATACCGACTGGCAAACCGGAATGGCGCCGAGGCAGTCCTGTACCGTAGGGGTTCCGCTTCGGTCTTGTGCAGAGGCACGCTCGAAGGCACTAACCAGCAAAATTATGATGCTGGTCCAAATAAGGTAAAATTGCGCAACTTTTCTCCCGGACATGAAGATCATTTTATCAATCTACAAAAATACAATATTTTACAGAGAAAGGTTGCCTGGAGTGGCCGGAAATTTAGCAGCCTGCGGAGAGAAGGTCGATAATATGGATCGTTTTTATCGGCAGTTCATGCTTGTCGATGTAGGCTTGCTGATGCATCAGGCAGGATGAATCGGTAGAGACGATATATTCTGCACCGGTAGCCATCGCCTGTTTAACTTTCTGTTCCGCCATCGCGGTTGAAACCGGTTCGAACTTGGCCGAGAAGGTTCCGCCAAAACCGCAGCACACTTCGTTGTCCTTCATTTCACGCAGTTCAAGACCCCTGACTTTGGCAAGCAGCCTTCGCGGCTCATCTTTCAACCCGTATTCGCGCAGTGCCGCACACGAATCGTGATAGGTAACCACATGCGGAAATTCAGCCCCCAGATCCTCTACCTTCAGAAAATTCACCAGGAAATCAGTAAATTCGAATATATTCTTCTTCAACTGTTTATATTCAAGATGGTTGGCTGTATTATGAAACAGCCATGGGTAGTAGTTCCGCACAAACCCGATGCAGGAAGCTGAAGGTCCGACGACTGGCCGGTCGTTGGGAAAGTCATTCAGGAACTTCTCCCCCATCTGTTTGGCCTCGTCCCAGAAGCCACTGTTGAATGCCATCTGGCCACAACAGGTCTGGTTCCCGTTATAATGAACGTCGACACCAAGCTTTTCCAATATTTTCACCATGTTCATTCCTGTTTCGGGATAAACCTGGTCGACGAAACAAGGGATAAAAATATCTATCAGCATGGGAAAGTCGGGGGTTAAAAGTCAAGAGTCAAAAATAGTGATTTAGCGGATGGGTTGGATAAACTGATGAAAAAAGTTTTAACATACTTAACCCGCATCCATGCCACCGACATTTCAGTGTTGAAGTGGAACCCGGTAAGGACGGCAAACAGACTTACCCGTCAACCTTGAACCCCAACTCCTTCAGGTGATCCCAGAATTGCGGGTAAGATTTCCCCACCACATCGGGGTTGTTGATCCGTATCGGACCAAGCCGAATGGCCAGCGGGGCAAAAGTCATCGCCATGCGGTGATCGCCATAAGTTTCGATGGCAGACTGAACTGAAGTTTTTAGAATGGTTGGTTTAAAATCAAGGGTGGGCAGGTCGTCCTTACGATCGGGAATGTCAACTTTCAAACCCAGTTTTTCCAACTCGCTTTTGAGTGCCGCCAACCGGTCTGACTCTTTGATTATCAAACTCTTCAACCCTTCAAAATGACCACGGATACCCATAACGGCACAGGTAACAATTACCGCTGGTGCAATATCAGGATGGTCATTGAAGTTGAAAAAGAATCCATCGATCTTCTGTCGGTTGCGGGTAAGTCGTATGCCGGTGGAAGTATAGGTAGTATCGACGCCGAAATTTTCACAGATTGCTGCCAGCAGCGAATCGCCCTGCATGCTTTCCTTCCGGAGCCCTTTCAACTCCAGGTCCACCTCGCCCGCCAGAACAGCCGCTTCGTACCAGAATGCTGCCGCCGACCAGTCCCCTTCCACTACAGCCTCCACGGGACGATAACCTCCCGGTTTTATTGTGACTCCGTGTTTGCCTGCCCTCACTTTGGCACCCTGCTGTTTCATCAGACCGATGGTCATGTCCATATACGGCGTGGAAACCGTTTTTCCTTTAAAATGAATCGTCAGTCCGTGGGGTAAGTTCGGGGCGATCATCAGCAAGGCCGACACATACTGACTGCTCTCTCCGGGGTCGATGGTTACCTCGGAGCCGGTGAGCTCCTTTCCGCGGATAAGTATTGGCGGATAACCCGGCTTCGCCAGAAAATCTATGTCTGCACCCAGGCTCCGAAGCGCTTCCACCAGTATTCCGATGGGCCTTTGTTTCATCCGGTCAGAACCGGTGAGAACCCATTTACCGGGCCGCATGGCCAGGCAGGCCGTGAGAAATCTGATCACTGTTCCGGCATTTTGCGTATCCAGTTCAGTGACCTTTTTCATACCACCTGTCCTGCAGATCTCAGTCAGCAATTTCTCAAGCAGCACCGTATCATGAGCATCCGACAGACCGGAAATGGGAAAATCAATACCAGCCAGCGCTCTGATCATCAGCAGTCTGTTGCTCAGACTTTTGGAAGTCGGTAAAAGGATGCTTCCAACCAGTTTCGTATTGCTCTTGCTGATCAGTATACTTTTCATCGGGGCCATTATTTCTGAATTACAAACAAAAGAGCTTCTGCAATTAAATCCGTGTCGCAGGCAACGTTGATGGCCGGAACCCCGGGCTTCTTAAGCAGACTGAAGCGGATAGTTCCTCCCCTGTTTTTCTTGTCATGGCCCATCAGTTCTACCAATGCCGGGATATCTTCGCGGGCAAAAACCGAGGTGTCATAACCGCCCCTGATGAAGGAGGTGATCCGCGACAGATCTTCTTCCGGCAACCCGCATTTTTTAACGGAAAGGAAGCTTTCTGCAACCATCCCCGCCGCCACCGCATCTCCGTGCAACAGTTCAGGGCCCGGGTGCCCACCGCACAGGGATTCAAGAGCGTGGCCGACCGTATGTCCGAAGTTGAGAATTTTCCGTTTGTCCTTTTCCAGGAAATCATCCCTTACAATCCGCGACTTCTGCGTTACGGATTTTTTGATGAGTTCCAGCCAGAAATTTTCAGCACATGGCATCGAAAGGATTTCGGCGGCTCCTTTACGAAGCAGGCGGTTCCAAAGCATTGCATCGCCGATCAGGGCCGCCTTGATCACCTCCGCGAACCCCGACCTGAGTTGCGCTGCAGGAAGGGTATCAAGGAAGCCGGGGAAGAGGAAGATCCCCCTGGCCGGATAAAAGAAACCGATCTGGTTCTTCACCTTGCTGAGATTCACCCCGGTCTTGCCTCCGATCGACGCATCCACCTGACCTAATATGGTGGTGGGTACATTGATGGAAGCGATGCCTCGCTTAAATCCTGCCGCCACAAAACCTCCCAGGTCAGTTACCACGCCACCACCCAGGCAGATGAGCAATGAATTCCGGTCAGCGCCGGCCGAAACCAGCTCCATCCACAGGTCTTCGGCGCTTTGCAGGGATTTCGATGATTCGCCGGAAGGGATCTCAAGGATGGTACACCCTTTCAAATCCGGTGAATGGGCTTCCAGCACAGGCAGACAGTGGCGACGGGTTTCGGAGTCGGTGAGGATAAATATCTTTCCACGATCGAGCCGTTCTGCCACAAGGAAACGGTTTAATTGCACAAGCGAATCCGGCCCGCAGTGTATCCGGGTTCTTGCAACGGTGGCGACCCTTCCGGATAGTCTCATGAGTTATTTTTCTGACCGTGATTAGTGAAAAGCTGCCATTAACAGGTCAATATCCTGGAACGGCAGTCCGTAGCGTTTACCGATAAACAAGTTGGTCATCAGTCCGTTGTAGATATAAACCCCCTGCCTCACCCCATAATCACGTTTGAGCAGATTTTCGATACCCCCTTCACTTCCAATGTCGAGAATAATGGGGACGATGATGTTGTTAAGGGCCTGGGATGCAGTATGTGGAACTTTTGACGGGATGTTGGGAACACAGTAATGGGTAACGCCGTGTATTTTAAATACAGGCGATTTGTGGGTTGTGGCGCGGGATGTTTCAAAGCAACCGCCCTGATCGATGCTCACATCGATGGCCACCGCCCCTTCCTTCATCCCCCGGATCATCTCCTCGCTGATGATACAGGGAGTGGATCCTTCGGCAGAGTGCACGGCACCGATCAGGACGTCTGCTGTCGTGAGCGATTCTGCAAGTATTTTCGGGTGAAGGATTGAGGTAAAAATCCGCATCCCGAGATTCGACTGGATACGACGAAGGCGGTAGATAGAGTTATCGAAGACCTTTACCAGGGCACCGAGACCAAGTGCGGACCGGGCGGCAAATTCACCCACGGTTCCAGCGCCAATGATCACCACCTCCGATGGAATGATCCCGGTGAATCCGCCGAACATTTTGCCGCGGCCAAAGTCAGTGTTTGCCAGGTACTCGGCAGCAATAAAGATGGAGGTACTGCCGGCAATTTCGCTCATGGCCCGGATAATGGCCAACTGGTTCGTTTTGTCGCGGATCATCTCGAATGAAAGGGCGGTAACCTTTTTAGAAATCAGGTTCCGGAAGTAGTCTCCGCACTGCATCGAGATCTGAATGGCAGAGATCAGCGTTTGTTTGGGTCGCAGGAAATTCATCTCCTCCATGGTCACCGGACCCACTTTCACAATGATGTCAGCTTTGTAAACCTCATCCGGGGAGTAGACAATCTGGGCGCCGGCCTCGGAATATTCATGGTCAGAAAAGTGGGCGGTAACCCCGGCGCCTGCTTCCACCATCACCCGGTGACCGCTTCGTACCAGCAGTGCCACTCCATCGGGCACCAGCGAAACCCGGTTTTCCTGCTGCGATATTTCCCTTGGAACACCAATGGCAAGGTTACTCTTCTGCCTCGCTACTTCAAGCATCTCCTCCTGCGGCATATACCGGTCGGCGGGCGACAATCTTATGGTTGACGGACGTGGGTCTTCCATGCTTCCGAAAGTTTAGACGAAGGTACAAAAAAAATGACGAATCGGAGAAATCGTGATATGGCAAATATTTTGGTGTAACTTAGCGGTAACAAATTTTTTCATCATAAAGTCCTTCCTTTTCATATTGTCCATGTTTTCATGGCTTTGCGTGCAGGCCCAAACCAATAATTACCATCCTTTTCCCGACAGCAATGCGGTGTGGAACATCCATTACTGGATGGCCTGCTGGGGAAGCGAAGCGGCCGATGACCATTACTCCATAACCTTTGCCGGCGACACGCTCATCGGAGGAACATCCTACCATAAACTTACCACACCTTACATCGAACACCACTCGACCGGCAACTGCAGCTGGACGTCACTTGGGTACCTTGGGGCTATCCGCCGCGACGGCGCCAACAGGAAGGTCTACTTCGTACTCTCCCCCGATACCTCCGGGCAGCTACTTTACGATTTTAACCTGCAGGTAGGAGATGCAATACAAGGTTATCTTGGCAATTTTGCCTGGCCTGCGGATACTGTCCGTGAGATCGATTCGGTGATGGTCGTAAACTCCTACCGGAAAAGGTGGCGTATCAACCCCTGTTACAACATCGATATCATAGAAGGGATAGGCTCCACCTACGGACTGATCATCCCTTCACCCGGTTGTGTAACCGACCTTCCCGACTTTACCATCACCTGCTTTCAGCAGAACGGGGAAACCCTCTATCCCGATACGATCACAGCCTGCGGACTTATTACTGCGGCAAACCCACCACCACCCGGCTCGACGGATATCAAAATTTATCCCAATCCCGTAACAGATCAATTGACCATAGAATGTCCCGATCCAACAATCAAAACGTCGATCTGTCTGTGTGATGTTCATGGCAGGAATGTTATTCAGGAAGTGGTAACACAAGCTGTGACGATAATTAATACCCGCCATCTTCAAGCAGGAGTTTATGTACTTCAGCTCAGGAACTAAAAGGGGATGAAGAATGTGAAAATTGTAAAAAATTAAGAATCAGACCGGGGATTTGGGTTGCTGTCAATCATAAAAAAATCCATGAATAGTATTTTCCTCATTGTCGTTTTCTCGCTGTTAACGGCTGTTTCAGCTTCTGCCCGGGATGCAGAAGGGTAGCGAAAAAGCGATATATTTATACACCGGCGACAAATGCACGAAAATTTTCAACCATCCTGAAATAATCCGTGGCACCAGGATTGGCATCACGATCGGGTCTCATGGGCGCAACCTACGGAAGTTTAGAACTCAACCACCCGATCCGCTTCGCCAGTGATACCGACTTTTACCACCGCAGGCGGAAGAAGTTCTTCGATCAGTTCGGGCCATTCGAGAAAACAATACTGTCCCGAATAGATATAATCCTCGTAGCCGATATCAAAGACCTCCTCAAGTTTTTTGATCCGGTAGAAATCGAAGTGAAAAACAGCACTGCCCGCCGGAGTCTTGTATTCATTTATTATGCCGAACGAAGGACTCTGAACAACATCAGCAACACCCAGAACTTTGCAAATCGCCTTGATGAAGGTAGTCTTACCCGCCCCCATCCGGCCATAGAACGCAAACACCCGCGACACGGGAAACGTCCTGATCAGCTGCTCCGCCGCAGCGATCAGATCCTCCTCCTTTTGACAAATAATTTTCGCCATTTCGCAAGTTCGCTATTTCACTATTTTTTTATCTCTTCTTCAACGTGATAAACGGAATCATCACCTCCTCCATCGAAATACCACCATGCTGAAAGGTGTTTTTGTAATAATTCACATAGTAGTTGTAGTTGTTGGGATAGGCAAAGAAATCGTTATTCCGGCAAAAAACAAAGGAGGAACTCACGTTGGTGCGTGGTAAAAAGGCATCATTGGGATTTCTGATCTCGAAAACCTCATTGCGCTCATACTTCAGCGCCCTGCCTGTTTTGTAACGAAGGTTGGTGTTGGTATTTCTGTCGCCTAGCACCTTTACCGGAGCGTCCACACGAATAGAGCCATGATCGGTGGTGATCACCACATTTACATCTTTTTCTGCCAGGTACCTGAATATTTCGAGCAGGGGCGAATGCTGAAACCAGCTCAGGGTAAGTGAACGGTATGCCTTTTCATCATCTGCCAGTTCGCGGATGATCTCCATTTCGGTGCGGGCATGAGACAACATGTCAACGAAATTATAGACGATGAAGTTGAGCTTGTTCACCATGAGATTAGGCATGAGTTCTACAAGCTTTTTTCCGTAAGTCTGGTTGAGCACCTTGTAATAGGAGTACTTAACATCGCGGCCATAGCGTTTAAGCAGTTCTCCCAGCAGTTCCCCTTCATAGTTGTTTTTGGTTCCCTCTTCATCTTCGTTGACCCAGTATTTTGAATATTTCTTCTCAATTTCAGTAGGTAACAATCCGGAAAACAGAGAGTTGCGCGCATACTGTGTGACGGTGGGAAGAATGCTGTAGTATATCTCCTCCTTCTCCACCCTGAAATATTCTTCAAAGATGGGTTGCAGCACCTTCCACTGGTCAAAGCGAAGGTTATCGATCAGGATGACGAACAACGGCTTGTCGTCGTTCATCAGCGGAAACACCTTCTCCTTGATCAGGTTGTGCGACTGAACCGGGCGGTTCGCCGTTTTTCCCTGCACCCAGTCAAGGTAATTGCGCTCCACAAACCGGCTGAAGACCTGGTTCGCCTCGTCCTTCTGCATCTTGAGGATCTGGTTCATGCCATCGTCAGTGGATTGCCCCAGCTTAAGTTCCCAGTAAATAAGCTTCTTGTAAACTTCCGGCCACTCTTCATGGGTAAGTCTGTTGGTGATCTCCATGCCGATGTTACGAAACTCCTGCTGATACTGGTGTGAGGTTTTTTCGCTCACCAGCTTCTTGTTCTCAAGATTCTTTTTCAGACAAAGGAGTATCTGGTTCGGCTTTACCGGTTTTATCAGGTAATCGGCAATGTTCGACCCGATGGCATCCTCCATGATGCTCTCCTCCTCGCTCTTGGTGATCATCACCACCGGCAGGTTTGCCGAGACCTCTTTCATCTTCGAAAGTGTCTCGATCCCGGAAAGACCCGGCATTTGTTCATCCAGGAAGACGATATCAAAGGGGGTCGACTTAATCATTTCGATGGCGTCGTGTCCGTTATTTACCGTGGATACATCGTACCCTTTTTCTTTCAAAAAAATGATATGGGGTCTTAACAGGTCAATTTCATCGTCAACCCACAATATGTTTACCTTCTCCATTCCGTCTGTTTTGTTGTTACTTATAAATGTCGTATTATTGCTTTTATTGTGCCTGCAGCCCCGTTTTTATAGTTATTTAACAAAGTTACGTGAATTTCCAGAGTACCAATAAACGGAAAAACATCAACGACCCTGTATATGGATTCATCACCATACCCGACAGCGGAATTTTTGATGTGATCGAGCATCCCTGGTTTCAGCGGCTGCGCCGGATCAAGCAGCTCGGACTGACACATTACACCTATCCTTCGGCGCAACATACGCGGTTCCAGCATGCCCTGGGTGCCATGCACCTGATGGGCCTGGCCATCGACGTGCTGCGTGCCAAGGGGATTGAGATTACCGATGAGGAGGCCAATGGCACAACCCTCGCCATCCTGCTTCACGACATCGGACATGGTCCTTTTTCCCATACACTGGAACAGTCGATCGTGCGTGACCTGACCCACGAGGAACTCTCCATCCTGTTCATCACCCGGCTCAACAGCCATTTTAACGGGGCGCTGGCGATGGCGCGCGACATTTTCACCAACACCTACCACAAAAAATTTCTGCATCAGCTGGTATCAAGTCAGCTCGATATGGACAGGCTCGATTACCTGTCGCGCGACAGCTTTTTCACCGGTGTGGCTGAAGGGGTGATCAGTACCGACCGCATCATTAAAATGCTGACCGTTTTCGACGACGAACTGGTGGTGGAAGCCAAAGGGATCTACTCCATTGAGAAGTTCCTTGTGTCGCGCCGCCTCATGTACTGGCAGGTGTACCTGCACAAAACCGTTATCGCCGCCGACCAGATGCTGGTAAACCTGCTAAAAAGGGCGAAATTTCTGGGTGGCCATGGCATCCCGCTCTTTTCCACCCCTGTTTTAGGAGATTTCCTCACCATGAACCCCAGCAGGTCAGATTTCAATTCGGACCCAACCTGGCTGGAGCGTTTTGCGCTGCTCGACGATGTGGATATCTTCGCCTCCATCAAGGTTTGGGTGAACCATCCCGATGCGATCCTCTCCGATCTTTGCCGGCGGTTGCTTAACCGGCAACTTTTCAGGGCCGAGATGCAGAAGGTGCCATTCGACCCGGAATATGTGGAGAAGATCAGGAACGCTGCACAAAAACAATTCGGTATCACCCACGGGGAAACATTTTATTATGTGACCTGCGACCACGTGGAAAACAAGGCTTATAACCCCCGGCACGAAAGGATCATGATAAAGGAAAAATCCAATACCCTGCTCGATATATCAGAAGCTTCCGAACAACTCAATATTGCCGTCCTGCCAACCACCGTAAGCAAGTTTGTGTTATGCTACCCAAAGGGGTTATCTATTTGATTTTCTGACTGTTGAAAATTCTTTACCGGCTTTACATAAATTTTTGATAACTTGCGGCCTCTTTTGAAGCTTTCCCAGCCTCGATTTAAATCACAACCTAATGGAGTTTAGTGCTTTACAGATTGCCGGTTTGTTGAAAGGTACCGTTCAGGGTGATCCGGAGGTTAAGGTATCGAGCCTATCAAAAATCGAAGAGGGACAACCCGGAACGATGACCTTCCTCTCCAACCCGAAATACGCCCACTTCCTGTATACGACCAGCGCCTCCATTGTGGTTGTTAATCTCGACTTCCCCATCACCCAGCCTGTTACTGCCACCATGATCCGTGTGGCAGATGCCTATTCGGCGTTTGCCCATCTGTTGGAGATATTTCATCAAATGAATACCGTTAAAAAGGGAATTTCCGCACAGGCTTTCATCCCCGAAACGGCAACCCTGGGAGAAAATGGCTATGTAGGTGAATTCACCACCATTGGCGACGGGGTGAAGGTAGGGAAAAATGCCAGGATCTATCCGCAGGTCTTCATCGGCGACAATGTAACCATCGGCGATGACTGCACCTTCTACCCTGGTGTGAAGATTTATCATAACTGTGTGATCGGCCACCACTGTACTTTTCATTCTGGGGTGGTGATCGGTTCTGACGGTTTTGGTTTCGCTCCCCAGCAGGGCAACAACTACCACAAGATCCCGCAGGTGGGTAATGTCATTATTGAAGATCACGTTGAGATCGGCGCCAACACCACCATTGACCGGGCGACGCTGGGATCGACGATCATCTGCCGCGGTGTGAAACTCGACAACCTGATCCAGGTGGGGCACAATGCAGAGATTGGTGAGAATACGGTCATTGCCGCACAAGCCGGCATCTCGGGTTCCACAAAGATCGGTAAAAACTGCATGATCGGCGGGAAAGTCGGCATTGTAGGCCACATCACCATTGCCGACAATGTGAAGATCGGTGCTGGGTCCGGAATTGAACACAGCATTACCAAAGAAGGGGCCATCATGCTGGGCGCCCCGGCCATTGAGATCAGCAAAGCCCGCAAAAATTTTATTCACTGGCGCAACCTCGATGAGATCGTAAAAACGGTTTACCGCCTCGAAAAAGAATCAAAGAAGAACCATGAGTGAAAAACAGCAAACGATAAAAGAACCGGTAAGCGTTTCCGGCGTTGGATTGCACACAGGCAACGAGGTGGTGATCACTTTTAAACCTGCTCCTGAAAACTACGGATACAAGTTCAAACGCGTCGACCTGAACACCGATGTACTCATTGATGCAGATTGCGACAACGTGGTAGACACTTCGCGCGGTACCAGTCTGGAGGTTGAAGGAGTTCGTGTGGATACCGTGGAACATGTGCTCGCCGCCCTTGCCGGACTTCAGATTGACAATGCGTTGATTGAACTGAACCAGTCGGAGACCCCGATCCTCGACGGAAGTTCCCGCTTCTATGTGGAAGCGTTGCTGAAAGCCGGGATCGTTGCACAAAAGGAACTGCGCAAATATTATGAGCTGACCTCCAACATCACCTTCACCAATGCCGAGAAGAAGGTTGAAATGATTGCCGTTCCCTCCAGGGATTTTCGTGTATCGGTGATGATCGACTACGAATCAAAAGTGCTGCAGTCGCAAAATGCCTGTCTTACCTCCATCACCCAGTTTAAAAGCGAATTCGCCACTTGCCGCACCTTCGTGTTTCTGCACGAACTTGAATACCTGCTCAACAACAACCTCATCAAGGGAGGCGACCTGAGCAATGCCATCGTATTTGTTGACCGTGTCGTATCCAAAGAGGAACTCGACCACCTTGCCCATCTTTTCAACAAACCCAAGGTCGAAGTGCTCAAGGAGGGCATCCTCAACAACCTCGAACTCCATTTCTCCAATGAGCCGGCCCGTCACAAACTCCTCGATATCATCGGTGACCTTACCCTGGTCGGAATGCCAATCAAGGGTCACATCATTGCAACCCGTCCGGGTCACTACTCCAACGTACAGTTTGCCAAGATGATCAAAAAGCAGATCCAGAAAGAGAAACGGTCGATGGATCCGCAGAAATTCGACCTCAACCAGACCCCGTTATACAACATCAACCAGATCAAGAATATTCTGCCGCACCGCCCCCCTTTCCTCTTCATCGACAAGATCCTTGAAATGGGCAAAGATTATGTGGTAGGTGTGAAGAATGTAACCATGAACGAATCGTTCTTTGTGGGCCATTTTCCGGATGAACCGGTGATGCCTGGCGTGATTCAGATTGAGGCCATGGCGCAGACCGGTGGCATCCTGGCGCTCAGCACCGTGGAAGATCCTCAGAATTATGCCACCCTGTTTGTAAAAATAGAGAACGTCCGCTTCAGGCAAAAGGTGGTTCCGGGAGATACCATCATCTTCTTCAACCAGCTCAGCGCCCCCATCCGTCGCGGATTGATTTCCATGAAAGGGGTTGCCTATGTTGGCAACAAAGTGGTGATGGAAGCGGAAATGATGGCTCAAATTCAACGCAAATAAGGAGGTTATGAATCAACCGTTAGCATACGTCAATCCCCAGGCTAAAGTAGCTGCCAATGTAGTCATCGAACCATTCGTTTCGATCGACAAGAATGTGGTCATTGAAGAAGGTACATGGATCGGTTCCAATGTTACCATTATGGAAGGAGCACGCATCGGAAAAAACTGCCGGATCTTTCCCGGTGCCGTAATTTCTGCCATCCCGCAAGACCTTAAATTTTCCGGTGAGGATACCATTGTAAAAATCGGAAACAACGTAACCATCCGCGAATTTGTGACCATCAACCGTGGAACCAAGGCAAGTTACGAAACGGTGATCGGCGACAATGCACTCATCATGGCCTACGCACACATTGCCCATGATTGTGTGATCGGCAACAATGTCATCATGGCAAACGCTGCCATGCTGGCCGGTCATGTAACTGTCGACGACTGGGCCATCATCGGCGGAATGGTACCCATCCACCAGTTCTGTCACATCGGGGCCCACTCGATTATTGCAGGCGGGGCGGGCGTTGGGAAAGATGTGCCACCCTACACCAAAGCCGCCAGAAACCCACTCTCCTATGTTGGCGTAAATTCGATCGGACTGCGTAGAAGAGGATTCACACCCGAAGTGATCAATGAAATACAGGAGATTTATCGGATACTCTATGTGAAAGGATACAACGTGTCGCAAGCCGTAGGGATCATCGAAGCGAAGGTGGAAGCTACCCCGGAAAGGGATGAGATCCTCTCGTTCATCTCCAACTCAAGCCGCGGAATTATGAAGGGTTATATGCGGATTCGCGACAGACAGGGATGAGAATTACCCTCCAAAATATCGGAAAAAAATACAATACCGAGTGGATTTTCAGGGGCGTGGAGTTTACCTTTGAGGAGAAAACCACGTCGGCAATCCTTGGTCGCAACGGCTCCGGAAAATCAACCCTGCTGCAGGTAGTTGCCGGAAATATTCACCCCAGCCAGGGCCAGGCCACCTATTTACATGACGGGAAGACCATCTCCGAGTTGGAAATTTTCCGCCATCTTGCACTTGTTGCACCTTACCAGGAACTGATCGAGGACTTCAACCTGCAGGAGATGCTCTCCTTTCACTTTTCCTTCAAGCCGATGCTGCCCGGTTTCTCACGCGCAAAGCTCATCAGCCTGCTGGGTTTTTCGGAAACAGGCCGCAAACAGATCCGGCAATTCTCTTCCGGCATGAAACAACGGGTAAAACTTGCTACGGCCATCTTCAGTGATGTTCCCCTTCTGCTGCTCGACGAGCCAACCATGAACCTCGACAAAGCCGGCATAGACTGGTACCTGAACCTGGTTAACGATTTTGCAAAAAACCGGACAGTGATTATCTGCTCAAACCTGCATCAGACTGAATCCGCCTTCGCAAAAACCAGTCTGCACATCGAAGACTTCAAGTGAACATTATGCTATTTCACCATTTCACCATTTCAGCATTTTCAGGCGTGTGCCACAAAATAGTACTCTCTCCCCTCTTCAAACAGGCGTTTGAACTCCTCCTCACGAAGGGCAGGAGCGTGGGAAATGAAAGCTTTAAGGGTGGATATCTTCATACCACATTCGGTACATAGAAAATTAAAGAGCTCATGGGGCTTTGAATCGTAAAAATCGGCCGCACCCAGACCGAACTCAAAGATGATGACCGGCTTGTTGCTGCAGATGGTCTCCTTTCCACCCTTCATCACGTGAAATTCAGCGCCCTCCACATCAATCTTGATAAGATCGATCTTCTGTTCCGCCGGAATAATATTGTCAAGGAGGTCGGTTTTAACTTTGATCTGTTCGATCTCGGTGTTAAGTCCGTCGTACCGGCGTTTCTTTATCCCACTGTAAGCCGGGGCGTTGAGCACATGCTGAAAGTTGGTCGTTCCCTTACTGTCGTACAAGGCAATATCAAAAACCCGCACCCCGGGGTCGGACTTGTACTTGTCGAGCAGCTGGGCGTGAAGTTCGGGGATGGGTTCGAAGGCAAACTTTATTCCTTCGGGTGCACCGGCAATCATAAGGTCGAGGATCTCCCCTTTGTGACAGCCGATATCGATACAGTTTGAACTCCTTTTCAGCATCTGAAATATGATCTTCCGTGTATAGGCATCATATTTCTGGTTCCGGGTGATGGCAAGGTTTAGGAATGAAAAGAGATGTTTCAAAAGTTGTTTCATCAGCCCGGGTCGCGTATTTGTTATTTTCAAAACAGCTGCAAAAATAAGATTTTTATTTCAGGTTTTTTGACTAATTTTGCAGCCCCTTTTAATGCATTATCATTTAATCTTTTATGGCAACAACAGCAGATATCAAAAATGGTCTTGTTATTACATTTAACAATGACCTTTATTCAATTGTAGAATTTCAGCATGTGAAGCCCGGCAAAGGTCCGGCCTTTATACGTACAAAGCTGAAAAACCTGAAGCATGGCCGTGTTATCGCCAACACTTTTGATTCAGGTGCAAAAATCGACATTGCGCGGGTTGAACGACGCAAATACCAGTATCTGTACAAAGATGATTCAGGCTATCATTTTATGCACATGGAAACCTATGAACAGATCTATATTCCGCAGGACCTGATTAACGCGCCGCAATTTCTCAAAGAGAGTCAGGAGGTTGAAATTCTGTTTGATGCCGACACCGAGACGGCCCTCACCTGCGAGCTTCCTCCATTTGTTGTGCTTAAGATCACTTATACTGAACCGGGAATGCGTGGCAATACCGCCACCAATACCCTCAAAGACAGTACCGTTGAAACCGGCGCCATTGTTAAGGTTCCACTCTTTATCAACGACGGTGAAACCATCAAGGTGGATACCCGCACCGGGGAATACTCCGAGCGTGTAAAAGTCTAGATCTCTGATAACTCCCTTTTCTGATGAAATTTCCTGCCCCTTTAACCCTATCCGAAGTTGCTGCCCTGATCGGTGCAAAGATGATCGGCGACCCTGATTTTTCAGTTGCCGGAATGAATGAAATACACATGGTGGAACCGGGTGATCTCACGTTTGTTGACCACCCCAAATACTACGCCAAAGCGCTGAATTCCAAAGCCACTACCATCATCATCAACAAGGAGTTGGAGTGCCCCGACGGGAAAGCGCTGCTGCTCTGTGAAAAGCCTTTCGATGCCTATGTGTCGCTGGCTGTTCATTTTCGTGGTTTCGAACAGGCACATGCATTGTTGAGTCCCCTTGCGATCATTGGCGAAGGTACCGTTATTCAGCCCGGAGCCTTTGTTGGCAACCATGTAACCATCGGCAAAAACTGCATTGTCCACGCCAACGCCAGCATCTACGACCATACTGTGATCGGCGATAACTGCATCATCCATTCGGGAGCCGTACTGGGTGCCGACGCATTCTATTTCCAGAAACGGCCCGATGGCTGGAAGAAACTGGAGTCGTGCGGTCGTGTTGTGGTAGAAGACAATGTTGAGATCGGGGCGCTAACCTCCATCGACAAAGGCGTTTCCGGCGACACCATCATTTCCTGGGGTGTTAAGATCGATAACCATGTTCAGATCGGTCACGACACTTTCATCGGCCGCATGGCGTTGATCGGCGCACATTGCGCCATTGCCGGCGTAACGCGGATTGAAGAGGAGGTGATCCTGTGGGCCAGGGTTTCCGTAAACAAAGACCTGGTGATCGGCAAGAAAGCCGTTGTCATGGCCATGTCTGGCGTCGACAAGTCACTTGAAGGAGGAAAGACCTATTGGGGAGTTCCGGCCGATGATCCCCGAAAAAAATGGAAAGAGATTGCCGCCCTGAAACAGTTGCCGGACTTCATGCGCGAAAGCTGGAAAGGCCGGATGCTGCAAAACGAAGAGTAAACAGAAAACAGGATTACAAAGATTATTTTTCAACGCCTGGTATTTCACCGGGCTTTTTTATGCCCATGTGGTAAATATCCATTGCCACCAGGATGGCAATCATTCCCCACACCGGAACAGAGGCCTTGTCAGTGTCGAGGAAGTTGTTCATGGTTCCATGAAAGAAATAGGTGATCAGCGAAAGCATGACAGAAAGACTCAGCATCTTCACCTCCCTGTTTTGGGCACGGCGGTAAACCCGCATGGCGGTGACGATCATGCTCCCAACCACAGCCAGCATGAATACCAGCCCCGGAAATCCCTGTTCGGCAAGAGGACCGATATATTCACTGTGGGCATTGCCTTTATCTCCGGCGTTCGTACTGATCAGGGTCTTCTCCTCAGCGCGCTGGAAAGGGGCGTATTCGAACTGGTAAGTCCCCGGTCCGTAACCAAACACCGGACGGTCCTCAAACATGCGAAGTGCCGACTGCCAGCGGTTGATACGTTCAAGATTGGAGGCATCAGTCGAAATATTGGAGATGGAACGAAGATGTTCGACGAAATTCTTTGAACTGTCCTGTTTGTTCTTCTCCAGGGCATCGAGGATCTGGAAGGAGAAGAGATAGAAGATAAAGCCGAAGATGATCGCTGCCGATGCAAGCCATTTGAATTTGATCCGGAAGATTACAATAAAATAAACGCCGAATGCGAAACCGAGACTGAGCCATGCCGCACGGCAGAAAGACAACACAATGGCCGTCATCAGGATGCATAGTACCACAAAGGAAAAAAAGCGCGTAGTCCGGGAATATACCCCGCTAAAGGTAAAACCGAGAAACACCGGAATAAAAAGCGCAAGCACGGCACCATAGGCCGTGTGGTCGTTATAAAATGGCTCCATAACCCAATGACCTGCCTGTTCCTCAAATCCCCACAGGGAGTGGTTGTAGGTAGTGTAAAAGATAACCCCCACCAGCGGGATGGTATAGGCCCAGATGAATTTCCGGATGTTTGACATATTGCTGAAAAGATGGATCCCAAGCACATAAAATGGAATCACAAACCACAGCCGGGCAAGCAGGTATTTGAATGAAACCAACGGAAGGGTGCTGGTAATACAGGCGATGAGCATCCACATCAGCTGCAACCCGATGATTATTGTCATGGGGTGTTTCCATATCCGCCTGTCGGTGGTGTTATCGTAAATAAGTTTTACGAAAAAGAGAACCAATACCCCGAAAAGCAATGGTTCGCTGGGCAGGGATATGCCTACATTGAATTCAAACTGAGTGATGTTGAGGGCAATGGGTGTGAGAAAAGCAATGAGAAGCAGGATTACATCCAGGGCATAGAAATAGAGGTACAGGATCACCAGTAAAACCGGCAGCATCAGCAGCCAGTATGTTTGGCGGTACACCAGGTAGCAATTCAGCCCGATAAAAATTACGCTGAGCAGGTAAAGAACGGTGATCTTTACATTGCCGCCAACCAGGTAACTCTTTATTTCTGCCAGTTTATCCCTCATTCGGCGAAGAAACAACAATTTCGAACTTTCGTCTTTCGATCACTCCGATAATCAGGATGGCCAGGAAAACGGCGGCAAAGGTGCTGAATACCACGATAAGCCAGCGGATCGGATAGGCTTTCTTGTCGGCAACGAAGGGCTTGCTGAGGATGTTAACATAAGTATAGTTACGATTTGCATCGAGCACAGCGCGGTCGTAATCAATTTTAAGGGTGCTGTAATCTTTCGAAAGTGCAAGCATCAAACCCGAAAGGAGTTCACGCTCTCCACCCTTCTCCTCCAGGTTCTTTTTCAATTTCTGGGCCTCCTGCACCCGTCCCGACCCGCTCAGGATGGCTCGCATCACTTCACGCGTTTGCATCGGGTAGTCGAGCAGGCCGTAGTTCACGCCAAGATCCTTGGCCGTTTTAGCAAGCGAATCAAGCTCCAGTCGCTTCAGGTTGATGATGTACTGGTAATTGGTCACCACCTCCTCAAACTTCTCCTTATGCATCTTCCGAATCTTCGTGTTATAGAACAACATCATGGCGTTTATCACATCGCGGGCCATGATCGGATCCTGGTCCCACACCTCAATCTCCACCGCCTCGTAGGGGGTTTTGCTTACTTTCACGCGCTGACTGTACTCCCAAACAAGAGTGCTTTCGAAATGCTGGTAGGCACTGTCGATGCCATAATGCCGGGCCAGGTCGAATTTTTTCACAAGACTGTCGCGGATATCCCTCGACTGGAAGATCTGGACGCTCTGCTCTGTTTCATTTTCGTCAGAATATGGCGAAATGTTGGAGGGATAGAGTATGGCATTCGATTTATACAGTGGAGTAATAAAAATCGGGCTCGAGAAGAAAATGGAGAGCAGCACGGCGGCCACTGCCACCACGGCAAGCTGGTACTTCCATTTCAGCATAATGTCTAGGAGGTTCTTGCTATTGAAGAAATTGTCCATAGTCTGTATTGGTTGCTTTGACATATTAATGTTTGTCTTATGATTGTCCGAGCTGAAATTTCTTATGGGCGTTGTAGTCTGAGATCTTCTCCATGATCATGATCACGATAATGGCAAGGAAGAGGGCTGCAACAGTCGAAACCAGGATGATCAGCCAGCGGATCGGGTATGACTTCCGTTCGGCCTTGAAGGCATCGCTGACCACAAACTTCTGAGGCATATTTTCCTCGGCATCGACCTTTGCCTCCTTGTATTTTGCCTGGAGCAGGGTGAGCTGTTCGGTTTTGAATTCGAGGGCATTTTTCAGAGAAGTGTAGATACCGCCGTATTTTCCGAGTACATCCAGCTTCTTCTGGATTGCCACCTGTGCAGTTTTGTTGCCATTCATCAGGGCAATGGCGTACTGCTGGTTCAGCACCTGCGACTGGTATTCAACCTCGTTCAGACCGAGTCCGCCGAGAATAACCAGCGAATCCACAATCCGTTCCACCTCGGCTTTCAATCCGTTGTATTCCGATTCAACCACCTTGAAGCCTTTGTAGGCACGTTGGTGGATCATCTCATTTTTTGCCGAGTCGAGCAGGGAGGAGATGTTGTTGGCAATATCAGCCGCCATGGCTGGATCGGTGTCATAAACCGTGATCTGCACTGCCATGAATTCGGTCCTGCGGAAGTTGATGTTGAAATCGTACTCCTTGAACAGCTGTGAATATTTTGTATCGGAGGTGCTGTCGATGCCGTAATGGCTCATCAGGTTGAATTTCCGCACAATGCGGTCGCGGATCCTGTTAGAATTGAGGATCTGTAGCAGCTGCTCGGCCTGGTCATCCTCTCCGAATGCGGTAATATCCTGTCCTTTGGCGCTCTGCTCGGTGAGCAGCGCTTTCGAAATGGAACTGGTACTAGCCGGGAAAAGAATAACGGTGGATTTGAACTTCGGGGTAATAAACCAGGAGGAGGAAAAAAACCACGAGCCGACGAGCGCCACCACCATTACAATGAATAGTGGTTTGCGCCATTTGTAGAGAAAGATGACGAGATTTGAGGAGTCGAAATCTTCTCCCTTTCTGTAATCATTGGCCATATAGTAAAAATCAAAATTGTTGTCAAAGGTAGGGAATTATACGTAATGTCCAAGGATAAGTTACACGAAAGGGCCGATTAATCAGCGGTCTTCGCGCAGGATCCGGCGCAAGGCCCCGAAACTCCACAAACGTAAAACGAAGGAGAGAATTACCGATAAGAGGAGCATCAGCATAAAATTTCCTACCCAGTTGATGGATGCCGGCAGGAATGACCAGTGGATGACAATCAACCGCGAAAGCACATTGAACGTGATCACTCCGGTAACGAAAACCAGCAGGGTAAAGAGGTACTTGTAGTTAACCCTGAACTTGAAGATTCGCTGCACAGTCCATACCTGCAATATCGCCATCGTGTACTGGGTTACCAGGCTGGAGATAGCCGATCCTTTAGCCATTAAAGTGGGAATGAGCAGGAGGTTCAGTAACAGGTTGATGAGCAATCCAAGAAGAGCGATATAATTGAGCTGTTTGAGATTGCCGTTGGCCGTGAGCAGGGTGCCGAAAATATAGGTGGCGGAAACGGCAATAAAGCCGGGTATCAGCAGCTGAAACACCTCCGTGGATGGCAGAATGTGTGTATCATACAACAGATCCATCATTTCGTAGCTGTAGAAAAAAGATCCCATTCCCACGATGACTGCCAGTGTAATGATGAGGGTAAATGACAACTTAAGCATGTGCTCGACGGGTTGCCGCTTTTTGATCATCCGAGAAAAGATGGGCACCAGGAGTACGCCGAAAAGATAGGCGATCATGTTGACCGCATCGAGCAGCCGGAAACCGGATGCATAGATGCCAACCTGCTCCTTGCCGATGTTTTTGGGCAACAACCGGCCCAGCATCACCGGGTCGAGGCGGTTATAAAAGGTCATCAGCAGCACCAGCAAGGCAAAAGGCGCGCTCTGTTTCACGATCATCACGAAAAACGGCCGGTTCCAGGTGAGCTTACGGAATTGGGCTTTTTTCACCACGATCAGGAAAGCAAGGCTGGCGGTGATCAGGTAAGCAGCTGTCTGCGAATAAACAAACCACTCGATACGGAAGGGGATGGAGGTAACATTTCCCCACAAAAGCATCCCGCAGAAAAAGATCATCAGCAACCGGTCCAGCACCGAGAGCATGCTGTCTGTCTTGAACATGAGGTACCCGGAGATATTCGACCGGAGGTACAACACGAAGGAAAGAAGAAACTGGTTCAGCGCCAGCCATCCAAGGAGACGGAACTGGTCGGTGTCATATCCGAGCATCAGCGCACCGATAAATGCAACCACCAGGTAGGTCAGCCCCAGGAGCAACTTCACCACCAGGATACCCGAAAAATGTTTGTGCAACAAGTGGTTGTGCTGGGCAATGTTGCGGTTATTGAAGTTGGTGATCCCAATATCGAGAAGGATATTGAAGAGAAAGGAAAAGTTCAGGATCTCAAAATAAAAGCCATAGTTTTCCAGCCCCACGATCCGCTGCACGGAAAGATCAATCCCAAAAATCCACACGGGTTTAATGAGAAGGTTGAGTAAGAGGAGTAACCCAAGGTTGGTAAGGAACTTCCGTTGCATAAAGAAAGATAAAAAGTCGCCGGAAAAGCAACTTTTCATTAAAACTCAAAAAATATTCAGATATTTGCTACAAACTTAACAAAATTAATGAACATTGCGGTTAACACCCGGCTACTCCTCCAGAACAAACTCGATGGCATCGGCTGGTTTACCTACGAATCGCTCAAGCGGATCACCACCCAGCACCCCGAGCACCACTTCTTTTTCATCTTCGACCGTGAGTACGACCCTGCCTTCCTCTTCTCCGACAACATCACCCCGATCATCCTATACCCCCAGGCCCGTCACCCGGTTTTATATTATACCTGGTTCGAAATTGCCCTGCCAAAGTTATTGGAACGGCTTAAACCCGATCTCTTTCTTTCGCCCGACGGATTTCTGTCGCTGAAAACACAGGTGAAATCGCTCACGGTGTTCCACGACCTCAATTTTGAACATTATCCGGAGGATATTCCATTCCTGACCCGGCGCTACTACCGTCACTACTTCCCCAAATACGCCGCTAAGGCAGCCCGCATCGCCACAGTTTCCACCTATTCAAAAGAGGATATCGTAAAACAGTATCACGTCTCTCCAAACAAGATCGATGTGGTTTACGACGGATGGCACGAAAAATACGTGCCGCTCAATGATGCTGAAAAAGCCAGGGTGCGGGAAGAACTCACAGAGGGTCTCCCTTACTTCATCTTCATCGGAACACTCCACCCCCGCAAAAACCTGGTGAACCTTTTCAGAGCCTTCGACCTGTTCAAAAAATCCAATCCTTCCGAAGTGAAACTGTTGATCGTGGGAGCAAAAAAATGGTGGACCCGCGACATAGATTTTGCTTACAACCGGATGATCTTTTCCGATGATGTGATTTTCACGGGCCGGATGGATATCGATGAACTATCAGGTGCCCTGGGCGCCGCACTGGCACTCACATATGTATCCTATTTCGAAGGTTTCGGAATCCCGATCGTCGAAGCCTTCCGTTGTGATGTTCCGGTGATCACCTCCAGTGTTACCTCCATGCCGGAGGTGGCCGGTGATGCAGCCTTATATGTAGATCCGTTCAACCCGGAATCCATCGCCGAAGCGCTCTACAAGGCATACCAGTACGAGAGTATCCGGAGCGACCTGGTAGTGCGGGGCAGAAGACGCAAAGATCTGTTCTCCTGGCAGCAAACCGCCGACCGGCTCTGGGAGTCAATTGAAAGTGCCGTTAAAACCTGATCCTTTATGAACATCCTGTTGCTTGGCTCGGGTGGCCGGGAACATGCGCTTGCATGGAAAATGGTCCAAAGCCCCCTGCTTACCAGACTCTATATTGCCCCCGGAAACGCTGGCACTGCCGGCATGGGCATTAACCTTTCACTCAGCGTCACTGACTTCCCCGCCGTGAAGGAGGCAGTGCTCAGCCACCACATCGGCATGGTGGTAGTGGGACCCGAAGACCCGCTGGTAATGGGCATCCGCGACTATTTCCTGTCCGACCCGGAGGTGCTGCACGTTCCCGTTATCGGACCGGCGAAACAGGGCGCCATGCTTGAAGGCAGCAAGGATTTCGCCAAACAGTTCATGATTAAATACGGGATCCCGACAGCCCGGTATCAAACCTTCATTAAAAACACACTGACCGATGGGATCGCTTTCCTTGGCAAACTGGATGCACCCTATGTTTTGAAAGCCGACGGACTGGCAGCCGGAAAAGGGGTGGTGATCTGCCATTCAGTGGAAGAGGCAACCGCAGAACTAACTGCCATGCTACGCGACGAGCGTTTTGGAGCCGCATCGGAAAGTGTCGTGATCGAAGAGTTCCTCCACGGTATCGAACTTTCTGCTTTCGCCATAACCGACGGCATCTCCTACAAGATCCTGCCAGAGGCCAAGGATTACAAAAGAATCGGAGAAAGCGATACCGGTCCGAATACCGGAGGCATGGGCTCCGTGTCGCCCGTTCCATTTGCCGGAAAAGCATTCATGGAGAAAGTGGAAACACAGGTGATCAGGCGTACCATGGAAGGGCTGAAAGCCGAAGGGATCCACTACACCGGCTTTCTCTTCTTCGGACTGATGAACGTGAAGGGCAACCCGTTTGTTATCGAATACAACTGCCGGATGGGCGACCCGGAAACCGAGTCGGTGGTACCACGCATCACCTCCGACCTCGTTGCGTTGCTCCAGGCAGTGGCAAACGGCACCCTGGCTGCAGAAACCATTACCACCGATCCGCGCTTTGCAACAACCGTTATGCTGGTCTCCGAAGGTTACCCCGATGCCTATGAAAAAGGCAAGCTTATCAGCGGTGAAGAGGCAGTTGTAGGCAGTATGGTTTTTCATGCCGGAACGAGGATGGAAAAAGACGAAGTACTCACCAACGGGGGCCGGGTCATGGCCCTGACCTCCTTTGGAGAAACCATGCAGGAAGCCCTGGCGACATCCTACCTAAATGTCCAAAAAATAACCTTTGAAGGAAAGTGCTACCGGCGGGATATTGGCTTTGATTTGTAATTGCAGCATTTTAAATTTTTCGCAACACTAACAGAACAGTATTGTTTATAAAGTTTTTCAAATCGGGCTTCCCGGTACAGTATATTACCATCGCGATCATCGGACTCCTGCTCTGGTTCCGGGCTTTTCTCGATCCCCTGGCTATGCCGCTGCCCGACGGACCTGTACCTCTTTATGGCCTTGTTTATGACTTGCTTAAGGATACTCCACGTGTTGCAGCAATCCTCGGTTTTTTGCTCGTGCTGGGCGAATCGATCTGGCTCACAGGTGTCCTGAACAAACATGAGCTGGTGCTCAAAAACTCCTCACTCTCCTCCCTGGTTTTTATCCTCCTGATGAGTTTTATTCCGGAACAGCTCACCCTCACCCCTGTCAACATCGCTGTTTTTCTTCTCATCGTGATCCTTAAATATCTGCTTAGGTCCTACAATAAACCTGAACACCTCGACCTGGTTTACGGAGCGGGATTTTTTACCGCAGTAGCCTCCCTCTTTTTCCTGCCGTTCCTGATCTGGTTTGTTTTTGTGCCCATCAGCTTCGTAATCTTCCGGTCCGGACAATGGCGCGTGTGGGTTGGGTCCCTTATCGGTGTTGCCACTCCGTTTATCTTTTTAAGCGTCTATTATTTCTGGCTTGATGAGCTGCCTTTCCGCATTGCGGAGTACGGGGTATTTTTCAGTCATCTCTTGTTTTACCCCACTCCCTTTAAGCTTGATTTCTGGTTAATCGGAGGATTTACCCTTCTTCTTGCATTGTGGGGGATCTTCTCGATGTGGAGCGGACCGATAGAGAAAACTGTGGAGATCCGGGCCAAGACGAATCTGTTCCTCTGGATATTCATCTTTACGGCCATCTCTTTTGCCTTTTCCCGCTCCCTGGCAATCTTCCATGTAGCGCTCGCCTTTCCTGCTTTTACCCTGGCCATTACCGGAACCCTCAACGGACTGAAAAAGGTTGCAATCGCTGAGTGGATATTCCTGGGTTACTTTATGATTGTCCTGTTAAACAATACGATCATCCATTCGCTGTTCTATGCACGATAAAACGGTCCGACACCCATGCTCCTGAACCATTTTACCGAGAACCTGATCGAGGCCGGCTGTGATGAAGCCGGAAGGGGCTGCCTTGCTGGTCCTGTCTTTGCCGCAGCAGTTATCCTGCCGCGAAACTACCACGACGAAATCCTGAATGACTCCAAACAACTGACAGAAAAAAGGCGTAATGAGCTCAGGATCAAAATCGAAAACGAAGCCGTTGCCTGGTCAGTGGCATCCGTCGATGCCGCCACTATCGACGACATAAACATTCTCAATGCTTCCATCCTGGCCATGCACCGGGCAGTTGAGCAGTTAAAAACCACCCCGCAGTTCCTCCTCATCGATGGTAACCGTTTTAAACCCTACCCGGGGATTCCGCACCAATGTATCGTGAAAGGAGATGAGAAATACCTGTCCGTTGCCGCAGCTTCTGTTCTGGCCAAAACCTGGAGAGATGAATTCATGGTCAGGTTGCATGAGGAATATCCTTACTTTGGCTGGAAGAAAAACAAGGGATACCCGACCCTGGTTCACCGCGATGCCATCGCCATGCACGGGATTGCTCCCTGGCACCGGAAAAGTTTCAGGATGGGTGAACAGATCAGTTTGGAAATTAACATGCAGAGATGAAGAACATCCGCCTTGTACTTTTTATTATCGGGACCCTTGTTGCACTTGGCGGGGTGATTATCTTCGGGTATCCGCTGCTCGAGAAATTCAGAACGCCGGCCGAATCTCCTTTTAAAGCCATCCCGGGAAATACCGCCCTCATCTTTAAACTCAACAAAGCCGGGAATTTACTGGAAGAACTTAACCGGTCCAATCTCCTCTGGCGCGAACTATCACGCTTCCCGGGAGTAAGTACGGTTCGCGGAGAGCTTCAGGTGGTTGATTCCGCCAGCCGGAAAAATGCCAGGATCAACGAGATTCTTCAACACTTTAACATCTATATCGCCATCAGCCTGAGCGGATGGAATACCTTCGGCTCGCTTTACCTTACCAACCTGCCACGGTCGGTTTCAGAATCCGACATCACCGATTTCGTGGTGGAGTTGTCGGGCGGCAAAGCCATCTTCACCGAATCGCCATACGCCACCACCAAAATTCTCAGGGTTCAGCCGAAAGGTTCGGGCGCCCCCTTCTATTTCGGAGTGCTCAAAGGGGTCTTCATGGGAAGTTATCATGCCGACCTCGTAAAAAAAGCCATCGACCGGCTTTCACTCAACACCCCGATGGCATCCTCCTATGGATTTCAACGTGTGGAATCAACCACAGGCAAAAAAGTGGATGCCAACATTTATGTCAATTACCGCTTTTTCTCACTGGTCCTTTCCAAAATCACACGCACTGAGAACCTGGCCGATCTGATCAAATTCTCTCATTTTGCCGACTGGAGCGGTCTCGATCTTATCATCAAGAAAGATGAACTGCTCTTCAACGGATTTACCGTGGCGAACGACAGCAGCCAGCATTTCCTGGCTTTGTTTTCGGAACAGAAACCGCAGAAAGTCGAAATTTCCCGGATCATTCCGCAAAGTGTCTCCTATTTTACATTTTACGGCTGGAGCGATCCTGCCCAGTTTGTTACCCGGCTGGAAACCCGCCTTGCCCGTGATGAAAACTACCCTGGCGAATCTTCAACGGCAACTACCACCATAGAGCGATTCCAACTGAGCATCAATGACTACTTTATCCCCTGGCTTGGAAATGAAAGTTGTCTTTTTGTGATCCCCGACCCCGGAACCGGTCAGGATGCCTCCTATGCTGCGTTCCGTGCTGCTGATACCTTGCGGGCCGTGAAAAGTCTGCTTGCGCTTGCCGATACGATCGGGGTAAAAACAGATTCGGTCTCCTTCAACGGCACACGGATCTATCGCTGCCCATTACCCGATTTTCTACCCCTGCTTTTCGGCGACCTCTTTACGAAGATAAACATCAAATGTTTCGCACTGCTCGATGGCTACCTGATCTTTGCCGGTAACC
Source organism: Bacteroidales bacterium (assembly GCA_025355465.1). Taxonomy (GTDB): domain Bacteria; phylum Bacteroidota; class Bacteroidia; order Bacteroidales; family FEN-979; genus JANXZO01. Next base: position 47,733 of record JANXZO010000019.1, read on the forward strand.
AGAAGGAATTGGAATACGTCATCCAGTCCTACCGCGCAGGTGATAATCTCATCAGGAACCGGGAGTATCTCGATTTTTCAGGAAACCTGTCTGCAAAATCTACTATTTTCTGCTATTTCAACACCCAAAACGCGATGTCGTCACTGCGCGGTATGCTCAATCTCGATCTCCGTGAACAACTCAACCCGGTGATGGACAGCATCCGGAAATTCGAATCGGTCGCCTTCCAATACAACAATCAGGATGGTCTCTTTTATTCCAATGTTTTCCTGCGCTACGACCCTAATTTCGGACGCGAAGGACCGCTGGAATGGCAAACCATCCTCGACACCACCATCGCCGGACGGCCACAGATCATCAATACCAGCCCGGGTAACGTTCCCATGGTGGTGGTCACGGATACATCGAACACCCTTTACCTGGTAGGCGCCGACGGCCACATTGCCTGGAAAAAACACATTATGGGCACGCTGCGCGGCGAGGTAAATACCATTCTGCTTCCCGGCAGCGACTCTTCCTACTTGCTCTTCAACACCGAAACACACCTCTACCTGATCCGTTCCGACGGTCAGTTTGCGGATAAATATCCGATGCGGTTCCCGCTTCATGCCACTAATCCGCTGACTTACAAAGACTACGCTAAAAACCGGAACTATATCATCTACGTGGCATTCCACGACAACAGACTCTACAGCTTCACCCTCGACGGAAAATCGCAGACTAACTGGAACAGACCCAATCTGAAGGAGGAAATCATATTGCCCGCTACCATCGCCGGTACCGGGAGCAAAGCGTACATCCTGATCCGCGGCAGGAATGGACACGGAATGATCGTTGGCAGGGATGGCACCGAAAAGATTGTGCAGGATCCGCAGATCGTAAACTCTCCAAATTCTGGTTTCTATGCGAACCGAACCGGAAAAAAAGGGCTGTTCCTCACCACCAACTTAAGCGGAAAAGCTGTGTTTATCCAGGGAAACGGAAAAACTTCTGAGGTCACGATGAACCTCTTCAGCCCCGATCACAGATTCTTTTACGAGGATATAACCGGCAGCCCTCAGCCGGAATTTATTTATGTTGATAAAAGCAGGATCTATTACTACAACCGGAACTATAAACTGGTTTATTCTTATGCCTTCCGGCGCGAGGTCAACACCCCTCCCTTCCTGCTTCACACACCGGATGGTAAATCCATGATCGGTTTCGTGGTGCCGGAGACCAACGAGCTTTTCCTTTTCGATAAAAACGGCTATCGTGAACTTGAATCCGGCATCAGGGGAAATACACCTTTCAACATCGGGAAACTCAATTCTGGCGATCAGCTGAATCTTGTGGTAGGTTCAGGTAAAACGTTGAAGAATTTCAGGTTACCTAAGCTGCAGTAGCCTCCCCTTGGGCGGTTCAACCCCAACCGGGATATCGTTCCGCTTATAGAGCATCTTCAGCTTTATTCCGTACATCTGGGAAATCATGAACAAGGTCTCCTTCTCCTTTACAACATGTGATGAGGCAGCGGCTTTGCGCCGTTTCGATTCAAGGTAGATCATTTGTCCCGGTTTGACCGTGGAACTGGCACCCATATCGTTGTAGTCAGCGAGTTTTTTCGGACTGATATCAAAATCCCTTCCTATTTTATCAAGATTATCTCCCTTTCTTGAGATGGTCAGCTGCAACCGGTTGTTTTCGTAAATATGCCGGCCGTTGGCACCCTCTCCCACCACGATAAATGAACTCAGCCAAGCTTCGCGGCCCTTCACATCCTCAATGAGCTGGAAAGAATCGCCAAACGCAGAGGCAAAATCAGCATTGTCGTAGGTGTTGAGCGAATAGGTCTGGATCATTTTGATCAGTTTGTCCGCATACGTCGGATCAGTGGCATATCCTGCTGCCTTCAATCCCCTGGCCCAACCTTGATAATCGGTCACATCGAGTTCGAACAGGCCCTTGTAACGGTCGCGAAGTGTGAGAAAATAGGAGTGGTCGCGAAACGACTCCACCGGATCAACATACTTTCTGAAACACTCCTGCTTTTCATCGTCATCCTGGTAAAAAGTATCTCCCTTCCACTCCTTGTGGCACTTTATTCCAAAATGATTGTTGGCCTCCATCGCCAGTCTGCTGGTCCCTGCACTCGATTCAATGATACCCTGTGCCAGGGTAATGCTGGCCGGAACACGATACACCATCATCTCCTTCACGGCAATTTCCTTGAATTGTTGAATATACCGCGTAACCAGCAAATTAAAGTCTGCCTGCTGAGCCATTACCCCACAGGAAAAACAAACCAAAAACAAAACAGGAATCCCCCTTCTCACCATTTTACCATTTCACCATTTCACCATTTTATCATTTTATCTTTTCACCAGCTCCCTGAACCTCTTCCCCCGCTCCTCAAAATTCCTGAACTCGTCGTAACTTGCGGCTGCCGGCGACAACAGGCAAACATTCCCCGGACGGGTTTCGCGGAGCGCAATTTCGCGAAAATTATCAAAGTTGTTGATATAGAATATCTTTTTATCCCCCAGACCCAGCGCCTCCAGCTGCTTTCCGATCCGCTTTCCCGCGGCACCAACCAGTATCAGGTTCCGCACGCCGGAACCAACGAGAAACTCAGCCAGGGCAGAATAATCTATGCCGCGATCAAACCCACCCGCCACCAGCGTATCCACCTTCGGGATGGCTTTGATAGCCTCTATGCTGGCCTCCGGTATAGTGGCAATGGAGTCGTTGTAGAAGTGAATTCCGTGAAATACTCCCACATATTCAAGCCGGTGCTCAAGTCCCTTGAAAGTGGCGATTCCATCCCCGATCATCTCCGGCGCGATACCCAGCAACATGCATACATTCGTTGCGGCCAGGATATTTTTCAGGTTATGTTCACCGCAAAGAAAACGGTCCTGGTGAATGTCCCATACTTCAGTAGTGGTTGTTCTGTCGGAAAACATCACCTTGCCATCTTCAATAAAGCCGCCCTTCACGTTGGAATCATTCAGTGAAAATGGATAACGTATTCCCTTCACCTCAGTTGTGGTCATGTGACCGCTCACCAGCGGGTCGTCGGCATTAAAAACGACCAGGTCGCCAGTCTGCTGGTTTCTGAAGATATTCATCTTGGCAAGCTGGTATTCAAGGTAACCGGCGTAGGCATCAAGATGCTCCTGGAAAAGATTCAGCAAAACGGCAATGTGCGGAGCTTTGTGTATATATTCGAGCTGATGTGAAGAGAGTTCAAAAACAATCAGGGTCTGGGGTGTTATCAGGTCGATATAATGAAATGCAGGATTTCCGATATTGCCCACCAGCAGCGCATCCTCCCCTGCTGTTTTAAGAATATGATAGATAAGGCTTGCCGTAGTGCTCTTACCCTTGGTGCCGGTAACGCCGATAACCTGATCTCCGTATGCCTGTAAAAACAAATCGGTCTGAGAGGTCACCTTTTCCACCGGTAATTTGGGGTCAAGATTCCAGATCGGAATACCCGGTGAACGAAATACAACGTCAAACTTCGACAGTTCGGCCAGGTATCCGCTGCCGGTAACAAAGTTTACGAAGGGATCGTTCGCTACCAGCGGATTGTTGCAAACCTCCTTGCTCGAGTCTGCGATGAAGATCTGCTTTTTTGGAAAATGGTTGCGTAATAATTCATAACTGGCCTGGCCTTCGCGTCCGAACCCCAGCAAAACGATCGATTTTTCGGCAAGGTCTGCCAATATTTTCTCAATCATGTAGACGCACTCTTAGCATCGTTTCAAACTCAGGGGGCAGATGGTTCTCCGGGTCGAAGTTTATCAATGCCTGGTCAAAGGCTGCTTCCGAAATGCCATCTCCTTCCAGTTGGCCGGCGTAGTGCTCCACGAGTGCAGGCAACGGCTGGTTGTCATTGCACCGAAGTCGTTGTTGCAAGGCAAGGTTTACCTCGTCAATGGTCCCCACGCATTCAAAAGGCTTCTCCTCATCCATTCCGGTAAGCTGATCAAACAGCGGGATCAGCGACATATCTTCAAACAGGTTCTTTCCGAAAATGGCAACCAGCTGGTCCTCCTTTATAAACGGCGACAGAATAATCCAGGTAAACAGGCATTTTGCACACGCCCCGCACCAGCTGTCGGTTTTACTTCCGGCATTGCAACTTTTAAACACCCTGTGATAGCGGGTAAACCCGGCAAACAACTTTGCGATCTGCAGTTCACTGAGCGGCCGCAGGAAACTGAAATAATGCATTCCGGGGGCCACAAATTTATTCAGGTAGTTGATAAAGTCTGTTTCAAATTCATATGATTTTGAATACTGATGATTGATGGTGGTTCCTTCGATGGTCGCTTCGTTGGCGCTCGATTCATTCGATAAAACAAGATAACTTTTGTCGGAAAGATGGGCGGCCAGCAGCGCGGTAAAGGCGAGCATGGCCGAAAAAGGGGTGTGACCATTAAGAAAACCGAGGGCATTCAATTCCAGCAATGTTGGATCAATGGTCCTGAACCCTTCTACGAGCTGCTCCCGCGGGATCCCTGCAGCATTTACCGACTCCAGGGTTGCACCCCGTGGATTCAGGATGAACGGCAGGTTCCCTTTATCCATCCCCAAAATCTCAAGGGTTACCGACGAATCCTTGCCCCCTCCGACCGGGATCAGGCAACTGCCCTGAGCCTGGCTTCGAAATGGCTGTAAAAACTTCCCGCTGTCAGCTTCCATTTCGAACAGTGTCTCTTGACAGGCTTCAATTCCGTTGAGGTAAAAGAACTCGCCCAACCCATGAAACCAGAGCTTTTTCCACCAGGCAACCTGCTCACCGGTTAGGGCATGAGGCTTAATAATGATTCGGGGAGAACAAGCGGCTTTCCAGTAGCTGATCATCTCAACAAGCCCGATATTGAAGAGGAATACGGGCAAACCGGCAATAATCCGCTCATCAGAGATAAACCATGACTTCCGTGGTAACCTGAGCGCGGGATAAAAATGATAACGGTCGGCCAGGTTGAAATGAAAACGCACATCCAGTCCGCGCTCCGTGAGGGTGTAGGTGTAATTTTCAAAGATAAAATGGGGAAACTCCTCCCGTAGCTCAAGAAATTTTTCCTGCCTCGTTGACTTGACCATGAAATGGTATTATATTTGTCAGGATGCTGTCGCAAAACTACGAAAATTGTCCGACATCATGGAAAAACGAATCATAAAACCGAAGCAGGGTATCATCCTCATTTCAGAGCCGTCGCTGCGTGACTTTTACTTCCGCCAGTCTGTGGTGTTGCTGGCCGAACACAACGAAGATGGAACCTTCGGCGTGATCATTAATAAACCCATCGAAGCCCGCGTAAAAGATGTGATCAGGGATTTCCCCGATTTCGATGGAACCATGTCTCTTGGCGGACCCGTAAAAACCGATAGTATTTTCTTCATTCACACCCTCGATGAAATTGAAGATGCCATGCCGATCATGGAGGGTCTTTACTGGGGAGGCAACATCGATGTCATCCGCGACCGGATTCTGGCAGGGACTTTACACGACAACGAGATCCGGTTCTTCGCTGGATACGCTGGATGGAATCCAAGTCAGCTGGATGCCGAGATCAAAGAAAAATCGTGGGTGCTCTCCCATATCACAGCCGAAGAGGTGATCAGACAAAAACAGGAAAGACGCTGGAGCGATTATCTGAAAAACATGGGCACGGATTACGCCATCTGGGCCAATTTTCCGGCCGACCCCTCTTTCAACTAACAATTTATAATGAAACGATCCGATCTTTATACACTGGGAGCCATTGTGGTTATCCTCCTTCCATTCTTTATTTTCCCCTCCTTCCTGGAAAGCTACCGTGATATCAATTCGAAATTTCCTTATCTGGCCAGCTTTGTCAAATTTGCCATCCTGGCCACTTTTGGCGAAAGTCTGGGGCTGCGTATCCGTTCAGGTCGCTACTGGCAGAAAGGGTTCGGACTGATTCCCCGCGCTATTGTATGGGGATTTCTCGGTATTTCGATCAAGATGGCCTTTGTGATTTTCGGTGAAGGGGGACCGATGATCGTAAAAACTTTGGGGGTTGCCTTTCCTACCACCGTTCCTTCTGATGTTCTCAGACAGCCAGGGTTCAGCTGGCTGAAATTGCTGTCGGCGTTCAGCGTCGGGCTAACACTGAATATCTTCTTCGCCCCGGTTTTCATGACGTGTCATCGCATTACCGACATGCACATTCAGACCACCGGTGGTACAATTAAAGGTTTTTTCACACCTGTTCCGGTACGTGAATACATCACCAACATGGAGTGGCCTGTTTTCTGGGATTTCGTGCTAAAAAAAACCATCCCCTTCTTCTGGATTCCTGCGCAAACGCTCAACTTCATGCTGCCGGAAGAGTACCGTATCCTTGTCGCGGCCATCTACAGTATCATTCTGGGCATCCTCATGTCTGTTGCCAGTACCATGCAGCTGAAAAGACTGTAAATCAAGGTTTAGTCAACCAAAACTTTGCGCGTCACCTGAAAGTCTCCCGCTTTTACAACAAGGAAGTAAGCTCCGGCGCTTAATCCCGACAGATCTGTTTCCACCAGGTTTTTTCCGGGCTTCAGGATTCCGGCCTCCTGCAGTCGTAAAGTTTGGCCGGTCACATTCATAATTTCGATGTTTACCCTTGCCGCAGTTTCCAGCGCTACAACAAACCGCGTCGTCAGGTGTGCCGGGTTCGGATAACTCTGTGACACCTCAAAACCTGGTCTGTTCTGCATCTCACCGGTACCCACGAAAAATCCCATCGGGAAGTTGATGTACTCCATGAAGTTCTCATCGCCGGCACCGGTTCCCGGGGCATAATCCTCCTGAAACACGACATGAACGGTTTGATCTGTAACGGGAGCAACAGCCGGGTAAACGCATTCGGAGTATATGAACTGAAAATCGGAGGTCAGCTCCTTAATGCCATTCCAGGCGCCTCCGCCATCTGCAGTGGCATTGCTGTAAATACGACGAAAGTAGATGCCATCCACCGGATTTGCCGGTGTAAGGGCCGAATAAACCACCACGAGATTGTCGTTCGCATCAATGGAAAGCTGTGGCTGTGATGTTAGTCCTACACCATAACTTGGCTGGCCGCTTAAAATATTCAGGGTTGCCGTATCCGGAACTACCCATCCGATGAGATTACCGCCTGCCACCAGGTAATCAAGTGTATAAGAACTCACCGTAGTCGAATCCAGAGTAGGCATCGATTCATTCCAGTAAATTAGCCCTTCGGTGCTCGTGGGATAATAATACCATCCGCCCGGAGGTGTGGTAATGACGTCATGAAACCAGATGTCCCTTCCGAAAACTACGTGAACCTTGCCCTGCGAGTCAAGCGCAATGGCCGATGTTCCGTCGCCGCTCCCGTAAGGAACCGTCACATCAGGAATGTTGAATGGATTCCATGGAGACTGATATACCACAGTCTTCTGCCAGGTATTGCCATTGTCGGTCGATTTGAACACCAGGCCGTCAAAATAGTCGAACCCGTAAGTAAAAGCCAGGGTTTTGCCCACCGGCTGGGCCCAGAAGTAACGCAAACTGGCGATTCCGGTAAAAAAATCCGAGCCCAGTCCGTCGATGAGCATCCCATTGATCTCCCAGGTAACTCCGCCATCCGAAGAGCGGTAATAAAGCAGTGCATCATCCTGCCCCAGATACGGATCGTCATAAACATAAGCCAACACATGAATATACTGATGTTCCGTTCCGCTGGTGATCATCGAATGCCATACAAGCGAATAGTTTCCCGGAGGCGGAGGCAGAACGCTCTCAATCCAGCTGCCGGTTCCCTTTGTCTCCCGTCTCAGTAATTTAATGGGTCCGTCGCCGGCCACATACTGATAGTGCGCAACGATCTCACCATTCGGGCCCCACGGTGCATAACTCGGAAAAGCGTTGTTGGCATCATTACCGAGATGCAATGCAGCGCCGCTCCAGGTACTCCCGTTGTTGAAATTGTAGGCGGTGCCACGATCGGGAAGCCCGGACGCTGCCTTGAACATCCAGGTAGCGCCAAGGTTGCCGTCAGGGTAGGCATAAATTCGGTTCATCATGTTCCCGGAATTATAGGTCTGGGTGTCATACCACGTATTTCCGATCACAAAAGCACTGCTTGGCTTCTCGCCGGGGATAATTTTTCCCGCAACGGACAACGCCTCTTCAGGTGAAGGTGCAGGTGCCATCAGAACGGCCTTTCCGCGGTCCATTCGATCGGTAACATGCTGCTTCTGCGCGTAGGTTGCTGAAGCTATCAAGGTGAGCGATAAAATGAGTAAATTTTTTTTCATGATTTTCGTCCTTAACTATAGCAAGTCATAAAATTCTGCTAATTATTGACAACTCCTGCAAATGTAATTGGTTTATTTAAAAAATATTTACATTTTTGTTGTCCTGAATTTCCCTCATTCAACCATGCAAACGGAATCCTATGAAAGATACTCCCATTAACTACGAGATTGTTACCCGACACATCGCAGAAAGCAAAATACGCAGCATCGGAAAGGCCTCCATCCGTGAAATCAAACGCCTGATCAACGGAATAGAGAAGGAGACCGGTGAGAAGTTTGTGCGCATGGAGATGGGAGTACCCGGTTTACCTGCCACCGAGATCGGTGTTCTTGCCGAGATTGAAGCCCTGAAACGGGGAGTGGCAGCTGTTTATCCCGACATTGAAGGCGTGCCGTTGCTGAAGCAGGAAGCGGCACGATTTGTCAAGATGTTCCTCGACATTGAGGTGGATGCAGCCAACTGTCTGCCAACCGTGGGCAGCATGCAGGGCGGATTTGCAGCATTCCTTACATTTTCCAAGATCCATAAGGAGAAAGATACGACCCTGTTCATCGATCCGGGATTTCCTGTGCATCACCAGCAACATCGGGTGCTTGGACAAAAATTCGAATCGTTCGATGTGTACGAATACCGCGGCGAAAAACTGAGGGCCAAACTGGAATCCTATTTTTCGAAAGGCAACATCCATTCGGTACTTTACTCCAATCCAAACAACCCGTCGTGGATCTGTTTTACCGATACCGAACTCCGTATCATCGGCGAACTGGCAAATCAGTACAATGTAATTATAATCGAAGACCTGGCTTATGTCGCCATGGATTTCCGCAAGGATTACTCAAAACCCGGTGTGCCCCCTTTCCAGCCAACGGTTGCAAAATACACCGACAACTATGTCATGCTCATTTCGAGTTCCAAAGCGTTTAGTTATGCAGGGCAGCGCATCGGACTGATGATCGTATCCAACAAGCTTTTCAACACCCAGGCACCCGATCTGCTTCAATATTACACCACCGACAATGTCGGACGTGCCCTGATCTTCGGAACAGTGTATGCGCTGAGTGCAGGAACTGCTCATTCAACGCAGTACGCCCTGGCAGCCATGCTCAAAGCCGCTAACGACGGCGACCTCGACTTTGTTGAAGTGGTGCGCGAATACGGTGAGAAGGCCAAAATAATGAAGAAGATGTTTACGGGAAATGGGTTCAACATCGTTTACGACAAAGATGAAGATGACCCCATTGCCGATGGGTTTTATTTCACGTTTAGCTATCCCGGATTTACCGGCGAGGCCCTGCTGGAGGAGATGCTGTACTATGGAATCAGCGCCATTGCGCTTTCCATCACGGGTAGCGAACGCATCGAAGGCATCCGTGCCTGTGTGTCGCTGGTTACCCGCGAACAGTTCCCTACCCTCGAAGCCAGACTGAAAAAATTTCATGAAAGTCATCCGGTTTAGAGAACCTCACTTGGTTTTAAGGTTATTAACATGACCGCCGCCTGATTTTGCCGTCCTGCATCCCAAATTCCGCTTAATTTATTATAATCACCTGCTTTTCTATCAGTTGAACCTGTTTTCAATGAACATTCCCCCGTTCACAAAATAGCAGGAAACCATGCAGGTTGTGAACCTGAACAGCCAATATTTGTATCCGGATAATCTGCATCAGGTCATGAAGTACAGACTGACCCTGCTGGTGGTTGGTTTATTACTGCTCGGGAGTTCCTACCCCCGTGATGTGTATATTGACGAACGCACCAGTACGGAGGTGTTTTTTAAGGTACCGGAAAAAGTCTTTCCCGGTCATTGGTATGGACCACGGATCAATGCTGAGGTAGAGCCGCTTTCACGGAGTGAGCGCCAGCGGATGATCACCATCCTCCTGCGCGCATTCTCCAAATATCCTGACCAGGTGCTGCGCGATAATCTCAGTCGCATCTATCTTTTCCGCACAATGAGGTTCTATGGCGTACCTTATGGCGGCACCAATGCAGCAAATACAGTTTACATGAGCGACGACGAGAGCAATCCCATCTTCTCCGACCGGTTTATCGAAAATGTTTTCCACCACGAATTTTCAAGTGTCTTAAAGCGAGCCTATCCGCACAAATTTAAAACAGAGAAATGGGAGCTGGCGAATCCTTCCAGTTTCAGTTATGGCAGCGGTGGCGTAGATGCCATGCTCAATGGTGAAGCCTCCATGGATTTCGACCCGGAATTGTTTGAACGCGGATTTTTATCAAAATATTCCCAGGCCTCCATCGAAGAAGATGTAAATGTTTGTGCCCAGAATCTCTTCACCGGTTCCCGCGAATTCTGGGATATCGTTGACAACAACGACCGCATTCGCAAAAAAATCATGCTCCTCATCGCATTCTACCACAGCGTCGATCCTGTTTTCACAGAAGAATACTTCAGAAAGATTAAGTTGTGAGTCGTTATTGAGGAACCTTTTCAACGATGCATGCCCCCCGTTCGTCGGGTTTAACGCCAAACCAGACGATTCCATCTGTACCCCCCTTGCCATCTGCTGTATCTTTGCTTCATCAAACTCAAACAACAACCAAAATGAAAGCAACATCTATTATCTTAGCAGCCGCCCTTGCCTTCTCAGTGAATGGTCTTTGCGCCGAAACCAATAATGAATCCCTCCCGGTCTCAAACAGCAACAAAGAAATTATTTTAACATCCCTTGCACCCACTTTGCCCAATGTGGCGACTTTTGAAGATGCCGTGGCCGATTCTTCAGCGGTAACCGATTACAGCTACCTGGCACCCACAACACCCACTGTAGCCGACTTCGAATAATACTCTGTTTACCTTCCTCAACTGTGCGAAGCTGCCCCAACGGGTGGCTTCTTTCGTTTATAAACCTAACACATTGCAATCCATTCCCCTGATTAAACCGATTCTAAATTATCCATATTCTGTTATTTTCTTAACATTGAGCCATTCCGCATCCGGGAAAATTCAGTAATTTCGTCCCACATAACAAATCCTAAAAATCTCTTCAGCTATGGCTAAAATCAAGGGAGATATCGTGATCAACACCGAGCGCTGCAAAGGTTGTGAAGTGTGCATTGCCGCCTGTCCATTCACGGTGATTGCGATGTCGAAGGACGTGAACAGCAAAGGTTACCATTTCGCCATGAAAGTCAATGACGAATGCACAGGCTGCACAAACTGCGCCGTAGTATGCCCCGACGGGGTGATCACTGTTTACCGCGCTAAAGTCACCACCGAATAAAACTCAAAAACATACAACTCAATGGGTGAACTCAGATTAATGAAGGGCAACGAAGCCATCGCTGAAGCCGCCATCCGCGCAGGCTGTGATGGATATTTCGGCTACCCGATCACACCACAGTCGGAAGTCATGGAATACCTCATGGCAGAGAAACCGTTTGAACGGACCGGGATGGTAGTGCTTCAGGCCGAAAGCGAAACAGCTTCCATCAACATGGTTTATGGTGGCGCCGGCACTGGAAAAATGGTCATGACCTCCTCCTCCAGCCCGGGCATCAGTCTCATGCAGGAAGGTATCAGCTACATGGCGGGAGCCGAACTTCCGGGGTTGATCGTGAATGTTGTTCGTGGCGGACCCGGTCTCGGAACCATTCAACCATCACAGGCCGACTATTTCCAGGCAGTGAAAGGTGGCGGACATGGCGATTACCACATGCTTGTCCTTGCTCCGGCCTCAGTACAGGAGATGTGTGACCACGTAAAACTGGGGTTCGACCTGGCTTTCAAATACCGCACTCCCGTGATGATCCTTTCCGATGGCGCCATCGGCCAGATGATGGAAAAAGTGGTCCTCTTCGATCAGATTCCACGCCGCACCGACGAACAGATCATCGAACAATGCCCGTGGGCATCGAACGGACGTCCTGCCAGTCGCGACCATCATATCATCACCTCCCTCGACCTCGATCCCGCCGGACAGGAGCGCGTGAACCTTAAGCTCCAGGCCAAGTACAAGACCATGGAAGAGAATGAGACACGTTACGAAGAGATCAATTGCGAGGATGCAGAATACATTTTTGTCGCCTTCGGACTTGCCGCACGTATCTGCCAGAAGGCCACCGACCTTGCCCGTGCCAAAGGGATAAAAGTCGGACTATTCCGCCCCATCACCCTCTTTCCTTTCCCTGCGCAGGAAGTAGCTTTCATTGGCAACCGCGTAAAGGGCATCCTGGTTGTGGAGATGAATGCAGGCCAGATGATCGAAGATGTTAAACTTTCGGTTGGCTGTCGCGTGAAAATTGAACATTACGGTCGCTTCGGGGGAATCATCCCATCGCCGGATGAAGTTGTGAGAGCCCTTGAAAAACAAATTATCGGAGGTTAGTCATGGAAGAACAATTCGAAAAAATCGAAATACGCAAACCGGAAAATATTGTCTATAAAAAGACCGACCTGCTTGTCGACCGGCCGCTGAGTTATTGTCCCGGCTGCGGGCACGGCACCGTGCACCGCATGCTCATGGAGGTACTCGAAGAGATGAATATCTATGAAAAGACCATCGGCGTCTCCCCCGTGGGATGTTCCGTACTGGCCTATGACTTTCTCAACATCGACATGATCGGCGCCGCCCACGGTCGCGCACCTGCTGTTGCAACGGCTGTAAAACGCCTGTGGCCCGACCATTTTGTGTTTACCTATCAGGGCGACGGCGACCTGGCAGCCATCGGAACTGCCGAAACGATCCATGCCTGCAACCGCGGTGAGAACTTCACCATCATCTTCATAAACAATGGAATTTACGGGATGACCGGCGGCCAGATGGCCCCGACCACTCTGCCCGGGATGAGATCCTCCACTTCGCCCTATGGACGCGATGTCCCAACCATGGGTCATCCGTTGAAGATCACAGAACTCGTGGCGCAACTGCCGGGAGTTCACTTTGTAACACGGCAGGCGGTGCATACCCCGGGCAATGTTCGCAAAACCAAGAAAGCATTACGCAAGGCCTTTGAACTCCAGAAAGAAAACAAGGGTGTGGCCTTTGTGGAAGTCGTATCCAACTGCAACTCCGGCTGGAAAATGACCCCGGTTCAGGCAAATAAATGGATGGAAGAGCACATGTTTCCTTTCTATCCACTCGGAGATATCAAGGTTGATGGAAAATTAGTTGAAAAAAAAGAGATGGTCGATAAAGAATAAATCTCTTTCTCATCATTTCACCATTTCACCATTTCACTATTTAGCAATATGACAGAAGAAATCATTATAGCAGGCTTTGGCGGACAAGGTGTTTTGTCCATGGGAAAAATTCTTGCCTATTCGGGGGTAATGCAGAACAAAGAGGTAAGCTGGATGCCGTCGTACGGTCCCGAAATGCGGGGTGGAACGGCCAATGTTACCGTGATCATCAGCGATGAGCGCATCAGTTCGCCTACCATTAACGCCTTCGATACCGCGATCATCCTCAACCAGCAGTCGATGGATAAGTTCGAAAAGACGGTAAAGCCCGGCGGATTGATGATTTACGACCCCAACGGCATCACCCGTCATCCGGAGCGTAAAGACATTAACATTTACGCTATCGAGGCCGCCGATGAAGCCAGCAAACTGGGACTGGCCAAGGTTTTCAACATGATCGTTTTAGGTGGATTCCTGAAACTGAAACCCCTGATTGCTCCGGAATTTCTGCATAAAGGACTTGAAAAATCGCTTCCCGCCCGCCACCACAAACTAATCCCCGAAAACGAAAAAGCGGTGGAGATCGGGAAAGGGCTGCTGAAGCCAATACAAGTGCTGAACTAATTTACGATACGTATCAACCGGCTATGATCCCGGATACTGCAGGGTTAAAGGAATTTCTGGACGCAAAGGTTGTCCAATATAATAATCCCGATTTCATCCATTTAGACCCCATTCAGGTACCTCACCTATATACTTCAAAGGAAGATGTAGAAATCTCAGGCTTTTTAACAGCTACTATCTCATGGGGTAACAGGGTCTCGATAATAAAAAGTGCAACAGGAATGATGAGTCTGATGGGAGACTCTCCATTTGATTTTATTATGAATCACAGAGCCTGGCATTTGAAAAAACTAACTCATTTTGTTCATCGTACATTCAACTCCACGGACCTGCTTGTATTCATCGAAGCCTTAAAATCAATATATCTTAATAAAGATGGATTAGAGGGGATATTTAACAAGTACGTCACCAATGATTCAATCCAACCTGCCATTCATTCTTTCAAAAACGAATTCTTCTCGATACCCCATCCAGCCCGTTCACAAAAACATATCCCGGACCCGTTCAATGGTTCGGCTGCAAAAAGATTGAACATGTTCCTGCGGTGGATGGTCCGTAAAGACGATGCTGGCGTGGATTTCGGAATTTGGAAAAACATCTCTCCTTCAGTATTATCCTGCCCCCTTGACCTACATTCCGGAAATATCGCAAGAAAATTGGGTCTGATGAAGCGCAGACAAAACGACGCCAAAGCTGTTCAAGAGCTCGATAATGAACTGCGAAAATTTGACAAATCAGACCCTGTAAAATATGATTTTGCATTATTTGGGTTAGGCATTCATTGGAAAATACGCACATACTGACCCCCATCGTACGTTTTAAGTTGACCCCCTGAAAACGCTCCAAATTGACCCCCTCATTACGGGGCAAATTGACCCCCTGAAAACAGATATCATATCTTAAGGCAAGTTTGCTTAATGT
>JANXZO010000039.1 GCA_025355465.1 Bacteroidales bacterium
CTTGGTCATCCAGTAATTTTGCGAATAAGGCAATTGATTGATGCCCGGGAAAATGTCAAATATTTTATTTTTTTGTATCATTACATGTTGTTCGTTGCTATAGTTTCAGTAAATTTACCCACTTAGATTGGCAAAGTGCCATTTTTTTTACCTTTGAGCCAAACGAAAACACCTTAATTTCTTAATACTATGAGCAACGACATCCGCAATCTCGAACCCAAAGACCTGTGGAAGAATTTCTACAGTCTTACCCGGATCCCCAGACCTTCCAAACATGAAGATAAAATTCAGGAGTTCATGGTCGCCTTTGGTAAAAACCTTGGCCTCGAAACAATCAAGGATGAGGTAGGCAATGTAATTATTCGAAAACCTGCAACTCCGGGAATGGAGAACCGGAAAGGTGTTATTCTTCAGGGTCATCTTGACATGGTGCCGCAAAAGAATACAGATAAAGTCCACGATTTCACAACCGATTTCATCGATGCACATGTGGATGGCGAATGGGTAAAAGCTACGGGAACAACCCTGGGTGCCGATAATGGAATGGGTGTAGCCGCCGCCATGGCTGTTCTCGAAGCAAAGGACATGGTACACGGACCCGTCGAGGCACTTTTTACCTCCGATGAAGAGACCGGAATGACCGGAGCTACAAACCTGAAGCCTGGTGTTATCAAGGGAGACATCCTGATCAATATGGACTCTGAAGACGAAGGAGAACTATATATTGGCTGTGCAGGCGGAACCAACGGTAATTTTAAATTCAACTATTTGGAAATGCCTGTTCCCGCCGGCCATGTAGCCTGCAAAATCAGTCTCACCGGCCTTAAAGGCGGTCACAGCGGTGTTGACATTCACCTTGGCCGCGGTAATGCCAATAAGGTAATGAACCGTTTTCTGTGGCAGGCTTCACATATACACGGATTAAGACTTTCATCCATCGACGGTGGCAGCCTTCGTAACGCCATCCCGCGTGAAGCTTTTGTTATTGTCAATGTTCCGGCCGAAAAAGCCGATGGTTTCCTGAAGGATCTGAAGGCATTTGAACAGACCGTTAGAAAAGAGCTTTCGGCGGTAGAGCCCGACATGAAGATGGAAGCTACCCCTGCCGACCTGCCCAAATTTGTGATGGATGAAAAGAGCCAGAAAAACTTGCTGAATGCCGTTTATGCCTGCCCCAATGGTGTTATCCGAATGAGCAACGAAATGCCCGGACTTGTTGAGACCTCAACCAACCTGGCCATTGTAAAGTCGGAAAATGGGGTGATCAGGATCCAATGTCTTCTCAGGAGTTCTGTCGACTCGGCCAAAGACGAACTGGAGCAGATGATGCAATGTGTGTTCGAAATGGCGGGTGCCGAGTTTGTTTTCGACGGGAAATACCCTGGCTGGAAACCAAATCCCGACTCCCCGATCCTGAAAACCATGCAGGAAATCTACAACCGTAAATTTGGAAAGATTCCGGAAATCAAAGCAATACATGCTGGTTTGGAATGCGGAATACTTGGCGGCTCCTACCCGAACTGGGATATGATCTCCTTTGGTCCGACCATTCGTTATCCGCACTCACCAGATGAAAAGGTGAATATTGCCACAGTACAGAAATTCTGGGACTTTCTGGTTGCAACATTGAAGGATATTCCTGCAAAATAATCTTCACCCATGCGGAATCTGATGATCCGCGGAATTCTATTTCAGATTTTCCTCTGCACTTTGATTGGTGCCAAAGCGCAGTACACCCCATTCGATGTAATCTATTGCCTCAACGGCGGGGAGAACAAATCAATTGGTATCCCCGCTGTCATTCTTCCCAATCCCGTCGAAAAACCCGGATGGAACCTGATTTTCAGTGATGAATTCACAGGAAACAGCCTGGATCCGGTAAAATGGAATAAAAGCAATCCGATCGATGATGGTAATGGAAGCTGTGTCCGCAAATTTGCAGTGAATCCTGCCAACGTTTCCGTCAGCAACGGAAACGCTGTCATCTCAAATACTGCAGTCGAACTGATTCCAGGGTGCCTCGATGTGGCTCTGGGGCATCGGTGATCCGCTGAACCCGGGCGGCCCGGGTCCCTGGAATGAAATTGATGTATTCGAACTCAATGGTGCCAATGATAACATCGCCGACGGCACCTATCATTGGACATGGGACAACAAACATACCTCACAGGTGCAGTCAATTTACCTGACCGACAGCATTGGCAATTATGATCTTGCCGCAAACTAAACCACTTTCGGCCTGTTCTGGAGTCCCGATACCATCCGCTGGTTTATCAATAATGTAATGGTTAAGGAACTTGACCAGCACAAGGTGCCCCCTTTCTGCCTTGATGCCGCCCATTACAGTCAGCCTCTGGCTCCCTTCTGTCTGCGTTTTGGCAGTGGACCAAACACGGTGGGAAACATGACTACGCTGGCCAATGCCGCGGACCTGCCCCAATCGATGCTCATCGATTATGTAAGGGTTTATAAGAAAACTGATGAAAAAGCCACACCCATCCTCACGACCGATGGAATCGCCCAGATGTGCATCGACACGCTCAATCCTGCTGCATCTGAAAAAATTCTTTGGGCACCTTACTATCCTGGAGTGACTTACGAATGGTCTGCCCCATGGTTTGATCTTTTCCCTGTTTCAACTACCATTCCCCAACTTCCCGGAAGAATGCTGGTCCGTGCGAAACCCGGGATCATTCCAAACCAGTTTTACCCGGTTTATCTCAAAGCTACATTTCCGGACACCCTGAATGAATTTGATACGCTTATGGTATACCTTCCCGGGTCACCGCCTCCCCTGCCTCAGCTCAACTTTGCTTTCGCACAAATAGATACGCTCTGTTACTTTGAAATCAGAAAACCCGCATTCTCATCACTTTCCCGGGCAGAGTATAGCACCAACGGTGGGGCGGCCTGGGTACCTGCCCGCCTAGTTCAGACCACCGACGGACCATTTTTCTGCTTCGACACCGTAAGACCAGAAACCTCCCTCACCAAGGCCTGGCGGGAGTGGAATGGATGCGGGGTTTCTCCAGAAATCCGGGCAACAATTACAACCCCTGTTCCCACAACAGGATGCAGATGGCCTGCCGGCTTAAACGAAAACAATGAAAATCTGGGTGTTGACGCATCGCAGGGAATCTCAGTCTCCCCCTGTCCCGTTGTCGATAAACTGACCGTCGATCTTGGTTCTTCAACTGACGCCACGACTCAAAACATCCGCCTTGAAATCTTTGATCTGGCCGGAAAACGCATCGTTTCTGTGTCCCTTGCACATGGAATCAATACGCTGAACCTGAGTGTAATAAAACCAGGAATGTTCTTCATCCGCATCATTGGTAACAAGGGAGTCCTTTTTTACAAGAAATGGATCAAACAGTGATTTTGAAATGATGAAAATATTTTTTGTTATTTAGTTTTTTTACGTACATTTGCAGTCCCAAAAAAATTACCACAATGACAAAGAGAACATACCAGCCGTCGAACAGGAAGAGGAAGAACAAACATGGTTTCCGGGAAAGAATGGCGACTGCCAACGGTCGTAAAGTGCTTGCAGCCAGAAGGGCCAAGGGCAGAAAAAAGCTGACCGTTTCCGACGAGTACCTGGACAAGGAATAATTTTTCTGTCATTGATCGATAGGTTCAATCAGAATTTTACGCAATTTTGTATAGAAAAGAAGATAAGTTCATTATCTTCTTTTTTTATTTTATCCAATCCGATAACGATACATTCCCATGAAAAAAATTGATTTCAAGAATTGGCTTCCATATCTTGGAGCTATTGGTATTTTCCTGGTCATCACAATGATCTATTTCTCTCCGTTGCTTGAAGGAAAAAGGATTCTGCAGAGCGACATCATTAATTTCCAGGGGATGTCGAAAGAGATTGTTGATTTCAGGACTTCAACCGGGCAGGAACCACTCTGGACCAACTCCATGTTCGGCGGAATGCCGGCCTACCAGATCTCGGCAGTTTACAGCTCGAACCTGATCGGGTTTCTCGACAAGATTTTCACCCTGAACCTTCCGCATCCGGCCAACCTCGTATTCCTGTACTTTATCGGGTTCTTCATTTTGCTCCTTATCATGCGGGTCGATCCATGGCTTGCCATTGTAGGGGCAATAGCCTTTGCCTTTTCCTCCTATTTCTTTATCATCATCGAAGCAGGACATAATTCGAAAGCCCATGCCATCGGCTACATGGCTCCGGTTATTGCCGGCATCATACTCACCCTGCGACGCAAATACCTCTGGGGCGGCATTTTAACGGCCATTTTTCTCTCGCTGGAGGTGAAAGCGAACCATCCGCAGATCACCTATTACCTTGCCATCATTGCCCTCCTGCTGGGATTGTTTAAACTCATTCACGCGATACGATTCAGAGAATTGGCGCCTTTTTTCACCGCCGTGGGAGTTCTCGTCATCGCCCTGACATTCGCGGTGCTTACGAACCTTACCAGCCTCTGGGCTACCTATGAATACGGGAAATATACCATCAGGGGAAAATCAGAACTTACAACCGAAAAACAGAACCGTACTTCCGGACTGGACAAAGATTACGCCACACAATGGAGCTATGGCATCGGCGAGTCGATGACGCTCATGTTCCCAAACTATTATGGAGGTTCTTCAAGTGTTAAACTGGGAGACGGTTCGGAGATTGTAAAGGCAATGAAATCCAACAACATTGACGACGCCACAATCAAACAGTTCACCAGTTCGCCGGTTCCATTCATGTATTGGGGAAACCAGCCATTTACCTCAGGCCCGGTGTACATAGGAGCCATCATTTGTTTCCTTTTCCTCCTTGGACTAATCATCGTAAAAGGTCCGATCAAATGGTGGTTGCTTGCAGCAACGCTCCTGTCGCTTGTTTTATCGTGGGGACATAATCTGATGCCGGTTACCGAATTCTTCCTTAACTGGGTACCCGGATATAATAAATTCAGGGCGGTCTCCATGATCCTCGTGATTGCGGAATTCACAATGCCATTGCTCGGTATTTTGGCTGTAAAAGTCCTGGTAGAACAAAAGGAGGAACAAAAACGGATTTTCCAGGGACTTCAGATTGCCTTCGCAATCACCGGGGGCATCAGTTTACTCTTTGCACTTTTTCCCGGCATGTTCCTCGATTTTGTTGGCAATACGGATAAAAACTTTGCCACTCAGCTCCCCGATTGGTTTATGCAGGCAGTGCGCGTTGAACGAAAAAATATGCTCCGTACCGATGCCATCCGTGCACTGGTAATGATCGTGATATCAGCCGGAGCGCTTTGGGCTGTGCTTTTCAACAAGATCAAAAAGGAGTATGCCTATATC
The DNA here is from genome assembly GCA_025355465.1 of Bacteroidales bacterium. Lineage (GTDB taxonomy): Bacteria > Bacteroidota > Bacteroidia > Bacteroidales > FEN-979 > JANXZO01. The sequence continues at coordinate 5,317 of JANXZO010000039.1, forward strand.
GGCATCGTATTAATGATTCTGGGCGATATGTTTTGGGTAAACAAACATTACCTGAACGATGCAAGCTTTACTTCGAAGTCGAAAGTCGAAAATCCCTTCGAGCCCTCAGCAGCCGATACCCAGATCCTGCAGGATAAAGACCCTGATTTCCGGGTGATAAACCTCACTACGAACACCTTCAACGATGCCTCCACATCTTACTACCACAAATCCATTGGAGGCTACCACGGGGCAAAACTCCGCCGGTATCAGGAACTGATCGAAAACCAGATCAGCAAGAACAACATGGCAGTTATGAATATGCTGAACACCAAATATTTTATCATTCCTGATGCAAACAAACAACCAGTGGCACAACTCAACCCCGGTGCCCTCGGTAATGCCTGGTTCGTCAGCGCCGTTCAGATGGCCGGCAATGCCGATGCCGAGATCAATGCCCTTACCGGATTCAAACCCGATTCTGTGGCCATTGTTGACACGCAGTTTGCTGATAACCTCAAGCACTTCTCACCGGCCAGGGACACACTCGATTACATCAAACTCGACACCTACGCACCCAATGCATTGACATACCACTACCGTACAAAAAATGCAGGATTGGCTGTGTTTTCGGAGATCTATTATCCCAAAGGATGGAACGCCTACGTTGACGGAACACCTGCTCCGCATTTCCGCGCAAATTATGTTCTTCGCGCCATGGTGCTGCCTGCCGGCGACCACAAGGTTGAATTCAGGTTTGAACCCAGTGTTTACCGGGTTGGCGAAAAGGTATCCCTAATCAGCTCAATCCTGCTTATCCTCCTGGTCGTCGGCCTGGGTGGCATGGAAATCAGGAAATCGCTGAAATCACAGGAATGAAACGAGCACTGATCATCAGCTATTACTGGCCCCCGAGCGGTGGTGCCGGCGTGCAACGGTGGCTGAAGTTCGTGAAATACATGCGGGGTTATGGCTGGGAACCCGTGGTTTACACCCCCGAAAATCCTGAATATCCTGAGTCGGACCCATCGCTTTTCAACGATGTACCAAAAGACCTTGAGGTTCTGAAATCCCCTATCTGGGAACCCTACAATGCCTACAAAAGATTTCTCGGTCAGAAGAAAGAGGAGAAAATAAATGCTGCTTTTCTGACTGAGAAAACGAAAAACCGGACCCTTGAGGATATCTCTGTCTGGATCCGTGGGAATTTCTTCATCCCTGACGCACGGAAATTCTGGATCAAACCTTCTGTCAAATTCCTTGGCACCTATCTTAAAAACCACCCGGTTGAGGCGATCATCTCAACCGGACCGCCCCACAGCATGCACCTCATCGCCATGCCGCTGGCACAACGGTTCGGCATACCATGGCTGGCAGACTTCCGCGACCCGTGGACCAACATCGATTTTTATAAAGATCTGAAACTTTCATGGTGGGCGGATGCAAAACATCATCAGTTGGAAAAGAGAGTCCTGGAAAAAGCAGTTGCCGTTACAGTTATCAGCGAATCCATGGCATCCGATTTCAGGAAAATTCTGACCCGACACTACGATGTGATTACGAATGGATATGACCTTGGCGACATTGACAACACAACAGCGGTGATACCCGACAAAAAATTTTCCATCGCCCACATCGGCACCCTTGTGAGTAGCCGAAACCCGATTACTCTGTGGATGGCCCTGAAGGAGTTGACTTCAGAAAACGGGAATCTGGCAGCTGATCTGGAGATAAAACTGGTAGGAAAAGTCGATGTTCAGGTTACCCGGTCACTGGAGGAATACGGGCTCAATAAATTCGTCCATCGCATAAACTACATGCCACACAACGAGGTATTAGAGTGTCAGCGACAGTCGCAAGTCCTTCTGTTGATTATCAACAACACGCCGAATGCTAAAATGATACTTACAGGAAAGTTTTTTGAATACCTTGCAGCCCGGCGCCCCATTCTCTGCCTTGGACCCGAAGATGGCGATGCAGCAAGGATCCTCAAGGATACAAATGCCGGACTCCTTTCAACATTCGGGGATTCAGCCACCATGAAGAAAAATATTCTTTCCCTCTACCGCGATTTTAATTCCGGAAAATTAAAGTCAGATAGCAGGAATATCAGCAAATACTCAAGAAAGGAGCTGACAAGGGATTTATGTAGCGTCCTCGACCGGATGTCCATCCGTTAACGGCTTCGCGTTCTGCGATTTGTATTTTTCAACCCCCATTGTTTTCCACCTCCCCAGGGTATAGTACCAATAGTAAAGAACCACGCCAGCCAGCCAGCCAATGGGAATCGACCACCAGATTCCATCAACCCCGATAGCCGGATTTTTTGACATGAAATAGGCTACGGGTATCCGCACCAGCCACAGTGCAAACAAACTGATAAACATAGGGACGAAAGTATCGCCCGCCCCTCTGAGGAGGCCATTGATCACAAACATTACCGAAAACAGGATATAGAAAGAACCGATAATCTTCAGATAGTCCTGTCCCATTTCAATAACCACGTTATCGGAGGTAAACATCATCATTAACGGTCGGCCGAATAGCACTGTAACGATCGATATTACCAGCGAGAGTCCACTCGTCATGATAAGTGTTGCCCTAAGCCCGGCCTTCACCCGGTCGGGTCGGTTAGCTCCAAGGTTCTGCCCCACAAATGTCGACAAAGCGACTGCAAAACTCATGGCCGGCATGGCAGCGAACATGTCAATCCTTCCGGCAGCGCTGTAAGCAGCATTGGCATCTACCCCAAACCGGTTTACGACCCAGTACAACGCGACCATCCCTACAGCGACAAAAGTTTGCTGAAAACCCGTGGGCAATCCGATCTTGATGCTCTTAAAGAAAATATCTCTGTCGAAAGTAAGATTACTCAGAGAGAAAGTTACCACTTTGTGGTATTTATTCAGGTAGATTATCTGCGCAATAAAGGCGGTTCCCTCCGCAATTACTGTTGCCAGCGCAACCCCGGCAACGCCCCAATGGAAAACGGGAACGAATATCAGGTCGAGTACAACATTTAGCCCCACTGAACCGATAAGAAAATAAAGCGGGGTCTTTGAATCTCCCAGTCCGCGCAAAATGGCACTTGTTCCATTATACCCAAAAAGAAAGATCAGTCCCGCAAAGAATATTACAAGAAACTGTTTTGCCTGTGGTATGATGGCAGGGGAAAGGTTGATCAAGCTAAAGATCAAGTCTGTGAGGAGGATTCCTAAACCTGTCGCCACCAGCGACACAAAAAACAGGAAGATATACATGGTGTTGATTGCGCGTTTCACCTTTTCAATGTCCTTGGCTCCAAAATATTGTGAAACAACGACGGTAAAACCCATTGTAATACCTATGATGAAAGAGATGAGCAGAAAGATGATGGGGCCGCTGGTGCCTACCGCCGCGAGGGCCTCCTTCCCAATGTACTTGCCCACAATGATGCTGTCGACAACATTGTACATCTGCTGAAACACATTACCAAGCAACATCGGAATTGCAAATTTCAGGATCAACCTGCCTTCATTGCCGGTACTTAAGTCTTTCATAAGCGGGAGCCGCGGGTCTGAAGCGTAAATGGAATCTCAACGCGGAATCGGATCGACAAAGGTACCCAGAATTACCGGAATATTCGTAATTTTGCCCAACAACAGTTCGTTCTGTCGCTCCATGCTAAATGGGGAGGAAAGTCGGGACAACGCAGAGCGCCATGCTTCCTAACAGGAAGGATCTGGATAAAACCGGGGACAGCGAGTGCCACAGAAAATAACCGCCCGGCTTACCGGGTAAGGGTGAAAACGCGGTGTAAGAGACCACGGTCAGGCCGGGCAACCTGCCTGAGGGGTAAACCTCATGGGTTGAAAGACCAAGTATACCGGCTGCCAAGGGCTGCTCGCCCGATGCCGGAGGGTAGGTTGCTAAAACCTGTCGGTGACGCCAGGTGCAGATAAATGACAGATTAAAACAGAATCCCGCTTACAGAACTGTTGTTTTTTTTAACTTTTGATCATGAAAATTGTCACAATTGTAGGAGCCCGTCCCCAGTTTATCAAAGCTGCCGTTGTATCCAGAGTGCTGAAGACAAATCCTGCTGTGCATGAGGTTTTACTTCACACCGGCCAGCATTACGATGAGAACATGTCGGAGATTTTTTTCCGTGAGCTCAACATTCCACAACCCGATTATAACCTCGAAGTGGGTTCCGGTAGCCATGCCAGACAAACAGGGGCCATGTTGCAGGGAATTGAAGACATTCTGCTTAAGGAAAGGCCCGACCTCACACTGGTGTATGGCGACACAAACTCTACATTGGCAGGGGCGCTGGCAGCCACCAAACTTCATATTCCTGTCGCCCATGTTGAGGCAGGTCTCAGGAGTTTCAACCGCATGATGCCCGAGGAGATCAACCGCATTGTAACCGACCGTATTTCCGACCTCCTTTTTGCTCCTACACGCACAGCCATCACCAACCTCGAAAATGAAGGCTTGCTGCCTCTCACCTGCTTTTCCGGAGATGTAATGTACGACTCTGTGCTGTTCTACCAAAAACTTATTCTCGATAATCCGGAAAGATACATCACCACGGGCATCCCCCAGGAATACATGCTCGCCACCATTCACCGGGCCGAAAACACCGACAACCCAGGTAATCTCAGGAATATCTTCAACGCCTTCGCCCGGCTTGATTCGGAAATCGTCCTGCCCCTTCACCCGAGAACGAAGAACATCCTAAAGTCAAGTGCCATCATACCATCCAATGTGAAAATTATCGAACCTGTAGGGTATCTTCAAATGATGAAGCTGACCATGAATGCACGGAAGGTGCTTACCGATTCCGGCGGACTTCAGAAAGAGGCCTATTTCCTCGGCCGACCTTGCATAACGCTGCGCACGGAAACCGAATGGGTGGAAACTTTACATGATAACTGGAATATTATTACCGGACCCGACACCGAACTCATTATAAAAGCAGCCTTAGCCCCCCACCCCGGCAAACCGCAAAAAAATGAGTTCGGTGATGGAAATTCTGCCGGAATAATCATGCAAAAAATGACCTCCGGTTTTTAACCACTTTTTGTTAATAAAATCCCTTATTTTCCTCATGTTTTCCCAGCGCAGGATATGGTTTTTTTTCCTACCTTTGTTTTATAGTTGAAAATATATAATTGACTGATTATGACAGATATAGAAAAAGAAAACGCAAGTCAGAACTATACCGCCGATAACATCCAGGTTCTGGAGGGATTGGAAGCCGTAAGAAAACGCCCTGCAATGTACATCGGCGATATCAACGTGAAAGGGTTGCACCACCTGGTTTACGAAGTCGTTGACAATTCTATCGACGAAGCCCTGGCAGGTTACTGTAATCAAATTGATGTTTATATCCATGAGAATAACTCCATTACGGTTAACGACAACGGCCGTGGAATCCCGACAGACTTTCATGAAAAAGAGCAGAAATCAGCGCTGGAAGTCGTAATGACGGTGCTTCATGCCGGTGGAAAGTTCGATAAAGACAGCTACAAAGTCTCAGGAGGTCTGCATGGAGTCGGCGTTTCAGTTGTAAATGCACTTTCAAAAGAACTGAATGTGGTGATTCAGCGAAGCGGGCATATCTTTCAACAGGAATATGCCTATGGGAAGCCACGCTATGCTGTTAAAACGATTGGAAACACCGATAAAACCGGTACTGAGATCACTTTTTTACCTGATAATGAAATATTTATCGTTGATAAATACGACTATCAAATACTCTCCTCCCGTCTTCGCGAACTTGCCTACCTGAATAAAGGGATTACGCTTACAATAACCGACTACCGGGAAAAAGATGACAACGGAAACTTTGTCACCGATATCTTCTATTCCAAGGATGGTCTCAGCGATTTCATCAACTACCTTGATGCCAACCGCGAAAAACTGATCCCCGAACCGATTTGCATGGAAGGGGAGAAAAACAATATTCCGCTGGAGATTGCCATGCAGTACAACACCTCATTCTCGGAAAATATTCATGCCTACGTTAACAATATAAACACTCATGAAGGCGGTACGCACCTGGCAGGCTTCCGCAGGGCACTCACCCGCACTCTGAAAAGCTATGCTGATAAAACAGGCATGCTGGCAAAACTTAAATTCGACATCAACGGCGACGACTTCCGCGAAGGCCTTACCGCCATCATCTCGGTGAAAGTTCAGGAGCCCCAATTCGAAGGCCAGACCAAAACCAAGCTTGGCAACAATGAAGTGATGGGTGTTGTAGACCAGCTTGCCAGCGAAATGCTCACCAATTATCTGGAAGAACATCCGAAGGAGGCCCGTACCATTGTAAATAAAGTAATTCTTGCGGCCACTGCACGTCATGCTGCTCGTAAAGCGCGTGAACTCGTACAGCGAAAGAATGTGCTCTCCGGTTCAGGTCTCCCTGGCAAACTCTCTGATTGCTCTGAAAGCGATCCCGCACAGTGTGAAATCTATCTGGTAGAGGGAGATTCTGCAGGTGGAACCGCCAAACAGGGCCGAGACCGCCGTTTTCAGGCCATCCTTCCATTGCGTGGTAAAATTCTGAATGTGGAAAAAGCCATGCAATACAAAATCTTCGACAGCGAAGAGATCAAGAATATCTTTACCGCACTCGGTGTAACAATTGGCACCGAGGAGGATAGCAAAGCACTAAACCTCGACAAACTTCGTTATCATAAGGTCATCATCATGACAGATGCCGACGTGGATGGCAGTCACATCGCCACCCTCATCCTGACATTCTTCTTCCGGTATATGAAGGAACTGATCGAAAACGGACATGTTTACATCGCAACGCCCCCACTGTTCCTTGTGAAAAAGGGAACCACCCAGAAATACTGCTGGACTGAAGAGGAACGTATGAAAATAGTAGCTGAAATGAGCGCCTCCGGGAAAGAGTCCGGAATCCACGTGCAACGCTATAAAGGTCTCGGGGAAATGAATGCAGAACAGCTCTGGCTTACCACCATGAATCCTGAATTCAGAACGTTAAGGCTGGTCGAAATTGAAAACGGGACCGAAGCCGATCGTATTTTTTCAATGCTGATGGGTGATGATGTACCCCCAAGAAGAGAATTCATCGAAAAGAATGCCAGGTACGCGAATATCGACATCTAGAAGTTCTCGCCAATCTATTACTCCATGATCCACAAAAAGTACATTTATAGTATTGCCGGGATTGTTGTCCTCGCAGTTGTTGCGTATTTCCTGCTCGCCAAAGACAACAAAGGACAACAGATAACAGCAAAGGTTCAAAAAGGAAGTTTTCCGATCGAAGTGACAACAACCGGTGAACTAATCGCCAAAAGTTCTGAAAAAATTTATGGTCCGCAAGGCTTGCGGCAGGTTCAGATCTGGCAGGTGAAGATACAGGACATCATCGCCGACGGAACGGTTGTTGATTCAGGTCAGTACGTTGCTGCGCTCGACAGAACTGAAATCTCGAACAAAATAAAGGATGAAGAGACAAACCTTGAGAAACTTGAGTCGCAGATGACCAAAACACGGCTCGACACCTCACTCGAACTCCGCAACGCCCGCGACGAACTCATAAATCTCAAATATTCACTGGAGGAAAAGAAAATCACCCTCGAACAGTCAAAATACGAACCACCCGCTACCATCAGGCAGGTCCAGATAGAATTGGAGAAATCAGGAAGGGCATTCGACCAGGCTGAAAAAAATTATAAACTTCGGTATCAGAAAGCGGTTGCCAACATGCAGGAGGTATCTGCCTCCTATAACCAGGCAAAAAGAAAGCTGGAACAAATGATGGATGTGCTGAAACAATTTACAGTCAATGCACCCAAAGCCGGCATGGTTATTTATAAGCGTAACTGGGACGGCAATAAGATGGGTGTCGGGGCAACCGTCAATGCGTGGGATAACGTGGTTGCTGAACTTCCCGACCTTTCAGAGATGATCTCAAAGACCTATGTCAACGAAATCGATATCAGCAAAGTAAAGTCCGGACAACAGGTAAAGATAGGAATTGATGCATTTCCCGAAAAAAAATTCACAGGCAAAGTGATAGAGGTCGCCAACATCGGGGAACAACAGCAAAATACCAATGCCAAAGTTTATGAAGTGCGGATCCTTGTCAATGAATTCGATTCCATCCTCCGCCCTGCCATGACGACCAAAAACACCATCCTTACGAGTATCATCGACAGTGTTTTATTTATCCCGCTGGAAGCTATTTTTAATCAGGACAGCATCACCTTTGTCTATAAAAAAGACGGCAGATCAGTGGTTCGTCAGCAGGTTGTGGTCGGATTGTCAAACGATAACGAGATTATTTTAAGAGCAGGTCTGGCTGAAAAAGATGAAGTGCTCCTCGTTCCGCCTGAAAATTCTGAAAAACTCTCGCTGGAAACTCTGCCCAAAGAAGTTCTTCTTAAATATAAGGATAAACAAACAGCGCCGAAGTCACAGAAACCTCCCAGGGATTCGGTGAAGGCAAAACCAGAAAATCCTGCGGTATTTAAAAAATAGTTCGCATACAGCCACCACAATCTCCGCCTGTCAAAATAAAATGCTGTACCATGCTGGAACGCTATAAATACATTTTCAATATTGCCCTGGAAGCTGTCTTTCTTAATAAATTCAGGTCGATCCTTACCGCACTGGGCATCATCTTTGGAGTTGCAGCGGTGATTACCATGATGGCCATTGGCAACGGTGCGAAAAAAGAGATCCTCGACCAGATGAAACTGGTTGGGGTCAATAACATTATCATCGCACCTAAACCAGAGAAACCAAAAGGAAGCTCAGCACAAAATAATAGTCAGGACAGCCAGTCGCAATCCAAGGACCAGGGAAACGAAAGAAATAAGGGAAAATTTTCACCGGGGCTCAACATGAAGGATGCTGAAAGCATCAAAGGGATCATCCCAACGGTTCAAACGGTTAGCCCCGAGGTGATCTACGAAACCGATATCATCAAGGACGGGGTTAGAACATCCTCCAAATTGACCGGGGTGACTCCGGATTTTTTTAAGGTTTTCGCACTTGATCTTCAGGAAGGTGAGATGTTTAATGAGGAACAACTCCGGGATGGAAAATCGGTGTGTATCATCGGCCCGGTAATGAAATCCAAATTTTTTCCAACAGAGAATCCAATTGGCCAGGACATTAAATGCGGAGCAATCTGGCTGACAATTGTTGGGGTATTAAAAAAACGTGAAATCAGTCAGTCAAGTGTCGACAACCTCGGCATCTCAGATTACAACAATACCATCTATGCGCCAATACAAACGCTCCTCCGCAGGTTCAAGGACCGCTCGATGATCACCGAATCCTCACTTCACGGGAATACAACATTTGTCAGTGATGATGCAGTATACATATCAAGCGGCAACCAGGATGTTAACAGCAAGAACCAGATTGACAAGATCGTTGTACAGGTTAAGGAGAGCAGCCAGATCGGTCCTACTACGGAAATTCTGAAAAAAATGATGCTCCGCCGGCATGCAGGAGTTGATGATGTAGAAATTAAAGTACCTGAGCTTCTTCTCAAACAGGAACAGCGAACTAAAGATATCTTCAATATCGTTCTCGGGGCAATTGCCAGCATCTCCCTGCTGGTTGGTGGAATCGGGATCATGAATATCATGCTTGCCTCCGTCATGGAACGGATAAAGGAGATCGGTATCCGAAGAGCCATCGGCGCGACCAAACGAGATATTGTATTACAGTTCCTCATGGAAGCCACCCTGCTCAGTATTTCAGGCGGACTCATCGGCATCATCCTTGGACTTGCGCTTTCTAAAGGCATCATGGAAATAACAGATATTCTGACCATCGTATCCCCCTGGTCAATCGTTATCTCTTTCGGAGTCTCTGCATCAGTAGGAATCATTTTCGGTTATATGCCCGCCAAACGTGCAGCAATTCAGGATCCTGTTGAATCGCTGAGACATGAATAATAATAAATTTCGGATGAATAAGGTCATATTTTTGAGTTGCCTGCTTTGGGCATTTTGCCATTTGGCGCAAGGGCAAGAACTGATACGCCAATTTACCCTTGAAGAAGCTATTTTAAGAGCCCAGGAAGATTCACCCGATGCCTTAAATGCCAAACAGGCTTTTCGTTCTGCCTATTGGGAATACAGGTCTTACCAGGCGTCCAACCGGCCCTCGTTAATCCTCTCCGGCACCATGCCGTTTATCAACCAGTCAATCCAATCGCAAAGCATCGACGGAGTTCAGAAATATTCGTCGTATAAATACGTACTGGCCAATGCGAATCTCGCTGTGACCCAAAAGATCGGCGTGACAGGAGGAACCGTCTCAATCAATTCTGCTTTCCAGGGTCAGTATAATGCCGATCAGCCCAACCCGGTTCCTTACTTCAGTACACCAGTAAATATCCAGCTTAGCCAGCCACTCTTCAAATACAATTCTTTCAGATGGGACAGGAAATTAAAACCACTGCAATACAGTATCGCAGAACGTAAGTTCTCAGAAGATATCGAGCAAATAGCCATCATGGCCACCAATCATTTCTTTAATCTCCTGCAGGCACAGGTTGATAAAACAATTGCCGACACAAACCGGTCAAATTACGAAACACTCTACAACATTGCAAAAGGCAGGTATCAGCTTGGAAAAATTGCTGAGAATGATCTCCTCCAGTTGCAACTTAGCTTCCTCAAGGCACAGGCACAGGTCGAAAATGCTCAGCTTGCCCTCGAAAATGCACGATTCCGGTTTAAGTCCTACCTGCATCTTCAGGATCAAACAAGAATCATATTGCTCCCTCCCAACCAGATCAGTTTTTTTCGAATCGACCCGGTTGTCGCCAGGGAAAAGGCAAAGTTGTATTCCACCACAACCTATAATTTTACCAAACGAAGACTGGAAGCGTCAAGTGCCGTTAATAAAGCCCGCCTGGAAGGAAGATTTGATGTCGATATCACAGCCATCATCGGGCTTCAGCAAAAAGGGTTAACCGTTGTTGATGCCTATACAAATCCGGCCGATCAGAGACAAGTTGCGGTTGGCATGACAGTCCCGATTGTTGACTGGGGAGTTGCCCGCGGGAAAATTAAAGTAGCTGAATCGAACGAAGAGATCGAAAAAAACAACCTCGAACAGGAAGCTATCGACTTTGATCAAAACGTTTACCAGAAGGCCATCCAATGCAATATGCAGCAAAACCAGGTACAGATCGCCGAACAGGCAGCAGCAGTGGCAAAAAAGAGTTATGAAGTAACAAAAGGTCGTTACCTGATTGGAAAAATAAATAGCATCCTCGACCTCAATAACGCCCAGACTGAGACAGATAATGCAGAAAAAGGATACTATTTCGCGCTTCAGACATACTGGCGTAGTCTGTATGAATTAAGGAAAATGACACTTTTCGACTTTTCCAAAAATGAACAAATAAGACAGACGCTGCCAGGCGTTAAATAAAAGTTAATTGTTTGGTTTATTAAAAATGTTTCTAAATAATTTTTATCTTTGCAAGAAAATAAACAGTAACCCTAAAATTGGAAACATGTCAGTATTAGTAGGTAAAAAAGCTCCGCAGTTTGAGGCTGAAGCAGTAGTTAATGGTGGTGAATTTGTTGATAAATTCTCACTGTCGCAGTATATCGGAAAGAAACATGTGGTCTTCTTCTTCTATCCCCTCGATTTTACTTTTGTTTGCCCAACCGAAATAATAGCATTTCAGGATAGAATTGAGGAATTCGAGAAACGTAACGTTGCAGTAGTTGGCTGCTCGGTAGATTCCAAGTTTTCACATTGGGCATGGCTCAATACTGAACTCAAAAATGGCGGCATCAAAGGTGTAAAGTTTCCGCTTGTGTCCGACTTGTCAAAAACAATCTCCGCAAATTATGATGTTCTGGCAGGGGAATTCTTTTATAATGAAGATGGGACCATGGAGTTTGAAGGCGGCCCGGTCGCATACCGCGGACTCTTCCTTATTGACAAAGAAGGTATCGTTCGTCACCAGTTGGTAAATGACCTCCCTTTGGGCCGCAGTATTGATGAGGCACTTCGTATGGTTGATGCACTGCAGTTCTTCGAAGAAAACGGTGAAGTTTGCCCTGCCAACTGGCACAAAGGCAGCGAAGGAATGAAAGCCACCGCAGAAGGTGTTGCCGATTACCTCAGCAAGCACTAATTCCTGATAGGTCGCGTGTATCGGTGCAAAATAAAGGATTCAACGACCTTTTCGTCAGAAACATGATTAAAACCGGTTGAAAGCCAGTTTTGTATTTTATTTTTCTTGTCCACCAGCGTCGCCCACTCCTCAAAGTATAGTACGCTGGTGGCCTCTTTTATAGCCACCGTGTCCAACTGAGATAGTGCGTCCACAGGGTATATTCCTTCACCGCCAAGTCTTCTTCTGAGATTCCTGTAATCTTTGAAGTACTCAAGCCGGTAATGATAGGCAAATCCATACTCAAGCCACGATGGACAAATAATTACGACGGTTCCCGGAGTCTTGTATGCCCCTACTTTTACGGCAACCTCCTTCAGCCTCCGTCTGTTATCAATATTCGGATGGAAGGTGAATACCATGAGAAGGAGAGCCGCGATCGAAATAAAACCGAATAACCACCTGTTTGAGGCAATTGCGTCAAGGGACATCGCGATGGTAAGATAATACCCGATAGATATAAATACCGTATACCGATCGAGAAACATCGGACAGATGAACGACAGAAGAAACATGAACGTATATGGGGCCAAAAACCAAAGAATAACCAGCTTCCCTTCTGGAGACCCTGTACCCGTGCTGTTGTGATACCGTTTAATCCAGAATATCCCTCCCGCAGCAATGATCCCGATAAAAAAAACAGTGGCCAAAGGAACATTGCTATATCGCCATAGCATGGTATACAGATCTGAAAAAACCGGCGGGGAAACCCAGGTTCCGGCATGGGCCGTTGCTGTGTACCTGGTAACGAAAACTGGAAGGTATGGGATGTAAAAAAAGAGGACTATTGCGCTGGATATGAATACTTGTTTAAGAATTGAAAAGCGGTATTGGCGAATAACCAACACTGCAAAAATCTCAGTTGCAATCACAAAAAAACCAAAGAAATGCGAATAAACCAGCAATATATTGATCATCGTCAACAGCACAACTGTTGTACGGGAACCTCTCCTACTGCCTGACATCAGGAATAAATACATCGAACAGGAAGTAAGCAATGCAAAAAGAGAATAGACCCGTGCCTCGTGAGCAAAAAGCATTTGATAGTTTGAGAATGTATAGAGCAGTGAGCCTACCATCCCTACTCTTATACTAAAGAACCGTTGCCCGGTACGAAAGATCACCAACGCGGTGATAACACTGAAAATAAAGGGGAGAAACCTGACAGAAAAAGCAGATATTCCGAATAGTTTGATCCAAAAATGCAGAAGAAGGAAAAAAAGAGGCGGGTTGTTCTCACCCGGCAACATCTTGAAAATATCTGCAAGATCAGCCTGGGAATAGAAAATGGTAAAGGGCTCATCCATCGCTATGTCCCGTGAATCCAGGTAAATGATCTTCAGGATTATGTTGGCCAGGATGAGCATTATCGGGAACCACGTTGGCCAATTTTTCCCGAATGACAAAACCTTCATTGGGAGCTATTCAAATTTCTTTGCCTCGTTCCAAAAGACATCCATCTCGGCAAGCGTCATTTCATGAAGAGGCTTACTCAGTTTCCGGGCGTTTTCCTCAAGATGGTTGAATCGCTTAATAAATTTGCGGTTGGTATGCTCCAGCGCATCCTCAGGATTTACTTCAATGAAACGTGCGTAATTAATAATGGCAAAAATCAGGTCGCCCAACTCATGTTCCTTCATCTTCGTATCGGTACCCGATTCAACAGCTTCCTTTAATTCACTTAACTCTTCCAAAACTTTTTCCCAGACCTGATCCGGATGATCCCAGTCAAAACCAACACCACTGGCCTTTTCCTGTATACGATATGCCTTCACCATAGCAGGCAGTGAACCCGGCACCCCGGAAAGGACCGAAAGATTGCCCTTTTCCTGCAATTTTATCTTCTCCCAGTTATCGCGCACCTCTTTGGCATCCTTAACCTGAACATCCCCGAAAATATGGGGGTGCCTGTGAACCAATTTCGCAGTAATCGACTCGAGCACGTCCTTTATGTCAAATGCCTTCTGTTCTGAAGCAATCTTTGAATAAAATACAAGATGAAGCATCAAGTCTCCCAACTCCTTCTTGACCGACTCAAGATCTCGTTCAAGAATTGAGTCAGAAAGCTCATAAGTCTCCTCAATTGTCAGATACCGAAGACTTTCAAGCGTTTGCTTTTGATCCCATGGGCATTTTTCCCTTAGTTCATCCATGATTTCAAGCAGCCTCCTGAAAGCAGCTAAAATTTCATCCATTCTTTCCATGAAGCAAAAGTAAGGAGATTATGATGAATCCGTGGACTTTTATCAGCGATACTGATAACTTTGCCACTTGAATCCAGATATTTTGATAAAACCGGGAACATTCAATCTGAAAGCCTTCCTGTCGGGTATGATATTTACGCTGATTTACTTGCTGTTACCGGTCCCGGCGCAGGCTCAGTTCGAACATAAATTGCTTTCCTCCAACCTTCTCATCGAAGGCAAAGTACATTATGGTTTCCTCTATGCCCACCACCTTGAGCTGGAAATGTACAATGCACATTTCCCGGCATTCGAAATAGCCGTTTCCCAGATGACCTATGGCAAATTCAAATGGGAGAGAAATTTCAACTACCCGATTATCGGAATTACATTTTTCTACTCGGGTTTGGGATATAACCCATCACTTGGACAAGCATTCGCCCTGATGCCATATATCAATTTTCCTCTGGTGAAAAATAAAAACCTTACGCTGGGATTCCGCTTTGCCTTAGGACTTGGTTATCTTACCCAACGATTTGACAGACTATCCAACTATAAGAATCTTGCTATCGGTTCTCATTTTAATGCCGCTATTAACCTGATGCTGGAAGCCCGTTACCGGATAAACTACTATCTCACCCTAACCGGCGGTATCAGCCTGCAACATTTCTCCAATGGCTCACTGAAGCTCCCGAATTATGGAATTAATGTACCCCTGATTAATGTCGGCTTTGCCTATCGGCCGGTAAAAGAAAACAAAAATATCGGCGACCGGTTCTATGCCCCTGTTGATCCATTTTCTGTTATTATTCGTCGATCAATCGAATTTAACCTGGGTGGAATGATCGGGTGGAAAGATATGCAAGCCCTTCTTGGAGAGAGATTTATGGTTTTTCATATTTATGAAAATACCATGGTGCAAATTAGCCGTAAAAGCAAGGTCGGTATCGGGTTTGACCTCTCCTACGATCCTTCACAGGTAGCAATTCTGGAAAAAGGCGGAACGCCTGTCGAAAATAAACTTTCCGTTGTGCGACCCGGGATAAACGCAGCTTACGAACTTATGATGTCCCGTTTGGGATTTTTCCTTAATTTAGGTGGTTATCTGGGTGGCAAAGAGAAAAGCAATGGCCCATTGTATGAAAAAATATCGGTTCAGTACAACTTCAGTAAAAATTTCTTCGCAAGTGTTATGTTGAAGGTCCACTGGGGAAGGGCAGACTATATCGGCTGGGGAATTGGATATAAATTTGATGTATTCTATGGTAAAAAAACTTTAAAATGAATTTTCAATCGTGGTATAAAATTCTTGCTTTCATTTTTGCTGCTTCGGTTACCATCTCATGCAACAAGGATGGAGGGAAGTGTTTCTCAAACACAGGCCAGATTATCTTGCAGGATCGGATAGTGACTGACTTCGATAGCATTGCGTTGTACAATAATGTAGATCTCGTTCTTACCCAGGATACCAACAACAGGGTGAGGGTTGAAGCCGGGCAGAACATCATTGGCGGAATAACCACGACGGTGACTGATCACATGTTATTGATTCGCAACACGAACACCTGTAATTGGTTACGAAGCTATGCAGAACCTATGACGGTTTACGTTTCTGTGAAAAATTTACTGAAACTATACTATGAATCAGCTGGAAACGTCACCTCTTCAAATACGATCCGGTCTGGACATCTAAATATTGACCTGTGGGGTGGTTGCGGTGTGATTGACCTGGATGTAAAAGTAAATATTGGCACTTTCATTCAACATATGGGTACCGCCGATCTTGTGCTTCGCGGTACGTGCAATGTCAGTTCAGTTTTTGCAGGTGATTTTGGAAAACTTCAACTTGGAGATATGGTTACGGGGTACACCTTTGTTAAAAACACAGGATCCAATGACTGCTATGTTAACACAACCAAAATGCTGGATGCGACCATTGGGTCGATGGGCAATATCTATTATTCAGGGAACCCGGATAGTGTTTTCACCCATATCACCGGGTCAGGAGATGTACTGCCTTATTAAGATCAATATGCCCTGGCAAAAATCACACGCTGGGTCGATGGTTTGCCAGAGTAGACACAACGACCTTCCTCCGGCATGTTGTTTAATGGAATGACTCGGATGGTCGCTTTGGTTTCCTCCTTGATCCTCTCTTCGGTTTCTGACGTACCATCCCAATGTGCGGAAATAAAGCCTCCTGTCGTATCCAGAACAATTTTAAACTCTTCCCAGCTGTCGACCCTGAAGGTATTGTTTTCGCGAAAAGAGAGGGCCCGCTGATAAAGGTTGGATTGAATAGCATCCAGTAGGTGAACTATTTTATTTTCAATGTCCTTGATCTGTAGCGTCTCCTTTTCCAACGTATCCCGCCGCGCAACCTCAATGGTTCCCTGTTCAATGTCGCGCGGACCAACAGTAAGTCTTACAGGTACCCCTTTAAACTCATATTCGGCAAATTTCCATCCCGGCTTGTGCGTGTCACGGTCATCAAATTTTACTGAAACCCCTTTACTTTCAAGTGCCTTCTTTATGGGCACAACAGTTTCTGAGATTAAAGCCAACTGCTCAGGTGTTTTAAATACCGGCACAATAACTACCTGGATCGGTGCAAGTTTAGGCGGCAACACTAGTCCGTTATCATCAGAATGCGACATGATCAGCGCTCCCATCAGGCGTGTTGAAACGCCCCACGATGTAGCCCACACATACTCAAGCTGATTTTCCCGACTCAGAAATTTAACGTCAAAGGCCTTGGCGAAATTTTGTCCAAGGAAATGGGAAGTTCCAGCCTGTAAAGCTTTGCCATCCTGCATCAATGCTTCGATTGCATAGGTTTCTACAGCACCGGCAAACCGTTCGGCAGGTGACTTAACCCCTTTCAGAACAGGCATCGCCATCCAGTTTTCGGCAAAATCAGCGTAAATATGAAGCATGGTTTCTGCCTCCTTTACCGCTTCGGGCCTCGTTGCATGAGCGGTGTGCCCCTCCTGCCACAGGAATTCAGCCGTGCGCAGGAACAGGCGTGTCCTCATTTCCCACCTCACCACATTCGCCCACTGGTTTATCAGAATAGGAAGGTCGCGATAAGACTGGATCCAGTTTTTATAGGTATCCCAAATAATTGTTTCAGAAGTAGGGCGAACTATAAGTTCCTCTTCAAGTTTAGCCTCTTCATCTACAATAATACCCTTACCGTCAGGTGAATTTTTCAGCCGATAATGGGTCACAACCGCACACTCTTTCGCAAACCCTTCAACATGACTGGCTTCCTTACTAAAGAATGATTTCGGGATGAAAATCGGGAAATAGGCATTTACATGTCCTGTATCTTTAAACATCTTATCCAGTGCTGCCTGTACCTTTTCCCATATCGCATAACCATATGGCTTTATGACCATACAACCCCTAACAGCGGAATTTTCTGCCAGATCTGCTTTGATTACCAGATCATTATACCATTGAGAATAATTTTCAGCCCGAGTTGGAAAGTCCTTTGCCATAATAAATATTTGGTATGAGATTTGCTATTATTGTCCAATCATAAAAGGGACAAATTTACAAAAAAAACCTTTCTTTCAGTAACAAACGACCTTCCTGACCATCCAAGGAGACAAACCATGAAAAAGACAACCAGCATCATTCTGTTCATTGCCCTGGGAATTACAGCCTGTACCACCCAGAAGCAAACAGCTGTAAACGATGATGTGTATTATTCCCCGAAACAGGCACAGAGTTACGCCGCAGACAGTCGCTACACGACTACCAGTGCTCAGGTACTTAAACCAGAAAACACAACCGCCCCGAAAAGCGGCTCTTCCACAGTTGTGCGTGATGATAACGACTATTCTTATTCAGCTCAGATCCAGCGCTTCAACAACAAGGATACTACCAAAGGCTATTACGATGAATCCTTTACCAGCGGGAATGCCGGCCAGGTGTATGACAACAATTCAAACGTTACCATTTCCTTCGGGATCGGGGCCGGCTTTGGTGGATATTATGGGATGGGCTCATACTGTGGTGTGGGTTGGGGTTATCCTTACAACAACTGGGGCTGGAATTATGGCTGGGGTTACCCATATGGCTATTATTCGCCCTGGTGGGGATACTATCCTCCCTATTATGGCTATGGTTACGGATACGGTTATGGGTATGGCGGATACTGGAACGGATATTACGATGGGTACTGGAATGGTTATTGGGATGGATCTTATGGCAATTATACCTATGGTGGTTATTATGGACCGAGAACACCGCTTACCACTCCCGATGGTATTAACAACCGTAATCAACGGACAAATAATGAGCTGATGGGTAATTCATCCAGCAGGAACAATCGGAATACTTCCGATTTAAACAATGGGCGTAACAACACCAGCCCTATTTACTCCCGCACTTCCGACGCTGGTAATAATGGGAGCCAGCGCAATGCCGATCTTCAACAGAAACGGCAGGATACGAGGGTGCCTGCAAGCCAGGAAAGATACCGGTACTCAAGGTCCTCATCAGAGCGTCAGACGGCTCCATATCAAAGAACAAATGCAAGAGACCAGGCTCAGCGCCAGCAAACGACACCGCGATATGCCAGACCGGAAAACGCGCAGCAAACCCAGCGCAGCAACCCGCAAAACTATTCATCTCCAGCATACCGTCAGCCCAGGTCAAGCCAGGAGTATCTCAGCCCAAGAGCCCAGAACCCTGGATCTTCCGAGAGGTCTTCCACAGGTCAGGGTACCCGCGTTACACCTGGGTCCGGCTACAACTCGCGTCAATATGCTTCTCCTGTAAATAACAACAGAAGTTATTCACCTACTCCCCGGTCGTCTTCGTCCGGTTATTCCACCCCCTCACGTTCTAATTCCAACTACTCAGCACCAACACGTTCGGGTGGTGGATCCTATTCACAACCCTCGTCGCCTGGGAACAGCGGCAGCTATTCAGCTCCCTCCCGCTCCTCCGGAGGTGGCGGTGGCGGCGGTGCACCTTCAGGCGGAGGTGGTGGCGGAGGCGGAAGACGTCGTTAATTTAAGCTAAATTATCAAACCTTTCAGGCGATGAAAACCAAGGTCCTATTCTTTCTAATATTTTTCGGCACCACTATCACTTTGGTTGCCCAGACAGCAGCTGACGCACTGCGTTATTCACGCGTATTTTATTCAGGCACCGCCCGGTTTAACGGTATTGGCGGTGCATTTGGTGCAGTGGGCGCCGACTTTTCTTCTCTTGCAACCAATCCTGCAGGAATAGGGCTTTACAAGGGGTCGGAAGTTACCCTTACCATTGCTCCCAATGTCGGAACATCAAACAGTATCTATAATGGTACGGAGGCTTCAAACAACCGTGTAAATTTTGGCATGGGAAACTTCGGCTTCATATTAAACATCAAGCCGATGTCAAAACCCGGGTCATCTGTTGTGAAATCTCTTAATTTCGGATTCGGATTTAATCGTCAGAACGATTTCAACAACCGGATTTCTATTCAGGGAAAAAACATGCACAACTCACTGATGCAGAGCTATGTTAATACACTCAACGACAATGGCGTGAGACCGGGAGACATCATGAATACTTATCCTTTTGATATTGGATTGGCATGGGATACATATCTCATTGATACAACAAGGGGAAGTTATTATTGTGATGCTGCATACGGCGGAGTACTTCAGAGAAAAACCATTGCAACCTATGGGTCGATGAACGAACTTGACTTTTCTATGGGTGGCAACCTGGGCGATAAAGTTTATTTTGGTCTAACGATCGGCGTTCCATCCATCAATTACTACGAAAACAATACCTATGAAGAGTCCAGCATCAAAGATACCATACCGAATTTTCTTTCTTTAACCTATAATTATAACCTGCAAACAAAGGGAACCGGGGTAAATATAAAGTTTGGCCTGATCTATCGTCCGTTCGACTGGATGCGTATTGGTGCTTCCATTCATACACCTACCTGGTACACTAACATGCATGATGAGTGGTTTGGCAGTATGCAATCGAATTTCAAGATAACCTCATGGAATGCGACCAGTTACAGCCCGCTTGGTTATTATGATTACCGACTCAGGACTCCGTTCCGGGCAATGGGCAGTGTGGCCTTTATCATAGGACAATACGGGATGGTAAGTGCCGACTACGAATATGTGGATTATTCGCAAGCCAGGTTCAATTCGAACAACGACAGCTATACCGACGTCAATCGACAGATAAGCAGCAACTATAAATCCTGGGGGAATATTCGTTTCGGGACAGAATGGTGTTTAGGTAATTTCAGGATTAGGGGCGGATTTGCCTATTTCAGCAACCCATACACAGGAACGGCAGCCAATACAAATAACACAGAAAAATACCAGGCTTCCGGAGGGTTCGGATACAGATCCAGGTATTTTTTTGCCGATGTAACATATGTTTGGACCAGAACACAGGAAAATTATTACCTCTATGATGCCTCGATGGTTCCACCTGCACAGCTCACATTATCAACACACAGCGTCCTGACTACAATCGGATTTAGATTTTAGGAATATTTTTTTTGAGTCTGTTTATGCCAGCCTTGGCCTTTTGGCTGAGGCTGGCTTTATATTCGGGGGTTTTGATCGACAAGCACTCCCTGTAGGCGGAATCGGCTTTTGCAAATTCACCGCTATTTTCATAAATCTGTCCCATCTGAAAAGCGGATGCTGCGGCAAAATAGTAGGGTTCATTTTTACCTCTTTGTATAGTTTGCAAATAGTATTCAATGGCCTTGGATGAATTTCCGGTTTCCTGATAGATCCTGCCCAGACGGTAAGTGTACTCAATAAGGTCACGTCGGTTTTTAATGTAGTTTTTCAGCGGATTATCAAGAAGTTCTTCCAGGGATCGCTGGTAATACCCGCCATCAAACAGTAATCTTGAGCGAACCAGAATTACACTCGGACGAACCCCGGTGTTAGCTTCGTGGTAAGCCTGTTTATCCTCATCAACCAATGCTGCCCCCTTCTTCTTGACCAGTTGCATATAATCATTATATTTAACGGTATCACCCTGAATTAGTGCCGCCCAGGCAAGCTTCTGGAAGGCTGATTTCACATAATTCAGACCTTTGAAATTATCAACATAACGTTGAAAATAGGCGGCAGATTCAATATCGAGTTGGTGAAGGCGAGCAAGACCTTCAAGGTAATCAAGGAAGCAGAATGGATATAATTGGGTGGATGTACTACGTTGAACCAGGATTTTCAGAGCCTTGTCATTAAAACCGTTCTTCATAAGAATACTGGCCCTTGCATAGATAATGAGCGGGCTTGGATCTGCATTGCCGGTTTCACCCTGGCTATACAATACACCGAGGAGAGATAAAGCATCGGTCTTATTTTTCTGCAGGTTTACGGCGATGATTGACAGGTAGTAGGTTGCCTCCGTTTTAAACAATCGGTAAACGGGGTCAGGTCCGCTGTAGGCAGCCATTTCGCTCAGTTCAGCAAGGCCCTGATTCATGGTACCGTCTACACCAACAAGGCTGGTAATCCATTTATAGTTGTCGGGAATTATTCCAACCAAAATGTGAACAACCCCCAAACCGATTTTATTGGGCAGAAACCATGGAAATTTTTCATTGTTCTCGGTAAAGAGGGAATGTGCTTTACGGATTTCGAGAGCAGCTGCTGTGTACTCACCAAATTTAAGTCTGGCAAATGCCCATTGCAAATTTAATTCTGCGAGGCAAAACCTGGCATAGGGAGAGTCCTGACTACCTTCTTCAAGCGCCTCTATTCGACCCGATCGGTTAACTTTAAGCTGATCAAACTGTACCCGGTTTTCACCGATGAAGAGCGTTAAAAAATCGATATAGTTTTCGAGATAAACAGGGATAAGATTCGAGGCATTCGCCCGCAATTCCTCGCGTATCACTGCGCGGGCCTGATCGAACCGCAATGATAAAACCATTTTATAGGCATCCTGGCAACGCGTATTAAAAACAAATTGTGCCACGGAAATCTGGCTAAAAAACAGAAATGCACTTACTACCATAAAAAATCTGGTAATAAGTGCATTTCGCTGTTTAGCAATTATGATCATCAATGTACAGCGTTCACGATCCCTTCATCAACCAGGACGCGTCCACAGTATTCGCACACAATAATTTTTTTATGCATCTGAATATCAAGTTGATGCTGGGGAGGAATTTTATTGAAGCAACCTCCGCAAGCGTCGCGTTCAATCTGTACAACAGCAAGACCATTTCTGGCATTCTTTCTGATCCGTGTATAGGCAGTTAGCAGTCGTTCTTCGATATAGGCGCGGTTATCTTCTGACGATGAGATGAGATCATTCTCTTCTTTCTCAGTTTCTGCAATAATATCGTCAAGTTCATTCTTTTTTATCTCCAGGTCATTTTTACGATCCTGAAGCTGTTTCTGGTAAAGTTCTATCTCCTGTTTCTTTAAATCCAGACTAACCGTGTGTTCACGGATGCGTTTTTCAGAGAGCTGGATTTCCAGATTCTGATATTCTATCTCTTTTGTCAGTGAATCGTACTCCCTGTTATTCCGAACGTTCATCTGCTGATCTTCATATTTTTTGATGAGCGCCAATGCATCCCGGATGGCATTCTTCTTGTCAGTGATGGCCTTTTCCATGGAAACGGTTTCCTGGATCTGGTTATCAACACGGGTTTCGAGGCCAACAATCTCATCTTCAAGGTCCTGTACTTCGAGCGGCAACTCACCTCTGATAATACGAATCTTGTCAATCTGGGAATCGATCTGCTGAAGGTTGTACAATGCGATCAATCTCTTTTCTATGGTAACTTCTCCTTTATCGTCAACAATATCCTGTTTTTGTTTCGGAGTAACCTTTGTCGTCGCTGTTGCCTCGGGTGCCTCTTCTTCTTTAATCCCTGTCGTCTTTTTCAGAGGTACTTCCTTTGCTGCCGGCTTCTTGGCCAGTTTCGAAGGCTTTGAGGTGGCAACAGGCTTGCTCGTTGATTTTGCCATATAATCGTTTTTAAAAATATTGAACCGGATTGGTATTTATACCTGAAATAAGGAACGCAAAATTAGGAAATTTTTCGATAAGCACAGCATAAAGCCATTCTTTTACCCAGTGTTCACTCTCATAATGACCAATATCTGCAAGCACCAAACGATCGGAGGGAACGAAAAAATCATGGTATTTGAGGTCGGCCGTAATAAACACATCTGCTGCCGCCTGCAAAGCTTCACTGATCAGAAAACTTCCAGACCCGGTGCACAAAGCAATCCTTGAAACCGGTTTTGACCGAAATGGGGAATGTTTGATAACAGGAAGGCTAAAACTACTCCTCAGCAGATGGAAAAAATCAGTTTCCGGCATAGGAGAAGGCAATTGTCCGATGAGGCCGGCGCCAACCTGTTGCATTGCATTGGAAAGTGGAAACAGATCGTAGGCAACCTCTTCATACGGATGTGCCGACAGTAAGGCACCGACTATTGATTTTTCAAGGTATGTTGGCAAAACCACTTCAATGCGTACCTCTTTTTCGAAATGGAGCACGTTCTTCTCTCCTACAAATGGATTGGCCGCCTGGGAGGCCCGGAAGGAGCCAGTCCCCTCCGAATTGAAGCTACAGCCATCGTAGTTTCCAATGTTGCCGGCACCTGCAGCAAACAAGGCGTTTCTGACAGAAACCGCATGTGCATCAGGGCAAAAGGTGACAAGTTTTTCGATCAAACCTCTTTTGGGACTAAGAATCCGGTATTCATTGATCCCCAGTTTTTTAAACAAAAAGGAATTTAAACCATCGTGAATATTATCAAGGTTTGTGTGAATTGCATATATGGCAATGTCGTTTCGGATAGCAGAATTCAGAATGGCAGCTTCCGGTGTTCCATGTATCAGCTTTTTAACCGGGTGAAAAATAAACGGATGATGCGAGATTATAAGATTGCAATGTTGCTCAATCGCTTCATCTATGACGGCCGGAGTCATGTCGAGGCAAAGGAGCGCTCTCAGGAATTCCATTTCCGGGTCGCCTGTAATAAGTCCGGCATTATCGTAATTCTCCTGGTAAGCAGACGGAGCTTTTGTTTCAAGAAAACGGACTATCTCAATAATCTTCATTGTCAGTATTTTAGAAATACCGTTCAAAGTTATGCATTCCATCAGGATTCGGACAATTTTTTGTTCATAAATTGTTTAAAAGTTTCATCACCGGAAGGTATTTCAGAGATGTAAAATATGAACATTTGACCCGATAAATTATCGTGAAAATGGATTTCCTAAAATCACCGGATATCTTTGTAATTGACAAAAATCCGATTCACAACAGCCTGATCAAATATCACTTGAATGTGAACCGATTTTTCAAGGTTCAAACGTTCAGTTCCGGCAATGAATGTCTGTACCGCCTGCAAAAAAATGTTTCACCAGCTTTTGTGGTGATGGATTATGATGCAGGTGATCACAATGGATTTGAGTTCATGAGAAAAATCAAGACATATTCCCCGAGTACAGACATAATTTTTTTCTCCTCCTTCGACGATCCTATTTTAGCCGTAAGGTTGCTCGATGCCGGAGCAACGGATTATATTGCAAAAACCGGTAAATTGGAGATGGGAATCAGGGAATTGATCAAGAATCTTAACTTCCTGATAAAGGAAAATATCCAGTCAAACACGGCCCCTTAAATCAGGTTATCTCCTTTGTTAGGGCATAAAAGAATTTCCAGCCTGCGTCTGTAATGATTTTTTTTATATTTTCGGTGATTCAACCACCATGAGACAACTCCAGGTCATATTGTTGCCATTTTCATATTGTTATGGTTTCATCCTAAAGATCCGGAATTTGCTTTTTGATCTCCGTATCCTGAAAGAGAGAGCATTTGACCATGCGATAATCAGTATCGGAAACCTATCGGTTGGCGGTACGGGAAAAACACCCCTCATTGAGTACCTTATCAGGCTGTTGATTCCCAACAATACTGTGGCTACATTGAGCCGGGGGTATGGCCGTAAAGGCAAAGGTTTTGTTTTGGCCTCCAAGCGTTCCAACGTAAAGTATATCGGAGACGAACCGCTGCAGGTCACAAAGAAATTTGAGGGTGTCAGGGTTGCGGTGGATGAAAAAAGGAGCCGCGGGGTGCAACTTCTACTGGAAAAATATCCTGAAAACGATGTGATTTTACTTGACGATGCATTTCAACACCGTTATGTAAAGCCCGGTTTATCGATTCTGCTTACCGATTACCATCGTCTTTATTCAGATGACCATGTACTTCCAAGCGGAACGCTGAGAGAATTCCGAAGCGGGGCTAAAAGGGCTGATATAATAATAGTTACAAAAACACCTAAAATATTTTCACCCATTACCAGACGAAGAATCCTGGAGGAGTTAAAGCCGGAACCTGATCAAACGGTATTGTTCTCCTTCTTGATTTATGGCAATTTCATGCCATTGTATGATTCGGTAAAAATTGAATTGCCATCTAAATTGACCAATATCCTTCTTGTTTCTGGAATTGGTAACGACTATCCTTTGCGGGAACATCTTGAGCGCTTGTGCACTGAGCTTTTTTCACTCAGATTTCAAGACCATCACCCGTACACCGAAAAGGATTTGGAAAAGATTCAAAAGGTTTTTCGCGACCTTCCTACTCAAAAGAAAATAATCGTGACAACTGAAAAGGATATGATGCGATTAAAGACCCCTGAATTCAGTTCAATATTGAAGAGCCTGCCGATATTTTACATACCCATCGAAGTTACATTTCACGGGACAGATAAAGAAATTTTTGATAATGAGATTATAAATTATGTTAGAAAAAATAAAAGAGACCACTGAATATCTGGAGTTTAAAGTAGCCTTTAAGCCTGAAGTCGGAATAATTTTAGGAACAGGGCTGGGGGGGCTGGTTGACGAGATAGAAATACATCAGACAATCCCATACGAATCAATACCAAATTTTCCGGTATCAACCGTTGACGGACACCACGGACAATTGATCTTCGGGACCATGAGCGGGCGGAAAATTGTCGCCATGCAGGGACGGTTTCACTATTATGAAGGTTACACCATGCAGGAAATTACATTCCCGGTGAGGGTAATGCGTTTTCTCGGGATAGAGTTACTGATCCTTTCAAATGCAAGTGGCGGACTCAACCCTGATTTTGAAATCGGAGACATTATGCTCATTGAAGATCACATCAACCTCATGAAAGACAATCCACTGATCGGGAAGAATGATGATGAGGTTGGTGTGCGATTTCCAGACATGAGCAATGCCTACGATCATGGACTGGTTAATGAGGCGATTCACATTGGTGAAAAACTTGGCATACGCTTAAAAAAAGGAGTGTATGCTGCAGTTTCAGGTCCCACCTATGAAACACCGGCCGAATACAAGTATATTCGCATTATCGGCGGGGATGCAGTAGGCATGTCGACGGTACCGGAAGTAATCACAGCCCGGCACATGGGGCTAAGGTGTTTTGCAGTCTCCATCATTTCCGACCTCGGGGTTCCGGGGAAAATTGTTGAAATCTCACATCAGCATGTTTTGGAAGCTGCCAGTGCAGTGGAACCCAAAATGACACAATTATTGAAGCAACTTCTTATGAAGATTTAGGGTCCGGGGAGTGGATTATCAAGCAGATAAATCCTCCACTTCTGTCCGATCTTCAGATTTTTGTGCCGGAACGGGATAAGTATCAAGCCACCGCCAATCATAGCACCGCTGACAATCAGTGTAGAAGTGTTGAATACCTGCTGATTGTTTATGAGGTTATTCGCTGCATCGAGCGTGAAGTAACCAACCCCGAGAAGAAGTAGTATTTTGCTGATCAATTTCGGGGCATATAAATCGCGCCGGATTGACTTTATCTCTCCCCAGCGGACTACATAATGCTCTCCAATGTCAATTGTGGAGTCGTTAAAATCCCAGATTACTCCAGTAAGTTTCTGGTTTTTAATGGTGTGCAGCGAAATCATGTCCCCTACCTGATAACTGTACCGGCTGGTTCCGCCAAATTTCTTCACCATGATGGTTTTCTGGGCGTGCGAAACGCCCCAAAAGCAGACCACCAGTAAAAGCAGAAAACATTTTTTCATTCAGGGAACACGTGGATTCAACACAAAGGTAATTCCAAAAGAGGAATGCGCCATAAGCCAATGATCATTTTTCGTCATGCAAGCCAGTAACAGTCATGTTTTAAATACCTTTGCAAAATCATGCGGATTCCCGGATATCTCTTTCTTTCTGCATTAATTCTTTCGGGATGTTCCTGTCAACATTCTGACAATGTTCAAAACACCAAATCTACCTCCCCGTTCATCATCCATCAGCCACATGACACTAAAATAAAATCAAGCCCGGAGTCTTTATCCTCCGGACAATCGTTTCACCTGACCCGAAAAGGATCAAAGCGGCACAAGAAGGAAGGTTTTCAATTGTCGGAAAAAAATCAAAAACTCCCCTCCCCTGCCAGACAATTTGATTCATCCTTTATATCAAAGGTGGCCTGGTTAAAAAGCCTTCGGATCGATCTTGACCTAAATGAACCGGTAAACCGGGCTTTCCTTTCATCAGAACTACCCACCAAACGATTTCCATCGATGATCCAACTCAGCAGGGAATCCTTTCTGAAGTTGAGTTTTGACAATGACATCCTTGATTATACTGACCGGTTTTATACCAATGGTCTGAGGTTTGACCTGATTTCTCCCGCACTTCAGTTGAATCCCATCGGTAAAATAATGCTTCCTTACTGGGGGACAGCCACGAATTATTACGGAATTACCATCTGTCAGAACATGTACACCCCTTCCACCACAAAGGTGGGTGGAATTCTTATCGGCGACAGACCGTATGCTGCCTACCTTTATCTGGGAAGTTTCAGAATTTCAAATGACACGATAAGGCAGGTAAGGCAAACCAGTGAAATCTGGATTGGTATAATTGGTCCATCTTCTTTCGGCGAATGGGTGCAGCGATCGTTTCATAACAGTGTCCCTACTAATAATGAACCATTGGGCTGGGAATACCAGATCAGGAACGACCTGTTACTGAACTACAACCTCATGCTCGAAAAAGGTGTTTTTAATCGCAGGAACATCGACCTGGTGCTCATTGGTTATGGTTTCCTTGGCACCCTGTACACGAACTTAAGTGGAGGTCTTCAATTAAGAGCAGGCTGGCTCAACCCATATTTTGCTAACCTCGGAGTATCGGGCAGCAAGCGTCTGAGGGATGCCGGACTCCGAAAATCTCAAATATTTTTTTTTCTCAGAGGAGCAGGGAAACTTGTAGGTTACGACGCAACATTACAAGGCGGACTCCTAAACAGATCAAGCGTTTATACACTCCCTGGTTCCGAAATCTCGCGGTTTGTTTTTAATTCCTCAGCCGGCATATCCGTGAGTTACGGAGGCATCCGCCTGGATGTTGAACAATATCTGCTCAGTCCGGAATTTCATGACGGGTGGTGGCACAAATGGGTTCACCTCGGACTCACTTTTTCTCTCTAGCTGTTGATAAATAAAAATCCGCATTGTTGAGTGATCAAAGCGGAATCCAATTAATTTTGATGCATGGAAGATAAGAAAAAGTCTGCCGGAGGATCTTACGATCAGGAGCGAAATAAGGCAGGCGAAAACAGGAAGGGTTTACGTGGCAGGGGGTTTAAACCGGGGCTAAATGAAGCCTTATTCGAGCATGGAAAGGTACCTCCCCAGGCAATCGACCTTGAGGAGGCAGTTCTTGGGGCGATGATGCTGGAAAATGACAGATTGGCCGAAGTAATTGAGGTGCTCAAACCGGATGTTTTTTACAAGGAGCATCATCAGATTATTTTTTCTGCCATCATGAGGCTTTTCGCACGCAATGAACCGGTTGACATACTTACGGTTACAGAGGAGCTTAGAAATGGTGGGGAGTTGGAGGTAGTTGGCGGCCCGTATTACATAACCATGCTTACCAACAGGGTTGCATCAGCAGCCAACATAGAATTTCACTCAAGGATCATACTTCAGAAATTCATCCAGCGCGAGCTGATCAGGGTTTCATCAGAAATTATCCGTGAAGCATTTGAAGACACCACCGATGTTTTCGATCTTCTAGACAAGGCAGAAACCGGTCTGTTTTCCATTTCCGAGAGCAGTATTGGCAAGTCGTACATGGATATGCAGTCGATCATCAAAGAGGCCATCAAGGAGATTGCTGCCGGTCGTGAACATGAAGGCCAGTTGCGTGGTGTAGGTTCAGGTTTTACTGAGCTTGACCGGGTAACATCAGGGTGGCAGAAGTCTGATCTTATGATCATAGCCTCACGTCCGGGTATGGGAAAGACGGCTTTTGCCCTTACCATGGCAAGAAATGCAGCTATTGAATTCAAGAAACCAGTCGCTATCTTTTCCCTTGAAATGTCTGCGATACAACTGGTCACACGATTGATATCCAGCGAGACAGAGATACCGCAGGAAAAACTCCGGCGGGGGTCCATGGAAGACCATGAGTGGGCACAGTTAAATTCAAAGATCACCGCACTGATCGACGCCCCATTGTATATTGATGACACTGCGGCACTTTCAATTTTTGACCTTCGCGCCAAGTGCCGGAGACTGAAAGCGCATCACGATGTACAGCTGATCATTGTAGATTATCTTCAGCTGATGCATGGCGGACAGGAGACAAAAGGCAACCGGGAACAGGAGATCAGCAGTATATCGCGCGGACTGAAGACCCTTGCCAAGGAGCTTAATGTTCCGGTCATTGCACTTTCACAGCTAAGCCGTGCACCTGAAAAACGCTCCGCTGCTGCCAAACCTATTCTTTCCGACCTTCGCGAGTCGGGCTCCATTGAGCAGGATGCTGATATGGTCATGTTCATTTATCGGCCGGAATACTATAAGATCGATGTGGACGAGGCCGGCGATTCAACTTCTGGTGCCGCAGAGATCAGCATTGCCAAGAACCGGCATGGGCCGCTCAAGGATGTCAAGGTGAAGTTCATCGCCAAGTACGCCAAGTTTGCTGACGCAGAAATGGAGTATACGCCCGTTCATACTATTCCGGCCAATGCATCGTTTGATGGATCGGTTCGCACCCGTAGTGTAATGTCGAAAATGGATGATGATGAACAGCATGAAACGCCTTTTTAGCTTGCCTCTGCTCCTGGTAATTATTCTGTCCTTCTCAACATGTAAGCAACTCCGGGCAGCCTATCTGCTGATTCCGATGGATGAAACACAGAAAAACCATCTGAAGGCATACGGAATAGCCTATTGGGTGTTGCAGAAGGATATCGAGGTAAACTGGCTGTTAAACTATCGTGGTGGAAGTTTTATTTTTCAATTTGAAAAACAGATATCGGAAGAATGCACCATCAGGGGAGTTACGTGCCAGGTAATTGCGGACGCACAAGCTGCGGCTATCTTTGCAGAGATTGCCGATCCTCAGGTCAACATGGAAAATGTAAAGCTTCATAAAGCTCCAAAAATTGCCGTTTATTCTCCAAAGAATAAACTTCCATGGGATGATGCGGTTACCCTGGTACTATCGTATGCGGAAATTCCCTATGTATTAATTTATGATGAAGAGATCATGACCAGCGCACTTCCACTGTACGATTGGCTGCACCTTCACCATGAAGATTTCACGGGTCAATATGGTAAATTCTGGGCAGCTTATAAAAATTTTCCCTGGTACCAGGAAGATGTGAGACTGCAGGAGGAGAGTGCAAAAAGACTGGGGTTCGCCAAAGTTTCCCAAATGAAACTGGCGGTTGCAAAAAAGATCAGGGAGTTTGTAGCAGGAGGCGGATATCTCTTTTCCATGTGTTCAGCGCCAGACAGTTATGATGTTGCACTTTCGGCGAATGGGGTAGATATCTGTGATGTAATGTTCGACGGGGATCCTCCCGATGGAAATGCCCAATCGAAACTGGATTACTCACAATGTTTTGCTTTCGAAAATTTCAAAATCAGCAACAATCCCTATGAATATGAGATTTCGAGTATCGATGTAACCGAAACCCGTCCAAAGAATATCACCCGTGATAACGACTTCTTCAGTCTCTTCGAATTTTCCGCCAAATGGGATCCGGTGCCGAGCATGCTCTGCCAGGATCATGAGATGTTAATTCATGGATTCATGGGTCAGACAACTGCCTTCAACAAGAAATACGTTAAATCGAATGTAGTGATCCTCGGAGAGAACAAATCATTGAACGAGGCAAGGTATATTCACGGTGACTTCGGTAAAGGTACCTGGACTTTTCTGGGGGGGCACGACCCGGAAGATTACCAACACCTCGTAGGCGATCCACCCACCAATCTGAATCTCCACCCTAATTCTCCAGGATACAGACTGATTCTCAACAACATACTTTTTCCGGCAGCCAAAAAAGAAAAACGCAAGACCTGAAACTGCTCAGCTAATATCTGTACAGGTGTCCGGGATTTATTCGCCAGTGATAACTATTTCCATTAAAATCATAGTAGATGCTGTCGTTACAGGAGGATTTCAAATACCGGATTGTGCCGGCTTCCCCAGTTGCAGCAAGGGTAAAACCTATGACCGCTTCTTTCATCCATGGGGACATCCAGGGTAATCCTTTCCCTGGACAGAGAATGACGATCTGAAAGTGAATCCCTTTGAACTAACACCGGAACCCGAGCCGTCAACAAGGATAAAAGATGCAAACGGTGACGGATAAACGAAATCAGGGTTTACCATATGGTTTACGACAGCCTGCCAGCGTATGACCCGACCCGAATCCTTATCGATGACAACACTATCAACCATACTTGTATATTCCGGAGCATAGTGACCCCCCATTCCGGAGCATAGTGACCCCCCATTCCGGCCATA
>JANXZO010000003.1 GCA_025355465.1 Bacteroidales bacterium
CACTGATGCAGGGTGCACACTTTACGGCGGTTTTTATCAGTGGGACGAGCTCATGCAATACGATGGGGCAGACCGTGCGCAGGGCTTTTGTCCGCCCGGATGGCACATCCCCAACGAAATTGAATGGGACGCACTGGTACAATTCGTTTCCACCAGCATTGGCAGCGGTGTAGCCGGATCCTTTCTCACAGACCTCACACCCACAGCCTTGTTCCATGCAATCCCTTCGGGAATCCTCTACCTTAACAAACTGGAATCATTTTCCGGAGGAATTGTAAAAGCATCCATATTCTGGACCTCAACATTTGATCCTGTAACAAAAAAAGCAGTGGCACGCGGTGTGAACAATATTGATCCAAGTGTATCCTGGTATCAAGCCTCAAAAACAGATGCTTTCCCTGTGCGTTGTGTGAAAGACTAAACAATATTTTATTATCCAAATGGCCCACAATCCTACTTTCCCTCATATCCACTTGTTTTCTCTCCGACTGATCATACTGTTGATTTTTGTGTGTACAATACTGCCTACTCATGTAGTGGGACAACTGGAAATGAAAACGCCGGTTCTTAAACCGCTGACTCCGGACCCGATCATAAAACATGAAAGTGATATTTCAGGCAGTATCTGTCCAAACTCCGATTTTTCACTCGGATCTTTTAAAAACTGGGAAGGTTGTTTCGGCACCTATTATTTCCCGTGTGCGAGTCCGGGGTTTAATTCCCCGCCTCCGGCACGACATACCATCATGGATCCCGGAAGTTTTGATCCGCATACGACTTGTGAAAGTGCAGGACTACCCACCGTTTTTCCCGGAGATTTGCACAGTTGCCGTCTCGGAAATGACAATACCGGCGGACAGGCAGAGCAGATGTCATATACTGTCTATGTCGATAATTCCAACAGTTTGTTTATTTACAGGTACGCAGTCGTTCTTCAGAACAACCCACAGCACACAGAAAACATTCAGTCAAAATTTAATATCGATCTGTACGATGCGAGTACCAATCTGCCCTTGCAACCACTTGAATGTACAAGTTATTATGTTTTTGCAAATGAGAGTGTACTTGCAGATCCAACCTGGCATGCCTGCGATGCGGCATCCGGCACGCCAATATACTGGAGGGAGTGGCAAACGGTTGGGATGGACCTCTCACCTTATTTACACAGTTCGGTTAAAATCGTATTTACGACACACGATTGCCAGCCAGGAGGACATTTTGGATACGCTTACATCTCTGCCTTCTGTAGCTCGATGAATATAGAACTGGCCGGATGTGAAGGAACCGGTACTGTTACCCTGTCGGCGCCCCCGGGATTTGCAACCTACGAGTGGAGCGGTCCATACTGTGCCGATCCCCTTCAATGTAATTGCCCTTCCCCTGATCCATGCCCGACCCCGCCACCAACCTACTCAGGACAGACCGTAACACTTAACGCTTCGCAGGGAGCTGTAACAGGAAACCAGTTTGCACTAAACCTCACGGCGCTCAATGGATGTGTTGTTCCACACGTGATGTCCACCATTTCTTTCACTTCAGTAACCGCTGGCATTAATTCCGTCATAAATTGCGTTGGGAACAGCAGTTCTTTTTTCGACATATCGACCAGTACCAATGCGGCCCAGCCGATTATTGAACGGACCTGGGATTTTGGCGACGGCACACCACCTGTCGTCCACACCACACTGAACCCTGTTACCCATACCTATACCTCTGCCAACACCTACACAGTAACCCTCACCTCCTATTCCAAGGATGCCTGCGAAGGAACCACCACACAAACTATTTCTGTTGGACTCCCGCCCGAATTCAACAACCTGGCTCCCGGCAAGACCATCTGTTCGGGCGATGTAGTTGCACTGAACCTGGAACTATCCCAACTTGGGGCCGCCGCCATCTGGACGAACACCGTCAATCCTGCAGGCAGTGCGACGATCGTTCCGGATCCGCCCAGTAAAACCGGAATATTGATCAACGATCAGATAAATAACCCCGGACCAGGTGATGTAACTGTGACCTACGAAATTACTCCACGCATCGGGAATTGTGCAGGGACCCCTGTTCTTTACGCCGTATTGGTTCATCCGTTGCCCACTGCTACGATAACCGGGACTGTTGAGGTTTGTCTGAATGCCACCGAGCCGACCATCACCCTTACCGGAGCCAACGCCACAGCGCCGTATACCTTTACGTACAACATCAATGGCGGAGCGCCGCTAACAGTGACCACAACCGTGGGGAACACCATCACCGTCGCCGTTCCCACCACCGCGGCAGGAGTGTTCACCTACAACCTGGTAAGTGTTTCCGATGCAACAGCCACTGTTTGCTCTCAGAACCAGTCCGGCAGCGCCGTGGTTACTGTGAACCCGTTGCCCGTCCCTGTTGTCACCTCCGGACCTACGAGCGTCTGCCTGAATATCTCCAACCGGTATATCACTGAACCGGCCATGACAAATTATCTCTGGAATATCCCGGATGGAACCGGAACCATTACACCGGTTGCAGGTCCTGGTAATGAGATAGATGTAGTATGGCATGTGATCGGGCCGCATGATCTCACTGTCAATTACACCGATACAAAAGGTTGCACCGCCCCTACGCCTACCATCTACCAGGTTAATGTTCAACTCCTTCCCGATCCAACCATCGTTAACGGTGCCAATGCTGTTTGTGCCGGGCAAACGTTCACGTATACAACCCAGTCGGGTGCCTCATCCTATGCATGGAGCTATCCGGCCACTGGTGTAACGAAAATTTCGGGCGGAAGTGTGAACGAAAATTTTCTTGAACTGCGTTGGGATAATGCCGGTGGATACGATATCAGTATTAATTATTCAATCGGAATCGGCTGCACCGCTCCTGCACCTACCATTTTTCACGTTACCGTCAACGCAAATCCGACGCCGGTAATCACCGGTCCCTTAACTCCCATCTGCGGGTTCTCAACACAAACCTATTCCACTCCGGGCACCGGTCATGTGTATCAATGGACCGCGAATGGAGGGACCGTCACAACGGGTGTCGGAACAAGTACCATCTCCATACTTTGGGGCAATACACCACCTGTATCTGTTGACCTGACTGAAATTATCATCTATCCTGGGGGCAGTTGTTCAACCGTTGCTGCCAATTTCCCGGTCTCTTTCAAACCGTGGCCGCTGGCACCCGGAATTATTGCCGGGCCTGTAAGTGTGTGTAAAACATCAACACACGCTTATTCGGTACCACCGATTCCTTTTGCACTCTCCTATTTATGGAACTATTCAGGCAGTGGATGCGCCATTACGGGCAATGGAAGCGCAACGATCAGTATTGCCTTTTCCGGTACCGCCACAAGCGGCAACCTTACAGTCACAGGAAATAACGATTGCGGCGATGGACCTGTTTCTGCCCCGCTGGCCATTGCGGTTAACCCGCTTCCGGTTGTAAATTTTGCGCTATGTGCTGATCCAATTACGACGCTGAATGCAAAAAGATTTATCCTGAAGGGCGGAACCCCATTGCTCAAAGGGCTTCCGGCACAGGAAGGTTACAGCACCGTGAATGGGGTTTCAGGCAACAACCCCATCGAATTGGCCGGTGGGATCTACTATTTCAATCCCAAACTTCTCGCGCCATCCGATGCAGGACTTTACCCGATAAGCTACAGATACACCAACCAGTTCGGATGCGAAGCCAGTGCTACTTCAGGATCGATCGACGTGTTGCCATCAAATGCAGGATTTGTGTGTGGTACGCAACTCATCGATCCGCGACAACCGGCAATAAATTACAAAACCACATTTATCAACGGACAGTGCTGGCTGCAGGAAAACCTTCGCTATGGAGGCACCCTGGGATTTGCCAACCCACAAACCGATAACTGTATCTTCAACCGCTACTGCCTCGCGACAGATGATGTAAACTGTTCCCTCTACGGCGGATTGTACCAATGGGATGAGCTTATGCAGTATGATGGCGCTGATAAAGCACAGGGATTCTGTCCGCCGGGCTGGCATGTTCCCAATGAAGCCGAATGGGACGGACTGATTCAGTTCGTTTCGGCAAACATCGGGAATGGTGTTGCAGGTTCGTTCCTCACAGACCTTACCGCAACAACGTCGTTTAAAGCAAAACCTTCCGGATTCTTTTACCTCAATAAAATGGAATCATTCTCGTCAGGAGTGATCAAAGGCTCACTGTTCTGGACTTCAACCTCCGACCCGCTGACCAAAAAGACAGTCGTTCGCGGAGTCAACGATAAAGATCCCAGCGTTTCCTGGTATCAGGCCTCCAAATCGGATGCATTTCCGGTCAGGTGTGTGAAAGATTGAAGACCGATCATTAATGTGCTGAACAAATGAGTTGTCGGGCGCTTTTTGGATATCTGCTTTTGCTGGCGATCTGTTTAACCTCATCACCGCTCAAATCTCAATACACCGTTACACCGGCCAATTCCCCCGGCATTACACCGTTACAGCTGGTCCAGGATCATCTTTTGGGGACGGGAGTTACCGTTAGTAATGTAACTTTTAACGGTTCCTCGGGGATTATTGGCTCACCCCAGGCCGGCTTTTTTACCGCCCAGCGCAGTGCCCTGGTCGAACTGGGTCTTGCAAGCGGAACCATGCTCTGCTCTGGAAAGGTTACAGACACGCAGGGCCCGAGCTCCCAGATGGCCTCCACAAACCTGAACAAGGCGGGAGACCCCGATCTGAACATTCTTTGCGCTACGGTAACCCACGATGCGGCAATCCTCGAATTCGATTTTGTCCCGCAATCCGACCAGGTTACCTTCAGGTATGTATTTGGATCGGAGGAGTTGTATAGTTATTGTCACGAATACAATGACCCCTTTGGATTTTTCATCAGCGGACCGGGAATTACCGGAACTTTTTCCAACAACTCCATCAACATCGCTTTGATGCCGATGACCACCCTGCCGGTCACCATCAATAATCTCTGCGACGATCCCAATTCAAACTGGTGCAACAACGCTTGCAACAACTGCGGAACCGGACCGAATACCCACCCTCCTCCGCCCAGGGTAACCTATCAGATTTGCTCAGGAGCCATCGGGGAAAATCTCAGGTACGACGGCTTTACCTATGTCTATTCAGCCACGCTGACGGTAATTCCCTGCCAAACATACCATATTAAACTGGCCGTAGCCGATGCAGCCGATTATATCCTGGATTCCGGAGTTTTTCTTGAGGAGAACAGCTTTTCCAGTAATAGTTTCGTACCGAATATCAACTTTTCCAACACACAAACCGGAGAGCTTTTGGTAGCCGGATGCAACGACCTCACCCTGTTTTATCAGCTACAGGAGGCAAAAACCAGCGACTTCAGTATCGACATCTCCATTGATCCGACGAGCAGTGCAGCACAAGCAGATATCCTGCCCAATCCCTTGCCCAATCCGGTGATAATTCCGGCAGGTCAGCTGCAATCTCCTCCTGTCATCATCCAGGTGGTTCCTGCAGCTTCAGGACCAGACAAAACGCTCATCATCAATGCCACCGCCACATTTTGCACGACGATCCTCTCACAAAGCATATTCACACTGAAATACAATACGGAACTTTCAGTAGCGCTGGCGCCACAAACCATCTGCTCCGGGATCCCGGCAATCCTCAGTCCCGTTGTTACCGGCGGACAGACTTTTGTTCCAACCAATGAGTACCATTATTTATGGAGCGACGGATCTGCCACCCCGTCGATCACTGTTTCACCGGGCATGGGTCATCATGTTTATGATGTAACGGTGAGCGATGCCTGTAATCAGAGCATCATGGCCACCACCAGTGTTGATGTCGGAACTGTTCCACCGGCTACAGGGGCAATCGCAGGGGAGACTGCAATATGCCTCCCTGCTGCCGGAAAAATCTATGCTGTCGCGCCGGTTGCCGGAGCCGATCACTATATCTGGGCATTGCCTCCCGGAGGTACCATTGCAGGACCGGCAAATGGAAATTCCATCACGGTTGATTTTGATCAAAATACTGTTGCCGGTAATATCACGGTTATCCCACGCAATATAATTTGCGGCGACGGTCCGGCCACAACACTCCCGATAACAGCGAATCCTAATCCAGTGGTTAGTTTCACATCCTGTAATATCACAAAGACAACTAAAAACGGACGGCCGATTATCCTTAAAGGCGGACTTCCGCTGGGCGGGATATATACCGCTGCCGCTGGCGTAAATGAAACATCTCCCGGAAGCGGAATATACACATTCAATCCGGCTGACCCGGGAGTTATTGCAGGAAGCAGCACCGGCAGCGACTACACCATCACTTACCGATACACCAGCAGTCTGCTTTGTGCCGATGAAAAAAACCAGACCCTTAAAATTTATCCATCAAACGCTACAGGTGTTTGTCCGGGATGGGTAACGGATGTAAGAGACAACCTGCAATATCCTACATTCCTTTCCGGTACCGGCAATAACGCCCGCTGCTGGATGGCCGAAAACCTCAATTACGGAGAATATTTTATTAAAACCCAGATTCAAACCGACAACTGCATTGCTGAAAAATATTGTCAGAACGATCTTACCGGTCAATGCAGCCGTTACGGCGGATATTACCAGTGGGATGAACTCATGGGTTACACCGACATTTCCGGCATTCAGGATATCTGTCCGCCTGGCTGGCACGTTCCATCCGAAACCGAATGGCAGCAGCTGATGACAGATGTCAGCACGTTCGGCGCCGCCCTGGCCGGTGGGTTCCTGAAGGAGCCGGGGCCGATCGGTTTTTTTGCGGGTAAAACAAGCGGACTCTCCTATCTCAATGAGCTTTGGTCCTTTACCACCGATCCCGCATCCGGGGTAATGTTCTGGACCTCCACTGCCGGCAACCCTCACAAGGCCTTTGCCCATGGCCTGAACCAGGTCACCGGAAGCGTATCCTTTTACCAAAGCAGTAAAACCAATGCCTTCCCGGTGAGGTGTGTAAAAGACTGACCTCCGAAAAGCCGGATTCATCAAGGAAATAATGAATTCTTTTTCTTTGTCTGGTTAGGGTAAAAACCTTATTTTTGCATCAGGAAATATTACAGGCAACGATTTCGAAAAAATACTGTCTTTAACTGCATGAACGCATTCTCCATCTATCTGCCCGTGGCAGACAGATTTAAAATAACATTACTCCTTTTCCTTATCACAGTTTCCCTTGTCTCCATTGGTCAAGGCGTGGTCATCGACCCGGTAGCACCGATATGCCAGGGGCAATCGACCAACCTCAAAGCAGTTGTGACCGGTATCAGCTACGGAACCGAAAGTTATACTTTTGAAATACTGTCATCCTACTCCCCGGAACCCTGGTACCCGGATGCAACGCCGGTTCCGAGTGCCGACGATGAAAATCATGGACCCTATGACATCGGCTTTGATTTTTGCTTTTTCAATGTCATGCGTACGCAGTTTTTCATCGGATCCAACGGGTGGGTCGGATTCACGGCAGGGCAGCCAAATGCTTTCACAGCACAGAAAATCCCGAGTACAGCGGGCGACGTTCCCAAAGATTGTATCATGGCGCCCTGGCAGGATTGGGACCCTTCCATCAATACCGGAGCAAAAATTTTCTACAAATCGGTTGGAACTGCCCCGAACCGGAAACTCATCGTATACTGGAGAGATTGTCCGATGTATGGGTGTAACTCCAAACTTGGTAATTTCCAAATCGTACTCTGCGAAAGCGGAAGTGAGATATACAACCACATTGCTTCCAAACCGGTGTGCAACAACTCCTACTCACCGAATTATGCGACCCAGGGGGTACACAACGCAGCCGGACTCGTGGCCTTTACAGCAATGGACCCAAAAACCGGTGTCGCCCGCAACCGGACAAGCTGGTATGTAGACCCGACAGAGAATCCGCCCACCTTCCCGGAAAGCACCCGTTTTGTTCCGAACGGGATTGTGTGGCATGAAGGAACTGAAACAGGTCCGGTGGTCGGATACGGCACCAGCATCACCGTAAGCCCGCTGGTAACGACCACCTATTGGGCGGTTGTTTCGTCGTGCAGTGGTGCAAACTTCAGAAACTCCGTCGAAGTTATCGTAAACCCACATCCGGGATTGACAGGTGTTGTAACAGTGTGTGAAGGTGCAGAAGAAACGTATACCACAGAGACGGGCATGCTCGATTATGTCTGGAACGTAACCGGAGGAACCACCACCGGAGGAGGGACCGGCACTACAGAAACAGTGATGGTACGATGGGATATCCCAACCGGACCCCACAGCGTGACCGTCACCTACACCGATCCGGTTTCAGGCTGTGTTGGATTAGTGCCCACAGAACTGCTCATCACCGTGAATCCCCTCCCCGTGCCTTCATTCACCGCCACTGTTTCGCCGGTATGTCAGGGTTGGCTCGGCAATTTGTACACAACGCAGCCGGGAATGTTGGATTATATCTGGACCTACACTCCGAACGGAAGCATCTCAGGTGGCGGAGGATTGGCCGATAGTTTTATTAAACTGGACTGGAATGCAGCAGGTAACGGAACGGTACAGGTATCCTACACCGACCCTGTGACGCACTGCACTGCAGCTGCTCCGGTATCTTTCCCGGTATCAATAAATCCATTACCCTCAGCAATCATCTCCGGAACAACCGAGGTTTGTCTCAATTCCACCGAACCATCAATTACTTTCACCGGCAGCAATACGCTTCCGCCCTATGCTTTCACCTATAAAATCAACAATGGGCCGAGCCTCATGGTAATTACCACGGTAGGCAACAGCGCAACGGTGAATGTGCCAACCACAACGGCCGGAATTTTTGACTACTCCCTCGTAAGTGTGGAAGATGGAAGTTCAATAAGATGTTCTCAACCCCAGAGCGGAAACGCCATCGTTACAGTAAAATCACTTCCCACGGCAACCGTCACAGGCAATGTTCAGGTCTGCCTGAATGCACCGGATCCGTTAATCACCTTCACGGGAAGCCAGGGAATTTCACCCTTTATCTTCACCTATAAAATTAATGGCGGACCCGATCTGGTGATAAGCACAACTACCGGTAACAGTGTCACAGTTCCTGCACCCACGGCGACCGCCGGCACATTCACTTATTCGCTGGTAAGTGTAAAGGAAAGCAGTGCGACCTCCTGTATGCAGATTCAAACGGGAGATGCAGTGGTTATTGTTAATACGCTCCCGACTGCCACCATTTCCGGCACCACGGCAGTTTGTCTGAATGCCGCAGACCCCCTGATCACATTCACGGGAACTAACGGCACTCCACCTTATACCTTCTCGTATTCCATAAATAACGGGGCGGTTCAAACTGTGACAACACTGACGGGTAATAGTGTTACTGTTGCGGTTCCCACCACCACCTCCGGAATTTTCACCTATTCGCTGATCCGTGTTAAAGAAGGGAGTGCGTTACTATGCGAGCAACCTCAATCCGGTGATGCTGTTGTGGCTATTCACACCTTGCCCACTGCACAGATTTCCGGGAATGTCACCGTATGTCAGAACACGGCCGATCCGCTTGTGACATTTACAGGTGGTTCCGGGGTGCCTCCGTACACCTTTACTTACATGATCAACGGCGGACCGGACCTTATCGTTGTCACACTGGCCGGCGCCACCGTGACAGTTCCAGCCCCGACCACAACACCCGGGACCTTCACCTATACCTTGAAAAATGTACAGGATGGAAACACCCCTTCCTGCGCCCAGACCCAAACAGGGGATGCTGTTGTGGTGGTTAATCCCACTCCAAATGTTAATCCTGTCAGCAGCCAGGTTATCTGCAATCAAACCAATACCGCACCGGTACTGTTCAGCGGAAATGTCGCCGGAACTGTATACAGCTGGACTAATAATAATCCATCAATCGGACTCGGTCCGTCGGGAACCGGTGATATCGCCTCTTTTGTTGCAGTGAATGGTTCAGCT
The DNA here is from genome assembly GCA_025355465.1 of Bacteroidales bacterium. Lineage (GTDB taxonomy): Bacteria > Bacteroidota > Bacteroidia > Bacteroidales > FEN-979 > JANXZO01. Next base: position 9,908 of record JANXZO010000003.1, read on the forward strand.
GCCCCGGTAACCGCCACCCTCACGGTAACACCGGCCTATTCGAACGGCGGGACCACCTGTCCGGGCAGCCCGGTCTCTTTCACCTTCACTATCAACCCGATTCCGGTAGTGAATGCTGTTTTAAGTCAGGTGATCTGCCATCAGGCCAATACTTCACCGGTTGTGTTCAGCGGGAATATTGCAGGAGCGGAATACAACTGGACGAACAACACGCCGTCTATCGGGCTTGCCACATCTGGTACGGGTGATATCCCCTTTTTCCTGGCAGTAAATCCCACCAACGTGCTGGTAACCGCCACCATCACAGTAACACCAACATTTACCCACATGGGAGTTTCCTGCTCAGGCTCCTCCACTACTTTCACAATTACCGTGAACCCACTGCCTTCGGTGATTTTTCCGGTAACACCGCCCAATCCACAGGAAGTTTGTTCAGGTTCCAACGCCATGATTCCGGTGATACTGGGCTCAAATGTTACCATACCCGGCGTTTCATACGCATGGAATGTGGCTGCATTCGATAATCTCAACAACCCGACTACTTCCATCAGCGGATTTACCACCCCGGGCGGAGGGAACCAGATCCCCGCCTCAAACCTCGTCAGTACGCTGGTCAATCCAGGGTATGTGAACTATACCGTGATTCCGAGTTTTACCGCCGGCGGTGTGGGTTGCCCGGGCACAACTTCAATTTACAGGGTCAATGTCAATCCCAGTCCCACCGCTCAACCCTCCGTCACGAGCCAGGCAATCTGCTCTCAGTCATCCACCCAACAAATCGATTTTACCGCAAACGTAAGTCCGGTTACCTATGAATGGCACGTGTCAGGCTCCAGCGGAGCATCCGGCTTCGTGACAAACGGCTCAACTGCCTTTATCCCGGTGCAGTCGACCATTTTCGCCACCGGTGCAACACAAGGGCAAATCGTCTACCAGGTCACACCGATCTTTACAGGTGGCGGAGGATCGTTTTCCTGTCCGGGAGGATTCTCAAACACAACCATCCTGGTGAACCCCTTGCCCGTTACACCCGTCATTTCAGGAGGTACCGGACCGGGTGCAGGACACACCGAATGTGAGAACCAGCCTTCGGTGAATTACAGCGTCGCGCAGGTCGCCGGGCACACCTACAACTGGACCCTTACAGGAGCTGCCAGTTTCACCGGACAGGGTAACAATGCGATCTCGGTTACCTGGGGACCCGCAGGCACCGGCACGGTGAACGTGGTCGAAACCGACCTGAACCTCATCCCCAACTGTTCTTCAGCTGCCAACACATACACGGTTACCCTCATCAGCCGGCCTGTGCCTACACTTACACCGCTCAATCCCCCGGCCGGGATATGCCTCGGGCAAACCGGAGTTTACACCACTGAAAGCGGGATGTTTGAATATTCCTGGGTGATTCCTCCCGGCCAAAACGTAACCGGCGGCGGAACGCCGACATCCAATTCAGTGACCATCAACTGGCTTACCGCCGGGACAAAAACCATCAATGTCAACTACAAAAATTCCATCGGATGCAACGGGCTGGCTCCCGGCGCTGCAACCTCCATTGTGGTTCATTCCCTTCCCGTGACTACCATTACAGCTGCCCAGTCTGCTTTCTGTCAGGATAATCCCACACCATATACCTTCACGGTTCCACCCGATCCGGCAACGTTGTTTACATGGTCTATCCCCGTTACCCCTTCCAGGATCATTACTCCGGGGGCCGTTTCAAGCGAGATCCATGTGCTCTGGACTGCACCGGGCAGCACCTCCGTGTCGGTTACAGGAACCAACACAACCACAGGATGTACCTCCACCTCAACACCTTTTCCGGTGACCATCCTGCCTAAACCAAATGTTACCCTGAGCAGCTGTTTTGATCTGCAGACCACACTCAATGCCAAACCGTTCCAGCTTAAGGGAGGACTGCCCCTGGGATCGGCCGGAAAATACACCATAGGTTCTGTTTCCGGTCCATCTGTTACCATTTTTAACCCGGCCGGTGCGGGTTTGGGATCGCACACAATTTATTACACCTATACCAATACCAACGGATGTGTCGCCAGCAACCAGCAAACTATCGTGGTAAACCCATCGAACGCAGCTTTTGGTTGCGGAACAACATTTACCGATCCCCGCGATGGTAAAACCTACAAAACCGTGCAACTGGGAAGTGCCGGCTGCTGGATGAAGGAGAACCTC
>JANXZO010000042.1 GCA_025355465.1 Bacteroidales bacterium
TTCTCCTGGTTTGAAAGTTACCGAAGACTCAGTAAAGACTATGAATACCTGACTGATACAAGTGAAACGATGATCCAATTAGCAATGATCAGGCTTATGCTTAACAGAATCGAAAAATAAAATCAAAACAGTTTCTTATTAAATTAATTATTTTTGTGATAACAAGACAGATGAAATGACCATTCATGTTCACAAAAACAACAAACCATGAAAAAAAATCTTATAGCCGCCTTTTTATTATGCTTTTCGATGGTCGCTGCTGCACAATCGAAATATACCCTCGCCGACGTAAGAAACGCCCGTTCTCTGATATGGTTTGGCCTTGATTTCTCGCAGGCCAGATTTTACGGTCCTTTTGTTGATAAGGTAAAGATCAAGGATACGGATCTCCAGGCATGGAATACCTCGTTTACCTCTGATAAGGGATTTTTATGGATGGGGATCGACCTGAAAAAGCTTCTGGGGATGAACTACGTCTTCGCAGACCTGTCAGTTGTTAACGATCACAACAGGGACATTGCAGTGGAAGATTTATTCGGAAATACCGATAAGGAGAAGCCAAGCTGGAACGAAGACAGGGTGATAAAAATGATCAGGAAATATGAGCCGAAAGAAAAAGATGGTATTGGCCTGGTTATGATTGTTGAGAGTTTTGATAAAACCACGGAGATGGCCACTATTTGGGTGACCTATTTTGATCCATCAACCAGGGAGGTGATCAGAACCCGTAAATATTTTGGAAAGGCCAGTGGATCAGGCGCTAAACATTGGCCAAATGCTGTTGTTAATATCCTTAACGAACTGAGGAAGAATAGCATCTATTAATTGCAGGCTGACATAAAAAAAGCAGGGGCGACTTGTCATGTTGCCCCTGCTTTTTTTTAGCACGAATTACTTATTGATAACAATTCGACGAGTGACAATCGAAGCATCGGCCACCATTCTCAGCATATATAATCCATCAGGCAGGCTTGCTACGTTTACCGAAATACTGGTCGCATCATCAGAAATCGTCTTGGTCAGCACAGTCTGTCCCTGCATATTCACCAACTCGACCCTGCCAATTTTCCTGTTGTAGTTGGTTACATCGAGGCTGACAACCTCCCTGACCGGGTTTGGAAATACCCTGATATTATCTTCAGCGGATTTCGGTTCAACTCCCAACGGGTATTTACCGACGTTTATGGATAACAGATAAGTTCCGGTTTGCCCTGTGTATTTAGGTGATACCTGGAACCATACAGGTCCTCCGTTCGGAAGCTGGATGTTGTTTGGGATCATATCGTCAAACACCTCCGATCCGTTAACCCCATCGGTAGAATACATGAAGATCGCATCCAGGGTATAAGTAGTACCGTTGTTCCCGAAGCTGGCGTCGAATAATTTACCTCCAACGCTGTAAGAGTTCCCCTGGGGAAGATCGATTTTGTAGAGATCATAGTCAACTCCGGTATTGCAGTTTGACCCGTTTGTTGTGACGATCGCTTCATTCCCCGAGAAGGTAACCGGAAGGTTTGAAGCTTCGGCAATGGTGTTATTTGGTTCATAAATATCGGCTGAAAGTTCTTCCAGCTTAACAGTGACCTTGATCGGATTCTGGTACGTTGATGACCCCGTGAGTTCCCAATTGCTGCCATCGGGTTTGTGCTGCAAGGCCAGGAGATAAGTGCCTGGCTCAGCCGTCAGATGGGAACTTTGAAAGGTTAGTCCGTCGGTGAAGTGTGTCCCGGCAGGTATAGTTGCACCAGTCATTTCCTGGATGGTCTCAACAAATGAACCGTCGAGGTTATAGAGCGAAACATCGAGGGTTCCCGAGAAAGTTGTCGAACCAAAGTTGGCGATGTCAAGATGAACGGACAAAGCGCCATTCTGGGTCAGGGTGGTTCCCGGGGTTACGGTTATGGGAAGGTATAGCTCAATGGGATTCTGGTTCACCACATCGATCTGAACCCAGTTGGTATAGCTGCCACTGTTCTCAACCTGGTACCAGTTCCCTCCGGTTGGCCTGTAATAGATTCCGATGTAATAGGTGCCAGGCAAAATATTGAAAGAGCCGGGATTGTTAAAAGTTAATCCGTCGGTATAATGGTAACCACCTTGCAGCGACTGACTGGTAAGGATTTCGACAAAATCGACAAAAGCATTTGTATTGTCGAAAAGGGCAGCACAATAGTCGCCCTGGAAGGTATTGGTGCCGGCATTGGCAATGTCTGTATGTATGGAAAAGGAGTTGCCATAGGCAACTGTTGTGGTGGAGGGTGTTATGTTTGCGTAAAGTTGCATGGTGTAGGTTGTGCCTCCGCCACCACCGCCTCCGCCACCACCGCCTCCGGCAGATTTGATGCCGATGAGAGCCTGGTGTCCGCTGTTAAAACCACCAGTTCCGCCTCCGGTTCCTACGCCGCCCGGATTCATGGCATCGATGGCGAAGTAACCATCATAACTGCCCGACCATCCCCAGTTAAAATGAAAAAAATCGTTGCCGTCATAACCGTCACAATCGAAGCAATGGCCGCCTCCACTTCCGAATCCGGCGTAAAGAATTGGCCTGCTGGCATCAAGTTCAGTTTTTAACAGACTGATCCATTGCGCATCACTATAATTTTCACGGGCAATTCCCTGCATGTCGGTCGGATAGCCGAAATAGGTCTTCATTGCATATTCGGCACAATTTGTTACTGGGCTTTTTGAGGAGATAACATAAGCTCCACTGCCCCCCTGGGAGGCAACGCCGAAGTTCATGTCGACGCCAACCCCGCAGTGGAACATCAGTTTGGCTACTGCATCGTTTGCCGAAGTGACACTGTTTGGCATCGATGCCCATTGATAGGTGGTACCTGCAAAATCAGCAGAAAGCGTTCCATAGGTATTGTGGTTATAGGAATGAAAACCTGAACCGGTTTCAGGAAAATTCCAGTACTTCATGATCTGGGCCATGGCGGTGGCAACACATCCTGTCACGGTTAATTCTCCGTACTGGTTATCGTACGGACTGAGTGCGTTATAATAAGGCCGCTGGTCCCAGGTGGTCTGTATCAGCGCCGCCACGGTGTTGCCTACTTTCAGTGTGCCTCCGAAATTTCCGGGTTTTAGCAAAGCCTCCCAATCCGCTTTGATCTTGTCGGTTGCCGGAAGATTGTTATCGATCACGTAGGCGATCTGGTCGGAATATTCGTGTAACCAGGCAGCAACATGCGGAGGCATGCTCTTCGTATCGAAACCTTTCTGGTCTGAGTATGCAAGTACAGGCTTTACCTGGTCATCGGCAGAAACAATGATGAAGCCTTTTCCTGCAATTACATTGAACACGTAAAAGCACAAATTATTCTGCACCTGGCCTGATGCATCAGTAGCCGGGACCGACTCTTTATAAACAAGTTCAAGCGTAGGAGAATTTTTAAGAAGTGGCGAATTGCCCCGGGTAAGTAAAAACTGCTTTCCTGCAGCCTGTGCTGTCTTTTCATCAACCTGCTTTGCATATGTCGATCCGACGAAAAGAAACACCATCAGAAAATAGGTAAAAATTCGTTTCATGGTTTTCGGTTTTAAGGATTTGTTGTTAATTATTTCACTAACAGATTTAAAATCAAATGAATCCGACTACGAAAATACGACATATTTTATGGAAAAGCAAATGGGAGCAACTGAGGCAAAATAGTTACTTTTGTGCCCTGATATTTATTGTAATAGCAATTTGACAGGCTACATTTCCATGGAAAAGCGGAAGAATGACCATATTGCGCTTGCATTTTCTTCGCAAATTAATGAATCCCTTGCGGATCAACGGTTTACTTATGAGCCAATGTTGGGTTCACATGTACTGGGCGATTTAGACCCGGTTGCTTTTCTGGATAGGGAGTTAAAGGTCCCTATGTGGGTTTCAAGCATGACCGGGGGTACCGATCTGGCCCGGATTATCAATACTAATCTGGCCCGGGCATGTAATGAGTTTGGAATGGGAATGGGACTCGGTTCCTGCAGAATTCTGCTCGACGACATGTCCAGATTCCCTGATTTTGATATGCGGGAGGTGATTGGCAAAGATCTGCCGCTTTACGCCAACATTGGAATTGTTCAGGTTGAAGATATGCTGGAGAATAAAAGCATACCGAAACTGACAGATCTTGTTGAACGGTTGAAGGCGGATGGTTTGATCATTCACGTGAATCCTGTGCAGGAGTGGATTCAGAATGAAGGGGATTTACTTAAACATCCGCCGGTTGAAACGATTGAGAGATTCCTGTCCATCACAGGGATGAAGGTGATTGTAAAAGAGGTAGGTCAGGGGATGGGTCCTGAAAGTATCGCAAGACTGATGCAGTTACCCATCGAAGCGTTTGAACTGGCTGCGCTTGGCGGGACTAATTTTGCCAGTGTGGAGATGGCCCGGAGCGGACCTGCAAAACAGGATATGTATGGTCCGTTGGCTAAAATAGGTCATACCGCAAGTGAAATGCTGGGTGTAATCAATGGACTGGTCTCTTCAGGGAAGCCTGTTTCTTGTCGTCAGATTATCATTTCAGGGGGCATCGGCTCGTTCCTGGATGGATATTTTTATATGTCAAAAAGCCTTTTGCCTTCTGTATATGGTCAGGCTTCCGGATTTCTGCGGTTTGCCAGGGGTGATTACGAGGAGTTGAGAAATTATGTTATTGGGCAAATAAACGGATTGAAATTCGCAAGAGCCTTTCTTAAGGTAAAAAACGGAGCATGAGAACCAGAATACTTAAAGGCTTTTCCAAGCTGACCGAGAATCAGAAACGTAATCTTATCGCGCAGTACTGCAAGGATCCTGAGGGGGCTGAAGGGGAGATGAAAAGTCTGCTGTTTGCTGATCCTGAGGAACGCAAAAATTTTCTCGAACTCAGCGAAAACACCATCAGCAGTTTTCACCTGCCGTATGGAATAGTGCCCAATGTTGTTGTTGATGGGAAGGTATATCATGTACCGATGGCAATTGAGGAGAGTTCCGTAGTTGCCGCGGCCTCTCACAGCACAAGGTTTTGGGCCGAACATGGTGGCTTCAGGGTGAAACAATTGTCGACCATCAAGCTTGGCCATGTTTATTTCCGTTGGTTCGGCGAACCTGCCGCTCTGCTTCAGCGCTGGGATCAGCTTAAAGCTCACCTGCTCGAACATTTGAAAAAGGTAACTGCCAGCATGGTGCACCGCGGTGGCGGAGTTATCAGCCTGGAACTGATTGATGAAACCAGGTCGATTGAGAATCTCTACAAGCTTGAACTGGAGGTTGATACTGTGAATTCGATGGGAGCCAACTTTATTAACACCTGCCTTGAGGACATGGCAGAAGGGTTGGAGGTGTTTTTCGGCGACGGCAAAGAAATTAATGACAGAGAATGCCAGGTTTCGATGGCCATTCTGAGTAATAATACAGCAAAATGCACCGTCACGGTGGAGGCCTCCTGCCAGATTGACTCACTTTCAAGGATCACCGAAGGGATGCCTGTTGGATTATTTGCAGATAAAATGGTGCTGGCTTACCAGATTGCCCACATGGATACTTATCGGGCAGCAACACACAACAAGGGTATTATGAATGGGGTGGATGCTGTTCTCATTGCTACGGGAAACGATTTCAGAGCGGCTGAAGCGGCAACCCACGCATATGCTTCCCGCAGCGGTCAGTATCGCGGACTTAGCTGGTGCGAAGTCAGGGATGAAGTTCTTACCTTGGGGCTGACATTGCCACTCGCCGTGGGAACCGTCGGAGGAATAACAAACCTCCATCCGCTGGCAAGGCTTTCGCTGGAGATATTGGGTAATCCTTCGGCACGTGATCTGATGGGCATTGTCGCCGCTGTTGGACTTGCAACGAACTTCGCCTCTGTAAGAAGTCTCGTCACCACTGGTATTCAGAAGGGTCATATGCGGCTGCACCTGTCGAATATGCTCAATGCGCTGAATGCGGATGAAGAGCAGCGCAAGGAGGCAGAAATTCATTTCAGGGGCAAAAAGGTCAGTTATTCCGCCGTAAAGCATTTTATCAATGGACGAGGTCATTGACCTGCGGGCCAACGGCAAATTGCTTTTGGCGGGCGAATATCTCGTTCTTTCCGGTGCCAGGGCACTGGCCCTGCCAGTCAGGTTTGGTCAGCGACTACGGGCCTGCCCGATTTCAAATCCACTCCTGCGATGGTCAGCCTGTCAGCCTTCGGGCAAGTGGTTTGGTTGTGAAATCGATCTGAATTTTTTCCAGGTATTAAACACTACCGATAATACTGTTTCCGGTTGGTTGGTAATGCTCCTTCATGCAGCCCGTTTGCTAAATCCCGGTTTTCTTCGCAACCAGCATGGCTACATTGTAACAACCGAAACCGAATATCCCATGTCATGGGGATTGGGAAGCAGTTCTACACTCATTGCGATGGTGGCGCACTGGGCGGCAGTTCCGGTTTTTGATCTCTTCAGACTTATTTCAAATGGTTCGGGGTTTGACATCGCCTGCGCCGACCGCTCCTCTCTTATTAGCTATCAGCTTCAGAATGGTCTTCCGTTGGTTTCAGAACTCAATCCCGGAAAAGCACTTCGTAGCAACACTTACTTTGCCTGGCTCGGTAAAAAGCAGGAAAGCCATGTTGAAGTGGAGAAATTTTTACAACAAAGGTTCCGCCCGGAATACGAGATTGCCCGAATTTCTGAAATTGCATTGGAAATTTCCAACTCGGAGAGTGTTGGCGGGTTGATAGAACTTGTGAAGGAACACGAACAGATACTGGGCAGCATACTATGCAAAGAGCCGGTAGCAGAGCGCTTCCCCGGGTTTCCGGGAACCGTAAAATCACTCGGTGCGTGGGGTGGCGATTTCGTGATGTTTGTAACAGCCATGGAGTTGGAAGGGGTAAAAAACTTCCTGTTATTTCATGGTATAACAGATGTTTTTACATTTGATGAAGTAAAAGCTAATTAGTGAACACTTCACCGCTTTCTGTTTTTTCTCAGAGCACCGTTCGGAAATCACCATCCACAGAGGGATTATGCTGTTCGTCGTGGCGCAGTCCAGCCAATATTGCGATCATCAAATACTGGGGAAAAAGGCCAGGGCAGATACCTGCGAACCCTTCCCTGAGCATGACGCTTTCAAATGCCTGCACCACCAACACGGTCATGGCAGCCAGTGCAAATCTCCCGTCATTGCTGATCAATGGGGATATAAAACATCCATTCCATCACAAACTCAATATTTTTCTGGAATGGATGAAACAGGAAATTCCGGCTCTTGAGGGATTGACATTCCATGTAGAAACAACAAACAGTTTTCCGCATTCCACAGGCATCGCCTCCTCCGCTTCAGGTATCAGTGCCTTCACACTATGTCTCCTGGAAATCGCATCGCAACTTACCGACGTCCGGCTTTCAACGGAGGAGCTTCTGGCGCTGGCATCCTATGCCTCCAGGGTAGGGTCGGGAAGTGCCTGCAGATCACTTTATGGAGGTTTTACCATCTGGGGAGCCTCATCACTTGTCGCCGGCTCATCCGATCATTTTGCCTTGCCTGTCAATGACATGGTACATCCCGACCTGGCTGATCTCCGCGATGCAATACTGGTGGTTTCAAGTAAGCCGAAAAGCATTGCAAGTTCCTACGGCCATCAGCTGATGAAGGAACATCCATACGAACGTTGCCGTATTACCCAAGCCGGCAACAATTTCAGTCAGGCGATGCTGGCTTTACAATCGGGCGATCTGGATCTGCTTGGTAAAATATCTGAAAATGAGGCACTTTCACTGCATTCGCTGATCATGACATCACCCGGCGGCGACATATTGTTCGAGCCGGGTTCCATCGCCGTCATCAAGAAGGTAAAACAGTTCCGATCCGGCGGGTTACCAATTTTTTTCACCCTTGATGCAGGTCCGAACGTACATCTCCTTTATCCAAACAATGCAAAAGTGCAAGTGGAGAACTTTATTCGACAAGAACTCATGCCGCTTTGCGAAGAGGGTACCATAATTTTTGATCACCGGGGATCCGGCCCCCTGCGGTTGTCTCAAAGTTCCCGGTAATTTCACCAAAATGAATATCCGACAAACCTTTTCGGCCAAAATTCTGATGTTCGGTGAATACTCTGTACTGCTTGGTAGTCGTGCCCTAAGTATCCCATTTTCACAGTTTACGGCAATGCTTTCACGACCAGATTGTCCTTCCGGCAGTGAGGCTGAAAAAAGTAACCACCAGTTGAAACTGTTTTTCGGATTTCTGACAAAAAGGGCTGACTTGTTTGGCGAAACACTTGATCTTGCGAAATTTGGCATAGATGTTTCCGCCGGTCTCTTTTTTAAATCCACGATCCCGGTAAGCTATGGACTCGGGAGTTCCGGAGCGCTTTGTGCTGCTGTGTTTAGCCGGTATGGTCAGCCTCAGATTTCTGAATTGCTGAACCATGCCGGTGATCTGGCACGCCTCAGGAATATTTTTGTAGAAATGGAGTCGTTTTTCCATGGAAAAAGTTCCGGATTCGATCCGTTGGTTATCTTTATGAACACACCGCTTTGCCTGAACCGGGAAGGGAATCCCGCAGTTGCAACCTTTTCGATGGCAATCAGCCGGGAGAACTACGAAATATTTCTTGTTGACACAGGCCGGCCGGGCCACACAGGTTCTCTGGTTCCCGGTTTTTTAACGCAATTTGCTCCCGACGGATTGCCGACACCCGAAGGTTACAAGCTAAGTAGTCTGGCAGGGCAATGCATTGACGGACTGATGTCAGGAGACCACACACTGCTTTGGGAAGCTGTTGAAGCCTTGTCTGTCGAACAGTTTGAATGGTTACGACCCATGATTCCTGAACACATGAATTCAGCATGGTCCGAAGGTATTTCAACCGGTCTTTTCCGGCTTAAATTATGCGGCTCGGGCGGTGGAGGTTACCTGCTGGGCTTTACCCGAAACAGTGAGGAGACATCTCGATATTTCGCCAGCCGGAAAATGATCACGATCCCGGTCGCCCTGCCTTTTAATAAAGCCTGAGGAGTGTCTCCTTTTTTCGTGGTGCCAGGAATATTCCCTCCTTCTCCAGTTCTTCGAGGCCCGGCTTGCCAAGGGTAAGTTTTTGATTAATGTTCTGTGCGCGAAGCAGGTAACTGCCTGCAGCGGCTTTGTCGTTTTTATTCACCGAAACTGCAACCATTCCAAGGATTGCATTTAGGTTCCCGGGATCCGACACCAGGCAGGTGTAGTAATAACCGGCGGCTTTTGCATCATTGGATTGTTCAAAATAGCAGTCGCCGGCTATCCGGTTAAGTTCGGGGATCGCTGCATTAATTGATAAACCTCTTGTGGAAACTTCCAGTGCCTTATTATAGTTTTTCTCTTGAAAACTTAGCATGCCCAGGTTCACGTAGGCAGCGAGATAATCGGGTTTGATTGCGATAGTCTTTGAAAAATCATCCATCGCTGCGGTATTATTTCCGGTGTTTACATAGGTCACTCCACGGTTAAATCTTGCATTTGCGTTGGCAGGTTCAAAGTCGATTGTTTTGGAAAAATCAGCAATGGCCAGTTCAGGCTGCCCCATATTACCGTATACGATGGCGCGGTTTTGATAAACTGCCTTGCAATCCTTGTCGATGGCAAGCGCCTTGTTCAGATCCTGCAGGGCTTCAGTCCACCTGGCCGCCATGGTATAGGCGACACCGCGGTTAACATACGGCAGCGCCTCCTGGTCGGGGTATTGGCTTATGACGTCCGTCCACAGCGTTTCGCCATCATGCCACGCCCGGCAGCGTGCATTGGTGAGAAACAAACACATAAGGCTGAAAAGTGAGAGCAGCGTAATAAGGGGTGCATGCCATCCACGGTTTTTCTGTGCCAGTTGGCTGGCTCCCCAAACAAGGATAAAGAAGAATCCAAAGTATGCAACATAGGTGTACCTGTCGGCAGAAAAAGCAATTCCTACGGCAAAGATCTGAAGCAGGAAAATGATGTTGACCAGGAAGAACAGGATGCCGAAAATTATCGCGGGCCAACGATGTCTGTAGTGAAATGCCAGAAACACACCGGCTGAAATTACCACCGGATTAACGAAATAGAATAAAACTTTGCTGAAACCCCCGAAATGTGGATAAGGATACCATGCACTGAGTGACAACGGAGCGAAAAATCTGATCATATACCAACTGATGGTATAAAAGGCATAAAATATTCTGTTTGTGAAACTGATGTCAGCATTCCCGGCAAGAAATGCTTCTGATTTTAGTCCCACGCGATAGATTATATAAATCCCAAGAATACCAAAAAGCAGCGATAAAAGAAAATAGGGGATCTTCTCCATGATCAGCTGAAATCTCAGCGGACGTTTCAAATAGTAATCGATGAGCAGGAAACACAACGGGAGGGTAACCGCTTCGATTTTGGAGAACAGCGCGAAGATGAAGAACAGGTAAGCCATTGCCTTGTTCCTGGATCCGTTATCCTGATTTTGATGTTGCCGGATATAGAAAAGCATCGAAGCCAGGTAAAACATACTGTATAAAACGTCTTTCCGCTCAGAAATCCAGGCAACCGATTCGACCCGCATCGGATGAATGCCGAACAGGAGGGCGCCGAATGCCGCAAAAAGCGGATTTATCTTCAGCATCCTGAGAATCTGGAAAACAAGTGCCGTACATAACAGGTGCAGGATCAGGTTTGTGAGATGACGGGGAAACGGATTGTCTCCGAAGAGCTGTTGCTCAACGGAAAAGGTGAGCAGCGGCAGGGGAACATAGGAGCCATTCACCGGTCGTGTGAACATCTTTGCGACCGAATGTAAATTTAGTTCTTTGACAAGCGGATTATTGACTACATATTTATCATCGTCCCAGGTAGGCATATAACCATTTCGCAGCGAAGGAATAAAGGCCAGCAGGGTGACAATAAGGATGGCTCCGAGGAGTAGGGCCGGGTGTTTTATCATGTCATGATATTTTGTTGAACAAAAGAAAGAATTTTTACGGAATACGCAAACCGTAACCCTCATAATTCAGCTGATACAGGGTGGTTGGTTCATCGTCATCCTCGCCGGACTTCATTATTTTGGTCCTGATGGCCTGATATTTAAATTCAATAAAGGTCATAAATCTCTCTACTGTGTTGTTGGTCCGGGAGGTCTTCTGGTCGGCAAAAGCGCGGAGGTTTGCCGTCAATATATGTGTCACTTTTGCCTTCATCAGTAAACGCAACAATGAATCCGGGTAGATTATCGATATTGGCGAAGGCTGGCTGCCCAGCATGGATTTAATAGAATTGTAATCGGAGGATGGGGTGATCCCGGCACGGGTTAACGCGTCGAGGGTTCCCGCCCTTGTGCTGTCAGGGAAATCCATTACATAGAACCGTACATTGAAGGCATTGGTATCATTGCTGATCCCGTAGCCGACGATTCCATTCTTGAAGGCATAATACAACTCCTTCGAAACCGGAGTGTTATTGAGCGATGTGGCTGAGATCAGGTAGTAAGGCTTCTGATTTTTCTGCCAGTCGGCAAGTATTGAGCCGCCGGGATAAGATAAGAGGTTCATTATCCCATAGTGCTTTCTCCCGTGTCCGTAAATGAAAGAGATGGAGGGCTTGCGGCAGGCTACCACCGCTTCGGGGGGTAACTGAGCTGCGCCCAGTTCGCTTAGTTTGCAGTAGTTTTTCCAGTCGGGGGTCAGGTTTGAGGATTTATCAGTGATCTTCCTTGCGGCAACGACGGCAGGGATGGTGGTGCGGATTGCCATGATAAGCAGGAGAAGTAAGAGAACAGGAAGAATTCCCTGGATCAGCGGGTTCGCCTTCAGATAAACAATGGCATAAGGCAACGAGAGGATGATAAGAATTGCCGGCGGGATCAAGGGAATAATAAATCTGCTCTGGCCCCAGATTGTATGGGCAATGAAAAAGGTGATCAAAATAAAGACGAGAAGGTAAAGGGCAGCGAAAAAGATGTAGACATTTTTCCGGAGATAAATGATCCCCGAAGCTAGGATCATGAGGTAGGTGAGAACCGCTACAACCGGGTATAAGGTATATGAATCCGTACTACGCAACCCAAGGATTGACCAAAGGTGTTTTGATAGAAAGAGATTTGAATTGGATGCAAACCGGTGTAAAAATCCCGTTAAGGTCTCTGTGCCCAGCGTTGGATTATAATAGTCCTTCGAATACAGACTCTTTAGCTGCAGGTCAAAACTGACGTCGGAGACTCCCCAGATGAGTAATTTGAAAATTTGAAAAGCCAGTAATAACAGGGTAAAGGCTACCATGAACCAGGCCAGATTTTTCCATTTACCTTTAATCAGGAAGAACCCGGTGATCGCGAAGCCGGCAGCATATCCGATCGAACGTGTCAGACCCAGCCCTAATATAGACAAGGCAAGAATGAGATGCTGCCTGATAAAAGCACCGTTAGGCTTTTCGTCTGGCGAGTCCAGGAAGAATCTGAAAAAAAGCAGGAATGTCAATCCCTGGAAAAACATGAAGCAGGCTTCACTGAAAGTTTGGCTCGCATAGTAAAGGATGCCTGAGTTAACAGATGCCAGGATCATCATCCCGGTTAGCAGTATCGCTGGTATCCGTCCCTTGAAGGCATGAAAGGTCAGGGCGGTGAAGGCAAGCAGGAAAACCAATGAGAGCAGTTTCAGGGGAAGCAGGCTGATGCCGAAAAGTGCTACAAACGGACTGAGAATGACAGGGTACAAAGGCCCCTGGGTCACGGGTAGTGTGAAATGTTTGATAAAATCATCGGCCCTGATAATATACGCAGAATCATCCACTGTCAGGCTGATCCGGATATCGAACATCAAAAGCCCGGTCAGGAGCGTCAGTGCCATTGAAAGCCAGAAAACCTTATCAAGTCTGGGAACAAGAAATGCTTCCATCCTGGTCATCAGGGGGATTTCGGTATTCAGATGCTCATTTTTTTCAGTTTTACCTGGTGATTTATCCGGTGAGGTCCGGCTGGATTTAGCATGGACTGGTTTTTTCCTGGGCATGGGTCAGAACTTAATCAGATCCATGTAAAATTAGATGAATTTTTAATTCTGCTAAGGCAGTTTTTTGAACAACATGTACCACGATACATATTCAATCTCGCTGGGCTTCTCCGTCAGCAGTTTATCCGCTTCGGCTGAAGTCTTTGGACTTTGAAGTAATACCTCCTGCCCGGGCGTCCAGTTGGCGGGCATCAGTACATTATTCTTTTCTGAAGTCTGAAGCGCGATCAGCGTCCGTTTGATCTCCTCCATATTTCTGCCTACATTCATCGGATAAAAGAAAATGGCAGCGATCTTGTCATTCGGGTCAACAATAAAGACACCCCTGACATCTTTTGTGGTACTTGAAAAGGAGTGAATCATGCCGTATTTTGATGAAATCGAATGATCTTTATCGGAAATCAGCGGGAATCTGATCTTCTGGGCATCTCTCCCTTTGTACTTGATCGTTTCAAGCGATTTCACCCATTCAATGTGGCTTGAAACCGCATCCGTTGAGAGAACCATGAGCCTTGTATTCAGTTTTTCGAAATCTTCCTGCATGGATGAAAGTTCAAGAATTTCCGAACTGCATACTGCTGTAAAATCGGCAGGATGGCTGAATAAAATGGTCCATTTTGAATTGTTATTGTCAGGGAAAGTGATTGTGCCAGTTGTTGATTCAGCCGTAAATTTTGGTGCCATTTCACCGATAGGCGGGATTCTGCTCTCTTTGGAGTCCTGTGCCAGTCCTGCCTTAACGAACAGAACCATGATTGCTATAATGATTGAAATCTGCCTCATAATGATATTAATTTAGATTAAATAAAACAAATATACAACAAAACCGATGAATTGATATTACAGGAAGCGTTTTTTTGATTTATTTAATGATTCGGGGCGGCTTTTCAGGCAAATGTTTTCATTAAACCAATAACAATGATGGTCTTAGATGGGTTATGGTAATCCTCACAGAAATTATTGCCACTTAGCTTGCGGAAAATCATACATATTTCAAACATAGCAAAATAATTACATCAATAATTGGTAATTAGACTAAATCTATATTATATTTGTATATTAATATCGTGTTTGACATAAGTTTGACAAACAAAATTGTGGGATATAAGGCCTAAGGATATGCTGACATAGTTTAACATCTCAAGGTTATGAAAACATACAGGATACCAGTAATCGTTTTTATGATGCTTTCTTTCTCTTTGCCACTCTTTTCACAATGGATTGTTCAGCATTCGGGCTTGCCAGCTTCTTTGAACCCGACACTTCTGCTTTCGGCAGTAGATTCGAATGTCTGCTGGGGGGTACAGGGCGATTTGAACACCCCAATCCTCAATCAGAAATGTGTATTAACAACCGATGGAGGTCTAAATTGGAGTCTAAAGGATATTCAGGGAATCTCCGGGCTGTATGTCGCATCTGTAGCGGGATTAAATGCCACCACAGCCTGGATTGCAGTTTATGATTCAACCAGGATAACCAGTGGAGGGATTTTCAAAACAACCGATGGCGGATTGACCTGGATAAAACAATCGTCGGCCTTTCCGGGCGCGGGTGGACACCCAATGAAAATATATTTCTTCGACGCAAATAACGGTTTATGTACCGGCCAGCCAAGGAGCGGGTACTGGGAGATCTACACAACATCAGATGGAGGAACAAACTGGACACGTGTCCTATCCGCCAATATACCTCCACTGGCTTCTGGAGACTATGGAGGCTACGGGGCAGGCGCCGGCAATAGTTTCTGGTTTAACTCAGCCTCATGTTCAGTATATAGAACAACTGACAAAGGATTGACCTGGTCAGTGGCCAGGAATATATTTCCCCCCACAGCTTTTTTCTTAGAAGTTGCATTCAAGAATACACTGAATGGCCTGGCCATTTCTTATTATGGAGATGAAAAAAATAAGGTTTCAAGTTCAACTGACGGAGGAGCTAGCTGGACCCGGCTCTCTGTCCCTCCATCTGTGCCTTCAGCCGCCCGGATCACTTACGTGCCAGGAACAAGCGGGTCCTACTTCGTCACATCATTTAAAAACACAGGATACCCTCAGACGGCCATGTCAGGCTCAATGTACACAAATGATGACGGACTTACCTGGATACCGTTTGATAGCCTTTCACATGGGTCAACTTCATTTTTTAATAATACAATAGGATGGAGTGCTGGGTGCGGCGACACAATCTTCAAATGGCAGGGTAAATACCCGCTTGGCATCAGTGACGTTAAACAATCCTCCATAAAAGTTACACTCAGCCAGAATTATCCCAACCCGTTCGCCGCATTAACTGTTATTCAATATCAGATCCCAAATTCATCAAAAGTATCTTTAAAAGTGTTCAATATTCAGGGCAAGGAAGTTGCAACATTGGTTAACGAGGAAAAACCGGCGGGGTCCTACCAGGTGAATCTTTCTTCCGGCAGTTTGAGCACCGGAATCTATTACTACCGTTTACAGGTGGGTGAATCTGTGCAGACAAAAAAACTATGTATTTTATAAAACATAGATTAAACGCATTTAACCGGTAATGCTGTGAGAAGGTATATATTATTCTCAACGTTAATTGTTGTTTTTATAACTGGTTGTAAAAAAGACAAATTAAATGTGCCTGATGACTTCCTCGGTTATGTTCAGAAATTCGAGAATGAAGCAGGACTTAGGGGGAAAATTCTTGATATTGAAAAACAAGGATTGAAAATTGAATTTGCAGATTTTACCGGCAAAGATTATGTCGGACTTTGCAATTATGAAAACCCTATCAGGGTAGAGGTCGACCTGTCTTACTGGAATAATGCTTCTGATACAACACGGGAGTTAGTGTTATTTCATGAATTAGCACATGGATTTCTTGGTATTCATGATCATCGTAACGACACTTTGCCCAATGGAGATTGGAAAAGCATAATGCGCGGTGCACCTGCGATTGTGAAATCTCATAAATTGGAATATGGCACACACCGAAATTATTATTTAGATGAAATATTTCTTGATAATATTAAAGATCCCTCATGGGCGTATAGACCTTCGGTGATTGAATGTATATCAAAGGATAATGATTTCGGATTGCTTCAGGTAACTTCTGAAAAGTCGAAATTTCTGACTATAAAAAATAAAGGAAATAAGGCGGTGTTTGTAAATTCCATAAAGGCATCTGATTGTTTCTATTCAAATTTTACTGGTTCCATACAACCAAATGATTCAATAGATATAAAAGTTTCATTTATTCCTGCTGAACAAAAAAAATATTCAGGTGTTATACAAATAGATCATACAATCTTATACGATACAGAAATTCAACCCCTGACAATTGAAGTTCATGGAGAAGGTTCCACCTCTTTTGCCATCGGTGAATGGAAGGAAATAACCCCATTCCAGGGGGCAGCACGTTATCAGGCCTCCGCTTTCAGTGTAAACGGCAGTGGATTTGTTTGCCTTGGCATAGCCTATTCCAGTAATACAGTAAATGAAATATGGGAAAATAATCAGTCCAATCTATGGGTTAAGAAAAATAATTTTCCCGGAGCATCTCGAAATTATCCGATTGGTATGAGCATTAATGGAAAAGGTTACCTGGGTTTAGGCAGTAAAAAGAACGATTTTTGGGAATATGATTATTCAGCGGATACATGGACAAAGAAGAGCGATTTTCCCGGACCTGCCCGTGTTTTATCGGTTAATGCTTCAGCTACAGGTAAAGGATATGTGGGTTTGGGTTACGATGGTTCATCACTGTTTACTGATTTTTGGGAGTATGACCCTGTAGTTGATACATGGACACAGCTACCAGATTACCCAGGAAAAGGAAAAATTTATGCAGCTGCATTTGTTGTTAATGGGAATCTCTATGTAGGGACAGGAGCTGATGCGGAAATCGCTGATGGTCATAGTGGATCTGATTTTTGGGAATTTGACACTTCAACAAAACATTGGTCTCAAAAATCTGATTTTCCGGGAGGGAACACCAATTCTGCAATTTCACTTTCTATAAATAATTACGGTTATATAGGCGGTGGGAGCCAGGAGGGTGGAAATGGCACCGATAACCCATTCTGGGAATACAACCCGCTCAATGATAAATGGTCGAAAAAAGCCTATATGCCTCGTTTTTCTTCTGGCGGTGCTTTTTTCAGCAGGGACAATAGAGGGTATTTTGGTATAGGTTACATGACAAGTCCCTTCTTCTGGGAGTTTAATCCCAATAAATGAAACAAGGGAAGAGCAGAAAAAAGAAATCCCCACCAGAAATGGTGAGGATTCTTCGGTAGTAGCGGGGACAGGATTCGAACCTATGACCTTTGGGTTATGAGCCCAACGAGCTACCTCTGCTCCACCCCGCAATATGTTTTTCTGTACTTTTGTGCGGAATTTCAGACTGCAAAGATAGCTTTTCCGTTGAATTATTACAACAGACCCCGTAATATTTTATTTGGTGAACCCCGAAATACCTGATAAACAGAATGTAATACAAAATATATTTATCCGGATTCCTGTACTTCTCTGCGGAATATTGTTTACATGTTGGGGGGCGTGGGTGTATCCCTTCCATTATTACCAGCAACCCCATTCCTCATCGCAGCAAACGCCTGTTTCTACCGGATTGTAGCCAGGTCTGTCATGCAAACCCGATATTTTGTGTACCTTTGCTGCGGAATACCTTTATTATCAGCACGATTTATTGCGTTGCTTTCCACTTTTCGGGGTTAAATAATTATTATGTCACACAAGTCAGGATTTGTCTCCATCATCGGTTATCCAAATGTCGGAAAGTCCACTTTGATGAACGTCCTTGTTGGGGAGAAGCTGTCCATCATCACACACAAGGCACAAACTACCCGTCATCGTATCATGGGAATTTTCAACGGGGAGGATTTTCAGATCGTTTATTCCGACACGCCCGGCATTTTAAAACCTCATTATAAGCTGCACAAGGCGATGATGGCAGCAGTTCTCGGTTCTATGCATGATGCCGATATCATTGTGCTGATGACCGAACCTGGAAACGAATTCAAACAGGAGGAGATCCTTGAAGGGCTTCGGAATGCACATGTCCCAGTGATTGTTCTGATTAACAAGATTGATCTTGGCGACATGCAGGTGATGGAGGGGGAGGTTGAAAAATGGAAATCAGCCATGCCGGCTGCGACCATTCTGCCTGTTTCTGCCCTTCACAAACTGAATCTTGACCAGGTGCTCAAATCAATCCTTTACTTCCTGCCCGAAGCGCCTCCTTTTTATCCGAAAGATGAACTTACCGACCGCTCGCAAAGGTTCTTTGTGTCGGAGATCATTCGCGAAAAGATCCTGCTGAATTTCCATCAGGAGATTCCCTATTCAGCCGAGGTCAATGTTGAGTCATTTAAAGAGGAGGATCATCTGACCCGGATTGCGGCTACGATCTATGTGGCACGTGATACTCAGAAAGGTATTTTGCTTGGACATCAGGGTAAAGCAATCAAAAAGCTGGGCACAGATGCCCGTAAAGACATTGAGGCTTTCCTTGATAAACATATTTTCCTTGAACTTCACGTAAAAGTCGCGAAGGATTGGCGCGAGGATGAAAGAGCGCTGAAACGGTTTGGTTACACGGAAGGAATGAGTTAGGAAGATTAAGGGTTTAGAAATTAATGAGTTTAAGAGTTATATTAATCCGTTTATGACAAATATTATCGCCATCGTAGGTCGTCCGAATGTAGGAAAATCAACACTTTTTAATCGCTTATGCGGAGGCCGTGATGCCATCGTAGATACTGTAAGCGGAGTAACCCGGGATCGTCATTACGGGAAATCGGATTGGAACGGATTTGAATTTTCCGTTATTGATACCGGGGGATATGTGGATAATTCAGGCGATGTTTTCGAATCAGAGATCAAGAAACAGGTTACCCTGGCCATTGAAGAATCAGATGTGATACTTTTTCTGGTTGACTTGCGTGAAGGGCTTACTGCCATGGATGAAGATGTAGCAAAGATGCTGAGAAGGGCCAGAAAAAAGGTTTTCCTTGTAGCCAACAAACTCGACAGCAACAAGCAGGTGAATGACATCCACGAGTTTCATTCGCTCGGGCTGGGTGAGGTTTATGGTATTTCGTCCATGAATGGAAGTGGTACCGGCGAACTGCTGGACGATATGGTGAAGGTGCTGGTGATTCCCGAAAATCCTGATGATGCCTTTGAACCCAAAGAGGAGTTGCCGAAAATTGCCATTGTAGGTCGTCCCAATGCCGGCAAATCCTCCTTTGTAAATGTCTTACTCGGCAACGATCGCAATATCGTAACCCCGGAACCAGGAACCACGCGTGATGCGATCCACTCCCATTACCAGTATTTCGGAATGGATTTCATGCTGATTGATACCGCGGGTATCCGTAAAAAGGCAAAGGTGGTAGAGGACATTGAATTTTATTCTGTTATGCGCGCCATCAGGTCAATTGAAAGCAGCGATGTCTGCATCCTGATGGTAGATGCCGAACGCGGTTTTGAATCACAGGATCTCAATATTTTTTCACTGATCGAAAAAAATCATAAAGGTGTTGTGATCCTTGTCAATAAGTGGGACCTTGTGGAGAAGGAAACAAATACTCATAAGTATGTTGAAGATGCAATCCGTGACGAGATTGCCCCGTTCCGCGATGTCCCTGTTATTTTCACCTCGGTGACACAAAAACAACGGATTTTTAAAGCCGTGGAAACAGCCATCCAGGTTTACAAGAACAAGACTAAAAAAGTAAGCACCTCGAAGCTTAATGATTACATCCTGCCGATCATAGAGAAAAATCCCCCACCGGTCTCCAAGGGAAAATACGTCAGGATCAAATATGCCATGCAACTGCCGACAGCATTTCCCTCCTTTGCATTTTTTTGCAATCATCCCCAATACTTAAAGGAGCCCTATAAGCGTTTTATTGAGAATAAGCTTCGCGAAGAGTACGATTTCTCTGGGGTTCCCATTGAGGTCTACTTCCGGATGAAATAACTGTATGGAGGAAGGTATCCGCATCGATAAGTGGCTGTGGACAGTGCGTGTTTTCAAGACCCGTACCCAGGCAACCGAAGCCTGCCGTGCCGGAAAAGTCAGGGTCAATGATAAAATTGCAAAGCCCTCTCATGAGGCAAAGCCTGGGGAAACAATAACCATCTCCATCGCACCGGTGAACAAAACCGTTCATGTTCTGGATCTGCCTGTTAGCCGGTTAGCAGCCAAGTTGGTGCCCGGCTACATGCAGGACTTAACTCCGGCGGAGGAGTGTGAAAAGCTGAAGATGATGCGTTCGGTGTCTTTTGAACATCGTCTGCGTGGGCTTGGACGTCCTACGAAAAGAGAACGCAGGGAGATTGAACATCTGAAAAAGAAACTTGGCGAATGAGTCGCAGCCGGCTACCGGATCTGCTTGATCTTGCTTTTGAAGGCAGGAACAAGGAGTATGGCGCTTACGAATTGCGTAAAAGATATCCCAGGTACCTGGCCATATCAACTGTACTCGGAGCCATCGTTTTATTTTTAGCGGTTATCGGACCATTTCTTTACTACTATTTCACGCCTGTAACACTGATGGAAGGCGGGGTATTATTTGATGTTGAATATTATTCCATGATCACACCACCTGAGGACCCCAGCCTTTTAATTCCTTCGATGGCAAAACCAATGCAGGAAGAGAGTGTGGCCCCGGTAGTCTCAGATACTGTTAAACCTGAAAACGTTAAACCGATTGAAACAAACCCGGTAAAGAAGGAGGAAGAAAAGGTACAGGCCGACTCAGCCGGGAAAGGAAACAGCAACCTTGGGATCGGCCCTGGAACCGGCGAAAATACCGGGGTAGCAACGGTTATTGATGTATATCCCCGATACCCTGGTGGTGACGAAGCCAGGCTTTATTACCTTCGGAAAAATACCCACTACCCCGAGGCTGCCATAAAGGCTCTGGTTCAGGGCGTGGTCATGGTTGTTTTTATTGTGGAGTTGGATGGATCCCTTTCTTCGCTTGAGGTGAACAAAGGAATTGGGGGTGGCTGTGATGAGGAAGCACTCCGTGTAACACGCGGTATGCCAAAATGGGAACCCGGGAAAAGAGCGGGGAGAGCCGTACGGGTGATGGTTCGTATGCCGATCGTTTTCAGGATCCCGGGCAGGTAAAAAAAAGAAGGGGCGACCGTACGATCGCCCCTTCTTTTTTAGATAGAAGAAAATTACTTCTTCTCAGGTGTTGCTGTTGCAGCGCCTTCTTTCTTGGCATCTTTTGCGCAGCAGCTTTTGCCCTCTTTCGAATGAGCACATGCAGCTTTCGTCTTGGCATCGCAAGATGATTTTGTCTCTTTGGTGCATTCCTTCTTCTCAGCAGGTTTTGCAGTTTTATCCTGAGTCTGGGGAGTCTGAGCAAAGGTCAGTCCGGCAAACAGGACAACGGCCGAAAACATTAAAACAATCTTTTTCATAATTATAGGGTTTGGTGAATTTGTTCAATTAACATCTTAATAACGACGCAAAATTAGTATTAGTATTTTAATTATACAAAACCAGATCGTTAAATATTTGTTAAAATGCAGAAATTCATGTTATTCAGGAATGGCGTTCGACAATACTGTCAGTAACGTTTCCTGGTCGAATGGTTTGGCAATGTAATGTGTACATCCGACAGCTAAAAAAGTTTCCCGCTCCTGGTGCATGGTATATCCAGTTACGGCGATGATAGGTGTTTTTTCATAACCGGCAATCTTCCGGATCTCTTTTGTAGCCTCCAGACCGTTCATCCCAATACCAAGGTTGATATCCATCAAAACGGCTGAGTAGTTTTTTTTCCTGATCATCTGAAGTGCAGTTTCAGCATCCTGGGAGAAGTCGACCAGATAATAATTGCGCAGGAAGAACAGGGTAAGATCTTTATTTACCTGGTTATCTTCAACGAGTAATACAGAATGTCGCGGGACAGGTTTGCTTTTTATCCTGTGCTCCGCAACAGCAACTCTCTCAGTTTCTGAAGGGGTAAGTATTTTTGGCCCCTCCTCCTTCATGGCCGGAAGCCAGATGTTGAAGGTGGAACCTTTACCAAGCTCGCTCTCCAGGGTTATTTTCCCATTCAAAAGGTCAATGATCTTTTTGCTGATTGTAAGCCCTATTCCGCTGCCCTGGTATTGTCTTCCAAATCCTTCACTAACCTGTCTGAACTCCTGAAAAATGATGTCGAAATACTCCTTTCCGATCCCTATCCCTGTGTCGGTGACCTGAACAATATGCCAGGAATTTCCCTCTTCCTGTATTTTATTCGTCTCAATGACCACATTACCATGTTCCGTGAATTTGATGGCATTATCAAGGATATGCCTGAATAATTGTTTGAACAGGTGTTCATCGGATTCGACAAACAACGCGCTTACATTGGAGGTATTTAATTTTATCTGCTTTTCAATGGCAAATCCTTCCATCGATTTTACAACAGACCCAATGCTGTCTTTAAGGTTTATCTTTTTTGGTGAGATGGAAATTTTTCCTGCCTCCAGCTGCGAAAGTGTAATAATCGAATTCAGTGTGATCATGAGGCGCCGACCGGAGGAATGAATATTTCCGGCCATTGTATTGTACTCGGTATCTTTTAGCTCCTCCCTTAGTATTTCTGCGAAGCCGAGAATGCCATTCAGGGGTGTACGTAATTCGTGGCTGATATTGGCCAGAATGGAAGACTTCAGTTTATCGGATTCCTCTGCCTTCTCCTTGGCGATGATCAGCTCCTTTTCATAGAGTTTCCTGAGTGTAATATCCCTGTCGGCGCCCCGGTACCCAAGATATTTTCCGTTATCATTGAACACAGGAACGCCCGATGATTCGAGGTAGACAATCTTACCGGATTTGTGTAGCGCCCTGGTTTCGATGAAATTGAGCGGTTTAAACTCATGAACATAACTCCGGAGGTTTGTCTTTACGGAGATAACATCCTCAGGGAGTAAAAATTCGAAGGGTGATCTTCCGATCATCTCCTCGCGTGAGTATCCGAGAATGTCAATGATTTTTGACGAAACATACTGGTACTTCCATTCCGGATCAATTTCCCATATCCAGTCGTTGGTGAGGTCAACAATCTCCCGGAGCCGGTTTTCGCTTTTCTGAAGATTGGCTTCCGCCAGTTTTCTCAAGGTTATGTCCCGAAAAATGCCAAAGGTTCCGCTGAAATGTCCATCCTGATGGAACTGAGGTGTAGCCGTCACAATAATCCATCTTCGCTCGTTGTCGGGTCTGATGATCTCCAACTCATACATACTCTTCTGTCCCTCCTTACGGATGGCGGTTTGCTGGTTTATCTGATAGGCAGAGGATGGCTCCAGAAAATCCGGCAGCAGACTTCCGATCATTTTATCGGGTGGGAGTCCGAAGATTTCGCAGGCCGCCGGGTTGGCATAGGTAAACCGTTCATCCGCGTCTACCACCCCCAGTCCTTCGCCCGTGTTCTCGACCAGGTCGCGATAACGCTCCTCGCTTACCTTCAATGCAACCTCCTTTGCCACCAGTTCCGTGTTGTTCCTCACGATCAAAAGGCAAATGTTCCCATCCAGGATGTCAATGCCGGTTCCGCCAATCTGTACCGGAATGCGAACGCCGGACCGACTCATCCATTCAGCCTCAAAAATATTCACGGTTTCCAGCCTTTTCATGGTAGATGCAAAAGGCTCACGTGCAAAAACTTTGTAGTCATAAGATCCGATCAACTCCTCTTTCAGGTAGCCTAACATTTCGCAGCAAGATTTATTTGCTTCGACGATCCTTCCGTCACCCGGACTTGCAATCAGGATGGCATCCTTGGCTAGTTCAAATAATGCGCGGTACTTTGCTTCACTTTTCTGGACTATCTTCTCCGATTTATCAAGTCTGATTCTGATGGTTTTTTTTAATTCCTTAAAATTGATAGGTTTGGTAATGTAATCATCAGCTCCCATCTGCATCCCCATCCGCACATCTTCCCTTTCCGCTTTGGCGGTCATAAAGATGAAGGGAATCCTTTGGGTCGAGAACCCGGATTCAAGTTTTGAATAGACCTGATATCCGTCAAACTTTGGCATCGATATGTCGCAAAGAATCAGGTCGGGAAGAAACCGGCATGCCATTTCGATCCCTATAGCCCCGTCCACGGCTTTCAATACTTCATATCCCTCTTCACGGAGAAAATCAGATGTAGTCTCCATCAGAATCCTGTCGTCTTCGATAATCAGAATTTTTTTCATAACCTAACCGGTTTAATTTCAATAATCGGCAATAGAACCTTCACACGTGTACCTTTTCCCTGAATACTGTCAATTGTAATGGATCCGAGATGGGTGTCAACACATCGTTTTACAATGGATAGCCCCAGCCCGGTGCCCTGGTAATCAGTGGCATTTTCACCCCGCTGAAACGGTTCAAATATTGATGGCATATCCTTTTCCGGAATTCCCACACCCTGGTCTTCGATGCTGAATTCCATATGATTTCCAGGCGCCCCATAAACATCAAAGCTTACAACAGACCCATGCGGTGAGAATTTCAGAGCATTGGAGATAAGATTCGAAATAATATATCGCACAAGTTCCTTGTCCATTTGTACCAGCTTGACCGGAAGGCTGTAGGTCATTTTAACATCAACGTTAGACTTGAAAATCAAAACATTGTCATTTATTATACCCTGGCAAAGTGCCTCAAGGTTAAATTCTGACGGGTTGAGCCTGAATTTTCCCGACTGGTCTTTGGCGACAAGGGAAAGGTTGTTAAGAAATGCGAGCAATTGATTAACCGCTTCGTGAATCCGGACAAAGACCGTCATTTTTTTCTCGGCTGACCATTTTTCGTCATACATTTCAAGAAGTTGCGTATTGGAAGAGATGGCAGACAACGGCGTTCGGAATTCATGGGAGACTGTTGATATAAATTGTGTCTTAAGTCTGTTCAATTCCCCTTCCTTTTGCAGCATGCGTTGAAGTGCCATTTCTGCCTCTTTGCGGGTAGTAATATTGCGGATTACCGCCAGGTAATCGCCCATCCTGGTTTGTGTGAGGGTAGTATCGTAATATTTTCGATGGCCATTAGGCATTAGAACAGAGAAATCGAATGATTGGGATTGCCCGGTCTTGTTAACATCGACAATGGCCTCCCTGAGAAATGGTGACACTGAATGGGGCAGCACCTCTTCAATGTTCTTTCCGATCATATCCGGGTTGAAGAGCGGAAAATCTTCCTGATTGTTAATATGAAAATCGCTGATAATCCCGAAAAGATTGATTCTGAAAAGGTGATCAGGAATAGCCGACAGGATTGCGGTGTTTTTGGATTCTGCATCCGTGAAAGAGGTGAGGAGATCATTCTTCTCATGAATAATCTGAGCCAACTCCTTTTTCTGAAGAAAAAACCGCTCAATCATAAAAGCGATTTGTCCGAATTCATCCCTCTTTTCCGAAAGCGGTTTGATGGTATCGGTGTTTTCGAGGGCCAGACTTTTTGTTATCTGTTCCAGCGGCAGATAAATCCACCGGTAAAGTGCAAAGGCTGTCAGAAGAAGTAAAAGCAGTGCAAAGCTGAAATAAAAAAGGCTGGTAATCAAGGTGATTTCCATGTAGGATATCAACAAAGGTTGTTCTTTTCTGAAATCCAGATAACAAACTGTTTTGTGATCCCACGAAGTCAGCGGAACAATGGTCCCCAGTTCGGATGGATATTCCGCCGGCATGCTGCTTTTGAGAGAAGGCAAAACAATGATACTTGACCCCGACAGGTCTTCGAGATGTTTAAGGGCAGGCTCATTGATTGCTCTTGCAACAATAAAAAAACCGGATGGTTGTTCGACCATCAAAGTATCACTTGTCGGTCTGATGGTGCCGGCAGCAAATTCATAAACTGCTGAAAGCTGATTCGAAAAATAGCAGGCAGTTTTATTTTTAATAAGGAATTGAAACAGGGAGTCAGTGATCAGGCTGGAAAGATTTATTGATTCAGGCAGATGTGAACCAGCGTATAATAGGTTTTTTTCCTTGTTGAATACCCACAGGGCTTCCAGCCTGTATGTTGCGGTCAGCGTCGATAAACTCGATTTGCTCCAATTGGTGTCGGGATGCTTCGCAAACGTAACCATCTCATCCCATACCGAATAGTCTCTGATGAGGGTCTTTAATTGATGCTCGCCGGTGCGAAGGGCATTTATCACCCTGGCATCATGCTCCTTCTGATAGTACCTGACAAGGAGGCTGTCTCTGCGGGCTTTTATCTGCAAAAAAAGCAGAAAGGAGAGGATAATTATTAATGCAAGTACGGTAAACCCAATCAATATTTTGGTACGTACTTTCATATCATCGAAATATCCACTCAAATATATGGAAATGTTTGGAAAATAAATAGAATATTAAATCGGATGCAGCCGACCTTCTACTCCCTGTTTTTTGTATCGATGATAATGGTAACAGGACCGTCGTTAATCAGACTTACTTTCATCATAGCTCCGAATTCACCTGTCTGCAAAGGCTTGTTAAGGCCCTGTTCCAGCAGCTTGATAAATTCGTGATACAAAGTATGGGCTGTTTCATGCTTTGCGGCACGGATATAGGATGGCCGGTTGCCTTTCTTTATGCTTGCATGAAGGGTAAACTGGCTTATCAAAAGGATTTCTCCTGCAATATCCAGGATGGAACAATTCATAACACCATTACCGTCATTGAAAATTCTCAGCCGAAGGATTTTACCAGAAAGCCACTCCAGATCCTCCACTGTATCCCGCTCCTCGATGCCGGCCAGGATGACCATTCCAGGTCCAATAGAACCGTTAATTATGCCATTGATCGTGACACTTGCCGTGTAAACACGTTGGATGACCGCCCTCATTTGGATTATTAATTTTGCATAAGAATTAAGCGTTGCAGATGACGGGTTTTTAGGTGGTTTATAGTAGTTTTGCAGAAATTTCGACGGAATGACGAAACTGAGCGTAAATATAAATAAAATTGCCACGTTGAGGAATGCCCGAGGCGGCAATATGCCCGACCTGATCAGGACCGCGATCGATTGCGAGCGTTTTGGTGCAGAGGGGATAACTGTTCATCCAAGGCCCGATGAAAGGCATATCCGGTACAAGGATGTATTTGACCTGAAGCCATTACTCGCCACCGAATTTAATATTGAAGGTTTTCCCGGACAACCATTTATCGACCTGGTTCTCGCGATTAAACCCGCCCAGGTCACGCTGGTCCCTGACCCTCCGGATGCAATTACCTCAAATGCGGGTTGGGATACAATAAAAAACGAAGCGTTTTTGAAGGAGGTAATCAGTGAGTTTCAACGAAACGGTATCCGTACCTCCATTTTTATTGAAACCGATGTCAACATGATCCGAAAGGCTGCGGATACCGGCACAGACCGTATTGAACTCTACACGGAGTCGTATGCCCGAGGCTATTCATTCGATCGCGAAGCCGCGGTGAAGCCTTTTTCTGAAGCAGCCACCGTAGCCTCAGAAGTTGGACTGGGATTAAATGCGGGGCATGATCTGAATCTTGAGAACCTCAGGTATTTCAGAGAAAACGTAAAGGGTTTGCTGGAGGTATCAATTGGCCATGCACTTATCTGTGATGCCCTGAACTTCGGACTGGAAAATACGATTCAACTATACCTCAGACAACTTAAATAATCAGGAATGAGGAGGAAAGAAGAATGAGACGTCTTTTGTTGTTTTCCTGTGCATTGCTTGCCGGACTTGGCAGTTTAGCCGGTAATGATGATCCCGCGATCATCGCGAAGGCCGCAAAGATACATGCTTCGGTAATTACCATCGATTCGCACACCGATACGCCTTTGCGGATGATGCAGCCGGGTTTTGATCTGAATGTCTGGCACGATCCTCACAAAGAGTACTCCAAGGTAGATTTTCCACGGATGAAGGAAGGGGGGCTTGACGGTGTCTTTTTTGGCGTGTTTGTTTCGCAAGGGCCGAGGAATCCCGAATCGTTTGAAAAGGTGAAACAGCGGGCCCTTGTATTATTCGACACCATCAAGGCTGCTGTAGGACGGTATCCTGACAT
Source organism: Bacteroidales bacterium (assembly GCA_025355465.1). Lineage (GTDB taxonomy): Bacteria > Bacteroidota > Bacteroidia > Bacteroidales > FEN-979 > JANXZO01. The sequence goes on from JANXZO010000042.1 coordinate 27,996, forward strand.
TGCCGGATTTGCTGTTTCAGATGCCGATGTAACCCGGTTGACGAAGCAGGGAAAAAGGTCTGTATTTATTGGAATTGAGAATGGATATGCCATTGGCAGAGACCTCTCACTCATCAGTACTTTTTATCTGAAGGGGACAAGGTATATCACCCTTTGTCATACCAAAAACAACGACATCTGCGACTCTTCGACCGACAGTACCGAACACAACGGATTAAGTCCGTTTGGTTATGAGGTAGTACGTGAAATGAATGAAGTGGGAATAATGGTTGATGTTTCCCATATTTCGGACAAGGCATTGTATGATGTCCTTTCTACATGTAAAGCTCCCGTGATCGCATCTCATTCTTGTGCCAGAGCACTCTGCAATAATCCGCGGAACCTCCCGGATGTCCTGCTGGCAGCTATTGCAAAGAATGGAGGAGTCATCCAGATGTGTATCCTCAGCGATTATGTAAAAACTCCCGAACCAAATCCGGCCAGGGATTCGGCCAGGGCTGCCGTACGGAAGAAATTTCATGATTTCGACGGACTCACTGACGAGGAGATGAAAGCGGCGCGGACAGCCTGGAATGCCGTCAATGCGAAGTATCCGCAGAAGCTGGCCAATGTTTCAGATGTGGCAGATCATATCGACCACATCGTCAAAGTTGCAGGGATTAATCATGTGGGGATAGGTACTGATTTTGACGGCGGTGGTGGAGTTCAGGGATGTTATGACGCGGCTGAAATGGGCAACATCACCCTTGAGCTTGTCAAAAGAGGGTATTCTAAGAGTGAAATCCGCAAAATATGGGGTGGTAACCTGATGCGCGTGTTGTCAAGAACGGATAAGATTGCACAACGATATAAAATTAGTTGTGGTTGTCGTTAACATTCAGCGAATTATATTCACGTGGTTAGTAAAATTGTCGTAAGTCTTATTCCGGTTTTTCTCCTGCTTTTATTATTGCTGTACCTCGACAGCATGAAACTGGTAAAAAAACATCTCCTGTCCCTTTGCCTGATTTGGGGTGTGATAAGTGCCATCATGAGTTTTTTTTCCAACACCTGGCTTATTCAACACCTTGGAATCCCTTTTGATACCTATTCGGGATTTGTAGCGCCAGTGCTTGAAGAAGTTATCAAACTCCTGTTATTATGGGTATTGGTGCGCAAAAACAGGATCGGGTTCATGATTGACGGAGCCATTTACGGCTTCTCCATTGGCGCTGCATTTTCATTTTGCGAAAACCTCTATTATCTTTTTGCTTTTGCAGGAGAACAGGGCAATCTGGCAGTGTGGATCACCAGGGGCTTTGGAACAGCCGTTATGCATTGCGGAACCACTGCGATCTTTGGGATCCTTTGCATGAGCGCCATCAACCGTAAAGCCAGCCTTGCAATGGCAACCATAACAGGTGCTGCAGCCGCAATCCTTATTCATGGGATATTCAACCAGTTTCTTCTTTCCCCGCTGGTCTCCACACTGTTGGTTCTTATCGTCATCCCGGCTACCATCGCGGTGATATTTAAGAACAATGAAGGAACAATACGCAAATGGCTTGAACTGGAATTTGATTCTGAGGTGGCCATGTTGCAAATGATCAGAAAAGGAAAATTCGCAGAGACCCGGACAGGTGAATTTCTGATGTCGGTAAAAAATCATTTTCCAACGGAGGTTGTTGTTGATATGTACTGCTTCATCAGCCTTTATCTTGAACTATCCCTGAAAGCCAAAAGCATGATGATGCTTCGTGAAAATGATATCATCGTTGCTTCCGATCCCGAAACACCTGCTAAGCTCAAGGAATTGAAGGCCCTTGAGATTAGCATCGGAAAGGCAGGATACCTCGCCATTTCCCCGGTATTACGCATGAGCCGGAAAGACCTGTGGAAGATTTCGTCCCTGGGTTAAGCAGGAAATTTCATATCTTTCACCAACTTTTTCAACTTTATCCGTATTTATGACAGAAAAGGATGATAATGAACTTGTCTATGAAGTGATAAAGGGCAGTATCTCCTCCTTCGAAGTGCTCATTGACAGATATCAGAAACCCATCTTTAACCTGGTGCTAAAAATGGTTAGCGATACGGAAACAGCACGTGATTTAACACAAGATATTTTTTTAAAGGTCTTTGAAAAGTTGGGAAGTTTTGATTTCAGATACCGGTTTTTCAGTTGGTTATACAGAATTGCCATCAACACAACCACCGACTGGCTGACTTCAAAACGCTCCATTATTAGTCGGGAGCAGGCTGACTTAATTGCCGGGGAAGAACCCGACGACAATCTGCGCGATGAACAGAGCAAAAGGCTTCATGCCGGGTTACGGCTGTTGCCGGGAGAATATCGCATTTTGTTGTTGCTGAAATATTATTGTGGATTTTCATATGAGGAGATTGCAGAGACAACCCATTTGCCTGTAAAGAAAATTAAATCCAGATTGTTTATTGCCAAGGAACAGTTAGCGAAGATTTTGATTGCAAAAGGATTTTTCGAAAATGAATGAAAGGGATAATATAGAAACTTCACTGTGGGAACAAATCGAACGCCAGTTTGATCGCGAACGATCTGCTGCCGTAGAGGTCGATCTGAAAAAGGAAATACTAAATCAAATCAATATGGAAAGCTATAAACAACCTCCAAAAAAGGAAGAAATCAGGGTCGTACAACGTTTTTGGTCAAGACCTGCATTTAAATTAGGATTCACTTTTGCCATGGGTGCATTTGTTGGTTTTTTGATTTTCAGCCTGCTTAACGTGAATCTTATCGGTACGGATAACCCGGCTCCTGAAATGAAAGGAACCCTTTACGATTCAAGGTCGTTTGACAACATGAGGACGGCGGATGTGCTTCAGTATGAAAGCCCGCTTGCGAAAGCAGTTTGCAATGTGAGGTACTCTGCAAAAGTTGTGGAATTGAGAATAGAACTTTCCTCACTTTACCCTGTAAAATCGACACTGGAGTTTGACTTTAACAATTTTGAAGTGCTCAATGTTCAGAATGTGCAGGTGAACGATCAGTCCACGGCCATGGCCGCGGCCAATTTTGTTCAGATCAACAATGTCGGAGACAATAAATTCATTGTTCAGCTATACAATAAAAATAGTCTGCCACACCAGATCGATTTCAAGATTTATCAGTACGATTCCCCGATCTATCAAAATTCAGTTCAGGTGAATAAGGAGTAGTTATAAAAAGGGTTCATCTTTTTCTGAAGTTCTCAAAATAGTTGATCCCCTTTCTCAGGATATCCGTTAACAGGGTAAAATAGAGGCTCAGGGACATCAACCAAATAACTCCGAGGTTGAACCAGAAGGTGTCGATTACGATATTGCCGATAAATTTGACCGGCGCATAGAAATGAGCCCGGCCGTTCCGGGACAGCGGTTCCATAAACACGGGGTCTTTTTTACGAATGAGTTGATCCTGGTCTGCAATAATTTTATTTTCACTCCCTTTGTTCAGCACAAGATCGGCCAGGTTGTCATTGTAATAGGTTTCCCTGAATTTGTAAACCGCCTCTTCGCCCATATCGGAAACAAGTTTTGCATACAGGGCATCCCGCCTGGAGGTTACTTCCGAGAGGCGCGAGGAAAAATGCCGGCTTAAGGAATCAAGGTAATTTTTGGCCAGGTCGACGATCCGGATGTCAAAATTTTTCGCCGACATTGTTTTAAGCCCTGTCAATGGTACGAACCCTGCCTCCGTTTGCAAAAGAGGAATTTCGTGTTGAAGGATGGAAACGAACCTTGTGGTGGCTTTCTGATTCTCCTTTTTGATGGAATTCCGCTGACATTCGTCAAATTCTGATTGAAGGGTCGGAATAACATAGGAGGTGATGTAGCCGTAACGTGAGATCTCCTTATCGTACGGATAGAAAATCCGTTCGTATTTATTGTTTCGGAACTGTTCTACCGCAAGGGCTTCAAAAGTCCACCTGGAGGTCATGACATCGCCAACCAGGGGGACGTTGACCCGCGAAGCAATGGATGGATTCAGGTAATCGAATCCTACGATGGTTCCGCTAAGCAGCAACTGGGGGACCAGGATGAAAGGGATGAGGATATAAATGGCAACCACAGAATTGAGTCCGGCAGAGATGTTCAGCCCCACCAGGTTTGCGAAACAAGAGGTAGAGAAAAGAATGAGCCAGTAACTCAGGGTCATGCCATGTATCCCGAGAATCAGGTTGCCTGCCAACACATATAGCAGGGTTTGAATGCCGGAAAGAACAAAAAGGAGGATGATTTTTGAATTGATGTAGCTGAACCTGCTTAGGTGGAGGAACGCCTCCCTTTTTAGTATTTTACGGTCCTTGATGATCTCTTCGGCGCTGACCATCATGCCAAGGAAAAGCGAGACCACTACGCTCATAAACAGATATGGAACCAGGTTGCGGTTATCGCTGAAGACATACTCGTCGCCGAATTTATACCTGGTCAGAAATGCGAGAAGTGCAGCAAGGAATGGAGCTTCAAGCAGGTTGATCAGCATATACTGTCGGTTGGTGACCTTCGTTAACAAGTTACGGATGCTGAAGATGCGGAACTGTTTGAACAGCCCCGGAATCTTGAAATAACTCCTGGGCACTTCTTGTTTTTCTTCGGTTACCTTAAGAAACGGCTGTATTTGCTGCCGGAAGGCGTTATACCATTCAGCCGGGGTCTTTTTTCTGTTGCCCGTGAACCGGCCATATTCATTGATGATTTTGGTTTCGGTTATTTGCAGTAGTTGTTCGGGGTTCACATAACCGCAACTCTGGCATTCGCTCTCGTCGGGATTGACATGGTTCCCAGCCTGTTTGAAGTAGGTGAGTGCATCTATCGGATTTCCGAAATAGATTGGGTAGCCACCTTTGTCGAGGATGAATATTTTGTCGAATAATTTGTAAATATCAGAGGATGGCTGATGGATGTTAACCACAACCAACCTTCCTTTCAGTGTCTGCTCCTTCAGCAGCAACATCACCATTTCCGAGTCCATGGAGGAGAGTCCGCTGGTAGGTTCATCGGCGAAGAGCACAGATGGCTCACGAATCAATTCCAGAGCGATGTTCAATCTTTTACGTTGTCCGCCGCTGATGAACTTATTAATGGGGTCACCGACGGTAAGGTTTCGTATTCCGATCAGGTCAATATCTCTTAAGACCTGCATCACAGAACGGATTATTTGCCGTTTGGAGAAATCCCGGAAGCAAAGTTTTGCATTATAATAGAGGTTCTGGAAAACAGTAAGTTCTTCAATCAAAAGGTCGTCCTGTGGTACGAAACCAATAATCCCCTGGAGTTTCTCCTTATCGCTTTCAAGGTTATTTCCATTGATAAGGATACTTCCATCATTCAAAGGCAGATTTCCGTTAAGTACGTTCAGCAGGGTTGACTTTCCTGCACCGCTGCCTCCCATCACTCCGATAAGTTCCCCGGAATTGGTGGTGAAGCTGAATGGATGGATGCCGTTTGTGCTGTTTTTGAAACGGAATTCAATCTCCTTGGCTGTAAACTCAATCGTGATTTTTTCCGACGTATGCAGAAAGCAGGAAACTGCATCGGCATAATAGACAGGTGCAATTTTCAGGTTCTTAATGATGGTCCCGTTCGAAAATACAAAGGAACGGAATGGATGTATGATATGTCCGTTAAGGAATAGTTCATCACCCCCGGTGTACCTGCAAATCATGGTACGAGAAGAGGGTGCAAAGAGGATAAACATCTTTCCATCAAGATGTTCACGATGAAGAAGTTTTTTCCTTGTTTGCTTTTCAGACCTGTCGGAAGTAATGATCAGGAGGTGGTCAGGGTGAATGCCGTCACCCATTGGATTGGTAATAAACGCTACCGAATCATTGAACTCCTGGTCGGGAGCATTGAAAGAGGATTTGAATATCTTCAGAAAGCCATGGAATCTTTGCTCCGCTTCGGGTGATGCCCCATTCTGACCCCCTGAAATTTCATTCAGGAATTCCAGGAACTTAATGAATACGATGAGCCTGTCACGGGAAGTAAGATGTTTTTTGATTTTCTGACAGATGGCTGCAGTTTTTTCAACGACGTCGGAATCGCCAATCTCTGTCTCATCAGGTTGATGAAATTGCACCAGTTCATCGAAGAGTTTCAGGTATTCATCCAGTTCCTGTGCATTCAGGTGCTGACTAAGGTAGGATTCGAGAATTTTCCGTGAATCATTAGAAATATTACTTTTAACCGAGGCAGCAACAATGGCAAAAAGTTGCACCAGGGCCATCAGGATGGGTTCGGACATGGACTCGGAGGTTAGTCAGAATCAAGAGAACGTATGATGAACCAAAAAAAACCCGCCCCTTTTGGAGGCGGTTTCTTAGTTCATTTGAATGAAATTACTTCGTAAAAGTGAGCCGGACGCTTTCAGTAAGTTCTGATATCCCGGCTGCTTTTTGCTGTGCCAGTTTCTTGCCCGGTACAATGTCATAATTTGTCCACACAACCTGCAATTTGGCAACTGCATCAGCTACCGGTTTCATGTTGGAGTCGGTGTTGTATGCCTGAAGAATTGTCAGCAGTTTATCGTAATTATTTTTCTGCTTTGCAATGATTTCGGTAATCCTTGTATTGTCTTTTGCAACCTCATTGAGCGATGCAGCAAGATAAAGTCCTTCGGTGAAAGCTCCTGTAGCAATGAGAACAGCGATCTGGTTGCGATTGTTTTTCGACAGAAAATCATTGGTCATTCCAAACACCTTATTGATGGTGGCAACGAGTGAATCCTTTTTGTTGCTGTATTTCTTAACTTTTTCAAACAAGGTGTTATCATAAACACCTGCAATGCCCAGTTCATCGGCCAGTTTGTTTGTAGCTCCGAGAAATTTGTTTGTCTCGTCGGTGCGGTTATAAGTGGCAGAGTAACTGAGGTCGGCACTGTACACGCCGAGGTTAAGCGCTTTGGCTTTTTCGGTGGCATATTTGCCTACATTGTCCGGACTGTTGGTAATATCGAAGATGAAACCGGCTTTTGCATTTTCGAGCAAGGTGGTTACTTCAAACGGAGTGGGGAACTGATAAAGAAGGCTTTGTGATTCCGGGCTTAGTGTCACTTCTTTCTTCACAGTATCGGCAGTTGCCTCATTTGCTTTTTTATCCTGATTTGCAGCGTTATTGCATCCGGAAAAGGTGAGAACAAGGATTAAAGCTGCCAGTAAAGAGCCGGAAAATTTGGTTGTGAATGCTTTCATAAAATCGGTTGAGGGTTTGTTCGTAAAATAGTGATTAACGTACTTTTCTGGAATTTAAGTGAGTACTATGCGAAATTAATTCAATTTTTTCAATCCGTGACAATTTTTTAAATTATTGTCTCGCTGCTTTTTGTTCTCCTGGTTAGCCATGTTTGATAAGAACTTTTAGAACACCAGGCTTTTGTGCCATCGCGAAAGCCTCAATGATTTTGGGGAATTCGAAGATTTTTGATATGAGTGGTTCAGGGTTTACCAAACCCTGACTGAGCAGACTTAAGGCAGGCTCAAAAAGACCGCATCTTGAGCCAATGATCTCGAACTCATTGATTACAATCTGATTAAGATCGATCTTTTCGGGATTTGCGACGGTCGTTTTCAGCACCAGTTTCCCCCTCGGGAAAAGATGCGAAAGTGCCAGATTGATACCTTTTGAATCTCCGGTACAATCAACACATACTTCTGCTTTCTGATTTCCGCCGAGCGCGGATAAGGGCATAGCGTTCAACCCCATTTTCAAAGCCTTGAGGATTTTGCCTTCGTTCAAATCGAAGGTTGTATAATTGCATCCATTAAGACGGAATACTTGCGAAATAAGCATACCCAGTTTACCTGCTCCGAAAATGAAAACATTTTGTGAGGGTTTGATCTGGATTTGTTCAAAAATTTCAATTGCTGCAGCCAGGGGTTCTGTAAATACTGCCGAAGTTAGCGCAAGGCCTTCCGGAATAACATGAAGGTTTTTCTCAGGCAAAGCGACATAATCTGCAAATACTCCAGGGTGGCCATCAATTCCCAGTACCGTGCGGTTGTTACAATGGGTCGATCTGCCGGTCTGGCAAAGATAACATTCACCGCACGAACAGTTGATCTCACCCACCACGATCTTCCCGTATAAATAGCTGTCGCTGGAAATAACTTCCCCTACGAATTCATGGCCGGGTATCCCATTAAACCCCATGTAACCCTGAAGAATTTCAATATCCGTGTTGCAGATTGAGGAATAGAGAACCCGAATAAGGACCTCCCCGTTAATAGGTTTTGTCTTCGGAACTTCACATAAAGATAATGTCCCATCAAAAACTAGCGCTCTCATAAGTCAATTTTTAACATCCTGAGTGGCATCCCTGATAAACGATCCAAAGTTCGAAAAAATTCTCTGAATTAGCGTATACCTCCGCCATCATCCTTGCTTTTCAGGAATGGTGATAATAAATTCAGTAAATTCTCCTTCCTGCGATTTAACTTCAAGCTTCCCTTTATGAATCTGTGTAACAATATCAAAGCTCATGGAAAGTCCCAATCCGGTCCCTTTACCGGTAGGCTTCGTGGTAAAAAACGGGTTGAATATTTTTTCACGTATGTGTTCTGGAATCCCTGACCCGTTGTCGCGAATCCTGATCTCAATACTGGACCCGATTTTTTTTGTACTGGTCAACACTTCAGGGCTGAATCCCTGGATCCCTTTCCTGGCTTTCTCGTCAACTGCATAACAGGCATTATTCACGATATTCAGGATCACGCGGCTGAGGTCCTGGGGAATTATGGCAGCCTTTCCCACGGCCGGGTCGAGGCTTGTTTTCAGACTCGTGTTGAAACTTTTATCCTTGGCACGCATTCCATGGTAGGCAAGATTAACATATTCCGTAACCAGGTTGTTCATTTCAACCTGCTCATATTCACCTGTTTTGCCACGAGAATGCTGCAACATTCCTTTTACAATGCTTTCAGCACGTTTGCCATGCTCGTTGATCTTTTGAACATTCCCTTTGATCATCCCGATCAACTCATCAAATTCATCATGCTGTCCGGTAGTAATCGAATCCTTCATTGCTTCCAGCGCTTCTTTAAGCTCTACCGCAAGTTCGGCTGAGAGGGAAGAGAAATTATTTACAAAATTCAACGGATTCTGGATTTCGTGGGCGATACCCGCCGTGAGCTGACCCAGAGATGCTAATTTTTCGGATTGAACAAGCTGATCCTGCGTGTCTTTTAGATGTTGCAATGTCGATTGCAGGTCTTCCAGGATGCGGGTTTTGATGAAGGCAGAAATGATATGCTCCTTGGAGTTCCGGATGAAATTCAGGTCATGTTGTTCATAGGCGAGTTCACGACTCATGTTTTCAAGCATCAGGAACGCTTCTACCTTGTGGTCTACTTTGATAACAAGTACCAGCATGGATCTGGGCACTTCCAGGTCGGGCATCTCCCGGTCTTCAGAAAATGAGCTGAACTCTTTTTTCAGGAAGATGTCCTCATAGATCTCTTCCGTGTTTTTCAGGTAACGTTTTTCGGCTTGTGCCAGGGTTAACTGAACATCTTCCAGAAGCCTGATATCCCATCCGAAGCTGGCTTTAAAGCGGAAAGTGTCGGTTTTTTTATCAAGGATAAGGGCTGTTGCCTTTTCCACCGACCTGATCATTTTGGTCTTTTCCAGCAAGGATTGCAGCAGGTTGGAGAAGTGAATCTCGGAATTGATGGATTTTACCAGGATGTTTATTTTTTCGAGTTCGTCATTCTTGTTGGCCAACTCCGCCGATTGATGTTCGATCTCCTCCTTCTGTTGTACAACCTCTGCGGTGCGCTGAACTATTTTTTGCTCCAGCTGTCTTTTTTCCCTTAGGAGTTGTCTGTTTCTGAGTATGACAATCAGGTACATAACGCCACATGTAACCAATACATACAGCAGGTAGGCCCACCATTGTGAATACCAGGGGGAGAGGATCCTAACGTTGAATGTAGCCTCCGTGCTGATTGAACCATACACGTTTTTGGCTTTGACGCGAAACACATAATTTCCCTTTGGAAGGTTTGTATATTCTTTGTGGGTTTTTGTATTCCAGTCCGACCATGATTCCTCAAATCCTTCCAGTTTGTATTGGAATTCTAACTCTCCCAGGGCAGAATAATAGGGAACAGAATATTCGAACACCAGACTGTTATCACGGAAGGGTAAAACCGTGTTCATCATTCTCAGGCTGTCTTCCCGTGATCGGATATTACCGGCGTAAATAACTGAATCGTTATGGACTGCCACCTGCCTGATGATCACTTTCGGAATGTTGCGGTTGGGTAAAACAATGGAAGGGTTGAAGCAGATCATTCCATCGGGTCCGCCAAACCAGGTTATGCCATTCGATTCGGGATAGATAGCCCATACAACCACCTTTTCCACCGGAAGGAACGGAACCTGGTTTTTAATATACCTGAGTTTATTCTTTTCAAATAGCGTGAGTTCTGACTCATCAGCCGCCGTGGTCCAGATGTTTCCATCATCTTCCTGGATCATGGAGGTAAACCATGGATTTGCACCGGTACTATCCTGTCCCAGGAGGTAATAGGGTTTGAAACGGAAGGCGACCTCGTCAAAAATGTAAATTCCGTCGCGTGTTGCATTTAAAATCTGCCCGTCGATAAAATTGATACTGTTGCTGTTCGCGGCGGGCAGGCCGGCATTTACACCAAAGTGATCAAGTTTTTGAAGGGCGGGTGAATACCGGAACAACCCTTTCGTAAGTGTATTTCCCCAGATGTTACCTTTGGCATCTTCATGGAGGTCACGAATTTCTCCGGTAAGGCCCGCAATCCTGGCGACCTTCCAACGGCCTCCCGACTTGACAATTCTTACCAATCCTTCAGTTTGTCCCACGTAAACGGCTTCGGGATCGAGGTGTGAACTGCACAGGGAGAGTGAAAATCCTTCGTTGATGAGAACGGGTTGTTGCCTGGCAACTGTAAAGATTCCCTGGGTTGTGGCTACAATCAACTCCTGGCCATAAGGATGCATAGCCCAGCAGGCAGTGATGATAATGGGAGCAGCCTTGAATTCGGGTATTTTTTCGTCGTAAAAATAAAGCCCCTGGTATGTGGAAACGACAAGCTGTTCCTGAAACCTGATTATTTGGGTAACACTGCCGTTTAGCCCCGAGCGTTCATCAAAATAGGTGAGTTGGGAGGGTATTTCAATCATGGCCAGCCCATTGTTCAGGGCCACCCAAAGGTGGTTAAACGGATCCGCGTAAACGGCATGTACATAATCAGTTATCATCCCGGCTTTTTTATCAATCCGCTGAATGATCTTTCCGTCAGGCGACAGGATCACCACACCCTCCCGGGTAGTTCCGAAAGCGAAGGCTCCATTGGAGAGGCATGCACCGGAGGTGATAATACTTTTCCGAAACAGATCTTCGGTGTGCATATCAAGCGGTGACAATCCATTGCCATTAAGTATATAAAGGCCCTGGGTAGCGGTTGTTACCAATACTTCATTGTTACGGAAGGCGAACATAGCCTTGACTTCGATTGCCCCCGATAACCGGGCACCTCCGGCCAGCGGCTTAATTTTCCCATCCTTAAGTTCAACCAACCCTGTCTCTTTCAATTGCAGGAAGAGCCTTTTATTTACGTAGAATCCTGCCAGGATATTCTGATCGGAATGCCATCTTTTTAGTGCATTTTTCTGCCAGGTGAATACCTCATGGGCGGAGATAAACAGGATGCCATTGGGTGTGCAATAGGTGTAGTTTACATCTTGAAAAACCGGAATTTCCGTTGTTTTTTTTGGCAGGATGGAACGGAAAACCATCTCCCCTGTGGCATTCGAAATAAGGTAGCCGATCTCACCCCTGGCACCAACGAAAATTGTTCCGGCACGGTCGACAGCGAGGGAAGAGACTTTTGTAATTTTTTCGGTAGCGATGAGCCTCCAGGTGTTTCCGTCGTACTGCAAAACTCCGGCGAAGTTCCCGAAATACATCATTCCGCGATGGTCCCGGACAACGGCGAAATTTTGTGCATGGGCTTTGTATTCAGCAGTTGTAAAATTCTTCAGATAGGGATTCCCGACCTCTAAGGGGGTACCGGGTTTTCCCTGTGTGGGGAGCATCCAGAGTAGCAATAGTATGACTAAAAGTGACTTATTCATAGTCCATTTATTTTACAACATTTAATGAACGGAGGTTCAGGTACCGTTCAGCCAGTAGCAGGTTGCCGGTCATGAATTCAAAAAGTACCTCTTCCGGAACGATTTTTTCATCTCCCGGACCTATCGCTATGGCAAGCGGAACCAGCTCTATTTCCGGGACCGGTGCAAACAGCGGAGACTCTTTCAGCCGGAGGATAGTTTCAAAAAGCAGGATTCCCGGAGTTTTCTGACGTTCTTTGATTTTTTCGACGATCTTTTGAATGCGCGGATCCTCTTTTTTCTCAAACCTTCTGATAGTACTCAAATAATATTGTTCGTTGTGACAAAACAACATCCAGGCGGCTAACTCGCCCAGCACCACGTCGGGATTTACAAGGTGTGCAGCAAGCACTGATTCGTCGCTGGTACCATCTCTTTTTTGAAGCAATCCAAGATGATATATTGCGCATGCTTTGGTCCATCGGTTGATTTTGGTAAAATCCTTGTTGATGATCTCGTGCAGACGATCATACCGGGTTAATTTTTCCTGAGGGAATCGAAAGCGAAAGCGGTGCAGACGCTCCTGAAGGGGGATGTCCTCAAAAAGTGGAAGGAACATCACCTTTATCTCGTCAGAAAAAGTCATATCACAGATCTCCAAGGCATAAACTCTGGCTTTGACATCCTGGCTTTCAATGGTTTCCCTGATATGCCGGATTGTTCTTGTATCATAAAGCAGTGAAAGGAGCAGGAAGATATTTTCTTTTTTTTCTTCAAGCTCCTGAAGCAAAGCATTTTGGAGTACCATGTTTTCCGTGTAACCTTCTGTGTCGAGCAGGTTTGCCATGATCCATACCATGATTTCCACCGACTCTTCAATGGTTTGGGTAATAAACGGGGACTCTGAAACGGAGGCATGGTATTCCAGGTTGCTCAGGGAGAGCATCACCTGGTATCGTACATCTTTGTCCGGATAACTGATCTTGTTACGGAGCAGCTTTACGGCTTTTTCTCCCCCTACCGATTCATAGATACGAATAATACGAAGTTGCCCGATTTTATGATCAGCAATTTTGTCAAAGTATTGGTCCAGTTCGGCAAGGATTGGAGCCCCGATCATCTTTAACGCCATGCAAGAGACACTTCCATATTCGGGGGAAACAAGATTTTCGATCAGGATGGACCATAGTTCGTAGCGTTTTATTTTTCCGGCTGAGATTATTGCCGCTTTTTTAACATTAGGAACAGGGTCTTTCAGAAGTTGGATCAGAATCTTGTAGGTATTGTATCTTCCTGAATATCCAGCTAATCTTGCGGCATTTTCCCGGGTATGGGGATCCCCTGATCGGGAGAGTTGAACAAGGAAATCGAAAGAAAAATCTTCTGCCTCCTTTATCTCTTTACGTTTTTGCTGAATTTTTTCTGCTATGTCAGATTTAATGGATTGCGGAGCTGCGGCATAGGCATTTTCCATGGCCTGGTCGATAGCTGCCGGCGCAATTTTTTCGAAAACCTCGACCAGGTGATGAATGTTATCGGAGGAGGAGGCTAAAAGCGACCTTTCTATTAACGCAACCTCTGTTGTTGAAGGGTTAATCAATTCGTGCTGAATTTCGCTGATTTTTACTTTGAGCAGATTACGATACTCCGAATACATTTTAACACTGAGCCATATCCACAAACCGAGTACGGCAAGGAAAAAATAATTGAAATAGACCAGGTTGAAAACAGAAAAGCTGGACAAGATAAGAATTACAACACCGGTAACCACGGTGCCTAACGCCTTGGGAATTCCTTCAATCTGGTTTTGAAAGGTGAGTCGCTGTTCGTTGGGTACCGGCTGGTATAGCAATTGGAATGCGGGTTCATACACAGCGCCCCGTACCGATCTTTCAAACAATCGGGCCAGGGCCAGGAAGGCAAAGAAAAGACCTGTAGGGCCATACAGACTTCCAAAAAGGGCGGCGAGCAGGATACTGAAAGCAAGAATCAGGGGGAGGGAGATAAGGCTTGGTTTAAGTCCGTACTTGTCGAGAAATCTACCGGAAACAAGCTTGAAAATCAATTCGACAATCGCCACAAAGCCAAGGAATATACCAAAGAAGCGGGCAATGGTTTCCGGGTTGTTATCGAATTCACCTTTGGTTTGCGACAGAAAGAGGAAATCAACAAACAGGTATCCGAATATGGGCAACAGTGCCATCATGGAGATAAGCAGGAAATATGGTTTTTTGATCAGGTTCAGATAATTCCATTCAGATCTTATTTTGGCTGCACTTTTGGCCGCTGGCAGTTGAATTCCCTGAAGCTGTTCTGAAAAGGTTTTGAAAATAATAAGTACAATAATGAGGCAGATAAATAGCGAGAATGATGAGAGGAAAAGGAGGTCGGGGGTTTTAAGGAACTGCAACATTAAAGGGATAGAGAAATAGCCGATGATGGTGGAGATTACCTCTCCGATACTGATGAGCCCGAAAATTCGTTTCCCCTGCCGGATGTTGAAAAGTTTGCCAGCCAATCCCCAGAAATTAACAAGGGTAATATAAACCATCACCCTGACCCAGGTATATAAGATAAAGGCAAGCCAGGCGGTATCGTACATCCACACACCGGTGCTGATTGCAAGAACGGAAATAAAGACAAAAATGAATTTAAATATAACCTGCTGGGAAAAGCTTGAGCGTTTGTCGATAAGGGTGAATATCCACCATGCAAGGCATACAATAATCCCGGATGCAATGAATGATACGGGGATCATCTTTGGTGGGAAATGCTTCAGGAAGATTGCATTGGAGGCGGTGAAATAACAGGAAAGCGACAACCCTACAAAAAAGGAGAAAAGCATCATCAGAAAGACAGGACTTGCTTCCTCCTTTCTGATATTCAACGTTTTCAAAATCCAGGTTTTCTGCTTCATGTTACTGTTTGCGATCATAATATTTTCGGGTGAAGCGGTAACTCATAGGTTGCCGACACATCGTTTGAGACAGGTTCCTGCAATTGCTGTTTTACCGTGTCCGGAATTGTTTTGTCGAAGTCCAACAGGTTAAGGGCTTCCATCTGATCCTGGGCACGGCGGGCAAGGATTTCAAGCAGCAAATCCATGGTCATCCAACCACTGATACTGTTGATTTTTAGCAAGAGAGGTATGATGTTCGGCGGATAATGCCCATCATTCAAACGAATATTAATCTCCGGAGAGATACCGACAACAGGCCCGCCATCAATGATCTCAGTTACCTTGTGAATAACAATCGGTGAGGTGTTCAGGCCCTGATGCATGAGTTCCTGAAAGGGTTGAGCGCCGACGCCGATGTTACAGGCAAGGTTTGATGGATGAAAATTGAAAGCCCCGAAAGGCGGGTATTCATAGAGAAACCCATCCAGCCTCTGGCCAAAACAATTCATGATAAGGAGCTCAGGATTCCAGGAGAAAAATATCTGCCGGAAGTAATCAGTTTTTACCTTTCCGGTATAACATGGGATCCCGGCGTCAAGTGATGTAAGGATGATCCGGTTCCTGATCTCTTCCCGTTCGGCCGGTGTGTAGTTGCTCCAAATACGCTTTTTAAGTGATATCCTGGCATTCGGGTCTTCCGGATCATCGGTAGCCAGCCCGACAATGTTCAACAGATGGGGATATTTTTGTTTAAACCGTATGAGCGATTCGAGTACGATCTGCCCCCCGATGGCACTGCCAAAAACCACAACCCTCAATCCGTTCTCAGCCCATACCGGTAACCTTTCAGGTACATAGTATCCACCCCATGCAGACTCCGCATCAATTATTTTACCGGATGAAGTCATATCAACTTGATTATAAGTCGTAAGATAACCGGATCAGCAAATGCCTTCCACGTTGGAGAATCTCTGTCGGGCTTGTAATTCCGTCAGCAGCTTTTGTACCCGGATCAAAATAAGTAGTATTTAAAATGTTGTTGCAGACCAGCTGAAGGGCGAGTCCCGGAACAATCTTTTTATTCTCATAGGTTACGGCTCCGTTCACAATGGCAGTGGCAGGGAAGGTGTCGAAATTTAACGGAACAGTGGTTCCTTCACCGGTTTTGCGATCGCCAACAAAATTAAGCCTAAGGTTGATGTTCAGCTGGTTAAAAAATGATTTGTTGGCTCCGATATTAAACTGGTGACTGGAGATATCACCGACCCGGTTATCCACAGCGCCGATTTCAGAGTAGGTTTGCCTGGGATCACAAAAGGTATAATTGAAGTAGGCAGAAAATCCTTCTATCTGGTAGCTGGCATTCGCCTGGATACCGGTGATCTGAAACTTCCCGATGTTGGCGTTTTGGACCTTTCCGCCGCTACCTTCCACTTTGATGGTTCCGACAACATTGTCGATATAATTTCGATAAACTGAGATGTCGGCCTGAAAGGCTTTGTTGAGACGGAACCCGGCACTGATTTCTAAATTCTGGATGTTTTCGGTCTTTAGCGATGGATTTGGGATCCGGTTGCCGATAGCCGAATATTTTGTCCAGTTTGACACATTCATGATACCTCGTGAATAGATCGCCTTGATTGTGAATTTTCCGGGAGAATATACCAGGGCGAGCCTGGGGCTTAGTTCACTTCCGAACCCATCGTTATCACGCACTTTGTTGTAGTCATACCGTAATCCGAAGGTGATCCTGAATTTTCTGAATGCCTGGAATGTCCCCTGCGAATAAACTCCAACATCCCAGATGTTGAAATCGTTGCCACCTTTGGGTGATGGGAGGATGACTGCCGAGTCCTGCGGGGTAGGGGTCAGACTGCTGTAATAGGCGCCCTGCAGGGTGCTGTTTCGGATTTCAAAACCTGAAACAAGGTCAAACCGGGAGAAAGGCGTGTAGATCACTTTTAATTCATTCCGGAGTTGTTTCGACAGCTGGAAATTGTACTGTGTGATCCACTGCGGGGCTGTGTTGCTGACAAGGTCGGCCAGTTTCTTGTTCCCCCTTGCATAGTTAGACACATAAACAAGCCGGGCATCTTCAGTAACGGAATGGATACGATAGGTTGTAATGTTCGAAAGAAATACCTTTTCGCTAAGTTGATTTTCATATTTAGCATAGAAGAACGAGAGTTGAGGAACCCAGTTTTGGCCGTTATCTGACCCGGCCACATATGTGTCGGTATATTGCGTAAGTCCGCCTCTGTTGTATTTCCATGTTTGAAATCCGATGGTAAAGTTGCCGAACTTAATCTTTGCGTTCATCAGCCAGGAGTTGGTTTTATTGGAAAACCCTACCTTGGTCCCGTTCACAATTTGGCTATAACCCGATTTATCAAGGTTCCTGGCCGTTTCTGCACCCAGGGGTGTTAGCGACAGCTGGCTGGAATCGGGAGAAAGGGTGTAATATGGATTGTTAAAAGGCAGATTGTTGGCGATCAGGTATTGTTTGGCTCCGGACGACATGTCAAGCAGTTTATTATAGTTTACATTATTATAAACATCCGGATTGAAGTCAAAGTAAGATTGGCTGGATATGTCCATTTCGTCAGAATGGTAAAGTCTGCCTGTCACGGTAAATGAAAGGTTACGTCTTTTCCCGGAGATACTCAGATCCAGGGTGGTTGTATTATAGGAGCCGTAATTTGCACTGGCGCTTATGCCGATGCTCCTCCCCGGTTTTATGGCTTCAACGGAGGTTCGCATGATGACATTGATAACTCCGGCAAATGCATTGGGTCCGTACATGGTAGAGGCCGGGCCATAGATGATTTCAACTCGTTCGATATTTGATAAGGGGTACTGACGGTCGATATAGGCCCAGTTTGTCCACAGATCGTTCTCCTCGATACCGTCAAAAAGCAGCAGTGTTTTTTCAGTGTTGTTTTGACGGAAACCACGTTGATAAATATTCGCATATTCAGGACCATAAAACATGGAAAGGTCAAACCCCGGCACATCTTTGAGCAGCTCAACAAGATCGTTGTATCCCCTTTTTTTAATGTCATCACGGGTGACAACAACAATGGTGGCCGGCGCTTCATAGATCGACTCTGCCTTTTTTGAAACTGAGGTAACGATCTGCGTGCCGCCGGTAAGTTTTATGGAATTGACCATGCTGATAAAAGCCGGGGGATCAAACAGATTTGCTTCATAGGTAGGATTCAGCTGAAGGAGAAATCCCGTTTCGATCGCCGCCTGATCGAGCGAATCAATGGCAATAAAAGTCATGGCAAGAAGCCGGTAGGCCTCTACCTTTTGTTTCTCATTAAACCCTTTGTTGATACAGGGGTCCAGTAATTTTATTGCGTCAATAAATTTTCCGTTTTCATAAAGCTTTCTTGCATCACTCAACGTAACATCACTGCACTGCTGTGCCTTCAAGGGGGTAGAAAGCATCGTGAGGACGAAAGTTAAAGCCCACAAGAGTGATAATGAAAGAAGCGGTAAAAATGGTTTATTCATATTTTGTATTTTATCAGTCGACAGCAGCAAAATATATTTCCGGATCAGGGCAGATCTGCCCTGGTTTTTTCATAAGGGATATCCGCTCCGGCAAATTTATTCCACTCCTCAGCGGTCAGGTTACGTTTCACCTTCTTCAAAAGTTCCTGTGCCATGGCAGCGCATTCGGTTGAAAATATCCGGATGGTTTTATCGGCACTGCATGATATCAGGTGCTTATCATCGGATGAATAAGTAATGTCATACACCCAAAGATCATTTTTCTCGATAGAAATCGGCTTGCCTTCCCGTGATTGCATACTGCCGATTTTAACAGTTTTGTCATAACCCGAAGAGGCGAGGTAGTTTCCGTTCCGGCTAAAAGTAAGGGCTGTCACCCCCGACGTATGTCTGCCGATGAGCACAAAAGGCCGTTCCGTTAAATGTTCTGTGTTCCATATCCGTATTGAGCCGCTGGAAAACCCTGCTGCCAGCAGGTTGCCGGATTCACTGCAGGCAATGGAAAGGATCGGGTCAGCGGAGTTGAAAACCGTTACAGGAGTGGCTGATTTTATGCTAAAGTTGATGATTTTCAGCTTCCCTGCTGAACCTCCGTAGGCAAGAAATTCTCCGCCAGGTAAAAAGGTCAGGGCTTGTATTTTCCCACTTAAGGAATCAAGCAGAACCTTATGGAAAATATCGTTGCTGAAATCCCAAAGGAAAATTTTCCCGTCGGCGCTGCAACTGGCGAATTGTTGTTTTCCCGGGTTGCTGGCCAGATCGTTGACGGTGGATGAATGAGCCTGGATTACAATGGGTAGTGCATCGCTATCGCCTGGTTTCCAGATGTAAATTTTACCACTGAAAGTACCTGCAATGATGTACTTTGAATCGGCCGTGACGAGCACGGACCTGAATTTTTCATGAAGGGATTTGGAAAGTTTACGTGATACTGGTTTTGAGTCCTGTGTAAGTGGTGGCTTCCATTCATAAACGTTGCCATCGTCACTGCATGAGATCAGGAGTTTGCCATCTGTCGAAAGGGCAGCAGCCCTTACTCCATCCTCGTGTCCACGCAAAACAATCTGGTCATCGAGAATTGCGGAAAGTGCGGCATAGATATCAGGATCGTTTTCCTTGCCTTTGTTTTCCAGATTAAATTTATACCCCTGCAAGGCCAGTAAGGCAGGAAGATCGTCTTTTACCGTACCGGCATACTGACTGGCCTGAATGGCCATGGTACGTGCCACCGAGAGTAGTCTCAGGCGCTGGGTGTTTTTCTCTGATACCTCAGCCTTCACCCGTTCATTGTCTGCAATCTGCTTCTGCGAAAGGGCCACCTGCCTCTGAACCTGCGCCTCATCCCTGGCTTGTATTGCCTGATCGCTGGCAACCACTGCCTTCTGCCTTTCCGTAACAGCAACTTTTGTTTGCATCTGCGCGATAAGCTGTTGCTTTACCGCATACTGCCGTTGTTGTTCGGTAATGAGTTTTTGTTGCTCTGCAATCTCCTGTTGCTGGTCTGAAATCCGTTTTTGCAGGATTGCTTCCTTTCGCTGCACATCGGTACGTTTGCTTGCTGCCACTGCCAGCTTCTGCTTTTCAACAGCCTCCTTGCTGCTTGCTTCTGCCTTAAAACGGAGGTTCAGTGAGATAATCAGGAAAAGGATGGAAATGACGGAGGCTACGCCCAGGATAATAGCGAAGTTTCTTGCCCGTTTTAAATTTCGTTTCTGCAGGTTCTCCTTCCTGGCAATTTCCAATTCATATTGCTTCTTGCTGTAATCGAGAAAAGTGATGGTCCTGTCGAATGCAGGATCATAACGCATAGCCCAGGTGCCATTTGGCTTGTTCTGTTCTTTCCACTGAAGTGCCAGCTGGAGTTCAGGATTTACCCATAAGCCTGATTTTCCTGCCTGGTAAAGCTCTGCCGATTTAGACAACCGAAGGTAAAGCTGGGCAGACTGACTCTCCTCTTCCACCCATTTTCGAAGTCTGACCCACACCCGCATAATACTTTCATGGGAGATGTCGATGGTGGTTTCAGGAGTCAGGTCAAAATGGGCTGGTGGCATAAGAAACGCCCTGCCGGTTTCGCGGAAACTGCTGATCACCCGCACCAGGTCTTCCATTTTCGAACCAGCGAGTGTACATATTTCATGCAGCTGTGTAGGACGCCGGGTGCCACGGCTATCGGTGCCCACATCGGTTAAAGCCTTAAATAATTTCTCTGCAATAAATTTGCTGGACTGATCCCTGAGTTCTCCGTAAATCTCCTCCAGGTGAACTGAAAGGGCCTCATTCATTGTACCGATAGCTTCGTAATGGGCAATCGAAATAGGTTGATCTCCGATCCGGTTTAATGACCAGTAGTCCCAGGTACGCATCAGGGCGTGTTGCAGGATGGGTAGCTGGTCAGGATCGTCACCCACTTCATCGAGCAGCCGTTTTACCAGGTCTTCTGCAATGGTGCAACCCTTGAGATGGATCGGACCCGTGATGGCCATTCTGCGTTCTTCATTCTTCATCCGTGGAACCAGGTAATAACCCTGGTTGATAATTTCGCTGAGATCCCTGTATTCTGTACAATCGTCGAGAAAATCAGTTCGCATGGATAAAACAATATACACCGGAATCTCCTGCTGTTTTACCGTATGAATGATGAGGTTAACGAAACTTGCTGCTTCGGAAAAATTCTGCGCACTGGCCCGGGTTTTCTTGAATCTGAACAACTCTTCAAACTGGTCAATGATGATCAGGTGGGAAACGCCCTTATTTGCCTCTTTTAAAACCCGCACCAGGCCGTCACTTCCTGATTTCAGCATTTCGGTGATCTGATCGCATGGGAGTTGACGTGTTTTCACCGCTTCGGCAAGGTTGCCGATCGGATCATCTCCCGGTTTAAAAATGGAGAGTCTCCAGCTGGCCTGAAGATCACCGGTTTTATTCTTAATTACAGCGGGAACAAGTCCTGCTTTGATCAAGGAGGATTTTCCGCAACCCGAAGATCCTACAATGGCAAGGAATCTTGAATCAGACAACTTTGCAATTAATTCCTGGACCTGAATTTCCCGGCCAAAAAACAAATCATCTTCTTCGATTTCATAGCTTCGTATTCCGGGAAAAGGGTTGCTGTGAAAACTTGACGAGGCCATAGTTAGCTTATAAAGAGGTTTTCTTTTATTCAAATTTAAACAAATATGATTCAAAATTTAATAATTTTATGGGCTGATGCTTAAATAGCATAATTTTACGGAAAGCAATCTGTCACGATCTCGTCCATGGACCAGGAATTATCAAACGATTTAGAGGGAATGAAAGCCCGTTTAGAGGCCATGCGGAGTCAGTTGATGCAGTCTGAAAAAATGGCATCGCTGGGCGAATTAACAGCCGGTATCGCCCACGAAATAAAGAATCCGCTGAATTTCATTACCAATTTCTCTGAAATATCGCTGGACCTTATCGAAGAACTGCGATTGGAGTTAACGGCATGCGCTGCTGTCATCCCTGCAGAACAGGGCGGCAACATTGAATCGATCCTTGCGGATCTTCAGGAAAACGCAAAAAAAATAATTGAACACGGCAAACGGGCCGACAGTATCGTTCGCGGAATGCTGCTTCATGCGCGGGGAACTCCCGGAATGACGCAGCCAACCGATATCAATGCACTCCTGTCGGAATATGTAAACCTGGGATACCATGGAATGAGAGCAGCAGATAACACATTTAATATTAAGATCGAGAGTAGTTATGATCCTGCGGTAGGGGTGCTTGATGTCGTTCCCCAGGACCTTGGCCGCGTGTTCCTGAACCTTATCAATAACTCCTGCTACGCGACGGACCAGAAAAAGAAGGAGACAAAGGGCAGTTATACACCAACCCTGAGGGTGAAAACCAAAAGCTTCGACGACGAAATACATATTATTATTCATGACAATGGAAATGGAATCCCATCAGCGATTGCAGATAAAATATTCAACCCTTTTTTCACTACCAAACCTGCCGGGTCAGGCACTGGACTGGGGTTGTCGATCAGCCGGGATATAATCAATGAACACCATGGTGAGATTATTCTTAAGTCACAGGATGGTGAATACACAGAGTTTTTGATCAAACTGCCAAAAAAGCCTGCTACAAACCGCACAAATGTTTAATATCATTCGAACGCTATGAACGAGAATCAGTTTAACAATATCAGAATAATGGTGGTCGATGACGAGGTAGACCTTGAGCCCCTGATCCGTCAAAAATTTCGCCGGCACATTCGCGATGGCATCTACAATTTTGTATTTGCCCACAACGGACTGGAGGCGCTTACAAAGCTTATCGAGTTTCCGGAGATCGGGATCATCCTGTCCGACATCAACATGCCCGAAATGGATGGCCTCACCCTGCTGATGAAGCTCAAAGAACTGAAAAACCCGGGATTGAAAACAGTGGTTGTTTCGGCCTATGGCGATATGGATAATATCAGGACGGCCATGAACCGGGGGGCATTTGATTTTCTGACGAAGCCTATCAACTTCGACGACCTGGAGATTACCATCAATAAAACCATGGAGGAGATCCTTCAGATCCGCACCTCACTTGAAGAACATGATCAGCTTATATCCATACAGCAGGATCTGCAAACAGCCCATGATATTCAACAGGCGATCCTTCCGAAAGTGTTCCCTCCATTCCCTCACCGCAGCGAATTTGATATCTATGCTTCGATGATCGCTGCCAGGGAGGTTGGTGGAGACTTCTACGATTTTTTCATGATCGACAATGACCGGCTCGGTTTTGTGATTGGCGATGTTTCCGGCAAGGGGGTCCCTGCTGCCATCTTTATGGCAGTTAGCCGTACCCTGATACGGGCCACAGGATTAAAAGCCATTCCCACGGATGAATGCATGAACTATGTGAACAGCTTGTTGTGCAACGAAAGCGTTTCGTGTATGTTCGTTACCGTTTTCTACGGTATCCTGGATACACTCACAGGGGAACTGGAGTATGTAAACGCGGGTCATAATCCTCCCTATATTCTCTCGGGGAAGGAGATGAAAAAAGTTGCAATGACCGGCGGAACTATCCTCGGCTGCATCGATAATTTCAAGTACTTTTCTGCAAAAACCTATCTGCAGGCCGGCGATTGCCTCTTCCTGTATACCGACGGTGTGACTGAGGCTTTCAATAAGGAGGAAAAGGTTTTCGGTGAGGAACGCCTGGAATCATTCCTTCAGCAGCGTCTGAACGGGCCCCTTGAGGAGATCGTAAAAGATACCATCAACGAGGTGAATCTTTATTCGACCGGGGTGGCGCAATCCGATGATATCACCCTGCTTGCAATCCGCTATAATGGCAAGTCATGAATGATTAAGGCATCCGCAAAATGAACATCATTGCCCGTAAATCAGAGGATCTGGATCTTCTTGAGATTCATGGACGGATAGACGGACTGACGGCATCTGAAATCAAGCAGCACTTCGATCATGCCGCAGCCGGGGGAACACGCACACTGGTTGCCGATTTTGGCAATGTTACCTACATGAGCAGCGCAGGGTTGAGAATTATTATTCAAACCCACAAATCCTTGCTATTAATTGGTGGGCAATTTATCCTTATTTCCGTTCCTGTCGCAGTTTCTGAGGTGTTTCGCCTGAGCGGGATGGATAAATTTTTATGCATTTACGCCAACCTGGAGGCGCTGCGTATGGGATTTCAGCCCCGGCAGGCAGCGCCGTCTATTGAATCCATTGAAATTGATGGTATCCGGTTTGACCGTCTCCACAGGCCCGGCGCTCCCGGAAAACTGTTCGCCATCGGATCGCCGGGAAAACTTGCCGGTTCAGATTACCACCGGTACGATGTAGCCAGAGTCATGCAAACCGACCTGACCTATGCTGTCGGCCTGGCAGCGCTGGGAGTGGAGTACGAAGATTTTCACAACCTGTTTGGTGAATCGGTGATAATCGGGCATCAGTTTTTTTCTTACCCTGCAGTTCCGCACCCTTTGGTAGATTATTCATTTTGTTCCCCTGAATCAAGTCATACCGTGAATTTTCTTCATGGTTTTGGAATGAAAGGGCAGATTCATGAAGTTCTTCGTTTTGATTCAAGTCATGAAACGCCTACGCTCGATTGTTTAATGCAAGCCGCTGCCCAGGTCGCTGTGACCGCTATTTTTGGCGTCGTCATCCTGGCAGCCAGCGGAGGAATATTGGGAATGCACCTGAAACGGTCGCCTGTTGTTGAAAACAAGCCTGCCGATGCGGATATCCTTGGATTAAAATCCTTTTCCGACTGGTTAAGCTTTCCGCTTGAGGAAGAGGATGTCCATAAAACCATCGTAGGCACTGGAATAATTTCAAAAACTCCATCCGAATTATCCTCCGCCAATAAACCGATGTTTCCCGATGAGGGCAATCTTCACATTCATGCAGCTGTTTTTGAAAACGGGCTGTGGAGCGTGAATCCCGATGAATTCGAGCATGAATTGGACCGCGTGCTTCATGAATTTGCAGTAGAGAAGGTAGTCCACCTTTTACCGGCATCCAGGTTAAAAGGCGGATTTATTGGAATTATTAACCTTGAGTTGGCCTAATGGACCTCTGGATCGGTGCACTAAATCTTGGTTTTCTTTATGCCTTCATGGCAGTAGGTACATTCATTACGTATAAGATCTATTCTTTCCCCGATATAACCATTGACGGGACTTTTACGCTCGGGGCAGCTGTTGCCTCTATCCTGATTGTGGATGGGTGGGATCCGTTTCTTGTTTTACCGGTAGCCTTTGCGGTAGGTTCGATGGCAGGGTTCGTCACAGGTTTTATTCACACCCGGTTCAAGATAGAAGGATTGCTGGCCGGTATCCTTGTGATGACCGCACTCTATTCGGTGAACCTGCATGTGATGGGGAAATCGAATGTGCCGCTGCTCAATAGCACCACCTTTGTTACGGTCATCGACGCATTCAATCCGGGGATCAATCCCGAATTATGGTGTGCATTCTTTCTTACACTTACCATGCTGTTGTTCTGGATGGCAATCTCCGGGTTCCTGAAAACTGACATTGGAATCACGATGCAGGCTACCGGAAATAATCCGGTCATGGTATCTGCGCAGGGAGTTTCCGTGAACGCGGTAAAGATCTTTGGAATTGCCCTGGCCAATGGGTTTGTCGGAGTCTCGGGCGCACTGGTGGCGCAATACCAGGGATTTGCCGACATCGGGATGGGGATCGGTTCCATAATTTTCAGCCTTGCAGCGGTAATCATCGGGGAGGCCATTATCAGACGTCGTTCCGTCTTTCTTAAAATATTGGGAGTTATTCTCGGATCTGTTATTTTCCGAATGGCTGTTGCCTTTGCACTGCGCCTGGGCATGAATCCCAATGATCTTAAAATCATCACCGCAATTTTTGTGCTTGTCACCATTATTACAACCAATGCGTTCGGGAAAAATGAGAGCGGCCCGGTCACAAAATTCCTCAGACGTCACCGCCGGTGGGTTGTTTCAGGCGCTGTTGGAGTATTACTTGCCATCGCAGCTTACCTTGTTTATCAGTCAGTCTCACAGGGTGCGGTATCGGCGAAAAGGATCAGGATCGGCATGATTCTGGCCAATCAGAGTTCTCTCATGACCAATACACGTAATGGTTTTTACGAGGAGATGCACAAACTTGGTTACCGCAATGGTGAAAACTGTGACATCATCGAACTTAATGCGGAAGGCGATATTCCCACCAATAAAACCATGGTTGATCACCTCCTTTCGATGGATGTCGACATCCTTGTTCCCATCTCCACGGCCTCTACCCAGGCAGTGATCAGCAAGGTAAAGGATAAGCCCGTAGTGTTTGCCACCGTTGCCGATCCTTTCGTCATCGGAGCCGGAACAAATGATACCAGTCATATGCCCAATGTGACCGGTGTTTATGGTTCGGCACCCAGCCGTGAACTACTGGAAATTTTCACAACGATGTACCCGGGACCACGGACAATAGGAACCATCTATAACCCGGCTTACCCCAATACAAAAGTTAACCTGAACCATTTTCTGGATGCCCTGAAGTATTTTCCCAATATCAAACTTGAGGAGGTAGCGGTTTCCGGAACCAACGAAGTAAACCAGGCTGCACAGGCATTATCTTCGAAGGATATATGCGCCTTTGTTTTGATCAACGACCTTACGGTCTTTAATTCACTTGAGTCTGTGGTAAAGGTCTCCAGACAGCGTAAAATACCTATCTTCACCAATGATGCAGAGCGACTTGCGGATGGAGTTCTGCTTGTTTACGGATATGAATATTATGTTAGCGGGCTACAGGCGGCACACCTGGTCGACAGGATTCTGAAAGGAGAGAACCCGTCAAAGATACCTTTTGAAAAATTTAAACTCACTACCTACGGGATAAATTATGATGTGGCAAAACAACTCGGTATCACCTTCCCTGAATCCATAAAAAAGGCGGCTGAAGCAAAGGTGATAAATGGGAAACTTACCAAACCCGACTATGTGTTGCCGGGTGAGATAAGGTTGGCAAAACCTGCCAGGGTGGCCTTGTTCCAGATCAATAGTAATTCTATGATCGGACTTACGGTGGAGGGATTTATGGAAAAACTTAAAAAGGATGGTGTCACTGACTTGGGAATGCTGACCCTGAAGCATTTTGATGCGCACGGAGACTATATCACCGGTCAAACAATTGCCAAATCTATTCAGACTGACGATTTCGATTATATTGTAACTTTTTCAACGGTGGCTATGCAGATGGTCGCGAACAGCAACAAGACCATTCCCCATGTCTTTTGTGCTGTCACGGATCCGGTCAGGGCAGGTGTTGCGAAAAGTCTGACCGACCACCAGGCAAATCTAACCGGTCTCGCAACTCCGCAGCCTGTTGAAGCCACCATTGCACTCATGCGAAAACTGATGCCCAAAGCGAAGCGAATCGGCATGGTATGGAATACAGGTGAAATAAATTCAGAGATATGCACCGAGAAGGCCCGGGTTGCCTGCCGGAAATATGGTTTCGAGCTTGTCGAAAAGACCATCACAAATCTCAATGACCTCGAAGATGCCGTTGCGTCACTCAGATACCCCGGGATTGATATCTTCTATATCTCCGGAGATGTGATGATCTCACAAACAATTCCAACGCTGGCAAAAAAGATGACCAGTTGGAATGTGCCGTTTTTTACCAATACATCAGATGACATCAATTCGGGTACGTTCCTCAGCCTTGGCGCTGATTATTTCGAAGTTGGGCAGAAAGCCGCAGCCCTGTTCGAACAGGTTCTCCTCGGCGCCAGTCCAAAAGCAATTCCCATTGAAAGCTATGTGCCGATGGCCTTGACAGTGAACCTTTTACTGGCGAAGAAACTGAAGATAAACATCCCCGACTCGGTGATAAACAAGGCGAAAATCATTATCCCTCGGCGATGATCAGAATCAGCGGCATAACAAAAAAATTCAATTCAGGATCAATCGACGAGGTTGAGGCGCTGAAGGAGATTGACCTGCTTATTGACCGGCACGAATTCGTTACCCTGATCGGGACCAATGGTTCGGGAAAATCCACCCTCCTGAATATGGTTGCCGGAAATATTCTTCCCGACCAGGGGAGTATTGAGATCGATGGGAGGGTTGTTACAAATCAAAAGGAATACCGCCGTGCTGCCTATGTCTCCAGGGTTTTTCAGAATCCATACCTCGGTACAGCCCCGGGCATGACCATTGCTGAAAATCTGCTTATGGCCTATTATCGCGGAAAGTCCAGGTACCCCAGAATCAGCCTTACAAAATCGCTGCAGGAACTTTTCAAAGACAAGCTGTCAATTCTGGAAATGGGTCTCGAGGAACGACTCAACCAGATTGTCGGAACCCTGTCTGGCGGTCAGCGGCAGGCCATCACCCTGCTTATGGCTGTACTGCAGTCACCAAGCGTCCTGCTTCTTGACGAGCACACGGCTGCCCTCGACCCGAAGACCGCAAACCAGGTGATCCGTCTGACCCAGAAATTTGTTTCTGAAGGTAAACTAACAACGCTGATGATCACGCATTCGATGAAGCAGGCGCTGGAAATGGGCGACCGGACAATCATGATGCATCACGGCCGCATTATTGAGGATATTCCGGCTACAGAGAAAAAGCGACTCACGGTAGAGGATCTGCTTGCTAAATTTGAGGATATCCGTAAACGTGAAAAACTCACACCGGAATTGGTTAAATCACTCAGAGGCCTTTACCTGTGAGACGTTTAATGTAGAAAACCTTTCCATCACCAGGCTTGTAGAAATCTTTTATTTCAGCTTCCAGTTTATAATGCATGGAGGTGTAAAAATGCCTTGTCGGAGCATATTTTTCGAGGGTTGATGTTTCTGCAATTAGCATTCTTCCACCCATTTCACGAACGGCTTCATGGGTTTTTTCGAGCAACAACCGGCCTATCCCTTTGCCACGGTGATTGTTGTGGGTGCCGATCCAGTAAAGGTCGAAAGTGCCTTCAGATCCGGCAACCGGACCGAAACAGGAATAAGCGATTGTTTGGTTTTCAAGTTCTGCGAATATGAAAAAATAATCACTGGCCTCTCCGTGGTCAAGCCGTTCCTGAACAAGTTCAACAGCAACCGGTATTTCGATATCGTAGAAGAATCCGGTTGAAACCAGAATATCACGAACGATTTCGAGGTCCTCCTGGCGTACATTGGTTCTGAATCCGGGCGTTGTTTTTTCTGGCATCTGTCAGTTGTTAAACGTTGGCAGCGAATGTCCCAACGCATGTTCTACAATTTTTCTGATCATCTGAAGCGAATTTAGCCCGGCTCTATCAGATGCTGCTGCAAATCCTCCGGAACCCGACAGACAGGGGTTAGCATTGATGTCGATCACATAAGGCTTGTCATTCATGTCGATGCGAAAATCCAGTCTTACATATCCTTTCAATCCGAGCTGATTCCAACATCTTTTGCAGATCGAAACCATTTGTCTGTGCAATGATTTATCGATGATGATTTCGAAGGTTCTTCGGGTGTTCAGGTATTCGAACGAATTCTCCTTCCATTTGGCCGTATATCCCATCATCCTTGGCTTCCCCGCGGGGTAATCGATGAAATTCATCTCGGCAAAAGGCAATACTTCCGGTCCTTTGGCACCTGCAATGACAGAGATATTAAATTCACGGCCTTCAATAAATTCCTCCACAAAATAGTAGTCTTTACTCTTGTTTCGGATTTTATCAATGAACTCCTTGTCATTGCCGGAAAATACGCAATCCTCATCAAGTCCAAGGGATCCCTCCTCCCAGATCGGTTTCAGGATATACCTTTTACCCGGCTCAATCTTATGAAGTTCATCCATTTCGCACCAGCCGGGGGTAGGCACGCCGAGTCTTTTCATTTCAATTTTGGCACGAACTTTATTGGCAGCAAAAAAGAGCGGTATGAGCGGCGAACCGGTGAACGGGATATTGAGTGAATTGTAGATTGCCGCCGGAAAGTAAACAAATTCACCATGGTTATTGATGGTTTCGACCAGGTTGAAAATGAAACAGGGATTGAGGTTCCTTATCAGGTCATGTGTCTTCTGAAGATTCAGATCAACCTGTCCGGTTTTGACCCTGAATCCCAGCTGTTTCAAGGCTTTTCTTACAATGCTGACCTGTTCCAGCACATCCAGCTCATCATCAGTGGCTTGTTTACCCAGCTTGTTGTATAGTATCAGTGCAAGATCATTCGTCATAATGATGATTTTGAGATGTTTTATCGGATCCTGCTTAAGGCCGACTGCATGATCATACTGATGAGTCCGGTAAAATCAATGCCTTGGAGCGTGCAGATGATCGGAAGATCGGAGTGGATGGGATTCAGTCCGGCCAGCGGGTTCACCTCGATGAACCCCGGATCGCCATTCGCATCGAGCCGTATATCAACACGTCCGGCATCCCTGCAGTTCAGCGTGCGCCAGGCAGCCAATGCCAGGTGCGAACACCGGTTGGCAATTTCATCGTCTACTATTCTGTAGGTTACCCGGCCAACATAGTCTTCCTTATTAAGGTAGGAATAACCGTGCGCCTCGGCATTTTCGGTAAACATTACCTCCATGGTCCCGAGCGATCGGGCCGCCTCGCCTGTCCCGGCAATGGCGATGGTGAACTCACGACCGGGAAGAAATGTCTCCACGATGAGGCCCAGTTTGTATTTAGGTAGCAGGATTCTGCAGCTGTTGTTGAGTTCAGCCGGATTGTTCACCTTCGACATGGAGTCGATTCCTTTGCCTGTTCCTTCAGCAAAAGGTTTTACAAAAAGGGGGTAGGGAAGGTCAACCTGTGAAATATCTGCTTCCTCGGCCACCAGCGCAAAGTCGGGAGTGGCAAGTCCTGCATCGCGAATCACCCGCTTGGTCATTCCTTTATGGAGGGTGAGCGCGAGTACCATCGGATCAGAAAAGGTGTAAGGGATGTTAAACACATCGAGGATGGCAGGTACCTGTGCCTCACGGCCAATTCCGTACATCCCTTCACAGATGTTGAAAACAAGGTCCCACCGGTCGCCCCTGTCAAGCCGTGCGATGAGCTGACGGGCGTGACCGATCCGGTCGGTGATATAGCCCAGCTCCCTCAGCGCGCCTTCAATGCCCGCAATGGTCTCCTCCTTATCGAATTCGGCAGTTTCTTCTTCGGAAAATCCTTCCTTGAGGTATTCCGACCGTAAATCATACGTGAGTCCGATTACCATAGCCTACAGGTTGCTGTCGGGATACCTGAAGACCTTGTCTTCGTAATTCTTAAGCAGGGTAAAGCCATCCTCCTGTCCCATGTAGTAGTCGGGGAGGAGTGGAATTTTTCCGCCGCCCCCGGGAGCATCCACTACATATGTAGGTACGGCATAACCGCTGGTATGACCCCTTAAGCCCTTAATTATTTCCAGACCTTTTTGAATCGAGGTCCGGAAGTGTCCGGACCCGACAACCGGATCGCATTGGTAAAGGTAGTATGGACGTACTCTTATCTTCAACAGTCCGTGCAGCAGGTTTTTCATCACGTTAACATCGTCGTTGATTCCTTTCAGCAGCACAGTCTGGCTTCCAAGCGGGATGCCGGCGTTGGCAAGCTTTTCACAGGCGTCTTTCACCTCCGGGGTGATTTCATCGGCATGGGTGAAATGGATACTCATAAAAAGTGGATGGTACTTCTTGAGCATGTTGACAAACGAACGGGTAATCCGCTGCGGTAACACAACTGGTACTTTGGTCCCGATACGGATGATCTCAACATGCGGGATGCTTCTCAACCGCGACAACAGGTATTCAACGTGCAGGTCTGGCATGGTGAGCGGATCTCCGCCAGAAATCAGCACATCCCGAACCTCTTTATGCTGTTCTATGTAATTCAGACCTGCCTCCCAGGCTTTCACGCCGATATGGCATTTGTCCTTGGCCACCATCCGTGTTCTGGTGCAGTACCGGCAATAGGTTGAACAAAATCCTGTAACCAGGAATAAAACCCTGTCGGGATAGCGGTGAACGATATTTTCGACCGGACTGTCATGTTCTTCCGACAGCGGATCGGAGGCCTCCCCGTTGTGAATGAGAAATTCGTCGAAAACAGGCACCACACTTCTTCGGAGAGCTTGTTCCGGATTGTCGAAGTCGAGCAGACTTATGTAATACGGAGAGATGCGCAGCGGCAGCGACTGACTG
This sequence comes from Bacteroidales bacterium, assembly GCA_025355465.1. Lineage (GTDB taxonomy): Bacteria > Bacteroidota > Bacteroidia > Bacteroidales > FEN-979 > JANXZO01. The sequence continues at coordinate 60,166 of JANXZO010000042.1, forward strand.
TTTTTTCCATCCGGTTTCACTTCATTGTCGGATAGTCGGATGTATCTGGCAAGCTGATCGATGGAACGGGCGCTGTTTTTAATCTGCCAGTGCCAGTTGTTCCAGTCTTTCACTGAAGCTTCCGGGAAATAGGTTTGCATGAATGCAAGCGAACGCTCACTGATCAGCGGCTTTTCTCGATCGGTGCGCGATTTCAGGTACTCGTCTAGCAGGGAGGCTTCGTCGATGAACGTGGACTTACTTGGAGGCTCTTCTTCTTCGGGTATTTCGATGTTCGGGGTGATCAGCTTTTCATTTGGACTTTTTTCCATTTTGCATTTTACGGTTTGGAGGATCGGATTTTTGAGGTCCTTTCCGGTCTGTTATTTCGTTGATAAAAGCAGCTGCAAATAGGTAACAAATTTGTGTACTTTTGACATTGAAATACGATTTTTTTTCAACAATATTGTGTTAATAAACCAGCTCTGAATGAAGCTTTTTTATCGTCACTCCGGAAGGGGTCGTCCAGTCGTAATCCTGCATGGTCTTTTCGGCCTGTCCGATAACTGGATTACCTTTGCGCGGCAGCTAAGCAGTAGCTATTCTGTGTATACTCCTGACCTGCGTAATCATGGCCAATCTCCCCACAGCAATGTCTTCGACTTTGCCTCTCTTGAGGATGACGTGCTTGAACTGGCAGAGGATCATGGACTGGAGGATATTGTTTTGATGGGCCATTCGCTGGGAGGCAAGACGGCGATGTTTTTTGCACTGCACCACCCTGATTTGCTGCATAAGCTTGTGGTTGTAGATATCAGCCTTCACCGGTCTCCACCTTCAACTGAACACCAAACCCTTGTAAATGCAATGCTTTCCGTGGATTTCAGTGCGGCATCCTCGAGGTCAGATGTGGAAAAACAGTTGATGCCGCTGGTAAAGAGTGAGAAGCTCAGGAAGTTCCTTCTTAAAAACGTTTACTGGCGAGACCGAAACAAACTCGATTGGCGGCTGAATATAAAGGCGATCAATGAAAACCTGCCCGCAATTTTCGGCAGCGTGACTGAAACCGGTAAGTTTTCCGGACCCGCCTTGTTTGTCAGGGGTGCTTTATCCCGCTACATCCATGATGATGATATTCCAGACATCAAAGCAAAATTCCCCGGGGCAGAGGTGCGGACAATAGCCGGTGCCGGCCATTGGGTTCACGCAGATGCACCCGGAGAATTTTTTAGTATGGTGAAAGAGTTTATTGACAGGTAATCAATAGCGCAGGATTTCGATTTTCGACACGGCGGTCTTGATGGTCAGGTAAACCTTGTTCCTGCTTGAATTAAAACCTGGCGTCTGGTAAACACCGTCTCCCTTTTTGTCAAGTCCTTCAAACTCCTTGCTAACCAGGAAAGACTCGGATCTTACTTCGCAACCGCTTCCCTTTGGAACCGACACTTTGATGGAGGAGGCTCCTGCATTAAATGTCATGACGGTTTTTGGATTCTTCTCCCCGATGGTAACATCAATGGAGGAAGCTCCTGCGTTGAATACAGTGGTGTCTATCCTGTAATCCCTCAGGTCGAGCGTGATCTCAGCGGCGCCAATGTCGAAATCCAGGTTCCAGGCCGGTTTCTCATTCAGGGTAATGTCAACCTTGTTTTTTACATCCGAACGACGCACATAGGTTTTCTCCATTTTCAGGTTTACACTTTTTACCCCGTTTGAATCGCTTGTGGTTAGTGAGTAATTTCCAATATTTCCGGTCTTACTGAATGACATAAAATCTGAAGTAACCCCTTGTATTCCGAAATTTCCCGCGGCAGCCACAAGTTTCAGAACTCCTTTTCGGGAAAGGGAATCAAATGGTACGGTGAGTGTCTGATCACTGGAGTTTCCTGCAGAATCTGACTCTTCATCATCAAAATTCCAATCGGATCCTGTGATTTCATGATTATGAAAGAAATACCAGGGGGAGCGGTGGGTGAGACGGTCGAAGAATGCTATGGTAAAAGCAAGAACGACCAGAAGGCCGGCAATTTTTATCCAGTCCTTTACAGGAAGGATGGAGATTCCCCACAAGATGAGAATCAGAGGCCAGAGGCTCCAGAAGGCCCGCATTCCAAATTCAAGCACGCCGAAGTTGTTCAGCATGAATAATACCCCGATCGCGATCAGGATAAAAGCCCAGAAAACATGACGGTATTTCATAACTGTATATTTTTATTTTTTCTTGCCTGAAAATGCATTGATGAGGAGGCCAACCCCGATAACAATAATGATGACCGGCCAGAGATCGCTGAAATCAAAACTCGGAAAAAACTCATCGGCCAGGAAAAGAATACCCAGCGTAATCAAAACGAGCCCGCCGATCAGACTTCCTTTCTGTCGCTGTTTCGCAGGGTTTATGGATGAATTAAGAGGCTGGTCAGGAGAGGTAGTGCTTTCCGGAGATGAATTTTCCGGTTGTGCGGGATTGGTGGCACTCTGGTTTGCTGCGTTTGTGAATTCCATTGGCTTTTCGGGAGTTACAATCCACAAAATGAGGTAGATGATCACACCTCCGCCACCGGCAAAAGTGAGAATAATAAACAATAGTCGGACAAGCATCGGATCCATCAGAAAATATTCTCCAAGTCCGGCTGCCACACCACCGACTTTTCGGTCCGTTCGGCTTCTGTAAAAACGTTTGGGTTCCATTTATTTCAGTTTTTGGGTGATTTCGTGGTTTTAGACGTGCCGTAATTAGAAAGGTTACAGCAAACCAGCCGGCAAGTGGTGTGATATCATAAAAAGTAAAAACCTTCCGGAATCCACGTGTTTAATCGGCAGGTTCCTGTTTCTTTGCGTAAATGCGGGAGGAGATGGCAACACTGATTTCAAAAAGTGCATACAGCGGGATAGCCACCACCAGCTGGCTGAAAATATCAGGGCTCGGAGTGATCACCCCGGCCAGTATCAGGATGATGACGAGTGCATGTTTCCGATATTTTTTCAACAGCTTTGGGGTGACGATTCCAATCTTGGTAAGGAAAAGGACCAGCACCGGCAATTCAAAAAGCAGTCCCATCAGCAGGGTCATCAGGGTAATGGAACTCACATAAGAATTTAGGGCAATCTGATTGGCTACGGATGCACTTACTACGTATCCGCCTAAAAAATTGATCATCAGCGGGGCAACAATAAAATAGCTGAAAAGTACCCCCAGGATAAACAAAATGGATATGATGGTCACCGCTCCGCGCGAACTGCGTACCTCATTTTCGGTTAACCCGGGTTTTACAAATCTCCATAGCTCCCATAGCACGTAGGGCAGGGCAATAATCAAACCGGCAACGAGCGAAATGTTCATATGCGACATGAATTGTCCGGCCAGACTTATATTGATCAGGTTGAAAGAGGAAGGGTCTACACAAAGGGAAGGCATTGAAAACGATTCACCCAGTTTGCAGAGCAGGCGATAGGTAATGAAAGATTTCGATTTGGGCGCCAGTATGATATCGTCAAACAGCACCTCCTTGAACATGAAGGCAACAATCGATGTTACCAGAATTGCAATCAGACTTCTCCAGAGGGTTCCCCGTAACTGGTCCAGATGTTCCCAGAAAGTCATCTCTGTCTCTTCATCGGTTCCCGGAAATCGTTTTCCCCACATTTGGTGCTTTTTAACCGGGCAAAGGTAGGTATAAATATTTTCGTCATTCTTGTAAAAGGAACCGGAATTTTGTATTTTTGAATAAAATAAACCTATATGCCTGAACGTGAAATTATCCTTGAACAGATGCTTAAGGTGTTAAAAGACATTGAGACAAATACTTGTGATAAGCAGTTCTTCCCTGAAACAAATCTCATTGAGAAGAGGCTTGATAAAATTGTCGAACTTCATGAGCATCAGGTAGAACTCCTAAAAGAGATGGCATGTGGATGCTGCACATGCGGTAAATCAAAGAAGAAAAAAGAGAAAGGCGAGAAAAAGGAGAAGAAGGTAAAGAAAGAGAAAAAGGTTAAATAATGATATGCCTTTACATTAAATCTCCATGCATTGCCACGGGTTCTTCTGTCGTTATTTCTGAACTTTCTTGTTGTTTCGTCGATAGTTCTTACAGGTTGTCATAAGTCGGAACCCGGGGAGCCGGGTCCGTCAGGCACCTTGCAATTCCTTCTGAACAATGAGGTAGATGGTGCGCCGTTGGTTAAAAATGAACTCATTTATATCAATGCTGCCCTGAACCCATACATGATCACCGAGGTAAAGTATTTCATCTCAGATATTGTATTGTACAAACATGGCTCGTCGTCAATGTTTATTGACAACCCGAAGGATATATATTATATTGATGAGGATATCCCGTCAACCAGAGCAATTCAGGTGATGAATGCCATTCCGGAAGGAAGTTATGATTCAATTGGTTTTACGTTTGGCATTCCAGAGTCCAAAAACCGGTCCTATCACTTTGTAAATCCACCCGAGGCAAATATGGGTTGGCCCGAAATACTTGGAGGGGGCTATCACTATATGATGATGAACGGTAAATGGCAGGATACTTCGGGAATTTTGCAGCCTTTTAATTTTCACCTTGGAATCGGACAGTTATATCATGGCCCGGGATACAATACCGACTCCATCTATGGCTATGTTCAGAACTATTTCAAGGTAAATTTGACCGGATCGGCGTTTGTTGTTCACGACAAGGAATCAATTACTTTCAGGATTACCATGAACATCGGGAGCTGGTTCAATACACCCCATGTTTATGACCATAACTATTGGGGTGGAGGTATCATGCAAAACCAGGCTGCGATGACGATGGCGAGGGAAAATGGTTATGATGCATTCACCTGCGAACGGGTAATCGAAATCCATTGAGCCGGATAGCCTTATCTTGATGGATTAATACACAAGGAGTTTAAAGCAGGCAAAAAGCAGAACTGCGATTAGCGAAACTTTAAAATATCTTACAGGAAGATACTTTATGGAGGTAAAGGATCCTGCCAGCCCACCTGAAAATACAGCAAGTATCCAATAAATGAATCCGTTAGGCAGCGCAATTCTGTCAACGCCTAGCCCGATGAGTCCGGCAATGGAATTGAGCAGGATAAACAAGGAAGAATAAACGGCGGTCTCCTTTATCCCTGCCCATCGTTTCAGGATCAGAATAGGACTAAGGATGATGCCTCCGCCGATCCCGATCATGCCCGACAAAAATCCAAGAGAAGCGCCTATAGCTATCGATAAAAGGATTCCGGGAGGCGGTGCCAGATCATAGTCGCGGTTAAATTTCCACACCAGCCGGAGTAGCGCCAGAAGTAACACAGCCCCAAGAATTATTTTATAGGTAGTCGGGTTGATGTGCACCATGGCGCCTGCCAGGGCCATGGGAATAGCAGGCAGGAGGATGGGAAGAAACAGGCGCCACCTTACCTTGATACCGCTTCCGAAATTGATAAAGGCGATGCCTGCAACAAACAGGTTCATGATCAGGGCAGAACTGCGGAAAAAGAGGGTGTCGATTGCAAAAAGTGACATTACTGCCAGGTATCCGCTGGCACCGCCATGGCCAACTGAGGAGTACATCACAGCTACAATGAACAGGGCCAGAAGGAGGATGACATTAAATTCCAAAGACTCAAAAATTATTATTGCTTGATACAATGCAGATCGAAAACACGCAGATCACAACTGCCCATTTCGCAACAGGTATCGCAAACCCGCTTGAAAACTTTGAAACCGGTTAGTTCAATATGCTGAGATTCGTAGTCGTCCCTGAGTGGCTCTTCCCGCATGAGGTCGGTGCTGAGATACTTTTTATTACAATCGGCGAACACGGTCACAACTGCCGCCTCAGGTCCAAGTTCATTCTGAATTTGCAGCGCCCCGAGAAAATTTGCCCCAGAGGAAATTCCCACAGCAAGGCCAAGCCGGCTTGCCAGTTTCCGTGCGAGAATGATCGAATCTCCATCGGGAACGGCAACGATCCTGTCCAGTTGGTCGAGTTTTACGATGGCAGGAATAAACTCATCGCTGATACCCTGGATACGATGTGAACCAACTTTGTGGCCGGTCGACATGGTAGGCGACTCGGCAGGTTCCAGCGGATGTATTTTTGTGGCAGGATTTACAGATTTCAGATATCGTCCAACGCCCATCACGGTTCCGCCTGTACCAACTCCGGCAATAAATGCATCCGGCGTAATTCCATGATAGCGCAGCTGGTACCATATTTCAGGACCTGTTGTCTTTTGGTGTGCCGCTGCATTGGCATCATTGGAGAACTGCTGAGGGAGAAAGATATTGGGCTCCCTGCCGGCGATCTCCTCGGAAATCCTGATGCTGCCCAAAAATCCACCCTGCTCGCGGGATACCGGGATGATTTGTGCCCCAAGGCTCTTGATGATATCAACCCGTTCTTTGCTCATCCAGTCGGGCATGATGATCCGGACATTGTGCCCAAGCGCCTTGCCGATGGCGGCAAATGCGATTCCGGTGTTGCCACTGGTGGCCTCCACGATCGTATCGCCCGGCTTGATGCGATTTTCGGCATAGGCTCGTTCAAGGATGTAAAGGGCCATTCTGTCTTTTATACTTCCGGTCACGTTGTAGTGTTCCGATTTGGCATAAATGACCCTCTTTTCTCCTTTGTAGGTAAAGTGAATGGCAAGCATCGGTGAGTTTCCGATTAGGCGCCAGAGGTCGTTGAAGCGGAGTTTAAACTGATTGTCAATGCTGGGATTCATGTTGGCAGGTTATTCGGGAATGAATTTGTGAGGTGGATTACAATTGCAAAAATAATAAAAACAGCAATCGAATCGCTTCATTCCATTAACTCATGCAAGATACCAAGCGCAAAGGAAGCAGGTAAGCGGAATGCATCAGGTGAAGATCACCTGGGTCTGAAGTCCACCGCACATTTCATAAAACTGACCAACTGTCAGCACTTCCTTTACTCCGTCCCAGAGGTCTTTCTTCTCAAGTTTGAACATATCCATGGCCAATTTACAGGCATAAACTTCGCCACCACCGGCTTCGATCATTTCGAGAAATTCCTGAACAGGGGGAATGTCAAGTTTTTCCATCTGGCTGCGCATCATGGCCGAAACGCCTGCCTCTACACCAGGGATTATACCCAGCAGTGTGGGGAAGGGAAGCCCGCCCGGCATACGCATCGCAGGATTGCCAGTGGTGCCTGTATGCAGACTGTGCATCGTTTTTTTTGTAATGGCATCGAGACCAAAAAAAGTGAAGAAAATTTTTGTCTCAATTCCTTCCATGACCGCACCGTTGCTCATGACCAGGGCTGCGTATACATCTTCGATTGTGCCTTTTGCGCAGATGATGCATACTTTTTTCAAAGGATGTTCTTCTTTAACCATTGTTTTTGTTTTTTAAAATTCATTGGGATCAAATACACGATGCAGGTTTTGGAATGCCGGCAACTTTTGCAGCTTTTTTCATGGGAGCGCCCGGGAAGAGGCCATAAAACCCTTTGATGTCAATGATTCCCGAATTTCCGACAGAGCGTATGGTAAGGGCTTCCCCCTTGGCAAAACGTTCGCGTATGAAATTAAGGACATCAAAATGTTTGTCCGTGAGTTGTACGCCTTCCTCTTTTGCAATTTCAGCAGCCAACTCCCTGGTCCATTGTGCGGGGTTGGTGAAATACCCCTCCTCTGTTACATCTACAGTTACACCAGCAATTACTTTCTGTGCCATACCGATTGGATTTTAGATTTATGATTTACAAATTGCGAATATCGACTGTTATGAATATTTTAATTGTTGATTTCTTTCAGCAGTCGCAGTGAGTATGATAAAGATTTCCTGACCTCAGGGGAATTAAGTTCCTTCAGAATTGCAAAAAGTGATTTGTTGTCGAGTTTGTCATCCATTTTAACTTTTGAAGTTGCCAGGATAAAACGATCCATCAGTTTAAAAATATCGGCAGCAAAGATAAAATACCCTTTTCTGTCCAGTTCGTTCATTTTGGTAACTGCATCAAGTCCAACCTGGTGCAGGATAGGTGATGCGTCTTTCATGAAATCACGGGCACTTTCCAGAAGTTGCAGCATTTCATGAAATGTGTCTACATTCTGAAGGATTTTAATAAAAAGGCTGGAAAGTGCATCTGAATCAAATTCAACCTGGGCTTTGTCGAGCATTACAACAGTTTGCTGAAAGGCATCCTTTGCGACGATATTCAAGTCTTTTGCAAGGTCGTCGATCTCATCACGGCTGCGTTTCTGTAATTCGACACCTTCCAGAACCAGGTCCATTTTCCTGTTCAGTTCGCTGATCTGCGCCTCAATGCTTAATGTAGTCATAACCATCTGTATTACATTTTCTTACCAGCCATCGTCATCTTTGAGTCGATGGGCATTTCTTTGCCCTTTAGCAGGATATGCCAATAGATCCACCGGAACATAAGCTTCCCATAATGGTTCATGCGGGTCTCCTTTAGGAGTCCGAAGGGGCCGATACCCGGGAAGGGAAAAGAACCGGGAAGTGGTTCTGTATCGTAATTAAAATCGATCAGGGCGCCTTTTCCGAAACCGGTTTCAATATAGCAGTTAGAATGGCCGTCGTAAGCATCGGTGAGTGGCCTGTTTTCAATGGCACACATGAGGTTTTCGGTAAGTACATCGGCTTGAAAGTGTACAACAGATCCTGCCTTTGAGGTTGGAAAGTTTCCGGCATCTCCGATCACAAAAATATTCGGAAAATGATCTGACTGAAGCGTGTGTTTATGTGCTTTGACAAAATCCATTTCATCGCCGAGACCGCTTCTTCCGATCAACGGGTCGCCTTTATGAACAGGAATTGTAACCAGGCAGTCGAAGGGAACTTCCTTTTCGTCGTAGGATACCAGCACTTTCTTTACATTGTCAACCCGCTCCAGATAGAAATCCGAAAGGATGTTAATGTTTTTCTCCGCAAGAAGATTTCCCAGTACTTTCGACGCCCTTGGTTTCGTAAAGGCACCCGACATGGGAGTCACATACGTGATGTTTACTTTATTCCTCAAGCCGCGCTCAACAAAGAATGCATCAGCAAACATGACAAATTCAAGTGGGGCAACAGGACATTTGATGGGCATGTCGGCAATGTTCAATACCAGTTCCCCGCCAGGCCATGTTTTAAAGAAATCAGCCAACGCCAGGGCACCTTCAATCGTGTAGAAGTCAAAAACCTGTTTATGCCATAAAGGTCCTTTCATTCCCGGCGTCTCTTCGGGAACAACGCGGGTTCCGGTAGCAATGATGAGGAAATCGTAATTCAGGGAGATTCCGTCCTTAAGCAAAACATGATTGTTCATTCCGTCAATCCTGTCGATCTCCTGGAATATAATGTTAACACCCACCGGAAGAAAACTAGTTTTGGGTTTCACAACGTCATCTTTTTTGTACATTCCGAAAGGAATGAAGAGGAAGCCGGGTTGATAATAGTGTGTTCTGAACTGATCAACAATGGTGATATCCCATTCATCACGCTCGAGCAGGGCTCTCATTTTGTTGGCCATGATGGTTCCGCCGGTGCCGGCACCCAGAATAAGCAATTTCTTCATAAGGAACGTTATTTAATTCACAATCTTGATGGTGAGCGCACAATTCGGTGTTATCAATGCGCTTCAAAATTCGGCACAAATGTATACATATAAATAACAAGATATATGCAACTATTGTAAAATTATAAAATTTAGAGGAAATCCAAATAATAATTGTGAAAAAAATAACAAGAATGCCGGCTTTATGGCATTAACCTAAACTGAAAGAAAAAACAGGAGGGTAGGATTACTTCTTTTCAGTGGTGCTGGCAGGGGGATCTTTTTCGCCGGGTTTATTCATCTCTTCTTCGAGACCGGTCATGCCGTCTTTAAAACTCTTAACACCCTTGCCAAGACCTTTCATTAATTCGGGAATCTTCTTGCCGCCGAAAAGCAGCAATACGACCAATGCGATAAGGAGCAATTCTGTGGTGCCCAATCCGAAAATCAATAAAATAGATAGGTTCATTGTTGGCTGAATTAGCAGGTAAGATAATGTGCAAAGATAATAAAAAGTTACCGGATTGGATCAGGTGGCGGAAAAAAGAGACATGCATCGCCATAGCTCAGGAACCGGAACCCGCCGTGCAGGGCAAACTGATACGCATCACGCCAACCCGGTCCGGCCATCGCTGCAACAAGCAGCAGAAGGGTGCTCTTTGGCATGTGAAAATTTGTAATGAGCGCAGTTACAATTCTGAAAGAATAACCCGGCATGATGAGCAGGTGAGTCAGGGCATGGATTTCATCCAGACTGCGTTTTTTCATCAATTTAACCAGTGCGTCGAGAGCAATTGTTGCCCCGGGAAGGGTGGCAGGATTTTGGTAGGGCTCCCATTGTCCGATCGAGAAACAGTTTTGTGTATCCCCCGCCAGTATCTTCAAACCGATCCAATACAACGTTTCAATTGTTCGTGCAGAGGTAGTACCAACGGCGATCACCGGCTTCCCGCAATGCGCCAGGATTTTTTCAATGGTGGCTTTTGAAACAACGATCTTCTCCCCGTGCATTTCATGGTCAGCAATCGTTTCACTTGTGACAGGCCGGAATGTACCCACCCCTACATGCAGCGTTACCTTTGCAAACTTATGACCTGCTTCACCAAGCTGAGCCAACAGATCCTGAGTGAAATGGAGTCCGGCGGTGGGAGCGGCAACAGAACCATCCTTCTCGGCATAAACTGTCTGGTACCTTGATTCATCATCGGGGTCCGTCTCCCGTTCAATATAAGGTGGTAATGGTACCAATCCGGCATGCTCCAGCACTTCAGCAAAAATAAGTCCGGGTGGGTCCCATTTGAATTCAATGTTAAAGGATCCGTCATTGTTATGCTGGAGAACCCCCGCCATAAGGTCGACAGCGGCGGTATCGGTGCGAATCTGTTTTACAAGCATTCCGGTTTTCCACCTTTTCATGTTTCCAACGAGACATTTCCATACGCAGCTTCCTTGCTGAAGAAAGGCCTCCTGGACCTCAGCGGCAGGGGAGACGGGCTCCAGGCAAAAGATTTCTATCCGGGTCCCGGAAGGTTTGTGAAAAATAATCCGGGCACGAATGACCTTTGTATCATTGAAAACAAGCAGACTTTTTTCGGGAAGATGTTCGCCAAGACCAGAGAAGATGTCCTGTTCAATATTCCCTCCGGAATATATTAAAAGTCTTGATTCTTCTCTTGTTTCCGGCGGAAACTGAGCAATTTGACCGGCAGGTAGAACATAATCGTAATCCTTAATGTAGATGGTTGAGGACTGTCTCTTCATCGGATCCTTCGATGGTGAATTTATTGTTTTTTCTCGGTTGAGAAAAAGTTCGGTTTATAGGTGACCATGATGTAGGCGTACTGGGCAAACTTGCTCGTTCCGACAGCCACCTTATTCAGTGTTTCCATCGTTGAAGTAGGAAGGAAAAAGCAGTAAGCCGCATTGATTTCAAGATTGGGAGCCGGCTTGTAGACGTACATCAGATCTATTTCTGAACCGAGGCTCTTATTAACTGCTGTGTATGGCAACTGGCCTTTTTTGGTCGGGGTAACGCCAAGATAACCGTAGGGTATACTGAACCAGCGATAGGTTGCCTCCAACGACATTTTTTCGTTGAAGTACACGGTGGCTCTTGCATAGAGGTCATTTAATCCCGGACTGGCATTATCTTTCACCATTGAATTAAACAAGTCCATATAGCCATAGGCACGATGGGAGGTGCCGTAAAGGGTGCTGAAGCCGGTAACTTTTGTCTTCAGGGCGCTTGTATCCGCGTAATTGTTTCCGCTAAGCTGTTCCCACCCAGCCTGGATCTTGAACTGTTTTACCGGCTGGAATGCGGCCCATAAAGTATAAAAGTATGCCGTCAGATTTCGGCTGTCGCGGATCTTTCCATACTGGTAAAACCCGTTCACAAAAAAGCTCCACTTGGCCAGGTTCAGTCCTACGGTTGCACCGAAAGTGGTTCGTGCGTAAAGCGTGTTGGGAAACTCTTCGGTGGAGGTGGTTTTTGTGACATTGGGGAGGACAGTGGTCCCGATGATTGAATCATGTTCATTGCGGATAAACAGGGTGTCGTACGTCGTTTTTATTTTCGTACTGGTGATGTTATTTTTCTGGAATGCATCAAGAACCTCGGTGTATGTAATGGTTAATTTGTTGTCGAAAAGCTTGAAATTGCCATAAAAAAAGCCAAGGTACTTGTAGTTGTTGCGCATGTTGTAAGAGTTCATGTAAGCACTTGCCGGTGCAATATTATTTGCTGCCAGCCCGAAATTTCCCCAGTAGCCCCGGCTTTTTTGCTCGTACTGTGCAATGACGATATCATGCGTTGCTCCCCACATACTCCAGTTCGAAAGTCCGAAGATGCGCTCATCATCGTACGATACCTCCATACGACCGACCTTGAGGCCAAAAGATTTCGTGAAATTATACTGGAACCATGCTTCGAAGATGTTCACTGTGTTTTTGGAAATGGTGTCGGAAGAGTAATAGTTCTGACCGAATACAAATGCATCATACAAGGAAAACCGGGTAGTGATCTTTTCGGTTTTGTAGTCAAAAATAAGACGTGCCCTGCCGAGTATATCAACATATGGAATTTTGGACGAATCCCTCAGTGACATATATCCGTCGCGGTACTCCCCACGCATCCTGAATTCACCCGAAATACTGAACTGTGCATACAGATTAGTACTGGAAAGAAGAAGAATTCCCAAGATAATCAAACCGGCAGTAAACCCTTTTCTCATATTTTCTGCAATAAATTAATCCATTGAAGTGTCGCGCAAAAGTATTGAAAAAAGGTGGGTTTGCAGTGAACTCATTTTCGCGGGAGCAGAAATATTTCATACTTTTACCTGAATATTTACAGCCATGAACATCAAGCCGCATATTCCAAATACCATCACCACAATGAACCTCGTCGCAGGGATGGTTTCACTGACTTTTTCCATTGAACACCACCTGGTTTGGGCTGCAGTTATGGTTTTTGCTGCAGCCATCTTTGACTACCTCGACGGAACCGCTGCGCGCGTGCTCAAAGCCTATTCTGAACTGGGAAAACAGCTCGACTCCCTGGCCGATCTCGTCTCCTTCGGCGTAGCTCCCGGCATCATCGTTTTTCAGTTGCTCTCTGTTAACTGCGAAGGCAGTTGCAACATCCTCGAGCGGATGCACATCACCCCGTATTTTGCACTTCTTATCCCGGTTTGTTCCGCACTCCGGCTGGCAAAATTCAACATCGACCTTCGTCAGGAGGTGAATTTCATTGGTCTCCCCACACCCGCCAATGCACTGTTTTTTGCCTCTATCCCGCTTGTATTATGGGTTCAGCCACAATTATTCAGTCTGGTTCGCCTCGGGTTCCTTGGGGATTTTTTTTCCAACACACGGGTGCTGGCAATCCTTACCGTCCTGTTCTCCTACATGCTGATCTCCGAGTTCAGCATATTTTCCATGAAGATCAACTCCTTCGCATGGAAGGGAAATGAACTGCGTTATACACTATTGGGCTGCTCCATAATACTTCTGACGCTGTTTTCACTCAGTGCCATCCCGATCATTATCATACTCTACATCCTGCTCTCAATAATTTTTCAGGGCATGATTGATCAGTGAAATTTCTGCGGGCAAAAGGACCAGATGAAGGATTGCTATATGGGTGAGCTACCTCAATTCAAAATTCTGGCCTAAGTAAACTTTGCGAACATGTTCATCATCGGCTAGTTCCTGGCTGGTTCCTGCCCGCAGGATGGATCCCTCGAAAAGAAGATAGGAACGATCGGTGATGGTTAAGGTTTCATGTACGTTGTGATCGGTGATGAGGACTCCGATATTTTTTTGCTTCAACTTATAAACGATCTGTTGAATATCTTCCACCGCGATGGGGTCGATCCCGGCGAAAGGTTCGTCGAGAAGGATGAATTTTGGGTCAACAGCCAGGCAACGGGCGATCTCTGTCCGCCTGCGTTCACCGCCGGAAAGGGTTATTCCGTCGCTTTTTCGCACGTGCTGCAATCCGAATTCATCGAGCAATCGTTCAAGTTTTTCTTTCTGCTGATCTTTGGTAAGGTCGGTAAATTCAAGGATGGACCGGATGTTGTCTTCCACACTGAGTTTTCTGAATACTGAAGCTTCCTGGGGAAGGTAGCTGATCCCCTTTTGTGCCCTTTTGTACATCGGTAAACGGGTGATGTCCGTATCATCCAAATAAACAACACCGGAAACCGGTTTAATCAGGCCAACGATGATGTAAAACGAAGTGGTTTTTCCGGCCCCGTTCGGACCGAGAAGCCCCACAATCTCGCCCTGATTCAGTTCGATCGAAACCTGGTTTACCACAGTACGTTTGCGGTATCTTTTAACAATTTTTTCGGTACGGAGAATCATGGAGTCGGTTTTATAAGATTCCTTCGCGGAGGATATCATGGAGGTGAATCACACCTTTGTATATTGATTTATCAACGACAAGCAACTGGGTAATGTTGTGCTTGCGCATGATCGATAATGCCTCAACCACCAGCGTGCCGGAACTTATGGTGCGTGGAGACTTCGTCATGATGTCGCTGGCGTGGAGGGTGGTGATGTCTGAATTATTTTCCAGCATCCGCCGAAGGTCGCCATCGGTAACGATCCCCACCAGCCTGCTTCCTTTCAGCACGGCGGTTGCCCCAAGGCGCTTTGAGGAAATTTCTACAATTACAGTTTTGATATTGTCATTATGCATTACCTTTGGTGCCTGATTGTTGGTGTAGAGATCGGCCACCTTCAGGTACATCTGCTTCCCCAGCGACCCGCCCGGATGCAGTCTGGCGAAGTCTCCGGCCGTGAATCCGCGGGCTTCAAGGAGGCAAACGGCGAGTGCATCGCCCATCACCATCTGGGCAGTGGTGCTGGAGGTAGGAACCAGGTTATTAGGACAGGCTTCCCGCGGAACAGTAGTGTCAATGACACAGTCAGCTTGCTTCGCAAGATATGACTGGGTGTTTCCGACGATTGCAAGGAGGCTGCTTCCGTACTCCTTCAGGAGTGGAACAAGAACTTTGATCTCTGGTGTTTCGCCGCTCTTTGAAATGCACATTACAATATCCTCTTTGAGGATGGTGCCGAGATCGCCGTGGATTGCATCTGCAGCATGCATAAATATAGCCGGCGTCCCGGTAGAGTTAAACGTCGCAACGATCTTCTGACCGATCACGGCGCTTTTACCAATGCCGGTAACCACAATGCGACCCCGGGAGTTGTGAATCAGTTCAACACATCGCAGGAAGTCTTCATTGACGGAATTAACCAGTCCGGAAATTGCACTGGCTTCAGCTTTGATCGTATTAACCGCGATAGATTTAATCGTCTTTGAATTTTTCAATGCACAATTTTTTTTAAAAATATTTGTTTATTCCAAACCATTTCTGCTTATATTTGTCTATAAGCGTATTAATTCTGTTAAAATCAAGTTACCCTGAGCAAAAGTACAAAAATAAATTCGAGTCCTGCAATGGCCAAAGGGAAGGAGGAGCGCACAATCCATGAAACGCTGAAAAAGGTTTTCGGGTTTGACAGCTTCAAAGGGAACCAGGAGGCTATTATCCAAAGTGTACTGGCAAATAAAGATACCTTTGTCATCATGCCTACAGGAGGCGGCAAATCACTTTGCTACCAGCTCCCTGCACTGATGCAGCCGGGAACTGCCATTATTGTATCTCCGCTGATCGCCCTGATGAAGAACCAGGTCGACTCCATGCGCAGTTTCGGAACGGAAAACGATGTTGCCCATTTTATGAACTCTTCGCTGAGCAAGCAGGAGATCACACAGGTAAAACAGGATATTGTTGACGGAAAGACCAAGCTGCTTTATGTAGCGCCGGAAACCATTACGAAAGAGGAAAATGTCGAATTTCTCAGAAACATAAAAATTTCGTTTTATGCCATTGATGAAGCCCATTGTATTTCGGAATGGGGTCATGATTTTCGTCCTGAATACCGCAGACTGAGGCCGATCATCGATGCCATCGGACAAAAGGTTCCGGTTATCGCCCTTACAGCAACGGCAACCCCCAAGGTTCAGCTCGACATCCAGAAGAATCTGAACATGATGGATTCAGAGGTGTACCTCTCCTCCTTCAATCGGCCAAATCTCTATTACGAAGTGCGGGCAAAGACCAAAAACGTCTCCAAGGATATTATTAAGTTCATCAAAGGACATACTGGTAAATCGGGGATTGTTTATTGCCTCAGTCGCAAAAAGGTTGAAGAACTCGCCGAAACATTTGTGGTGAACGGGATCAAAGCTTTACCTTACCATGCCGGACTGGATGCATCGACACGCCGCCAGAACCAGGATAAGTTCCTGATGGAGGAGGTTGATGTGATCGTTGCCACCATTGCGTTTGGCATGGGTATCGATAAACCCGATGTGCGTTTTGTAATTCATTACGATATGCCCAAGAGTCTCGAAGGTTATTACCAGGAGACAGGGCGGTCGGGGCGCGATGATGGAGAGGGAAATTGTGTTGCCTTCTACAGCTACGATGATATCCAGAAGCTGGAGAAATTCCTTAAAGGGAAATCTGTGGCCGAACAGGAGATTGCCAAACAACTGCTGATGGAAACAGTTGCCTATAGCGAATCTTCCGTTTGCCGCAGGAAACAGCTGCTGCACTATTTCGGGGAGATCGCCAAAGAGGATAATTGCCAGAATTGTGATAATTGCATGCATCCCAAGAAAAAATTTGAAGGTAAACAGTATGTTCAGCTTGTCCTCGAAGCTGTTCTAGCGGTGAAACAACAATTCAAAAACAAGCATATTATCAATATCCTGCTTGGCAAGAGTACCGCTTCCATGAAATCTTACAAGCACAACAAGCTTGAGGTTTTCGGTAAGGGTGCAGACCGCGATGAGAAATTCTGGAATGCCGTTATCCGGCAAACACTGATAGAACGCCTCCTTAGCAAGGATATAGAAAATTATGGACTACTGAAAATCAGTCCGGAAGGGGCTGAGTTTCTGAAAAGTCCGTTCTCGATCATGCTTGTTGATGACCATGACTTTGAAAATCCAGAGGAGGAGGAACTTTTCGAAGCGCTCGGTTCGAAGAGCAGTACGGCAGACAAAACATTGTTCGCTCTCTTAAAGGACCTGCGTAAAGAGATTGCACGCAAGGAAAAACTTCCGCCGTTCGTTATTTTCCAGGACCCTTCCCTCGAAGATATGGCCATCCAGTACCCGGTTACTGTGGAGGAACTCAAACAGATAACCGGTGTTGGAGCGGGAAAGGCAACTAAATACGGTAAGCCATTTCTCGATCTGATCAAAGAGTATGTAGAAGAAAACGAGATCATCCGGCCGATGGATATGGTGGTTAAATCGGTCGTCAACAAATCGGGGATCAAGGTGTTCATCATTCAGGGTATTGACCGGAAAGTGTCGCTGGAAGATATCGCACTGGCCAAAAACCTTACATTCGATGAGCTTTTGTACGAAATCGAAAGCATTGTCGGGTCCGGGACCAAGATAGATATTAAATATTATATCGACGAATTTGTCGATCCTTACCACCAGGAGGAGATTTTTGAATACTTCCGTAAAGCTGAATCCGATTCTGTTGACGATGCCATCAAGGAGCTGGGAGAGGACGAATTCACCGAAGAGGAGATCCGGTTGATGCGTATTAAATTCATGTCAGAATTAGGTAATTAACGTAACATAACATGCAAGACAACAACAAACCATTTTTAACTTTTAACATCAACACTGTACTCAGTCTTATCCTTCTGGCAGGTCTTATCATTCTTTATATTTTGCACTTCAGTGCCAAAAAGGAGGTCGCTCCCGGGTTGGCCCTTCCCGTTCAAAAGGCAGGGAGTAAATCATTATCGGTTGTTTATGTCAACATCGATTCGCTGAATACCCATTACGATTTTGTGAAGATCCTGCGGCGTGACCTGGAATCGACGGGTAAAAAGCTGCAGACCGAAGTTCTTGCAGAACAGTCGGCACTTGAAAAGGAGGCCAATGAATTACAGCAAAAGATGTCGACCAATGCCATTACCGAAGAAAAGGCAAAGGTGATTTATGAGCAGCTGATGCAGAAGCAGCAGGCCCTGATGCAAAAAAAAGAGCAGTATACCCAGCGGGTTGCCGAACAGGAGACAAATATGAATATCAGGTTGATCGACAGTGTTACCAATTTCCTGCGCCGGTTTAACCGGAATTATAACTTCGATTATATCATGGGTTATAAATACGGAGGAGAGATACTTGTAACCAATGATACCCTTGATATCACCAGGCCGGTTCTCGATGCACTGAATAAGGAGTACCTTTCACGTAAAAAATAGGATAGCGGATGCAGAACACGGCGTTTGTTTTCGTTGTAATTCTGTTTCTGTTAACGGGTTGTCGGGGGGATGAAAAATCGCCGGCTACCGCTGTTATTCTTTCAGCCGACTCTGTGCTATCTCATGACAGAATGGTTTCCCTGCTCACCGATGTGCAGGTTGCCGAAGGGGCATTGACCTTGAAACGAAACCAAGGCAAGGAGACTCAGCACGCTGCTGAATTTTTATATGCTGGAATTTTCCACAAATACAGAATCTCAAGGGGTTGTTATACCGCAAATCTTTCTCATTATCAAAAAGATCCTGTGGCCTTTGTGAAAATGTACGATGAGGTAATAAAGCGGTTAACCGACCGGGAAAACAATTACGATCCAAAGCGCAGATCAAAGCCTGGTGTAAGTAGCGATCGCATTGATTAATGTTGCACCGTCATTGATGGTGTAATTCCAGCTGATCTTTGTCGTTCCTGACATGCTTCCTCCCCCGTTGATAATCCATCCGGAGCCTATTGTTTGATTAGGATCCAGTGAAATGCTGTTCCCTGATACTTTTGCCCCCGCCGGATTACCTGAGGAACCTGTGTTCCCGAAGTTGGAGATGAATACCCCATCCGTTGAATTCGGATCTGCCGAAATGGTTGCTACATAGGTTTGTTTGGTCCAGGTTTCATTAACGCTCCATCGTCCCAGGAACTTAGACCTGGCATCCGTTGGGCTGGGGTCGGGATTTGTACTCTCGGTTGCGCAGGAAAAGAATACCTGACTAACGACCAGAAACAAAAGCAAGGTGGTAAAATAGTTCCTTTTCATGTTTTTCGATACTTCGGTTAGTTATTGCGAATTTAACGAAATATTTTCAATGATATTATCGGCAAGCCGGCTTGCTCCAATCCGGAACAGATCGCTCGTTAGCCATTCCGGCCCGAGCACTGACCTGACGAGATGATAATATGAAAGTGCCTGAGATGGCTCGGAAATACCACCTGCAGGTTTGATGCCGACTTTCTTGCCGGTTTTACGGTGGTAGGAAGCAATAACCTGCAGCATTACATAGACAGACTCTTCAGTGGCGGCAGGGTTTACTTTTCCAGTACTCGTTTTGATAAAATCCGCACCAGCTTCTATGGCAATTTCACTTGCCCTGGCAATGTTTTCCGGGGTGCGAAGTTCGCCGGTTTCCAGGATTACCTTGAGCGTCTTCCCGCGTGTGGCTTCACGGATCTGATCAAGCTCACGGAACACCACATGATATTGTTTGTCAAGAAAAGTACCCCTGGAGATGACCACGTCAATTTCATCAGCACCTTCAGCTACAGCATACTTAACCTCTTCAAGCTTTACTCCGATGGGCATTTGTCCGTGGGGGAACGCTGCAGCCGTAGTTGCAACCTTGATTGGGGAGCCGATTAAAATTTTTTTGGCCAGGGATATAAATGGCGGATAAATGCACACAGCAGCCGGGAACGGCAATTCCTTTTGACCGAAAGCCAGCGCCCTGCGACAAAGTGCACCAATCTTGTCCGGGTTATCTGCGCCATCCAGAGATGTATAATCCAAAAATGAGAAGATCTGTTTCAGGACCGCATTGTTGTCAGCGACCTGAGATTCCTTGCCAAGGATGTTACGAACCTCTTCTGGAGTATTGTTGAGTTTGATTCCCGAAAGGAGAGAAAATGAAAACATAGCAGGTGCCAGGATTAGAAACTGAAACTGAGTCCCAAACTGGGCATAAGCGGCAACTGGTCGATACGCGTATAGGAGACCCTGTCGAAATAAAAGATATTTTGCTGGTTCAGAGCATTTGTCACACTCAGACTGACTTCGAACTTGGCAGTTTTACCGAGGTTAAAAGTCTTCTTCAGGTTAAGGTCCAGACGGCTGTAATAAGGCAGCCGGCCATTATCATAATCTCCGTAGAGGATACCAAGGGAGCCGTTGCTGTTGGAGTAGTTGCTTCCCATGTTAGAGAAAGTGATCATTTCGTAGAATCCCTGCGTTTGGGTGAATGGGAATCCCGATCCGTAATTGTAGCGTATATCTAATTCCCAGGTCGATTTTTTATCAAAGAAGACCGTGGTTACGATGTTCAGGTTATGTCGGCGATCGTATGGCGGAACATACGTTGAGAAGCCGTCGCTGCGGTGAATAAACCCAAGCGAGTAGGTAACCCAGAAATGAATTTTCTTCCAGTCGTATTTCAGGGATACATCAATTCCTTCGGCATCCCCGGTTTCGTAAACAAAATCTTTCTTCAGAATGTCGGGACGGTTGGCGTTTTCCGGGGTGTCATTGTACAATTTGTTGCGGTTCAGTGTGATCAGTAAAGGGTAGTATTTGTAGTATCCTTCAATATTCAGTGAAAGATTTTTTACAAGGTCCCATTCAAATCCAAAGACTACCTGGTTGGATTTTTGAAGTTTACTGTTGACCGACTGTCCGTTGAAGGTACTCGGAAGGTTTTCCGGACTTGAAAGGAAGCCGTAGAACAGGTTCACCACATCGCGGTCGTAGGTTGTGCTGATCAGGTTCTGTGAATACATGCCTGCTGCCATCTTCAGCCGGAAGTTTCGGGCCAGGTTCCATTTTGCTGAAATACGCGGTTCAAGTGAGATCTGCCCAAGCGAAGCGTAATACTGCATTCTGACCCCCGGTTCAACAATTAACTTGCCGGGCATCCATTTATACTTTACAAACAGCGACACTTCAGTTGAGTTCTGAGTATAATTGATCCTACGTTTTACATCATTGAAAAAATCGAAAACAGTTTTATACCCCGCAAGTTCCAGTCCGTATTTTAAGGCATCCCTTCCAAAAAAATAGGTGAAATTAAGTCCCCCGTTAAACCCTCCAATTGAACTGGACCGGGCAGCCAGATCAGCCTGTTGCAGAGTTACCTTATAGTTTGAGTACGCGAAATTACCTTCGATCAGCACCGAACTTTTGCCCGGAATGGCAAGGAAATTCAAACCACCACCGTAGCTGTTCCAGTTGTAGTTCTGCACGATTTTGTAGTTGACTTTGTCGGTGAAATTGAACCCGAAGAAACTGACTTTGCTGCCGTTCGAAGTGTTGAGTGCAATCTTGCCGTAGATGTCGAGATAGTTGTAAGGCAATCCATTCTCATCGATGTACTTGTAAAAAATTTTGCTGGATTGCTGAAGGTAGGAATTCTTGATCGAAAGGATGAAGGAGGCGCTTACATCTTCGTCATTTTTGGCCCGGTGGATTGGACCTTCGAGCAACGCTTTTGCCCCAAAGGTACTGATGTCGAACTTGCCTGCGATACGGTTTTTATTACCGTCACGGGTCGTGACATCCATCACGGAGGAGATGCGTCCTCCGTATTCGGCACCAAAACCGCCGGTGTAGACTTCAACATTTTTGAGCATGTCAACATCGAAAACCGAGAAGAGTCCGATGGAGTGGAAAGGCTGATAAACCACCATTCCGTCATACAATACTTTATTTTGAATAGGAGGACCGCCCCGGATATAAAGCTGGCCGCCCTGGTCGCCGGTAAAAATTACGCCGGGGAGTATCTGAAGGTACTGGGCCAGGTCGGGTGTGCCTCCGATCGTTGGAATCTGGGATATTTCCTTTGGTGTGATTTTAATGATGCTGGTCTGGGTTTCCCGTACCTTGTCCTGGCGGGCAGCAGAAACACTTACTTCGGCAAGGCTGACAGAGGATTTGGTGAGATACAATTTTTTCGAGATCATATCACCGCCGGAAATGGTTAGCGGCATTTTCAGGGTGTCGAATCCAACATAGGTAACCATCAGCATGTAGGTACCCGGTGGAATTCGTGTTATCGCAAAATAACCATTTGCATCGGTAGGTGCGCCGATGGATGTTTTGGCAAGATAAACATTTGTGAACAGAACAGGCTCGCCAGTCTCCTGTTCATAAACAAATCCACGGATTGTGGCATTCTGGGTAAGTCCGCTTTTGGGTAAAAGAGCAACGAGCAGCGCGATGACCAAAGTAGTAAGCAGGTGGGTAACGGCCTTCATAAGTTATGGTTAGGGAGAAAGTACAACAGGTCACAAAAATAGGGATAATCACTGAGGAAAAAAAGATAATTCAGGGTTTGTAATCAATTCTGTATTGGGAAAATATTCTTACTTTTGTCCAAGTCCAACTACTTTATTATCGGCTATGCAGAAGTTATTGTTATTAGGGGATGAGGCGATCGCCCAGGGTGCCATTGATGCAGGCCTGTCGGGAATTTACGCGTATCCCGGCACTCCCTCGACTGAAATTACAGAATATGTGCAGAATTCAAAATGTGCCCGGGAAAGCAATATTCACTCAAGCTGGTCAACCAATGAAAAAACTGCCATGGAATCAGCGCTTGGAATGTCCTATGCTGGTAAACGCACCATGGTTTGCATGAAACACGTTGGTTTGAATGTGGCTGCCGATCCTTTCATCAATTCAGCGATTACCGGAGCCAATGGCGGAATGATTGTGGTTTCTGCAGATGACCCTTCGATGCACTCTTCACAAAATGAGCAGGACTCGCGGTTTTACGGTAAGTTTGCCATGGTTCCTGTACTTGAGCCGGGCAATCAGCAGGAGGCCTACGATATGGTTCATTACGGTTTCGATTTTTCGGAAAAATATCACATCCCAGTGCTCATGCGGATCACCACCCGTATGGCTCATTCCCGTTCGGGCGTAGTTCTCAGACCTCCGAAAAAGCAAAATGAAATCCGGCTTCCGTCAGACATGAGGCAATTTGTATTGTTGCCCAGTATTGCCCGGAAGCGGTATAAAAATCTATTAAAGGATCAATCTGCTTTCACTGAAGAATCGGAAAAATCGCCATTCAATGTTTACACAGATGGTCCCGACAAATCAAAGGGTATCATCGTATGTGGATTGGCTTATAATTATCTGCTTGAGAATTTTCCCGACCGCATTGTACCTTACCCGGTGCTGAAAATTGGTCAATATCCGCTTCCACGCCTGATGGTTGAAAAAATGGCTGATGATTGTGCAGAGTTGCTCGTGATTGAAGACGGATATCCCATTGTGGAAGAACTTCTGAAGGGGTACCTGAGCCGGGGGCCGAAAGTCCTTGGACGGCTTGATGGCACCCTGCCACGCGATGGCGAACTGAATCCGAACCTTATTGCGGTCGCACTGGGGAAAGAAGACACCTTTGGACTTCCTGTTCCTGATCTTGTGGTAAACCGTCCACCCCAGCTGTGCAGCGGTTGCCCGCATATAGATTCCTACGCAGCCCTTACGGAGGCGCTAGGCAAACTGGCAGACGGACGCGTATTTTCTGATATTGGCTGTTATACCCTCGGTGCTTTAAAACCTTACGAAGCGATCAATTCCTGTGTGGATATGGGAGCTTCTATCACCATGGCAAAAGGCGCAGCTGATGCCGGCATAGTACCGGCTGTTGCGGTAATCGGTGATTCCACCTTTACCCACTCGGGGATCACCGGCCTGCTGGATGCCGTAAACGACAAATCGCCGATTACCATCATGATCCTTGATAATGGTACCACCGCGATGACAGGCGGACAGGATTCGCATGCTTTTGGAAAGATCGAAGATATTTGCCGCGGGGTTGGCGTAGAAGAGGCGCATATTCGTGTGCTGAAGCCATTGAAAAAATACCACGACGAAAATGTCCGGATCCTGATTGAAGAACTCGCCTACAATGGCGTTTCGGTGGTCATTCCGCGCCGCGAATGTATCGTTGCAATCGACAAACGTATGCGGGACAAATTCAAGAACAAGTAACGCTCCTATTGATGAAAAAAGATATCATTTTAGCCGGAGTGGGCGGACAGGGAATCATCTCCATTGCATCAATCATCGGCTATGCTGCCCTCGCTCAGGATATGCACCTTAAGCAATCTGAGGTTCATGGAATGAGCCAGCGGGGGGGAGATGTAATGTCCAACCTCAGAATTTCCAACGACCACATTGCCTCTGACCTGATCCCCTTTGGGCAGGCCGACATGATAATATCCATTGAACCACTCGAATCGTTGCGATATCTCCCCTATCTTTCGCGTGAGGGATGGGTCATTACCAATACAAAACCCTTCAACAACATTTCCAATTATCCGCCCATCGAGGCGATCATTGAAGAGATTGGCAAAGTACCTCATCATATTGCCCTTGATGCGGAAGCCCTGGCCAGGGAAGCCGGTTCCACCAAAGTCACCAATACTGTCATCCTTGGGGCGGCGTCTCCCTTTCTTGGCATGGCCTATGAGAAGTTCGAAAAAGCCATACAATTTATCTTCCGGAAGAAGGGGGAGAAGATCATTGAATTGAATTTGCAGGCACTGAAGGCAGGTCATAGTTTTGCCATGCAGTACATCTAAATATTTTATACATTTGCATAAATTTACCATTATTGATTCATAGCGATATGAGGATTTTGCAGCGTAAACTGGCGCATTACACGGAGCCACAGAAGGTCGAAAAAATGGGTATCTATCCTTTTTTCAGGATGATCGAATCCGATCAGGATACCGTGGTTACCATGAACGGGAGGAAGGTACTGATGTTTGGCTCAAATAGTTACATGGGGCTGACCAACCACCCGAAGATCAAGGAAGCCGCTATCAATGCGACCAAAAAATACGGGACCGGATGTGCTGGTTCCCGGTTTCTCAACGGAACCCTCGACATTCACATTGAACTTGAAAACAAACTGGCAGAATTTGTCGGAAAGGAGGCGGCGCTCGTATACAGTACCGGATTCCAGGTTAACCTGGGAGTGATCCCTACGGTAACCGGAAGGAATGACTATATCCTGATTGATGAACTCGACCATGCCTCTATCATTGAAGCGACCCGTCTGTCTTTCGCCAAGGTTTTAAAATACCGGCATAACGACATGCAATCGCTGGAGCGTATTCTCAAGCATTGTGAACCGAACCGGATCAAGCTGATCGTTGTAGACGGTGTTTTCAGCATGGATGGCGACATAGCGAAGCTGCCGGAGATTGTTGTGCTTGCTGAAAAATACGAGGCCACCATCATGGTGGATGATGCTCACTCGATCGGTGTTCTCGGAAAGCATGGATCAGGTACTGCCGCACATTTCGGACTCACCAGCAAGGTTGATCTGATAATGGGTACTTTTTCAAAATCCCTCGCTGCATTGGGTGGATTTATCGCCAGCGACGCCGAAACCATTAACTTCATAAAGCACCATTCCCGTACCCTGATATTCAGTGCCTCTGCAACTCCCGCTTCCGCAGCTGCCGTGCTTGCTGCCCTGGAAATCCTGAAAAGTGAACCGGAGCGCATGGAGAACCTTTGGGCAGTTACCCATTATGCCATTGATAATTTCAGAAAACTGGGTTTCGATATCGGAAATACAGTTACCCCGATCATTCCGCTTTACATTCGTGATAACCTTAAAACCCTTACAATTACCCGGATGCTCCTCGATGAGGGAATTTTCGTAAACCCGGTTGTTGCACCTGCTGTAAGTAAGGACAATACCCTGATCCGGTTTTCGCTCATGGCCACCCATACTAAAGGGCAAGTTGATATCGCATTGGAGAAATTTGAGAAACTGGGGAAGAAGCTCCGTATCATCTCATAAGTTAACCAAGATGGAAATTGAACTAAGGAAAGTACAAACCAAAAAAGATCTCAGGCAGTTCATCGCATTTCAGAATAAACTTTACAAAGGCAACAAATACTGGTGTCCACCCATGCGGATGGACGAAATAAATACCTTAAGCAGGGCCAAAAACCCTGCTTTCGATTTTTGTGAAGCCGAATACTGGATCGCATACCATGGCGGTGAACCGGTTGGACGTATTGCGGGAATCATCAACCACAAAGCAAACGAACGATGGAATGAAAAGCTCGTCCGCTTCGGTTGGATCGATTTTATCGACGACCCTGAAGTTTCCCGGGTTCTTCTCGAAACGGTGGAGGCGTGGGGACGATCGAAAGGAATGGATGGAATTCACGGACCCCTTGGTTTCTCTGATATGGATAACGAAGGGATGCTGATCAAAGGGTTTGAAGAGATGGCAACCCTGGCATCAATCTATAATTTTCCATATTATGTTGAACATATGGAGAAACATGGTTTTGGCAAGGCCGCTGATTGGGTCCAGTACGAATTTGACATACCTCCAACCATTCCTGACAAGGTTGAACGTTTGTCATTGCTGGTAAAGGAGAAGTACAAACTTCGGATTATCAAGGCAAAAAAGTCGAAAGATCTTTTACCCTATGCGCCAAAGATGTTCAAGACGCTGAATTCCGCATTCAGTGAATTGTACGGATACACCCAGCTGACCCAGAAACAGATGGATATGTATGTTAAAGCCTATTTCGGCTTTGTGCGGCCCGAATATATTTCCTTTGTGGTAGATGAACACGATGATGTTGTCGGTTTTGGCGTGTCGATGCCTTCGCTTACCAAAGCGCTTCAGAAGTGTGACGGAAAATTGTTCCCATTCGGATTTTTATACATCCTGCGAGCCATCAAAAAAAATGATGTCATCGATATGTACCTCAACGGAGTACGGCCCGACTATCATGGAAAAGGGGTAAATGCACTCTATTATAATGAAATGCACCGTGCCTATATAAAGGGTGGTATCAAAAAGGCAGTGACCAACCCCCAGTTGGAGGACAATGCAAAGGCACTCACCATCTGGAAGAATTTCAATGGAAGGCAACATCTTACGCGGCGGTGCTGGATAAAGCATTTTGGTGGCAGTGAGACAGCGAAACAGTGAGCCAGCGAAATTGGCCACCTGCAATGGGTCACGAACAAATTGTTTACAATATGCCAAATGTATTAGTTACCGGGGCCAGTGGATTTATTGGTAGTTTCCTGGTTGAAGAGGGGTTGAAGCGCAATTTCAATGTTTACGCCGGCATCCGGAAGTCCAGTTCACGGAGCTATCTGCAGGATCCCCGTATCAACTTTATTGAATTTGATTTCTCGACCGTAGAAAAGGTTGAAAAAACGCTGAACCATTGTAAGGATAACAACCTGCGTTTTGATTATATAATCCATAATGCCGGCGTTACCAAAGCCAGGAGAAAACAGGAGTTTTCGGAAGTAAATTGCGGTAATACCCGGAATTTCATTGATGCATTGGTTGTCACCGGAATGGTTCCTGCGAAATTTATTTTCATCAGCAGCCTGGCTGCCTACGGACCGGGCGACCCGCAAACCGGACATCCTGTAACGCTTGACCAGGAACCAAAACCCATTGAATCCTACGGTAAAAGCAAGCTGGAAGCTGAAAGATATATCACTTCACTTTCTGATTTTCCATGGCTCATCATCAGGCCCACCGGTGTTTACGGACCGAAGGAGAAGGATTATTTTATCTTTTTCCAGACGATTGGCAGAGGGATGGAACCCTATATTGGCTTTAAACGTCAGATACTGACCTTCATCTATGTAAAAGACCTGGTGCGGGTAATTTATGATGCCATGGTATCGGAGGTTGTGAAGAGGGCTTATTTCGTTTCCGATGGGAATGAATATGACGGCCAAACTTTTGCCGCCATCACAAAACGCATCATGCGAAAAAAGACCATTCGGTTTACCGTTCCTTTACCGATTGTAAAGTTTATCGCCGTTGCAGGCGAGCATATTGCCGGTTTGTGGGGGAGCATACCTACCCTGAATACCGATAAGTACAACGTGCTCAGCAGTACCAACTGGCGATGTGAATATGAACCACTGCAGCGCGATTTCGGGTTTAAAGCGGAGTATGACCTCGAAAAAGGGGTGCAGGAATCCATTGATTGGTATAAGAAAGAGGGCTGGCTTTAAACCTCACCCATAAGATCTGCATGGTAACAACATGAAGAAATAAAGGACGGGTCTGGTGAAAAAAAAACAGGGGCTATTTTAAAAATCGCCCCTGTTTTTTTTGGTGGAAAATTAATTATTTTCCGACGGGTTGCCACCAGAGTTTGGTCGACATAGCATCTCCGCCAACTGCTGTAGCAGCTGCCTGAACATTGGCTGCATTAACTGTAAATTCCTGTTGGGGATAAGTCATCCTGTAAGGAATCGTGTTAATGGTAATCAACGGGGTGAACAGAATGTCGCTGCCATCTGATGCAACACTGGAGACTTCGCCTGGTTTAAGGAGGAAAGCCGGCTGACCGGTTCTGTTGTACTCAAACCATGCCTGGTAAGCCTGATTGAAGAAAGCCAGGTATTTCTGGGTCATGACATTCTCCTTTGTAGCTGCAGGAAGAGCGGCCATGTAAACACCCATATCGGCATTATAAGTAGCGATAGCATCCGGAGTCCAACCTTCGAGCTGAATACAAACATCTCTCCAATGTTCCATGGATGCAGTGATACCTGCTTCATAATGCGACTGATCCCAGTTATTCAACTCCGAAAGCATGAATTCAACTTCTGCATATTCCATATATACAGGAGCAAATGATGCATTCAGGATAACAGGGGCGTAGGTTGTTGTGTAAGCAGCGGGACCGTAGAAGCTCGGGCAGAGTTTCTTGCCCCAGTATTGCTGGGTGGCACCTTCGCTCATACCATAAGGCATACCAATATATTTGCCGCCTCTTGGTCTCGAATAGATACGTAAACGCGGGTCGGTAAGTCCTTTGAACGGGTTGACTTTTTTATTGAGCGTGTCATCAACACCTTTCAGCAGGTTAACCAGCGTTTTGCAGGTCGTAAAGTCATTCCGGGCGGAGGTCCAGAAAGCATCGTACAGCGGTGAGTTATTCGGCGTCTGGCCGATGTAGGGAAATTTAGCATTGTCGCCGTTGGAGGTCATGAATTCGACACCCTCTTCTCCGGCAATTGCATGGGCTGATGCATAGGCATCGGTACCTGACATACGCATGGCGATGCGGAGTCGAAGTGAGTTTCCGAATTTTTTCCACAATGACATGTCGCCACCGAAAATAACGTCGCCGGAGTTAAAACCGCCATTGTCCACAACGATCGATTTTACTGCGGTGGTCAGTTCGTTCTGCAGTGCAGCATAGATAGTAGGAAGGTTGTCATATTTGGGAGTCGGAGTAACCGAACCTTTAAAGGCTTCCGAGTAAGGGATATTACCATACGTGTCGGCCATCATCTGCATTGCCCAAATTTTAAGGATGGTAGCACAGGCAATCTGGTTTGTGTTATCGCCACTTGCACCTGCCTTGGCTTTGGTATCGGCATTGGTGTTGAGATTAATGATCTCCTGCAGGTTCATCACATCATGATAGATCAACCTCCAATATTGGTTGTTGATGTTCTGACGGATCGCAAAGCGATCTTCTGAAGGGTAGTTACGCTGACACCAGTATTGAGCATAAAGCATACTCTGGCGACCGCCCCACCATTCATCGTAGATGTCGTCGCAAAGGCCTTTCTGGGCCGCAGTGAAAATGGAGGCAGTTGTAACCTCTCCGGGGTTATTGGGATTCGTGTTTATCTTATCGAAGTTCTTGGTACACCCGATGATAAAGAGCACCAAAAATATCCCAAGGGTTAATTTTATAAATGTTTTCATGGTTTGTTCCTCTCAAGATTAAAAGTTAAAGCCTACGTTGAAACCGAAAGTCCTGGTTGACGGCAGTCCTGCACCTTCAATACCCTGGATGTTTCCGGAGCTGTTACTCTGTTCAGGATCGATACCGACCATGGCAGTTCCGAAAGTAGCAAGGTTTCTTCCGAAGAGACCAATTTTCAGGTTCTGGATCGGACCGGTGAGTTTGCTGGGAATGGTATAGGAGACGGTGATTTCGCGCAGCTTGATATAGTTTGCGCTGAGTACGTTCTGCATGGCAGGTCCGTTGTAATGGTCGGTGGTCCAGGTATAGGCACCGATGTTCGTGGTGTTCGGTCCGGTAACCTGAGCAGTACCATCAGCATTATACATTACGTTACCGCTTGGATCGTATTTGGCAACCATAGCATCGATTACAATACCGTTTTCACGGATTCCGTTTTCAGCAGATGCTGCAAGGATACCAGTATAGGTTCCCCACATTTTGGTTGTGGAGAAGAACTTTCCACCCTGTTGGATGTCGACCAGCACGCGAACATCAAATCCAAAAATTTTGAATTCGTTACCGATACCAAGGTTGAAATCGGGAAGCACTGAACCCAGCGCTTTCACGGCAGATTTCAGATAGCGGCCATTGGCGCCAACTACTTTGTTTCCGCTTGCATCATAAACATAATCGGTTCCCATTAACTGTCCGTATTCCTGACCGACAGCAGCATTAACCGAGATGTTGAAGGGGCCTACGCCCAACTGCAGGTTATCGATTCCGGGAGCAAGGGAGACAACCTTATTCCTGTTACGTGAATAGTTAGCAGTGATGGTCCACTCAAAAGCGTTTTTTACGCGAACGGGAACAGCGGTAAGGAAAATTTCAACACCCTTGTTGGTGATCTCGCCGGCGTTGATAACCTGGAATGAGTAACCGGAAGCACCGGAAACAGCTACAGGAATGATCTGGTTATTGGAAATTTTGCTGTAGTAAGTAAAATCAAGACCAAGTCTGTTATCAAGGAACCTTAACTCGGCACCAAGTTCCCAGGAGCTGGTCATTTCAGGTTTCAGATTAGCATTGTTGAGCGTGGTAGGAAGTGTGTAGAGACCGTAAGGGGGGAAATGATAAGGATACCCGTTCGGATCGAGGAAGTTGGAATAGGTGATGGCGGTGCGGTAAGGATCGGTATCGTTACCAACTTTTGCCCAGCCGCCTCTTACTTTGGCAAAGGTCAACCATTTGGCCTTTTTGATGGCAGGAAGTTCCGAAACTACCCAGCTGAGTGATACGGAGGGATAGAGGTAGGAATTTTTTCCGGCAGGAAGGGTAGATGACCAGTCATTACGTAAGGTAAGGTCAAGGTACAACATGCTTTTCCATCCCAGTGAAGCGCTTCCGTAAAGGCTGTTGATGCGTTTCCAGGTTTTGAAATCTGTGGCAACGTTGGTGAGGGAGTTGCTTAAGGTATAGAGTTCAGGAATCAGCAAGCCGCCAATGGTTGAGCCGGCGTTGAGTTTATAGTTGCGATCCATCATGTTACCACCGAAGTTGGCATTTAAACGCCAGTCTTTGGCAAATGTTTTATCAACGAGGAAGAGGAATTCGGCGTTCAACTCGGAGTTGGTACGAACCTGCTCGCGATAATAGGACTGGGAAGCGGAGAAGATCGCTACACGCTCCTGTGTACGGAAAGTGTAGTTGTCGAGGTTTACTTTACCCTGGGCGCGGAGCCAGCTGGTGATCTGCCAGGAAAGTCCTACGTTACCATAATAACGGTCACGTTTATCGTTCTGGTAGTTCATGTTACGGTCCCAGTAAGGGTTGTTGGAGTAGGCAGGAGTAGGATCGTCCATTGAAGTACGGTTCCAGGAGCGCTGTGTTCCATCCGGATTGATATAATTGTTCTTCTGAACAACCATGTCGAGCTGACGCTGACCCCACTGGTTAAAACGTTCAACCGGGTTGATGTCGCCATAACCTGTTTCGGCACGGCCTTTCGTTTTGGTTGAAATATAGTTTACATCAGCAAATGCCTTTAAGGTTGAAGTAAGGTTGGCATTGGCACTGAGGTTTACCGTATAACGGTCGAGGGTTGAGTTTGGCATGTAGCCTGTTGAATTATAGGTTCCGAGGGCAAGACGTACCTGGGCATTGTTTCCACCGCCGGTGAAGGCAATGTTGTTTGTCCAGCCAAGACCTGTCTTGAAGAATGTTTTAACATCATTTGTCGGGGCTTTCCATTCGATGGATTTGCCATAGTTTTCAGTATCCCATTTGTCGAAGCTGTTCCAGGGACGATAATAGATGGGTGAATTTGCATAGGGTGTGCCGGCAAGGTCGATACCATATCCTTCAAGATATTTTCCTGAGGTGGTGGCATAAGCAGGGCCGAAACTTTCGTCAATGCCATAGTCCATACCAAGGTCGAAAGAGGAATATGGATTTCCATCGGGGTCGGTACCAGGAACTTTATAGTATCCCTGCTGGGCACTGTTGGGTGCATAATATTTCACTTCCCAGGTAGCATCAAGGCCACCGTTACCACCGCCATAGGTTGTCTGATATTTAGGCAGGTAGGCAACCTGTTCAAAGCTCAAACCGGTGTTGAATTCAATGCCGATTGTCTTGCCTTTTTGCTGGGCACCTTTTTTGGTTGTGATAAGGATAACCCCGTTTGCTGCGCGTGATCCGTAAAGAGCGGCGGCGTTGGCACCTTTCAGTACGGAGATTGTAGCAATGTCATCGGGGTTGATATCCTGTGCCATGTTACCGTAGTCAAACCCACCAGCACCACGAGCCGTGTTGTTCGTGTTAAAGTCACTGTTGTCGAGGATGGTACCATCGATCACGAACAGTGGCTGGTTGTTGCCGGATATTGAGTTGATGCCGCGGATGAGAATACGGGAGGAACCACCCATGTTACCGGTGGCGGAGGTAACCTGAACACCGGCTATCCTACCTGAAAGTGAATTGATCACGTTGGCCGAGCCGTCGTTTTGCAGTGCACCTCCCTTAACATCCTGTACGGAATAACCGAGAGCTTTCTTTTCGCGGGTTACCCCAAGTGCCGTAACTACGACACCTTCCAGTTCCTGTACGCTGGGTTCAAGAACTACATTCACAACATTGTCAGTTCCCAGGGTGATTTCCTGGGTTTTCATCCCCACATAGGATACCAGAACGATCGTCTTGTCATTGGGGACCACCAGGGTGAAGTTCCCATTTACATCGGTGATTGCACCGATAGCGGTACCCTTAACCAGAATGGTGGCACCGGGAATTCCAGCACCATCTTCAGTACTTGTTACCTTGCCCGAGATGGATCTTTGGGCATGGGCAACTTGCAACCCTATGAATAACATAAGGAATAGTGAAATTGTAAACTTTCTCATTGCAGTTGGTTTTTGTTAGTAAAAATGTTTATTATCAGTGACATGGTTAATAAATTCAAATCAGATAGAAATAATTGGTCTGTCGAAAGCGATTACATAATGCAATTTTAGTAATTACTTTTATGATTACCTACAATAATTTAACAAAAAATTGACGATTCTTTAACATTCAATTAACAATCACGAATTTGCAAATTTCAAAAAAGTTGATTTACAGGCCTTAATTTTTGATCCGGGAATTCATCCAAAATTTGTGAAATTATTCACGAATAATCCTTGTTTTCGATTTTTTTGTTAATTTTGGTAGGAACCTCAACTTTTCATGCCCATGAAAGCAATAACGCTACTAACTTGTTTTATCGCGGTTATTTTTCTGACAATTCATGCGGAGGCGCAGGAAAAACCTGTCGCCAATAATGAAATCAGGTTAGGATACGGTGTGCTCACCGGCCCTGAGATGGTTAATTTATTCGGGATCAGGATCGGCAAAGAGATCGGGGCATTTATGGAGTGGGGATTTGGATTCAGAGGAATGGTGAATGTAGGAATTTCCGGTAAGTTTTAACGATGTCCTTACCAATCACCCTCGCAGCAATCCGGGCATGGCCCAAAAGCGATCTTCACAACCATTGCATGCTTGGGGGAAAACGATCAGTCATAGAAAAATTTTACGGCAGAAAATTCGGCAGGTTCAAGGCTTTAAAGCCCGGGATTGCCGATCTGAATCAATATATTATCAGAGAGGTGCGTCCTTTCTTCGAAATGCCTGGTGGTTTTGAAAAGGGTGTGGAGGCTGCCTTCCTGCAAGCCCGGAAGGACGGGGTCGTGAAGTTGGAAATGAGCATTGATGTCTCGTTCGGGACATTGTTTAAAATTTCACCCGGCCATATCGTTTCAACCCTTAATCATTTTCATACATTGATCGCTCCCACAATTGATTTCAGGCCTGAGCTGGGTTTTGCACGACCGGTTCCGCTTCGTACGCTGCTTGCTCGTTTCGAACCATACCTTGGGTTTGACTATTTCAGGTCGATCGACCTTTACGATGATGAAGGAGCCCAGCCACTGAAAAATTTCCGGGAATTGTACAGCATTGCCCGCCAGTTGGGGATGAAATGTAAAGCCCATGCCGGGGAGTTCGGATCGGCGGAGTCGGTAAGGGAAACAGTGGAGGTTTTGGAGTTGGATGCGGTTCAGCACGGAATCGGTGCAGCGGAATCCCCGGCGGTCATGAACTGGCTGGCCGACCGTGCAATACCTTTGAATGTATGTCCGGCCAGTAACATCCAACTGAAACGTGTAATATCCTATAAAACCCATCCGATCCGGATTTTATTCGATCATGGTGTAAAAGTTACCGTGAATACGGATGATGCCCTGATTTTCGGAGCAGGAGTGTCGGAACAACTCTTCAAATTATTTCAATCAGGTCTGTTTTCCAAGGCAGAACTGGATATTATCCGGAGGAACGGCCTCGAAAACCCTGTATCCGGAGCAATCCCGGTACCCGATAACAAAAACAGGTGAAATGAAACAACGAATCATCTTTCTGATCTGTGCTTTACTGGTAGTCTTTCTGGTCGTCATGAAAATATTCATTTTTCGCGGCACCCGGGAGATCACCACCCTTACAACAGGGAGCCCGGTTGTGCCGGTAGAGTGTTTCGTGGCCAGGGATACGACGGTAGATTACCAGCTTGAAACCGTCGGAACGCTGCGCGCCAATGAGCAGGTTGAGATCGTGAGCGAAATAAGCCGGAAGATCGTTGCCATTTTAATGAAGGAGGGAACCCTGGTAACGAAAGGACAGCTCCTTTTTAAACTCGATGATGCCGATATTGTGGCCAGGATTAACAAACTCTCCCTTGAAGTAAAACTTGCGCAGGACAACGAAGCCAGGGAAAAGGTGCTTTATTCCAAAGGAGGGATAAGTAAAGAGCGGTTTGAGGAGGTGTCGAACCACCGTCAGGTCTTACAGGCCGAAATTGAAATCCTCCGGGTGGATCTGTCGAAAACGGCGATATGTGCGCCATTTTCCGGAAAAATCGGTTTGCGGAATGTAAGTGAAGGCACCCTTGTCAGTCCGGGCATCGTACTGGCCAACTTGCAGGACCTGAGCCGGATGAAGGTAGATTTTGCGATTCCAGAGCGCTATGCCTGCGACCTGAAGGCCAGATCACGGATCACCTTCCGTACAGATAATCTCACTACGGACCAGTCGGCGGTTGTTGAAGGGATTGAACCTTCAGTGAATATTAAGACCCGGACGTTGCTGATCAGGGCAATTGCTCAAAATAATGATGGCAGGCTGGTTGCCGGATCATCAGCACATGTTTTTCTGACCCTTCGCGAACTTACCGGAAGCATTTTTATACCCACCAGCGCACTCATTCCCTCCATCAGAGGCTACACCGTATTTTTCTGTCGCAGCGGTGTTGCCGTGCCGTCCATGGTCAAAACGGGTGTCAGGAACCGCGACTTTATCCAGATCACCGAGGGTGTCCGGCAGGGAGATACCCTGATTGCAACAAACCTGCTGCGGGTTAAAAAGGATTCTCCGCTAAAGGTGGTAAAAACATATTAACATGAGTCTCTCCTCCCTGAGTATAAAAAAGCCGGTTCTGGCCATGGTTTTTACCCTGATGATCCTCATTTTGGGAGGTGTTGCCTTCGTGTATCTGGGCATCAGGGAGTACCCCGAGATGGATCCTCCGGTTGTGACGGTAACCACCACCTATTCCGGTGCCAACCCGGAGATCATCCAGGCCCAGATTACGGAACCGCTGGAGGACGCGATCAATGGAATAGAAGGGATTCGTGTGTTATCGTCGGTTTCTACGGACCAATCAAGTCTGATCACTGTCGAATTCAATCTTGGGAAGGAGATGGAATCGGCTGCCAACGATGTGCGCGACAGGGTTTCAAAGGCCATTAAACTATTGCCCAAAGATGTTGATCCGCCGATTGTTGAAAAGCTTAGTGCAAATGCGAATGCCATCATCTTCATGATTGTGCGAAGTTACGAACGGAACATCATGGAGGTAAACGATCTTGTAGAAAACACAATAAAGACGCGGCTACAAACCATCCAGGGCGTAGGCGACATCAAGATCTTCGGGGAAAAAAAGTATTCCATGCGGTTATGGCTCGATCCTTACAAAATGGCCTCCAACGGGATAACCGCTGTGGACATTGAAAGGGCCGTGAACCGCGAAAATGTCGAACTCCCATCGGGCCGTGTTGAGGGTGACCTCACAGAACTTACGATACGGACCCTGGGATTGTTGCAAACCCCGGAACAATTCAACAACCTTATCATTAAACAGGAGGCAGGAAATATCATACGGCTTTCGGATATCGGCACTGCCGAGCTATATCCCGAGAATGACAGGTCGACCGTGCTGATGGAGCTGCTGCCGGTCATCATTATCGGTGTCGTTCCGCAAACAGGTGCCAACAATGTGGCCATCGCCGACGAATTCTACAAGCGGATGGAGAGCCTGAAAAAGGAGATCCCGGCGGATTATGATGTGAAGATCGGCTACGACTTCACGAAATTTGAGCGGGAGGCTGTAAAAGAGGTGCAGCAAACCATCCTTGTCTCGCTGATCCTGGTGGTGCTTATCATTTTTCTCTTTCTCCGGGATTGGCGTTCCACGATCATCCCGGTAGCGGCCATACCCGTATCCATCATCGGATCCTTCGTCATTATGGCGGTGATGGGGTTGTCGATCAATGTTCTGACGCTGCTGGCCATCGTTCTGGCCATCGGGCTGGTATGCGATGATGCCATTGTGGTGCTCGAAAATATTTATACCAAGATCGACACCGGCATGCATCCTGTTGAAGCTGCCTTGAAGGGGATGAAGGAAATATTCTTTGCCGTTGTCTCAACCACCATCACACTGGCCGCTGTGTTTCTCCCTGTCATGTTCCTGCAGGGGCTGGTGGGCAGGTTGTTCAAGGAATTTGCCATCGTGGTAGCGGGTTCCGTGTTAATCTCTGCCTTTGTGGCGCTCACCCTGTCGCCCATGATGTGTTCACGCATCCTGAAAAATCAACGGCATCTGAACGCAAACTGGCTGATCAATAAAACGGAGCCGTTTTTTCTGGCGCTGAACAGGGGATACCGCTACTCCCTCAAAGCCTTCATGGACCGGCGGTGGCTGGTTTTTCCTGTCTTCATGGTATTGATTGTTTCAATAGGATGGTTATTCAGGTCATTGCATTCGGAACTGGCACCTTTTGAAGACCGTTCGAACATCCGTATTCCGACACTGGCACCGGAGGGATCTACCTATGAATTTATGACAGGCTACATGGCCCGGCTCGATAAATATATTGCAGATTCCTTCCCCGAGGCCAGTGTGTCGTTTTCGTGGATTTCGCCAAGCCTGGGCACCATTGAAAATCCGAATAAGGCACAACAGATCGTTTACTTTGTAGATCCGGGCAAGCGAACAAGGAGTCAGCACGAAATGTTCAAAAAGATGTCGGGCGACCTTCAGAATATTACCGGTATACGCACTTTCCCTTTTGAACCGCCTACGATCGGCGATCGTTTTTCGGGTCAACCGGTTCAATATGTCTTGCTCGCACCCAGTCTGAACGATCTAAACAAAGTCTTGCCAAAGTTCCTGGAGGAGGCCCGGAAGATCCCTGCGCTGCAATTCGTGGATGCCAATTTCAAAGTAAATAAGCCGGAACTGCGAATTACGATCGACCGCGAAAAAGCATCTCAACTTGGGGTTTCCACTGCAGAAATTGCCCGAACGATGCAACTTGCGTTGAGTGGGCAGCGATACGGTTATTTTATCATGGACGGATTACAGTACGAGATCATCGGGCAGGTTTCACGCGCCGACCGCGACCGGCCCGATGACCTTAAGGCCTTGTATGTACGCAATGACAAAAACGAACTTATTGCCCTCGACAACCTTATCACAACTACCGAATCGATCAACCCGGCCTCGATTTTTTCGTTCAACCGTTACATTGCTGCAACGGTTTCGGCCGGACTTGCGCCTGGATCTGCCCTGGGTGACGGGATCGCAGCACTTGACGACGTTTCGAAAAAGGTATTGCCGG
Source organism: Bacteroidales bacterium (assembly GCA_025355465.1). GTDB lineage: Bacteria > Bacteroidota > Bacteroidia > Bacteroidales > FEN-979 > JANXZO01. The sequence continues at coordinate 98,476 of JANXZO010000042.1, forward strand.
ATACTTTCAACACGGCGCTGGCAGGCCAGTCGCGCGATTACCGCGAGAGTTCTTCCAGTCTTATCTTTGTGTTCCTGCTCACCATCGTATTAATTTACCTGATTCTTGCTGCGCAATTCGAGAGTTTTATCGATCCCCTGATCATTCTTTTTACGGTACCTTTAGCCATTGCGGGCGCACTTTTTTCACTGTGGTATTTTAACCAGACCTTCAATATTTTCAGCGAGATCGGGATTATCATGCTGATCGGCCTGGTTACCAAGAACGGGATCCTTATCGTGGAATTTGCCAATCAGCGCAAGGCTTCGGGGATCGATAAAATGGAGGCTGTTCAACGGGCTGCCATTTCACGTCTCCGCCCGATCCTTATGACCTCTTGCGCCATGATCCTGGGAATCCTGCCCATCGCGCTGAAACTGGGCGCCTCGGCAGAGAGCAGGCAGTCGCTGGGTATTGCTGTGGTAGGTGGATTGATCTTCTCTACCTTTCTTACCCTTTATATTATCCCGGCAATTTATTCTTATCTCTCCTCAAATCCGCGAACTGAGAAAATTGATTATACCGAGATGACCGTGGAAAAGAGATCCATCATGACCGACGATATAAGTTGATGAAAAAGACCATGATCACCGGCTTAATACTGTTGCTGTTTGCAGGCAGGCTCCTTGCACAAACGATATTATCACTGGAAGATGCTGTATCTACGGGACTTTCCAATAACTATGGCATTGTGATCGCGAAAAACCAGGTACGGACAGCCCAAAACAATGCCACACCCGGAAACGCAGGAATGCTTCCTTCCTTAAATCTGATTGCCTCCTATGTCAAAGGCTGGAGTGATGCAAAGGTGAAGGTCCTTGCGGGTTCCGAGCTGGATGCGCCGAATGCCCAGAGTGATCTGTTGAACGCCGGAATAGGTCTGAATTGGACCATCTTCGACGGCATGAAAATGTTTATCACCTGGGATAAGCTCAAGAAACTTGAGGAGATCAGTGAGCTCAGCGCAAAGATCACCATGGAAAATACGATGGCGAAGATCATCGGGAGTTACTACGATATTATCAGACAGGTTCGGGTTCGTGCAATCCTTATTGAGCAGGTAGATATCTCAAAGTTCCGGCGCGAACTTGCCCGGATGCGTTTTGAGACCGGCACCGGTTCTGAGATGGAGTACCTGAAGGCAAAAGTTGAGTTGAATGCAGATGTGGCGGCTTTATCGAACCAGCAAACCGTTTATGAAAATTCCAAAACCACGCTAAACGACCTGTTGGCGAGGGATGTAAACACCCCGTTTGAGGTGCGTGATACGATCGTAATAAACCTAATGCCAGACTATGATAGTCTCCGGCGTTCCATGAGATCGGCCAACCGGAATCTGGTCCTGGCTGCAAGGAACAAACAGGTAGGACAGTTGTCGGTACAATCGGCCAGGGCTGATCAATGGCCCACACTGGGTGTTTATGCCAACTATAACTACCTCCTTTCCGAGACCGGCGCCAATTTTGTTCAGTACAACCGGAATTTTGGTCCCTCGGTAGGGGTACAGCTGAACATGAAACTTTTCGATGGGCTTAATCTCCGAAGGCAGTATAAAAATGCAGGCATCACACTGGAAAATGATGAATTTGAGATCAGGCAGCTGGAGAACAGACTTGAAGCCTACCTGGCACGTATCTACAATGATTACCGAAATCAGTTGGAGATGATCGGGTTTGAGCAGGAGAATCTGCTGATGGCCCAGCGAAACATGGACATTGCCGAGGAGAGTTATAAGATCGGGGCGATCTCCTCCCTGCAGCTGCGCGAAGTCCAGCATGACCTTCTTGATGCCGGCACGCGCATGGTAACTGCCGAATTCAGGACCAAGCTCACGGAGACCGAACTCCTGTTGTTAAGCGGCAAACTTATTCAATAAAACCAATGAAAATAACTCCTCACGTATGAACAAACTACCGGTTGCAACTTTGTGTTTACTACTGATCTCATTAACCCTGTTCACATCATGCCTGAAAAAGTCGGATCCTGATCCCTTGCCTGTATTCAAAATTGGATTTGTAAGCGGGCTCGGCGGACTTTCCGACCGCGGTTTCAACCAGAATATTCTGACCGGAGTTCAGCAGGCGGCAAACGATTTTCCGGTGTACTGCGAGGTCTATGAAATCAGCACGGTGCTCGATATTCCGAAGGGGATTGAATATTTCCGGTCAAGGGGTATCAATCTGATCATCACGGCTGGTTTTGATGCATCTCAGGCAACCATCGCAGCGGCTACGGCGAATCCTTCCCTTGATTTCCTGATCCTGGACTGCGCGATAGCAAACCCGCCGGCAAACATGCTTTGCGCCGTTTTCGACGTGGATCAGAGTTCATTCCCCTGCGGGTTCCTTGCAGCTTACTGGGCTTCCGGGCAGAATCAAGTGAATCCGGTGACCGGCTTTGTGGCAGGTCCGGAAATTACGGAGATCCGGCAGTTTTCAGTAAGCTATGCGCATGGGGTGGAATATTTCAATACGAAATATAATCAGCATGTACGGTCATCGGGCTATTTCGCTACCTCCTTCAATGATACCATGCAGGGGGCAAAACTTGCCGACTCGCTGTTACAGCAGCACGCCTCCGTCATCTTTGCATTTGCCGGCAGAACAGGAAATGGTGCGCTTTACAAGGCAAAAGAAGCCGGAAAATGGGCCATCGGCGTGGACGTGGATCAGTTTATCTCCATCCCCCAGGTTGGTTCTGCATTGCTCACCTCCTGCATAAAAGAGCTGGATGTGGTGGTATACGGCGTGATCGGGGAGTATTCGACCGGCTATTTCGGGGGTGGCAGGATCATCCATGGAAATCTTGAAAACGGAGGTGTCGGCATGGCCCCGTTTCATGATTTCGAAACCAGTATTCCCGACAGCATCAAGATGGCGCTTGAAAACATAAAAACCGGAATAAAAACCGGAACCATCAAGACCGGCTGGCCTGAATAGCAGGTCTTCTCCTCCTATCTAAGTCTCCTGTAATAGACACCAAACAAGATCACAAGCAGTATATATACCGCCGTGGTGGATATTGCCGCATTAGGCTGCTTGAGGTAAAATGTAGCAAGAGCCACGCAGGAGAATGCCATGATGTAATATCCCGTGCGGCGAAGTTTCCAGATCAGCACAGTTCCTGAAAATGCGAGGGCGTTCAGTACAGAGCCGGCCAGAAACAGCAGGAGGATCCGGGATGGCGTATAATGGTCCTCCGGTATATATATGTTCAGCACATGGGTGATTCGGCCGGAATAAAAGGTTGCAAGGAGGAAAAGGATCGAGAGGAAGCCGAAATTGACCATGGCAAAAAGACAAAGTGCCGAAAGCAGGAAAGGCCGGGAAACCGGGTTCTTCTTTGTCCCGAACTCAATGGGATTGATCTCTTCCGTCATCTCAGTGCATGAATTTTAGTTGGGTACTATACAAAATGATGAACGTTCCGGAGAATAGGATGTCGAGAAAATTAGGACCGGGCAGATGCATAAAATACATCGGTGAGATGACAAGCAGTATCTGGAAGATGGTATACACATGAAAACCTGCCTTTTTTAACCGCATCATCAGGACTGCCCCGATGATGGAGCCGACATAAAAAACCCCGGAAAGAAAGAAAAATAGCGGTTTTGCCTCAAGAATCGCATCCACGCCGGGGATATTAAACTTATCGGCAAACTCCTTGATTACGATCACAAAAATGTCGTAGAAAGCGGCAAACATCCAGCTTGAAACAAGGTTCAGTCCGCTCCCGACAAAGGTGAGAATACAAAGTACCGTGAGCAGGGTTTGCCGTTTTTCGGGCAATTGTGGGTCTGTAAGCGGGGGCGTGCTATTCAACTCTTCCATAAGGTGTTTTATTGTTAGGTACTGAACATTGATATGGCCTGCACCGGTACTAAATTCTCGTCAATATTATTCCAGGGAGCCTACCACTCCTTCAACTTCATTCAGGATCTCGCACGATTTCACCAGCTCCTTCATTTTGTTATGGTCGGGGTAGAGCGGACGGTCAATGTCGAGGAAGTCTACATGCCGGCGAATCACCTCTTTGGCTTTGGTCGTACCTGTTCCGAATTTATATTCCCTGAAATCAAGTGCCTGAGCAGCAGCCATCAATTCAATTCCCAGAATGCCATAGGCATTATCAAGTATCTGAAAATTCTTGAGTGCGGTGTTCATCCCCATCGAGACAAAGTCTTCCTGATCGGCGGCAGCGGGGATAGACTGAATGGATGCCGGGGCCGAAAGGATCCGTTGTTCCACGATTTGCATGTCGGCCGTGTACTGGCTGAGCATCAGTCCGCTGAACATGCCGGCTCCCTTGGTAAGAAAAGAGGGTAAGCCAACACTGAGGGCTGGATTGTTGAGACGGTTCATGCGGCGTTCGCTCATCACACTGACCATGGTGACAACATATCCGGCCATGTCCATCGGTACCGAAACAGGAGAACCCTGGAAGTTGGCACCGGAGAGCTGCAAGTTCTCATCGGGGAAAAAGATGGGGTTGTCGCCAACACCATTGAGCTCGATCTCAACCTGAGAGCGTGCATAGGCCAGTGCGTCATGGGCCGCGCCAATGACCTGCGGTGTTGAGCGCATCGAATAGGCATCCTGTACTTTACATTTGACTTTAAGCTCTGCCAGGTCTCCGCCGCTTACACATTTAAGGATGGCTGCAGCACTGCGCACCGCACCTTTGAATCCACGGATCTCGTGCAATTTCGGACTATACGGACGCATGTTGGCCTTCATGGCTTCGAGCGACATGGAAGCAGCAATTTCAGCTTGTTTCAGCCAGTTGTTGGCATCATAAAGGTACAGTGCGCTCATTGCGGTGAGTACATTGGAGCCATTGATCGTGGCCAGTCCGTCACGCGCCTGCAAGCCCGGGATGGGTATTCCTGCAGCTTCGAGGGCCGCTTTTCCCGACATCAGTTTCCCTTCGTAATAAGCTTCTCCTTCGCCCATCATCAGCAAAGCGATCTGCGACATGGGAGCCAGGTCGCCGCAGGCACCAACGGAACCTTTTTTGCAAACCATCGGGGTTACGCCTTTGTTCAGCATGTCGACCAGGGTCTGCGTGATTTCGAGACGTACTCCTGAATTGCCGTGGGCATGCACATTGATGCGACCGAGCATGGCTCCGCGTACCCAATCGATGGGCATCGGTTCACCGATTCCGGCAGCATGGTTATAAATCAGGTATTTTTGAAATTCCTTGACCTGCTCGTCATTCAATACCATTTCGGAAAATTCACCGATCCCGGTATTTACACCGTACATGATCTCATGGGCCAGAATCTTGCGCTCAAGCATGGCCCGGCACTTATGAATCCGTTCAATAGCTTCCGGTGCCAGTTCTACTTTTTGATTTTCGCGGGCAACACGAACTACATCTTCGATGGTCAGGCCCGTTCCTTTTATTATTAGTGTCATAGTTATGAATTGAAAAGAATGATTGATTGACAGAAAAGATTGTTTAATAGGGTATGAGGGTATGAGGGTAAGAGGGTATTAGGGAAAAATCACCATCTCACCATGGCCCTATACTCTGCTCCAATCAAAAACGAACGGGCAGACAGGATTGCTGAGGCCCAGGTTCTTTTTACAGTTCGTTTCAATTCGTTGCGATTTTAATAAGTTCGTTGAGTGTTAATGAGTTCTGTTCGCCGGACAACATATTTTTCAGGGTCAGTTTTCCGGTTGCAATTTCGTCTTTTCCTGCCAGTACAACATAAGGAATTCCTTTACGGTTGGCATATTCCATCTGTTTCTTCAGTTTGGCTTGTTCGGGGTATAATTCGGCAGCGACCCCTGCTGAACGGATTGAAGATAAGGCGGACAGGCAAAATTTCTCCTCTTCCGTTCCGAAGTTTACAAACAACAGTTTGGTTGTGGTCCGGATGGTTTCCGGAAACGCCTGAAGTTCGTTCAATACATCATAAATGCGGTCGGCACCAAAAGAGACACCAACGCCCGACATGTTCGGGAGGCCGAAGATCCCGGTAAGGTCGTCGTAGCGTCCGCCTCCGCAGATGCTGCCAAGTTCAACATCCAAGGCTTTGACTTCAAATATGGTCCCGGTGTAGTAATTGAGGCCGCGGGCCAGCCTTATGTCGAAGTCGAACTTGTTCTTCGGGGCCAGGTTTTTCAAATGTTCGAGCACGGTTCGCATCTCTTCAAGTCCTTTACGGCCGGTTTCCGAGCCCTCGAAGAAAGTGTTTAAAACATCAAATTTCGTCTTTATCTTCCCTTCCAGTCCGATGATTGGCCTGAGTCTGGCCACAGAATCTGGCGAAATTCCCCGCTGAATAAGCTCCTCGTTGACCTTTTCCAGTCCGATTTTATCAAGTTTGTCGATGGCTACCGTGATGTCGGTGAGCTTTTCAGGTGCACCGATACATTCGGCAATACCGGCCAGGATTTTACGGTTGTTGAGGCGGATGAGAACATTCACACCCACTTTGGAAAACACTGCATCGATGATCTGAACCAGTTCAACCTCATTCAGCAACGAGGGTGAACCAATCACATCCACGTCGCACTGAAAGAACTCACGGTAACGTCCCTTCTGTGGACGGTCGGCACGCCATACCGGCTGGATCTGGTATCGTTTGAAGGGAAACACCAGTTCGTTCTGATGCTGCACAACAAACCGGGCGAAAGGTACTGTCAGGTCATAACGAAGGCCTTTTTCGGCAATATGATGCGTAAACGTGTTCAAATCCTGCATTTTAATTTCTTTATCCTGCATGCCATCGAGGTAGTCTCCCGAATTCAGGATTTTAAACAGTAGCCGGTCACCCTCCTCTCCATATTTTCCCATGAGGGTGGAGAGGTTTTCCATGGCCGGGGTTTCGATTGGAAGGTACCCGAAAATTTTGAAGACTTCCCGAATAGAGTCAAAGATAAAATTCCGACGAACCATTTCAGTGGAAGAAAAATCGCGCGTACCTTTAGGGATCGAAGGTTTCTGAACAGCCATCTGTTAAATTTTGTACAAAGATAGAAGAAAAAGATCAACCTTTTTCCGGGGCGGGGGAATCCAGGTCCAACCCGGTGAGTAATGCACGAATGTACTCGGTTGTTCCGGCTTCTCCTTCGCGCGGAGCCCAGGGTGCCCAGTTTTTATCATTGATCGGATGATACGGGCCATTTTTGATTTCGTAAACCATGGTGCCCGGCTCCAAGGCAATGATCATATGAAATCGTTTGGGTGGGATTTCGGCACCATAACTGCCTTGTGACGGATCAATAAGGATCCAGTCGATGACGGTGCCGTTGTTGTCGAATTCCAGAACCAGCAACCGCCCTTTCAGCACGACAAAGGCCTCAACTTTGTCGGGATTTTCGTGTTTGTGCGGCTGAATGTAACTCCATGGCTCAATGGCATTGAGCATGCGTTGCAGAGGATCGGAATATTCAGGATGAAAATTGTAATTCTTCCTCTTTCGGGGCGAATTCACAGCCTCCGCTGAAACACTTTCCAATAGCGCCTTGTCGATTTTTATCATTTTTTTAACGGCCGGTTTTCACCATCTCACCATCTCACCATCTCACCATTTTACCATTTCACCATTTCACCATCTCACCATTTCACCATTTCACGAGGTACAGGGGCACAGGGGCACAAGGTAATGTTAAAATTCGTGCATTCGTGCATTCGTGCATTAAACCTTAAGCTTCTTGTATTTGATCCTGTGCGGCTCTTCGTCGCCGAGCCGTTTTTTGCGGTTTTCTTCGTACTCCGAATAGGAACCTTCGAAGAAACAGATCTGGGAATCGCCTTCGAAAGCCAGCATGTGCGTTGCAACACGGTCGAGGAACCAGCGATCGTGTGAGATTATCACAGCGCAGCCGGCAAAGTTCTCAAGACCTTCTTCCAGGGCACGAAGGGTGTTTACATCAATGTCGTTGGTAGGCTCATCGAGCAGCAGTACATTGGCCTCCTCCTTGAGGGTGAGTGCAAGGTGAAGCCGGTTGCGTTCCCCGCCGGAGAGTACTCCACATTTCTTTTCCTGGTCGGCCCCGCTGAAGTTAAATCTTGCCACATAAGCTCTGGCACTGAGCGTTCTGCCACCGATCTGCATGTTTTCGGCACCTCCTGAGATAACCTGGAATACCGTTTTTTCGGGGTCGATGGCGGTATGGCTCTGGTCTACATAACCAAGTTTTACCGTGTCGCCCACCTTAAACGATCCAGCAACGGGTTTTTCAGCGCCCATGATAAGTCTGAAAAGGGTAGTTTTTCCCGCACCGTTCGGACCAATAACCCCGACGATCCCGGCAGGGGGGAGGGCGAAGTTCAGTCCCTCAAAAAGAAGTTTATCGCCAAACGATTTGGAAACATCCTGTGCTTCAATGACCATGTTGCCAAGCCTGGGTCCGTTTGGAATATAAAGTTCAAGGCGTTCTTCCTTCTCCCGGGTGTCCTCGTTCATCATCTTTTCATAGGCGTTCAGACGGGCTTTCCCTTTTGCCTGCCGTGCCTTTGGCGACATACGCACCCAGTCCAGTTCGCGTTCCAGCGTTTTGCGTCGTTTACTTTCGGTTTTCTCCTCGGTAGCCAGACGTGTCGATTTCTGTTCAAGCCACGAGGTATAGTTTCCCTGCCACGGTATGCCCTCTCCCCGGTCGAGCTCCAGAATCCAACCGGCTACGTTATCGAGGAAGTAGCGGTCGTGGGTGATGGCAATTACGGTACCTTTGTATTGCTGCAGGTGGAGTTCAAGCCATTGCACGGATTCTGCATCCAGGTGGTTGGTGGGCTCATCGAGCAGCAGGATTTCGGGTTCCTGGAGCAGGAGACGACACAGGGCAACCCGGCGTCGTTCACCACCGGAGAGGTTTAAAACCGGAGAATCGGGTTCCGGGCAACGCAGGGCATCCATGGCCCGTTCGAGCTTGCTGTCGAGTTCCCAGGCATTGTGATGGTCAAGTAATTCGGTAAGTTCCCCCTGCCGTTTGATGAGTTTGTCCATCGCATCGTCACTCATCGGTTCCGAAAATTTATTGTTCACCTCCTCATATTCTTTGAGCAAAGCCACCACCTCTGCAGCCCCTTCCTCAACGATCTGCCGCACGGTCTTGGTGTCGTCGAGTTGCGGATCCTGCTCGAGGTATCCAACCGAAAATCCGGGCGAAAATACCACCTGCCCCTGGAACGATTTTTCGATCCCGGCGATGATCTTCAGAAGGGTTGATTTTCCTGAACCATTCAATCCGATAATTCCGATCTTGGCTCCGTAAAAGAAGGAGAGATAGATGTTTTTCAGCACCTGTTTGTGCGGGGGGAAGGTCTTGGAGACCCCCACCATCGAGAAGATAATTTTACGATCGTCGGACATAGAAATGATTTACGATTATACGATTTACGATTGAATCCCAGCATTCTTTACATTCCTTACATTCGTGCATTCGTGCATTCGCGCATTGGTGCATTATCTGATAAGGGCATCAATCTTGTCGGTTTCCTTTTCCCAGCTGTAGTTTCGCAGCACGAAATCATGTCCGTGGCGTGCAATATTTGCTGCCTTTTCAGGATTTCCAAGGAGCATAAGAATGTGCTGTGCGTATTCTTCCGGAGTACGGGCAACAACGATATCTTCACCTTCGGTAGCTTTTAGTGCCTGGAAGGCGAGCGGGGAGGTGATGCACGGTATTTCCATGGCCATCGCTTCCAGTATTTTGTTCTGCAATCCTGTACCGATCTGCATGGGGGCGATGAATATCCTTGCGGCGGCATAGCATTCACGTATATCGGCAACCCAACCGCTAACCGTTACCTGGTCCGTTTTGAGAACCTGTACCTTAAGGTGGGGGCTGGCTCCGGCGATCAGAAGTTTAAGGTCGGGCTTATGGGGCAGAATACGTGGAAGTATCTCGTTAACAAGATATTCTGCAGCATTGATATTGGGCGGATATCCCATGTTCCCGGTAAAAACCAGGTCATATTCTTTCGCTCTTGAGATGGGCTTGAAGAAGTCGGTATCTACCCCGTTCGACACGACGACGATCTTCTCCCTTTCGGGATGGGGAATAAGATCGCGGTCGGGTTGGGAGATAATTATTTTGTTGTCGAAGGCATCAAAAGCTTCGCGTTCGTACTTGAGCAACCGGTTGTATTCAATACGCAGAAAGGGTTTCAGGTAAAACGGTGCCGTGGCAAGCCGTCGTTCAACTCCTTTGGAGAATACATCCTGGTAATCAAGGGTTTTTGGAATGGGAATGTCCTTAACATATTCCGCCACGCGGATCAGCTGACAAAAAATGTGGTCGGGTTTTGTCTCTTCGATCAGTTTGCGGATTTTTCTTGCGGAGGCGGTGTTGTAAAAATATCCTACCTGCAAAGGTTTACCCGAAAACAGGACTTTCAGAATGTTAAAAAAAACTGTGATTTTGGAGATCTCGATGATGTGGATCGACCTGACATACTTTTTTAGCACCGGAATGGCTTCGTCATGCAGGGTTCCGTCGTTGAGCGCACAGAGGATGATCTCATGATGCTTCGCGAGCTGCGTGATCTGGTGAAAAGCCCTTAGTTTATCTCCCTTTTCTGTAGGATAGGGGACCCGGGGTAAAAGAAAAAATAATCGCATGAAAATGACTTCTGGCAGACAAAAATAGGAAAAACTGAGTTATCAGGGGCGATGTTGATAAAAAGCGATCAATTTTTCGATGAGTACCGGCTGGTCATATTGTGTTTCGATCAGTCGTCTCGCCTTTTGGCCAATTCGGGTGCAAAGGCCTTCATCGCCCACACAGATGGAGATCATCTCGAAAAATTCGCATGGCAGGTTGGCAAGTAAAATATCTTCGCGGTTGGTGCAACGAATTCCTTCGGCGCCTGTGCCGGTAGAGATAATGGTTTTGCCGGCAGCCATGGCTTCAATTATTTTCACCCTGATGCCGCTACCCGAAAAAATAGGGGCAATCATAATTGTTTTAGCGGCAATGAATTCCCTGGCGTTTTCGACTTCGCCAACCACTACCACACCGGGTTGTTTGATCTTCTTCATCCACTCCGGCATCTCCCTGCCTGCGATGTAGTATTTCACGGTGGGATACTGCTTGTGGATGTCGGGCCATACATTCACCAGGAACCACCGAATGCCCTCCTGGTTTGGAATCCAGTTCATCGCGCCGATCGTGTATAGTGACGGAAATTCCTGCGCTTCCGGGGCAAGGGGAGGGTAATCGTGCAGGTTCACCCCGAAGGGGATGTCGGTGATCTTAAACTTTTGCTTTGCACTTTCCTGCCCGTCGGATTCAGGTTTGTTTTGGCAGGTTGATAAAACATTTCTGAAATAGTCCGCATCGGTCGGGGTGATTGCAATCACGCCATCAACTTTATCAAGGATGGCATGCTCGTATCTCCTCAGCGCCCGGGCAAGTCGACCGATGTACCAACGTTTAAGGGGGTCTTTGGTCGCTTCCGCCACCCGCTCCCATACCCGGTTTTCGATGTTGTGGGCACGAAGAAAGATTTTCGCTTTAGAATGGAGCCGGATGGTCTCGATGTAGGGGCAAACAAAAAGTGTTTCCAGTTGAACAACGTCAAAGTCCCCGATAGCCAGCATCTCGATCAGCTCTTTCCTGAAATTGTCAGAAATAAACCGGTCTACATGATAGGAGCGATTAGCGGCAAGACTCAGTAAGGCCTTCAGCGGTTTTATCCGGAGGTCAACATCCACCAGACGGATGCCGGTTTTCCGGACATATTCGGCAGGCAGGTCTTTGTGTGAGATGTTGTACTTAAAAGAATTGATTGCCAGTACCTTCACCTCATGACCGGCGGCCAGAAGCCCCTCAATCATCATGTTCATTGCCATGGGGCCACCCTCTTTTGGTGGCCAGGGTGATTTATTGCAAAGCATGAGGATCTTCATGGCATCAAATGTTCCGTGTTTTCCCGGGGAGGAACTTGAGGAAAAATTTCTCCCATGCTTCAAGGTCAAAAAGTGAAGCGTCGTTGGTTGCTTTTACCGTGAGAAAAACGCCGATGGGAAGCAGGACTACCGAGGAGATCCACATGCCCTGCCATACGGGAACGGCACCCTCTGCAGCATACTTCTCTCCAATGAAGGAGATGATCCAGAAGAGAATAAAAAAGAGGGTGGAAACGACAGCAGGCATCCCTAATCCTCCCTTCCGGATGATGGCGCCCAGGGGTGCTCCGATAAAAAAGAGGAGAAAGCATGCAATGGAGAAGGAGAATTTTTTGTGATATACAATCTCATGTTTATGAACCAGTTTGCTGGTGACATACAGATTATTTTTGTTCGTTTCGATGTTGTCGCGCAGACTGACTGCCCCGTTCCGTGCGGTTTCAAGAATCGTGTAACGTTCCCCCGGTTTAAAATTGCCGATGAGGTCGGCCTTGAATCTGGCAACTGAATCAATCACCTTCCGGTTTGTGGTATCAAGCGCCTTGAAAAACTGCAGGTTGCTGATGTAGGCTCTGGAATAATTCTCTTTGTCATCCGCAATGCGTCCCCTGATCGAATCGATGGCAAAACTAAGCTGGGTAATGTTCTGCATCTCATAATTTTTCTTAAACAGATTTTCGTCAGTACGGGTAAGCTGGAAGGTGGAGAGGTCGAAGAGTTGCTGTTGCTCCTTGAACCGCGTGCGCTGAAATTGCCTTAAGGATTCATACTTCCGCAGATCGATCCGCTCCTCATAATTGGTACCATTATATAAATGGAACACCAGAAACCGTTTGTTCGGACTCAGCTCCATTCGTCCCCACTCAGCGGTAGTGAGCGAAACATTTCCTGCGCGCTTCAGGTGGTCGTAGATCATGATGTCGCGAATGGTATTCCCGTCTTTCTCCTTTTTACCAACCCGGATCACGAATCCCTCAATCCCATTGTAGAATTCCCCCTCTTTCAGGTTGAATGCCAGTTTCTTTTCACGGACGTCGAAGAGAAGAGAGAGAAATTTCAGGTTGGCTATGGGTAATACCACGTTGGCAAAATAGAAGGCTCCCAGGCTGATTACGATCGAGACGATGATGAGTGGGCGCATGATCCGGCTCAGGCTGATTCCGGCAGCCTTCATGGTAACAAGTTCGTAGTGTTCGCCAAGGTTTCCGAACATCATCAGCGACGAAAGCAGGATGGCCAGGGGCAGCGCCAGCGGAACAAAAGTTGACGAAGCATAGAACATCAGTTTGATAATGATGTACCATTCGAGTCCCTTCCCCACCAGGTCGTCGATATATTTCCAAAGGAACTGCATCAGCAGGATAAAGAGCGCGATAAAGAATGTCATGACCAGAGGTCCGAGGTAGGATTTCAGGATAAATACATCGAGTTTTTTCATGCAGGAGTGACGATTCGGTGCAAAGATAAATAATAACGGAAAAGGAATAAATGTATTTTTGCATGGGAAACAATCTGTCATGAAGCTTATTGAAGTTACCGAACGGAAGCATCACCGCCAGTTTCTGGAGATGGTTGAGACGATCTACCGGAACGATCCGTGGTATGTGCGTCCGCTCGACGATGAAACCGAAGCTGTTTTCGACAAGCAGCGAAACAGCTTTTTTCAGCACGGGGAGGCCACGCGCTGGATACTGCTTAACGACGACGGCGAGGTGATTGGCCGTGTGGCTGCTTTTATCAACAATCGAAAAGCTTATACTTTTCAGCAGCCCACCGGCGGAATGGGATTTTTTGAATGTATCAATGACCCCGATGCCGCCCGGCTTCTCTTCGACTGCTGCCGCGATTGGCTTGCTGCAAGAGGGATGCAGGCCATGGACGGACCTGTGAATTTCGGTGAAAACGATGTAAACTGGGGGTTGCTTGTTGAGGGGTTCATCCATCCCGGTTTTGGCATGAATTACAACCCTCCCTATTACCGGGAGTTCTTTGAGGGATACGGGTTTAAATTCTATTTTGAACAGGTTTCCAACCATCTCGATCTGACCAAACCCTTTCCCGACCGCTTCTGGAAAATTGCAGAGTGGGCCATGCGAAAACCAGAACTGATTTTCGAACATTTCACTTTTGCAAAGGCAGATAAGTATATCCGTGATATGAAGGAGGTTTATGATGACGCCTGGAAGTTTCATGAGAATTTTACCCCCATGGATGAAGCAACCCTTCGCCGCGGACTCGAAAAGGCAAAGCCGTTCATGGATCCGGAGATGATCTGGTACGCCTATTATGAAAAGGAACCGGTTGCTTTTCTCATCCAGTTTCCCGACCTGAATCAGATACTGAAACACCTTCATGGCAAGCTGCATGCCTGGAACAAGCTGAAGTTCCTCTGGCTTAAATACCGTAAAACCATGACCCGCACCAGAATCGTGATCATGGGGGTTAAACCGAAATTTCAGCGGTTTGGAGTTGAGTCAGGAATATTCTGGCATCTTAACGAAAAGATGAAGAAAAAACCGCACATCACTGAACTTGAACTCTCCTGGGTTGGCGATTTTAATCCCAAGATGCGTGCACTGCACGAGTCGGTAGGGGCTACCTTTGCCAAAAGGCATATCACCTACCGAAAAATATTTTCCGATGATATTGAATTTCAACGTTCCACCATCATCCCTGTCGACACCAAGGAGAAGGCGCTCCGGGGAGAAGAACCTTAACTTTTGTTAAATTTTTTACATAACATTGCAGATCACAATAATTCATGCTAATTTTGTTCTTTGTAAAACTAATTTTAGTAACAAATAAATTCAAAACCGTTGAAAATGAAAAAACTAGTACTTTTGGGCCTGGCCCTTACTGTGGGCTTGGCTGCTGTAGCACAACGTGCTCAGCTTAAACCGGGGATCCCGATCGCGAAGAAGGTAACTGTTCAAAAGATCGGTATCGAACCTGAAAAGGCCATGCCTGCTCCTGTAACTCCAAAACCTTCAGGAACCAAGAGCACCAACATTGTAAACGTCATTACAATCGGAACTTCTGCAAATGCCAATGGTTATGGTTATGATGGCGGTCAGAAAACCATGGTATGGGCTGATAATGAATTGAATGCTGTTATTAACGTTCACCGGATGGGCCCCGGAACCACACCTCCGAGCTTTTCTGGTTACATTGGCATTGACCTCGGCGTTAACCGTGGCGTGGCCAATGCAGATTGGACAAACAACCGTCAGATCTATGCTGCAAACCTGAACGCGGGCGGTACTTATTATGCAGATGCCGGACGTTATCCGCAGGGTGGTATTTACAACCCGGCCGGTAATACCTCACTCGCCAATGCCTATGCCATTTATTTTGCCCCGAATCTGTCAAATGCTGCCTCAACCTGGGGTGGTTACAGCTACGGCGTTGCAAATCTTGGCAATGCAGCCGATACCACCAAGCATCTTTACTGGTTTGCTCCCCCGCTCTATACCTATATTCCCGACGGGATGGATATCAATCAGGAAGGTACCGTTCTTGTTACAGATATCGACCAGGAATGGTCAGGTACTACTTTCGTAGGATATAAGAACGATATTATCCTCTGGAGAGGTTTGTGGAACAATACCACCAAAGATGTTGCTTATACCAACTCGTTGTTGCCGCTGACCACTTCAAATGGTTCCCGTCCGAGTGATGACCGGGTTGCCTTTGCTCCCGATGGCCAGCATGCCTGGATCTTCACCATCTGCAACAATGGCGGTGCTACTCAGGTAGGTCCGGATACGAATTATTATCCTGTGGTTTTCAAATCCAATGATGGTGGTGCAACCTGGAGCGATCCCATCGCCATTCAGCTTGACGGACCCAACGGAATTACCGGAGTTAAGAACTTCCTGAGCGATTACAGAATTGCCCAGCTCTTTACTCCTCCATTACCCACCCGCGATGAGATTCCTTACACAACAGCATGGGATGGTGATATTGTTGTTGATAAATGGGGAAACCCGCATATCGGTGTCGTTATTGGTGTATGTCCGGCCTCCTATTCAATTGCTACGGGCGACAGCGCATTGGCCGTGTTTGATATCTATTCGACCGACAAAGGTCTGACCTGGCAGGGTGTGCGTATGGGCTGTCCGAAAACATTCGACGGAGCCTTCGGTACCCTTACCGAGTATAACCGTACCCAGATCAGCGCCAGTGCAACCGGAGATTTTGTATTCGTAACCTATGGGGATACGGATGTACCCAATGTAACTACAAATACCAACCCGGATGTATATGCCCGTGGTTTCAACCTCCTAACCAATAAAATTACCAACGCCAATGGAAATGATATTCCCACAAATGTGACTTTCCTTTCGGAAATCACCCAGAATGCTACCTTCCATTGCACTTCCCGCAAGGCCTTCACCAACACAACAGGTGGTGGGCATACCATTCCAATCGTGGCCGAGATCCTTACCAATTCCGATCCGAACCTTGCTGTATCTTTCAAATATATTTCTGACTTCCAGTATGTGCCTGCTGATTATACGATCAGTGTAAACAACCCACCATTCCCTGTTGGCGTGAACGAAGTTAAGAAGGATGTTGTAAGTGCAAGCCTCTTCCCCAATCCTGTAAAGGGAATCGCCACATTGAAAGTAAACCTTGTACAAGGTGGCAACGTTACAGTCGAAATCTCCAACCTGGTTGGTCAGCGTCTGATGAATATGGAAAAGGGCAACCTCAATGCCGGTTCCTATGAATTTACCATCAATGGCTCAAGCCTCCCTTCCGGTGTATATTTTTATACGGTTAAAGCGAACGATCAGAAAATCACCAACAAAATGGTTGTTCAATAATTTTTATTGCCTTGATGAGAAGCCCCGGAAATTTTCCGGGGCTTTTTTTTTGGAAAAATAAAAGTTCAGATTTTTTTAGTATATTTGTTCAATGATAATCTTTTCATTGCCTAACCAAAACAAAAAGAACATGAAAAAACTTTTACTCTTTTTCCTTGCCGCAGGATTTACCATGGGCGCAATCGCTCAGAAACCTGCATTTATGCACAAGGCCAATGACAAAAAAGCGCCTTATGTAAAGACGAGCATTGCAGATCAGGTTCCCATGCTGAACCCTCCCAATGTTTACGTTTCCAGCAAATCTGTACTGGATGATCCTACGACAAGCATTACCAAGTACGACCTTCAGACCAATGGAAGTTCAGGTCAGCAGCGCATCTATTTCTGGCCCGATGGGAAAATGGCTGCTACCGCTACCTGGTCGCAACAATCCTCAGGGTATACAGACAGAGGAACAGGTTACAATTTTTATAACGGATCAACCTGGGGCGCACAGCCAACAGCCAGAACAGAGACGATGAGAACCGGCTGGCCGTCAATTCAGCCCTGGGGCGCCAATGGCGAGATCATGATTGCTCACCAGAGTGCTACGCTACAGCTTGTTGTTTCCAAACGTGCCACCCGTGGAACCGGAGCATGGTCAGAATCAACACTTCCTGCTCCCGTAGGCGCGTCGAGCATGTTGTGGCCCCGATTGGTTACCAATGGTACCGATCACAACAATGTTCATGTTATTGCTTTAACGGCTCCTACCGGTAATGGTGGTACCGTTTATAATGGAATGGATGGTGCCCTGCTTTATACCCGCTCACTGGATGGCGGAGCCACCTGGTCGGGTTGGGTACAGCTGGATGGAATGACTTCAACAGATTACCTCAGCTTTACTGCAGATATCTATTCATGGGCACAACCCGTTGGCAATACCATCGCTTTCACCGCTGGCGACAGCTGGCAGGATCAACTCCTCATGAAATCAACTGACAATGGAGTAACCTGGACCAAAACCGTTATCTGGCCGTGTCCTTATAATTTCTGGGCAGGTGGCGACTCCGTTCCCACTTTCTTCTGTCCTGACGGTACTTCAAGTATCGCCCTCGATCAGCAGGGTACTGCGCATGTCGTATTTGGCCTGCAGCGCGGAAGCGGTGATGTTGCCGGTGGTAAATACTGGGTTCCTTATACCGATGGTGTGATCTACTGGAATGAACACTTACCTACCTTCCCCGCAGTTCTCGATCCCACAACTTTGTATGATAATGGCAACTATATTGGCTGGGTAAAAGACACCAACGTATTCTATCCCACCACCCAGAAACTAGCAGCCTATTATTCTTCCATGACCAGCAACTCCGGCATTACCATCGACGCCAGTAATAACATGTTTGTAGTTTGGGCAGGCGTTACGCCGCTTCTCGATGTTGAGAATTGCTACCTCAGACATATCTTTGAGAGAACAGCTTCTATCAAGGCAAACCAAACCGTTGTCTGGCAGGACAGTCTGACCGACATTACCAGCGATTTCATTCAGTACAACTGGACAGAGTGCATGTTTCCGGATATTGCCGGAAATAGTGACAGCAAAATCTATGTATTGTTCATGGCTGATGACCTGGCCGGATCTTTCGTAAAAGGTGCAACAATCACAGGTTATGTTGGACAAACCAGTGTAACAGACAACAGTATGATCGTTGCCAGTCCGCTTAAGACCAGCCTCTATGTTGGTGTTGATGACCAGAGACCGGCAAAACCTTCATTCTCCGTGTCCAAGAATTATCCCAACCCGGTAACAGCACAGACTACGGTTAACGTTAACATCCAGAAACAGGGTAGCGTTACGCTTGAAGTCTCCAGCCTGATGGGCCAGAAGCTTATCTCCATGGAGAAATCAAACCTCACCGCCGGCAGCTATCGTTTTGTTATTGACGCAAGCCAGCTTGCCTCCGGTGTTTACTTCTATACCGTAAAATACAATAACGAATCCATTACCAACAAAATGATTGTTGAATAGGACGAAGGATTGAATTTTATTGATTTTAAGGAGGCTGTCTCTGGTTTTGAGACAGCCTCTTTTTTTTGGAACCTCTTCTACACTATATTTTTCATATATTTGTGTATTCACTTCGAGCAACCTAAGTTTAACTTTATATCAAAGCCATGAAAAAAATTACTCTGTTACTGATGGCGGTCAGCATATCCGTCGCAGCACTGGCACAACTCCGGCCGGTATTCCCGAAAGTAAAAAAGGACTTCAAAGTCTTGCGCTCCACCGCTGTAAAGGGAGATGAAACCATTGGCACAAAGCCTGGTTACACTACCGCTTTCACCAAATCGGTGATGGACGATCCCTCCACCATGGTTACCCGTTATGACCTGCAAACCAACTCCTCCAATCAGACCCGCATGTATTATTACCCCGACGGAACCATGGCGGCAACTGCAAACTGGTCAAAAACCGATACTTATGGCGACCGCGGTACAGGGTACAACTATTTCAACGGTACAGCATGGGGTGCACAACCAACGGCAAGGATAGAGAACTCCAAAGCTGGCTGGCCATCCTATGCCCGCTGGGGTGCAAATGGCGAAGTCGTAGTGTCTCACCACAACTCCCTCGGACTCATTGTTTCCACCCGACCTGTAAAAGGAACCGGAGCCTGGACACAGACTATTTTGGGAGGTCCTGCCGGTGCCGAAGATATTTCGTGGCCCCGTGTTGTAACCAATGGCCCGAACAACACGTACATACATATCATTTGTGTTACTTACGTGACCTACCAGGGACTTACCAACGCGTTGCTTTACTACCGCTCACTCGACGGAGGCGCAACCTGGGAAACCCAGCACCGTATTATCGACGGCACCACTTCCGCCGACTATCTTACATTCGCTGCCGACACTTACACATTCGCTGAACCGAAAGGCAATACCCTTGCATTTGTGGTTGGTGACAGCTGGACTGATCAGTTCCTGATGAAATCTACGGATAATGGAACCAACTGGACCAAAACCATAATCTGGCCTTGTCCTTACAACAAATGGGCAGGTCCGGATACCACCGGTACATTCTGGAGTCCTGACGGAGCATCAGCCATTGTGCTCGATAATTCCGGGAAGGCACATATAACTTTCGGACTGCAGCGTGCAAGCGGCGACGCAACCGGAGCAAAATTCTGGGTACCTTTTACCGACGGTCTTGTTTACTGGAACGAAGATATGCCTGAGATGCCATTTGATATCAATCCCGACACCTTGTATGCCCATGGAAATTATATTGGATGGGTGCAGGATACCAATGTTTTTTATGCCGGTACCGGAGAGTTGGCTCATTATTATGTTTCCATGAGCTCCTTTCCTACCATGGTTATTGACGACCAGAACCAGATGTTTGTTGTGTGGTCGAGTGTTACCAACTACCGCGACCTGAATAACTTTATGCTCCGTCATATCTATGCAAGGGCTTCTTCGGACCTGGGTCAATCCTGGCATGATACCATTGCTGACCTTACCACCGGACTTGTCTATAACTTTACCGAATGTGTATATCCTTCGGCCTCTCCCACCAGCAGCAACAGCAAGATCTACCTGGTATTCCAGGGTGACCCGGAGGCTGGCGTTTACCTTAAGGGATCGAGTGGCGCGCAGGGACAGCAGGATATCACCAACAACGATATTATTTTCCTCTCGCCGTCGAAAGACCAGATCATCATCGTTGGGAATCAGGAAAAGACCATGCAGCCAACCTTCTATGTATCCCAGAATTCCCCGAATCCATTCCACGGAATGACCACCGTGAATGTGAAACTCGAAAGACCTGCCGCACTATCCATGGAGGTGTTCAATGTGTCCGGACAGAAGGTGATGGATATTTCAAAAGGTACCATGCCTGCCGGCGCATACCAGTTTGTTGTTGATGGCTCATCGTTGATGGCAGGAGTATATTTCTATACCGTGAAAGCGAACAATGAAGCCGTTACCAAAAAAATGATCGTTCAATAGGTCCGCTCTGGCTATCGCCTTATCGTGCCTCAAAGCATGGAAACCCTGCGGGAAACCGCGGGGTTTTTTTGTATATTTGCACACTCGAAAGAAGCACCCGGGTACATCTCCTAGCACTTCGCAGAATTACCTTTACACCATATTGCCACCTAAAATGCTGTTAACTGAAGTTAAATATCTTGTAGCGAAGGAGATCAGGCTGGAGTTGAAGCAGAAATATGTGCTTAATGGCATCCTGCTTTACCTGGTATCAACCATCTTTGTGACTTATCTCGCTTTTGAAAATGTCATTACTGCGGAGACCTGGAATTCACTTTTCTGGATTATCCTCCTTTTTGTGGCGGTGAATGGAATTTCGAAAAGCTTCAATCAGGAGAGCCCGGCGCGACACCTATATTATTATACGATTGCCAGTGCTCAGGCGGTGGTTCTTGCGAAGATCATATACAACCTCTTCCTCATGGCCATTTTGTCGGTGCTGTCGTTTGTATTCTTTTTACTCCTTATGGGAAACCAGGTGGTCAACCTGCCTTTGTTCCTGGTAGCACTGGTTTTGGGTAGTCTTGGTTTGTCTTCGGTGCTAACCATGGTAGCTGCCATCGCTTCCAGGGCCAGCCATAATTTTTCGCTGATGGCTATCCTGAGTTTTCCTATTGTACTTCCCCTTCTCGCAACCCTCATGAAAATTTCAAAAACTGCGCTGAGCAGTCTCGAATGGACCGGCCTGTCTGGGTTTATTGTCATTCTGCTGACTATCAACGTGACGGTGATCCTCCTGGCATATCTGTTATTTCCGTACCTTTGGCGCGACTAATTCAAATAGCGAAGTAGCAGGATAACGAAATTGCAATTTTTAATTTGTGCATTCGCGCATTTGTACATTTGTGCATTAAAAGTTAAGGTAATGAAGAAAAATTGGTGGAAGGTTTTAGCATTTCTGCTGCTTCTGTATGCGATCTGTTTCGGTTTCTTTGTGAGGATTCCCGATACGATGATCAAAGAGACGATGCGGAACCTCTTTTATCATGTGGGGATGTGGTTTGGCATGATGATCATGTTGCTCGTGGGGTTCATCTTCAGTTTGCGGTATTTGCGGAAATTTGATGAACAGGAAGACATCGTTGCAGTGGAGGCTGTGAACGTAGGACTGCTCTTTGGATTTCTTGGAATTCTTACCGGGATGATCTGGGCGAACTTTACCTGGGGCGCCCCCTGGGTAAAAGATCCGAAACTCAATGGCGCTGCAGTCGGTATGTTTATCTACCTGGCCTATATGATCCTCCGCGGTTCCATCGACGATGTTCACAAGCGTGCCAAAGTCGGGGCAGTTTACAATATTTTTGCCTTTGTACTCTGGATTGTATTTGTGATGATCATGCCCAGAATTGCCGGGGAAAGTATCCATCCGGGTAAGACCGACTCGCCTGTGCTTCCGATGCACCTTGAGCCCAGTATGCGCCCGTTGTTTTATCCTGCTATGGTCGGCTGGATCTTGCTGGGTGTATGGATCATGCAGATCCGGATAAGGATCAGAAAGTTGAAATTGAAAATTGAAAATTGAAAACGATCATGTTGCCTTTTGCCTTTTCATCCTAATAATCACTGAACCATGGATCAATACGGAAAGATTTTTGTAGTTGTAGCTGTTTTGGCCGTTATTCTTGTCGGAATCTTCGGTTACCTTTTTTACCTCGACAGAAAGATTGGCAAGCTCGAGAAAGAAGTAGAAGATAAATTATCCAAAAACAAAATATGAAAACCATACATATTGTAATCATTGTCATCCTGGTGGTAATCATTGCCGTGGTTGTCACCACCATGTCTGATGCAAGTACCTATTCCGATTTCGCGGAGGCGGCGAAGAAGCCGGGCAAAGAGTTGCATGTGATCGGAAAACTCAACCGGGCCAAACCGTTGGAATATGATGCTGAGAAAGATGCGAACAAGTTTTCGTTTTATATGATCGATGAAAAAGGACTTGAGAAGAAGGTTGTGTACAACAATGCAAAGCCTCAGGATTTTGAAAAATCTGAAAAGGTGGTGATCATCGGCTCCATGCAAGGCGACCAGTTCATAGCCAAAAGCCTTTTGCTGAAGTGCCCGTCAAAGTACAACGACAAGAAGCCCGATAAGTTTCAGGAAAAGGCTTTCGGGAATTAACGATGGCGTACAAGTCTCTAAATCAATTTATTACAGCTCTTGAACGAGCCGGCGAACTAGTTCGGATCAGTGAATTTGTCTCCCCGCGACTTGAAATGACCGAAATTGCCGACCGGATGGTTAAGCATGGAGGTAAGGCGCTGCTCTTCGAAAATAACGGAACTCCTTTTCCTGTACTTATCAACGCTTATGCTTCCGACGAAAGGATCTGCATGGCGCTCGGGGTAAGGAGCCTGGACGATATCGGAAATCAGATTTCCGGTTTGTTGAAGGATTTTGCTTCGCCGAAAGAGAGCCTGATCGACAGGCTGAAAATGTTGCCCGCGCTCCAAAACATTGCCTCGTGGATGCCCGCAACGCAAACAGGCAGAGGGCGTTGTCAGGAGGTCGTAATGACCGAACCCGACCTTACACGGCTTCCTGTACTTACCTGCTGGCCAGCCGATGGTGGACCGTTCATAACCTTGCCCGGCGTTCATACGAAAGATCCTGAAACCGGGAACCGGAACCTGGGGATGTATCGGATGCAGGTTTTCGGTGCGCAACTCACGGGGATGCACTGGCATCTGCACAAAGGATCGGCACACCATTATAACAAGTACAAGTCGGCAAACAGACGAATGCCGGTGACTGTGACACTGGGCGGCGACCCCGCATATACTTATGCAGCAACCGCACCATTGCCCGAAAATCTTGATGAATACCTGCTCGCCGGCTTCCTGCGTAAGAAGCGGGTCGAACTGGTAAAGTGTCTCACCAACGACCTGGAAGTTCCATGCGATGTGGATTTTGTGATTGAAGGCTATGTTGATCCGCAGGAGGAACTCATCCTGGAGGGACCGTTTGGCGATCATACCGGCTTTTACTCCCTGGCGGATAATTTCCCCCGCTTTCATGTAACCTGTATAACCCACCGGAAGGATGCGGTTTATCCGGCGACCATTGTCGGCATTCCCCCGCAGGAGGATGGCTGGATCGGAAAGGCAACAGAGAAGATCTTCCTGATGCCGATCAAAACAACGGTGGCCCCCGAGGTTTCCGATATGCACATGCCGGTGGAGGGTGTGTTTCACAACATCACCCTTGTGAGTATGAATAAAACCTACCCCGGGCAGGCTTTCAAGATCATGAGTTCGCTCTGGGGAGCCGGACAGATGATGTTCAATAAAATCATGGTGGTTGCGGACGCAGATGTGGTGTTGACAGACTATCTTGCCCTGGCCCGGCGGATCTCTGAGGAGACCGACCCGCTGGATGATATACAATTTGTGCGTGGTCCTGTGGACATTCTCGACCATAGCAGCAACAAGTATGCTTTCGGGAGCAAAGTAGGTCTTGACGCCACCCGCGATCCCTCAGCAGGGCCGGGTACTCCCGTAGAGGAAAGCAGCTGCTTCATTGATACGAACCGCATTCATTCAAGGTTTCCTGAGATCACTGCCATCAACAGTCAGCTGCCATCCGCCGGGATCTCTGTTCTCCTTCTGGCCATCCGGAAAGAGAAGAGAAATCATGTTCGCGAGATTACCCGCGAACTGACGAACAGCGGACTGGTCAATGGCTATAAATTCGTTGTTTTTATTGATTCTCCGGGGGATGTGAATAACCTGCACGATGTTACCTGGCTTGCTGCCAATAACCTCGATCCCCTGAGGGATTGTTTTACTGTTGAAACCGGTGCAGGTAAATACCCCTGCCTCTTTGTTGATGGCACCCGGAAAACCCGGGAACTGGATGATTTTCAGCGCGGATGGCCCAATGTTATCGTGATGGATGATACAACCATCAGATCGGTGGATCAGAAGTGGAGCAAACTCGGACTTGGAGCCTTAATAACTTCTCCTTCAATTAACTACAAGAGATTAGTTGTCACTGACGGAGCCCAGGTATAGTTTTTTTTGGGCTCGTTTCTTCTTTTATTTTTATCTTTACAAGTTAAAATGGTTTGCATGAAACAGTCGTTACGCTTTCTCCTGTATATTCCCTTTTTCTTGATGTTCCCAATGGTCGTTTGTGCCCAGGTTTCAGGTATAAAGGGGTCCATCACAGAGCAAGGGAGCGATGAAACTTTACCGTTCGTAAATATTGGCGTGAAAGGCCAATCGATAGGCACATTTACAGATTCCAACGGGATGTACCAGCTCAACCTGCCAAAAGGGGAGTACGACCTGCTGATCACTTCGGTAGGATATGAAACCTCTGAGCATCATGTTCACATTGATGGAAAGCACTTGCAGATAGTTGATTTTGAGTTGAAAAGCACTGCAAAAGAACTAGGAACGGTAGTGGTGTCCGGATCAAAATATGCACAGAAAATTGAAGAGTCCATCGCCACCATCGAGGTGTTGAAGGCAAAAGAGATCATGGTGTCCAATCCGTCGAGTGTTGACAAGGCCATTGATAAGATACCCGGGATTACGATTGTTGACAATGAACCCCAGATTCGAGGCGGGAG
This sequence comes from Bacteroidales bacterium, assembly GCA_025355465.1. Classification (GTDB taxonomy): domain Bacteria; phylum Bacteroidota; class Bacteroidia; order Bacteroidales; family FEN-979; genus JANXZO01. The sequence goes on from JANXZO010000042.1 coordinate 123,827, forward strand.
TGGATTCAGTTCCGGCCTTGGGAGCAGGGTCATGGTGATGGTCGATGATATTCCTATCCTCCGTGGCGATGCCGGTCGTCCGAGCTGGGGTTTTCTGCCTGTTGACGACATTGAACAGATCGAAGTGGTGAAGGGAGCCTCCTCCGTGGTTTACGGCTCCTCTGCAATAACCGGTGCAATAAACATCCGCACGGCTTATCCCAAAGATAAACCCGAAACCAAAATAAACTCCTACCTGGGAATTTACAGCAAGCCAACAAGGAAATATGCAACCTCCTGGAGTGGGATAAACCCGATGGTATTTGGTATTTCCGTTTCGCATCTGCAGAAGATCAACAATGTGGACCTTTCGGTGGGAGCCAACTATTTTAACGACCAGGGATACGTAGGAGGTACCCCTGAACCTGCCGCAGATACCGCATTCAACAAAGGTGAATTTGCCAAACGTGCAAAGGTCTATTTCAATACGCGTATCAGGGACCGCAAAATCGAAGGACTGACTTATGGCATTAACGGAACCTTCATGTACAGTGAGAGTGCCGAGGCCTATTTCTGGTATGATGCCGATACCAATATCTACCGCTCCTATCCCGGGGCATTGTCGCTTTTCAAGGAGTTTACCTTTTATGTAGATCCGTACATCAAGTATTACAATAAAAAGGGCAATGTTCATAGTCTGAAAAACCGTGTTTACTACGGTAACACCGATGCAAACAATAACCAGTCGAACAAGTATCTAACCCTTTACAATGAATACCAGTACACCCATAAGTTCAAGAAATTGGGGAACATGATGCTGGTAACCGGGATCATGAGCAGTTATTCATACTCCTACGGACAGGTTTTCTCCGGGATCCTTGCTCCAGACGGTACAACAACAGCCAACACCCCGGGCACTTACAATTCTGAAAATCTTTCCATTTATGCCCAGGCTGAGAAAAAATTCTTCAACTGTCTCACGATTCTTTTGGGAGGCCGCTGGGAGTATTATCAGGTGGCGGGTTATACTGAAAACAAACCGATATTCCGGGCCGGAGTGAACCTTCAGGCAAGCCATACTACCTTTATCAGGGCATCTGTGGGGCAGGGTTACCGGGTGCCGAGTATCGGTGAGCGCTACATTACAACGAATTCAGGTGGATTTGGTTTTTACCCGAACCCCGACCTGCAGGCGGAGACCAGCATGTCGTACGAGATGGGGGTGAAGCAGGTTTTCAGAATCGGTAAATTTACAGGAATGGCCGATGTGTCGGCTTTTCTAGAGAACTATGATAACTATGTGGAGTTCAATTTCGGGATCTGGGGAAATGGCATCGTGACGAAAAGTATCGGTTTTAAATTCCTGAACACAGGTCCTGCGAGAATATATGGAGCCGACCTTACACTGGGTGGAGAAGGCAAACTTTTCAGAAATGTTGATGTGTCCATACTTCTGGGATACACCTATTCTGTTCCCATGGCACTCGATCCTGACCTGGTTTACTACACCCATGTGGAAACATCTGCAGGGAAGGTGCGAAACTATTCCTACAATTCCACCTCTACCAATACCGAAGGCAACATCCTTAAATACAGGATGCAGCAACTGGGCAAGTCCGACCTGCAGTTCACCTTCAAGAAGCGGTTATCAGCCGGAATCTCAGGACGCTACTACGGGTATATGAAAAACATCGATATTTTCCTTTATCAGCTTGACCAGCCCAAAGCGATGCACTCGGGAATCGTGAAATACCGCGAGCAGCATCACGACGGCAATTTTATCGTTGACCTCAGGGTGGGATATGTTGTCAAAGATTTTAAATTTTCGGTGCTGATCAATAACATCTTCAACACCGAATATTCGCTGCGGCCCATTACGATCGAAGCCCCTAGGACGACCTCGTTGCAGGTGATCCTGGCGATTTAAACGATGAACCAATAATCCATAAAAATTATAATCATGAAAAAAATCTCTACCCTTTTCCTTATGTTTTTTAGCGGTGTTGTCGCATTCGGACAATCCTCACTCGTGAACGGAAACTTTGAAGGCTGGTTCTGGGCACCTCACGCTACCCATCCCCAGCAGGGTTTCTGGGAACCGCAGGGGCCTTTTTTTCGTACCCTGAACATCCTCGACACGATTCCCACCCCTCCGGGTCTTACCGTATACCGCACCGATTCAGTGCATGCCGGTAATTATGCCGTTCGTTGTGAAACACAGGAGATCGCTGTGATGCAGGTAATTATTCCCGGTGTTGTGGGAACATTGCAGATCGATTGGGTAGGCATGAAAGCTGTTCTTGGCAACAGTTTTACCTGGAACACCAAGCCTACCCGTTTCCAGGGTTATTATATGTCATTTCCAAAGGTCAATGACTCCTCGGCAGCCATTATCCTGCTTTCAAAATGGAATACCGCGACACACAAACGCGATACTATTGCTTACACCCGGCTGGTATTCAAAGGTGTGGTTAGTACCTATACCCAGTTTGATGCTCCCATCAACTACCTTAACACCACCACGATGCCCGATAGTATTACGGTGCTTCTTCTCTCCTGCGCCGGATATAACGCCAAATATATGCTGGGAAGCGTTGGCCAGGTTGGCAGCAAGGCCTATTTCGACGATGTTACACTTACCGATATTGCCGGCTATGAATACCTGATGATGCCTGAAATTTCAGTAAAACTTTCACCGGTGCCGGTGTCTGACCTGCTCACGGTAACCGTATCATCTGAACTGAAAGAGGGGATGATCGAAATTTACACCACCCAGGCTCAGACGCTCTGTGTTCTTCCCCTGAAGGGGCTGAGAAATACCGTGCCGACGAGCAGCCTGAAGAGTGGCGTCTATTATTATAAAATCCTTGACGGACATTCTGTGATCAACTCGGGTTCCTTTATCGTTTCCAGGTAATAAATAACCAATACAAACACTATATGATCGAAGTAAACACCTCCCAGATGGCCATGGACCTCGAAGACAAATACGGGGCCCACAACTACCATCCGTTACCTGTCGTACTTGCCAAAGGAAAAGGCGTCTTTATGTGGGACGTTGAAGGCAAACGTTATTACGATTTTTTGTCTGCCTATTCAGCTGTGAACCAGGGCCATTGTCACCCGAAAATCATCAGTGCATTGGTTGAGCAGGCCAACACGCTCGAACTTACCTCCCGTGCATTTTACAACAACGTGCTTGGAGTGTACGAAAAATTCATCACCGAATATTTTGGCTATCAGCGAGTATTGCCGATGAATTCTGGCGCTGAAGGGGATGAGACCGCCTTGAAACTTACCCGCAAGTGGGCTTACAAGGTGAAAGGCATTCCCGAAAATATGGCAAAGATCATCTGCTGTCAGAATAACTTTCACGGCCGCACCATCACGGTGGTGTCGATGTCAAACGATCCCGATGCACGCAAAGATTTTGGTCCGTTCACCCCAGGATTTGTCTCCATCCCCTACAACGACCTGACGGCCCTTGCGAAAGAGCTGGAGGATCCCAATGTGGCCGGGTTCCTGGTTGAACCTATCCAGGGTGAAGCGGGCGTTTTCGTTCCGGATGAGGGATATCTGAAGAAGGCCTATGACATGTGCAAAGCCAAAAATGTACTCTTCATCGCCGACGAGGTTCAAACAGGTATTGCCCGCACAGGAAAACTACTGGCTTGCGACTGGGAAGGCTTCAAACCGGATGTGCTTATCCTTGGAAAAGCGCTCAGCGGTGGCGTTTACCCCATTTCTGCCGTGCTGGCCGACGATCACATCATGCTTACCATTCACCCGGGAGAACACGGTTCTACCTTCGGCGGCAACCCCATAGCGGCGAAAGTGGCCATGGCAGCACTCGAAGTGGTTCGTGAAGAGAAACTTGCAGAAAACGCACAAAAGATGGGTGAGATCTTCCGCAATGCATTGCGTGGGATCAACTCGCCGTATATTGAGCTGGTTCGTGGTAAAGGTCTGTTAAACGCTGTAGTAATCAAGCCATTTAATGGTAAAACTGCCTGGGATGTATGCCTGAAGATGCGCGACAACGGATTGCTTGCCAAGCCAACCCATGATCATATCATCCGTTTCGCACCACCTCTTGTTATCAATGAAGAGCAGATTCACGAGGCGGTCGAGATCATCCGCAAGTCCATCAAGGAACTTGAATAAATGTGAAGTTTCAAACAGAGCCTCCGGAATTCCGGAGGTTTTTTTTATCTACACTGAAATCGCCTGCTGGCCCGATGATGCAACACCGTAGCACCAACAAATGGCCGCTGAAGCCCGTCATTAGCAGCCTTATCACAGGTTATTTGTGGATGGTGTTATCATTGGTTGCACAATCACAGGAGTACGCTCCCGCAGTTTCTGCCGGTTTTTCCCTGCCTGATACAGCTTGTATGAACCAGCCCGTTACCGTAACAAATCTGTCCATAGGTGGAACCACCTACGACTGGTCATTTGCCACGGGTACCGTTAAACGCGACCCCGAGATGGTCAATTTCGGCGACCTTCAGGGACTGCTTTCAGATCCGCGCTATATTACCCTGATCCGGACCGGGAATCAATTCTATTCGTTCCTCACCGATGCCGGAAATGGCATGGTGGTCCGCAATATCCATGCAGCGCTGACCAGCGCTCCAATAAGTTCTGTGGACCTGGTAAAGGTCGATCCGCTTAACAACCGGGTGAGGGGAATCCAGATTAAATATGACAATGGCAGTTGGTTTGGGTTTGTGGTACGGGGAGATGTTCTGGTGAGGCTCAGCTTTGGCACCTCGCTGTCGGGCACTCCGGTTGTTGACGAACTTGGCCCATATCCGGAGCTGACCAGGGGTGACGGACTGGTCATTGCCAAAGATGGAACAGCATGGGTTGGTTTTGTTACCGATGCTGTGGCCAATCGGTTGGTGCGCTTTTTATTCGGACCTTCATTGAGCAACAACAACCCAGGTGTGACAATTTTGCCCTTTTCAGCCGGGGTCCTGACCAATCCTGGACAATTTGCCCTATTCTGTCAATCACCAAACTGGTACGCGATGGTGTGCAATTCCGATTCTGCAAGTATATCCAGACTCGAATTCGGTAATTCGTTGCTCAACCTGCCTTCAGGAGTTAACCTGGGTAATGTTGGTTACCTGCGTGCCGCCAGTGGTGTCACGCTGACCAGCGACTGCAATGAAGTTACCGGTTATGTGGTAAACAATGTTTTTCATTCCAATATGCTGGTCCGTTTGCTCTTTCCCGGCGGGATGGCGGGTACCGTAACAGGGGTTCCATCGGGTTACCCAGGCACCCTCATCAATCCTTATAAACTTTCGGAGATCATTCGTCAGGGTGATAGTTTGTACACTTTTGTGACAAGCAGCACTGCCTCCTCGCTTGCCCTGATGTACTTTCCGGGGCCGGCAAATTCCCTGCCGCCATCTTCCATTCTGAAAGATCCTCTGCCTGTTACGTATCCCTCGCCTGGAGTTTACAACGTGATGCTTACCGTAGACCAGGGGTTGCCCTCAGAAGTTTCGACGTGTAAAGAGATTGTTATTGTTGCACCAGGTGCCATTCGTTTGGGAAACGATACCACACTCTGTGCCGGAGGAGTGTTGACCCTGGATGCCGGGGCCGGGTTTGTGGCCTATGTCTGGAGCAATGGCCAAAATACGCGCACGGTTACGGCCAGACAGCCAGGAATATACAAGGTTACTGCTACAGACAGCCGGGGGTGCACCGCCAGCGACAGTATACGCCTGACGTTATTCCCATTGCCCACCGGCACGTTTGATACCACCTTGTGTGATGGCTCGCGTTACTTTGCACAAGGCCAGTGGCAAACTGTTTCAGGAACCTACTTCGACACCCTCACCAGCACTTCGGGATGCGACAGTCTGCTGGTCACCCGCCTCACAGTCAAACCACCCGTTGTATTCTCGTTGGGGAACGATACCACGATTTGCCAGGGTAGCAGGATTACGCTCAGGAGCATGTCCGGTGCAATGGCATACACCTGGCAGGATGGAACACACAACCCGGATTTTGTTGTGACCCAACCTGGAAATTACTGGTTAACGGTGACATGGCAGAACTGTAACGGCAGTGATACGATCTCCATCGGCGATTGTCCCCCGCAACCGGCAAAGTTGTGGGTGCCTGCCGCGTTTACACCCAACGGTGACGGGCTTAACGACAACTTCAGTGCAGTGGGTACCGGGATTGCGCGTTTTCACATGTTGATCTTCAACCGATGGGGCAGACAAGTCTACGAAAGCAACAGCATCAGCGAAGGCTGGAGCGGACTTAACGGCAACGACCCTTTTCCGCCGGATGTTTACACCTACCTGATCGAATATGAAGCCGGTGAAGCCCCCGGAACTACCCAAAAACTCACAGGGACGGTGACACTGGTCAGGTAAAACAATACAAATTTTGCTGATTTTTTTGTTACTTTGTCACTCCTTTATGCCGTTACTTTTTTACCTGTCTTAACCTTTCTCCATGACCAAAACTTATCTTTTTCTTTTGCTGCTGGCAACCCAGCTGCTGGTTCTGCCTGTTTTCGCATGCACCAACCTCATTGTAACCAAAGGAGCCAGCAAGGATGGTTCTGTGATGATCACCTATGCCGCTGACAGCCATACCCGATATGGAGCATTGTTTTTCTATCCGGGAGGAAAACACGCAGCCGGTTCAATGGTTGACGTCTTTCATTACGAAAACGGAAAACTTCTGGGCCGGATTCCGGAGGCGCGTGAAACTTATACTGTGGTTGGGTTTATGAATGAGGAGCAGGTGGCCATTGGCGAAGATACGTGGGGAGGATTGGATTCGCTCTCCACTCAGCCGGGGGCGATCCTCGACTATGGTTCGCTGATGAAGATTGGATTGCAGCGCTCGAAGAGTGCCCGGGAGATGATCCGGGTGATGACGGAATTGGTGGCTCAGTATGGATATGCAACGAGCGGTGAGTCATTTGCCATCTCTGATTCGAAGGAGGCCTGGATTCTTGAGTTGATCGGCAAAGGGAAGTATGAGAAGGGAGCCGTTTGGGTTGCGCGCCGCGTGCCCGAGGGTTATGTGAGCGGCCATGCCAACCAGGCGCGCATCACCACGTTCCCTTTCCAGACCGGGAATGACTGGAACAACCTGAACCAGGTTTGCTACCATTCGCCCGATGTGATCACCTTTGCCAGGAAACACGATTTTTTCAAAGGGCCTGATGCCACTTTCTCCTTCTCCGATGTTTACAACCCCGTAAATTTCAGTGGTGCACGTTTCTGCGATGCCCGTATATGGTCATTTTTCAGGACGGTAAGTGCCTCCGTTCGCAACAATCAGGATTTTACCAACTATGCGCTGGGTAAGCTCTACCGTCTGCCACAGTACATGGATGAGTCACCAAATCCCAATCATTTTGTGACTAACCGTTTGCCGTTGTGGGTAAAACCTGATTCGCTGGTTTCCCTGCCACAGCTGATGGCAGCGATGCGCAACCACTACGAAGATACCCCGATGGATATGCGATACGACCTGGGGGCGGGTCCTTTCCAGTGTCCCTACCGATGGCGGCCGATGGAGTTCACGGTCGACAGCGTAGTTTACCTGCAGGAACGGGCGATCGCTACCCAGCAAACCGGATACGTTTTCGTGGCCCAGAGTCGTTCCTGGCTGCCCAATGTGGTTGGAGGGATTTTCTGGTTTGGCGTGGATGATGCCGATGGTTGTGTTTTTGCCCCGATGTATTGCGGCATCAGTGCCATCCCGAAAAGTTTTGCCGTGGGCAACGGAAGTATGATCGAATGGTCGGAAACCGCTGCATTCTGGACTTTCAACCAGGTGAATAACTTCTGCTATTCGAGATACAACGTCATTCACCCCGAAGTGGAGCGATACCAACAGGCGCTGGAGCAAAAATTCATACGTGGCAACACCTACATCGACTCCAAGGCATCCGCTCTTTTCAGAGGGAAAAAGTCAGATGCCGTTGCCTGTGTTACTGAATATTCAGTAGCGCTTGGCAACAAACTGGCTGCAGACTGGAAGGATTTTTACCACTATCTTTTTATGAAATACAAAGACGGCAACATTATGCAGACTGAGGGTCTACAACTGTCAGACAACGGGAGCGGCAAAGGCATTCCGAAAAAACCGTCGCAGCCGGGGTATGGAAAAGATTGGGAACGAAGGATGGTCACCGGCGGCGAAGGGAGAAAGGCAGGGAAATAGTTTTTAACGGAACCATGCCTTTGTCTCATTTAGATGTCAGCTCCGGAACTAAAAAGTAGTGATGAGTTTCAGGTTGAACATTCTCGGTGTAAGGTAGTTGGGAATGGCATATTCACGACCGCTGATGTCGGTTATCCAAAGGTAGGAAACGGTGTTGCTGATCTGGAGGAGATTGAAGACCTCGAGGCTGAGCCACATCGAGGTGAAGGCCCTCAGTGGATTTTTTGCAGAAAACTTTGTACGTTCGCCGATAAGCTGTTTGGAGATTCCTATGTCGACCCGGCGGTAAGGAGGAATGCGTAGGGTCTGGTCTTTCCGTGGTGAGTTGGGTGGTCCGAACGGCAGCCCTGTTCCATAGATGAGGGTGAGGTTTACTTTCCAGGTCGGGAATTTGGGGATGTAATCCTGGAAGAAAATGGCCAGGTTGAGTCGCTGGTCGGTGGGGCGGGGGATCCATGAACCCTGAAAATACTCCTGCGTTTGCATAATGGAGAGGCTGGCCCAGGATTCTGCCCCTTTCACGAACTCACCATTCACGCGGAAGTCGATACCTGCGGCATAGCCATGGGCATCATTGGTGCCGTAGTATCGGATCTTAAGGTTGTCGATTTCATATGGGATGAGGTTCTGAAGGTATTTGTAGTAAACCTCTGTCACAAACTTGAACGGACGTTTCCAGGCTTTGAAATAGAGGTCGCTTCCGGCCACAAAATGGATGGCAGTCTGGGCTTTCAGGTCAGGCACAAGCTGCCCGCTGAGATCTGTCATCTCGCGAAAAGTGGGAGGTTGAGAATAGTAGCCGGCTGCAACCCTGAATACCACCTCCTTTTTCCAGTGTGGTTTGAACGAAACATTGACCCGAGGATTCAGCGAAAATTCAGCATTATAATCGTAGTAAATAGCACGCAGTCCGGCAGTGAGCGATATATCGTTCTTTGGGTTTTTGAAGGTCCAGGTGTTCTGAATGAATGCGGAATAGCGGTTGGTGTTAACGGTGTTATTGCTATTGATGACGTTGGTAAGCAGGAGTTCTCCGTGCGGCGGGTTCGCCGATCCCAGTGAATCACCCGGGTGGGGCATGGAATAGCCTGCTGAATCCTGAACCTCCCACTCATTCATGCGGTATTTGAATCCCTCATGCTGGTATTTTATCCCCCACACCATCACACTCTTGTTTTTCTCCCAGGATCCGCGGTGTTCGATGTTGAACACGTTTCCGTCCAGATAGTTACGTGCATGTTGAAGGTAGGCGCCTATACCCATTATCTCAGTCACCTGTCCGGCTTCGCTACCCTGAAATGTTTCAAGCTTTCCAATCCAGTATTCGCCGGAAATGTCATAGGTTTCTGCTTCATAAGTCTGGTAAACCGAAGAGATCAGTTTCAGGCGGAGGTTCTGAAACGGCTTGTAGGTGAGGGTAAGGGCGGCCAGCCAGCTCTGGTAGCGGTCAACCTCCTGCCCATCGAAATAGATCTTTATTTTATAGGCTTCCGAGATGGTGCCGAAACTTGTTTCGCGGGTTTCGGGCACTACCTTGAAGGAGTTGTCGGCAAATGTTCCGAGTACTGAAACCTCCCATTGTTTGCTGATGTCGTAGTTGAGCATCCCCTGTATGTCGAAATAGCGGGGCTTGTAGTTTCCTTTCGTATCGAGTCCCTTGAGCAGGTAGGAGTTGGTTTTATACCTCACCCCCAGCAGGTAAGAAAACTTTTTTGAGATGGTTCCTTCAAGGTGGCCGCTGGCTCCCATAAGGCTGGCTTCGAAGGACCCGGCGAAAGCGGTTGGTTTCTTATAGCGGATGTCAAGTACCGACGACATTTTGTCGCCGTATTTGGCATCGAATCCTCCTGCGGAAAAGGAGATTCCTGAAACGAGATCGGGGTTGAGGAAGCTCTGTCCCTCCTGTTGCCCTGCCCTGACGAGAAATGGCCGGTAAATTTCGATGTCATTGACAAATACGAGGTTTTCGTCGAAGTTGCCGCCACGAACGGAATACTGGGAACTGAGTTCGTTGCGCGACGAAACGCCAGGCAGGGTTTTGATGAGGTCTTCCACGCTGGCATTAATGGTAGGGATGAAGGTCATCACCTTGGGGTCGAGGCGGTTGAAAGAGTTTGTGCGCAATTGCTGGTCTTTCACCTCGATGGAGCTGAGTTCGGTGGTGAGCTGTTTCAGCAGGCGGTTTATCTCCTTACGTTCGCCGGGCTGAAGGTTCATTGCAACGGAGTCGGTTTCGTAACCAATGTGGGAGTAAAGCAGGATAATTTCCTGTGAGGCAGGAACTTTCAATTCATACCGGCCACTTCGGTCTGTGGTGGTGCCCGTGGTAGTTCCTTTCACCGCCACATTCACGAACTGGAATTGCTTTTCTTCTCCGGAGGCTATGATGCCGAACACTACTGCCTGCTGGGCCCGAAGCGCCAACGGACAAAAGCTCAGTAACATCAAGCCGGTGAGGAGGATTTTCTTCAAACGCAGAAGCTATTTTAACCGTTCGGATTTCTGTTTGAACTTGCCTTCTTTCCAGGCTTTGATAAGTTGAGCCCAGGCAAAGGGGTTGAGAAAATTGAACGGTTGCTGCTGCCCGAAATAGTAAAGCTTGCTCGTTTGGTTGTCCATGTAGTTCCGGTAGTTCATGTTGGCATCCATGGGATAATCCTCAGCCCGCATACGGATATCGGCGGCCTGCAGGTTTTTACGGGCAAGCTCTATGTCGTCGTCGGGGATTTTAGTCTCGATGAAAGCGCGTTTAAAATCTTCGAGGGTGGGCCAGGGAAAGATGATCGCCGCGGCCAGGGTAAGCGTATCAGCGCTCATCAGCTGAATGAGGGAATAGCGGTTTTTGGTGATGGTGTCGGGAATGAAGAAGTAGGCCGGTTTATAACCCAGGGCAGTGAAAAGCACAGTATCCTTCTTATGCGCCACAAACGAGAAGTATCCCAAAACATCGCTTGAGGTGCCGCGGTGTGATGTAACATCATAAATTTTGGCAAAAGGAACAGGATTCAGGCTGTCTGCTGTGATGGTGATCCCCGAAAACTGCACCAGGTCGCGGTTCTCATCGGCAGGCTGCACTTCTTGTGCATAGGCGGCAAGCGAAAATGAAAACAGCAAAAGGGCGAGTAAACGGCATTTCATCCGGGGAGTACGATTAATGGCTGAAAGATAACGAATTTCCGGGAGTTTTATTTCTGACGGGAAGGGCAAAAAAAATGCTGTTACGCAGCGTAACAGCATTTTCAACCCTTGGGAATATTTTATTTGTGCAGGAAGCCTTTTGCACGGGCTTTCTTGATGGTGTCATATACGCCGTTCTTGCTGATCGTGCGCAGGCCGGCAGCAGAAACCTTGAGTGTTATTTCACGGTCTTCTTCGGGAACAAAAAAGGTCTTGGTCTGGATGTTGGGGCTGAACCAACGTTTGGCTTTCTTGTTCGAATGCGATACTTTGTGACCTTTGATCGCGATCTTGCCGGTAATTTCACAAATTCTTGCCATTGCTCTTCAGATTAATAGATGCTTCAAAAACGGAGTGCAAAAATAGAACTTTTATTTTAAAATACCAAAGGGAGAAAGAAAAAAGTATGAAAGTAACTGCTTTCTGAGCAGATTGAGCGCCTGTAACGCAGTACGGCGGATGTTGCGTTCGCGGGAATCGCCGAAGAGAAAGGCATGCGCGGAGACTCCGGCGGGTGTGGCGATGGCGATCCAGGTTGTTCCAACAGGTTTGCCGGCAGTAGCGCCGTCGGGACCGGCAATACCCGAGGTTGCGATCACAAAGTCGGCTTTTAGCCGCGACTGAACTCCCAGGGCCATCTCGGTTACGGCTTGTTCGCTGACGGCTCCATATTTTGCAAGGGTTTCAGGCAGAACTCCGACGATCTGTTCCTTGACCTCATTGGCGTAACAAACCACGGAACCTCTAAAATAGGCTGAACTTCCGGGAACGCTGGTGATAAGGTGTGCAATGTAGCCACCGGTGCAGCTTTCAGCAGTAGCGAGCGTGTTTTTATTCTCAAGGAGCAAACGGCCGGTAATCTCCTCCAGGGTATCGTTGTCGTAACCGTAAATATAATCGGGGATTATTTGCCTGAGCGCCGTTACCTGCGTTGTTACCTGCGCTGAGAGCGTTGATTCATCATTCCCCGTTCCGGTGAGCCGCAGTCTGACAATGCCCGGCTGGGGAAGGTAGGCGAGTTTAATATGGGACGGGAGGTTGTTCTCCCAAGCCTCGATCTGGGCGGCCAGGAAGGATTCGCCAACGCCCTGGGTGAGGATGGTGCGGTGGAGGATTACCGGTGTGTTGAAAATTTGATTCAATCGCGGGATGATCTCCTCTGTGATCATGGCTTTCATCTCAAAAGGAACACCGGGCATGGAGACGAAGACCGTGGGCAGGGGTGAAGCTGTCTTTTTTTCGAACCACATTCCCCGTGCGGTACCCAAAAGATTCGGGATGGAGGTAGCGCTTTCAGGCATCATGGCTTGCTGACGGTTGAGTTCCGTGACGGGGTAACCACGCCGGGCAAACAACCGCTCCACATCCCGGTAGGCTTCCTCATTCATCACAAGCCTTGTTTGGAAGAATTCGCACAGGGTGTGTTTGGTGATGTCATCTTTGGTAGGGCCTATTCCGCCTGAAATGAGGACGATCTGCACCCGCTTTTCGGCCAGCGACAGCGCCTCCAGGATGTGCTCTCGCTCGTCGCTCACGATGGTTACCTGGTGCACTTTGTAACCGGCCAGGTTGAGTTGTTCGGCCATCCATGAAGCATTGGTGTTCACCACCTGCCCGATCAGCAGTTCATCGCCGATATTGATAATTTCTACCTTCATACCTCCTCCTCCTTCAGCCGGCTGTTAAGTTCCCTTACGGCAGTAAGACTTTCCATCAGACCCGGCAGATAATCAGTTGACGCGATGAAGGTCCAGATGTAGGAAACGATCGCGTAAATTTTTCCGGTCGAAAATTTGTCCACATCCACAGCGATGAACAGGATCACGATGAAAATTATCATCAGTAAAACCTTAATCAGCAAGTAGTCCAGTGAACTCCACCGGGCAATTTTTGTTTGCGGGATCACCATGTTGTGGTAAAAATGCTGGATGGACATCGTGTTTCCCACCTCAAATATTTTATACTGCTCCTCCCGGGTGTCGTGAATTTCCTTCTGGAGTGTGATCACATTCCTGCGATAAATGTTATTGATAAATGCCACGGGAATGATCACAATAATAGCCACCACCGCGATGCGCCAGTCGTAAAAAAACAGGGCAGTAACAGCACCGAAGGTTGCACAGAACTGCCAGGTGACTTCGGGAAGCCGCTCTTTCAGAAAAACGATGTACTCTTTTGCCAGTTCGGCACGGGCAAACATCTTGGAAACAGGGTGGTTCTTGTCCTTTGAATAGATGATCACCGTAGTGGCAATATCAGCATACATCTTGGCGTAGATCTTTCCGCTGTAAAGCCTGTGCAGCGTTCCTCCCAGCACGTTGAGGAGGTAAACGAAGATCCAGATCAGGAGGGGCAGGGCGTAATTTACCTTCTCATGATCATAGAATTTGTCGATCAGCGCATCCAGCAGGTTACCGAAAAAAGTGGGTTCGATGATCCAGGCAATATTTTCGAGAAGAACAAAGGAGAGCACGAAGGCAATGGAATACTTGAACCGTTTTACAACCTGTATAATCGTCATGTCAGAAATTTCCGGGTGTTTTGCAAAATTACCAAAAGATAAGGTACCTTTAAGGATTAATAAAGGATAATCGGAAATGAAGATAAATTATTTGCTTTCAACATTGTTGTTATTTACGCTATTCGGATGCAGTCAACGGAAATCAGTGGATGGGATATACCGCCTGCATTGGGGTGAGAAGGATGGATTCCAGGTATGGATCGTTGATGGTTACAAGGTCAGGCACAAAATTTACCAGGAGTACCTGTATGGTGGCAATGAGCAACGATACCCATTCACCCCTGTTGGCGAGATTTGGATCGACCACGCCATCTCCTGTGAAGAGTTTGATCTGACACTGGCCCATGAACTTAATGAACGGCACCTGATGGCAAAATTCGGCTGGACTTACGACCAGGCGCACGACTCCTCGCTGTCGCTGGAACAAGTTATGCGCAAAAAGTATGCAGCAGTCTGCAAAGCCCATGAACTCCGGCTCCCGCCGGTTTCTCCTTCCGACTACAGCAACAGGAAAGAGATTCCGGGAATCGCCGACAGCATAAGGCTGGAAAACATCTACCGGTTACCGGCAGGGGAGGTAGATGGCATAAAAGTGTGGATCGTGGATGGTTTTATGGTGCGTAAAAATATTTTTCCCGACTTCGGATTCAGCGGGAACGATCAGGCATACCATTTTATACCCAAGGGAGAGATCTGGATCGATGGTTCAATTTCTTGTGAGGAAACCGGATATTCGATTGTGGCAGAACAGGTTGAAAGGGCGCAGATGGCGCTGGGCAAACCTTTTGGGGAGGCCTATGAGGCGGGGATCGCCAAGGTGTTGAACCTCCGGAAAAATATGGAATTCAGAATTGGTCAGCATCCTCCCCTGCAGATTCCCGATTCGCTAAACAGGGCCAGGGGTGTGATCGACCCGGCTGAAAAATAGAACTCGCCGGCAAAATATATCGGTCGCCGCTTCCACAAATATTTTCGTACCTTTGCCAAAATGTTATGTACATGCCCTTACTCGCAGAACCTGATCTTATTGTAAACGCTGATGGAAGTGTTTACCACCTGTGCATGAAACCAGAGGACCTGGCTGATACCGTTATCGTGGTGGGAGACCCGGGTCGCGTGGCCGATATTTCATCACGGTTTTCGCAGATCGAGAGCAAGCGGACTAACCGTGAGTTCGTCTCACACACAGGTTTTATCAGCGGAAAGCGGATCACCGCATTGTCCACCGGCATTGGTCCCGATAACATCGATATCGTGATGCATGAACTTGATGCCCTGGCTAACTTCAACCTTCAAACTCGTGAACAGAATGCCCGTCACAGATCGTTGTCGATCGTGCGCATCGGCACTTCAGGTTCGATACAGCCCGATGTGAAGATCAACAGTTTCAGCCTCTCCACCCATGCCTGCGGGCTCGACAACCTCCTCTGCTTTTACAAAGGCCTCGAAGATATTTCCGACAAGGGAATGACTGCGGCTTTCAGGAGTCAGGTAGACTGGCATCAGGGTCTTTCACAACCCTACTTTATTAAGGGTGCCGGTCCGTTGGTTGAAAAATTCAGACCTTTCACCATCCCCGGCATTACCGCAACAGCGCCCGGATTTTATGGTCCGCAGGGTCGTTTTCTGCGGCTTGCACTTACCGACCCCGACATGATCAGGAAACTCCAGTCATTCAGCTACGAAAGCAACCGCATCGTAAATTTTGAAATGGAGACCTCAGCGCTTTACGGACTTGGCGCCCTGATGGGTCACAACATGGTGACCATGTGCGCCTTGATCGCCAACCGTGCCACCGGAGAGTACAACCCTGACCACAAGACCGTCATCAAAGCACTGATTGACTTGGTACTAGAGACCATCTGACATGGGAGTGACACCTGAAAGCAGTGCCCTTACCGCCCTCCTAAACCTGCTCGATGAGCCGGATGAAAAGGCATTTGACCTCGTAAGGAGCTCTATTCTCAATTTTGGCACGGATGCCATTCCCCAACTGGAAAAAGTGCAGGATAATACATTCGATACCTTGATACAGAGTCGCATTGAGGAGATTGTTAACGCATTGCGTAAGGAGCACCTCTATGTGGATTTTGTAAACTGGGTGAACCTTGGCTCTTCCGACCTGCTGAAGGGGTTTATGTTGGTTACACGCACTCAGTATCCTGACCTTGACGATGTTGAAGTATATTCCCGCATTGAACAGGTGAAGATGGACATCTGGCTTGAGCTGAATGACAACCTTACCGCGCTTGAGAATGTTAAGGTGTTGAACCATATTCTCTTCGGTGTTCACAATTTCGAAGGCAGCCCAACCAACCTGACGGATCCTGAAAATTTCTACCTCAACACCATGCTTGAAAAGCGGAAGGGGAGCCCGGTTGCACTTGGGATGCTGTATATTATCCTGGCCCGCAAACTGGGCTTGCCTGTATACGGAGTAAACCTGCCGCAACATTTCATCGTGGCCTACCTCACCGAATCCGGACTCACCAACCCGACCGAGGATGATGTTCTCTTTTATATAAACCCGTTCAATAAAGGAGCCGTTTTCACCCGCCGGGAGATAGAACTGTTTGTGCGCCAGATGAAATTCAAGTCCGACTGGTCGTTTTATGCCCCATGCTCCAACCATGACATCATCCAGCGCCTTATCCGAAACCTGATCAATGCTTACACACAACTTGCCTTCCCCGATAAAATTGAAAATCTCGACAACCTTCTGAAAGCCTTCGAATGAAAAAACTCAACCTTGCACTTTTACTCCTTCCACTGGCAGTCCTGCTTTCCGGCTGGGGCTATAAAGGCCACCGGATCATCAACCAGAATATGGCTGCGTGTCTGCCCGCCAAGATCGGATTTCTGAAGCCTAACTGGGCTAATTTCGTAACAAACCACGCTTCCGATCCTGACAACCGGCGGGATACCGACCCGACGGAAGCGCCCCGTCACTTCCTGGACATTGAGAACTATCCGGAGTTTGCACTTACCGGGAAGATTGAGGAGAATTATGATTCGGTGGTCGCCGTTCATGGTGAATTCTGGACGTTGCTTCAGGGAATACTGCCCTGGGCCACTTTACGCACCTACGATTCACTGAAAAGTGCATTCCGGAGAGGCGACTGGAATGCATCTGAGCAGTATGCGGCCGACCTGGGTCATTATGTAGCTGACGGACATATGCCGTTGCATATTACTGCCAACTATAACGGACAGGCCACCGGTCAGGACGGCATACATTCGCGTTATGAATCAAAGATGATTAGTCAGTTTGAATCCCAGATGATCTACCCGGCTGATTCGGCCTTGCTGATCCCGAACGTAAGTCAGTATATCTTTAGCTACCTTTATTCCAACTACCGTTATGTAGATAGTGTATTGTTGGCAGACACCTATGCAAAAACGCAATCGGGAGGCAGCGTATCTTCTGCGGCCTACTACCAGGCTTTGTGGTCAAAAACAGGCCCATTTACGATCATGCTTTTTCGAAATGGTTCCGACAACCTGGCCAACCTGATCTACACCGCCTGGGTGGAAGCCGGCAGTCCGTTGTTTTATCCCAATGCCATCAGTGAGAATGAGGAGATCGGAAAGCCACGGCTTGTTGGCAACTTTCCCAATCCGTTTAAAGGAACAACAACAATATCGCTGGAGATACCGGTCAACAATACTCCTGTAATTATTGCGGTGTATGATGACGCGGGAAACCTCAAAGATACCCTCCTTAACGAATCACTCACCGGCGGAAGTCACAAGATCAGGTGGGATGCCTCATCGCTTGATTCAGGAGTCTATATTTGCGTCCTCAGGAGCGGTAACTTTACTGCAACCAGGAAGATGGTACTCGTAAAATAGCCCGGGATCAAGGATTGCCCCCAAACATTTTTTTGATTGTGAGACCCAGGATCCGGAAATACATCCGAAGCGTCTGGTTTTCGATAAAGCGCTGGTTGAGGGCAATTTTGGCGGGCATGACCTCCATGATGTAGGTCTCTTCGGGGTGAGAGGATTTTCCTAAAATCTCGTTTTCATTGATATATTCGATGGAAGCCCAATCGGTAATTCCCGGCCGGACAGATAAAACCTGCCTTTGCGCGGCTGAATAAAAGTTAACATACTGCCGTATTTCGGGCCGCGGACCAACCAGGCTCATATCGCCGCAAATAACATTGATCAACTGCGGCAGTTCGTCGAGTTTATATTTACGCAGGAAAGAACCAACAGCCGTGATCCTGCTGTCGTGCCGGCCGATGGTAAGTCCCCCCATTTTATCAGAATCGAGGCGCATCGTCCGGAATTTGAAGATCCGGAAATCCCGGTTATTCCTGCCAACTCTCGTCTGCCGGTAGAAGACCCCGCCCCTTGAATCCACCTTGATCCAGATGCCGAAAATCAGGAAGGCCGGCAGGCAAACCACCAACCCCAAAAAACTGAATAATATATCAAAAAACCTGATCACCAATCAATTGTCAAGTGTCAATTCGACCGCTTCAACCACGGCCTTCACAACAGTATCCACCATTTCGTTCGTGAGATCGTAGTATACCGGCAAACTTATTTCCCGTGAATAGTTGTCGAAGGCAACAGGATAGTCCTCGATGTGGTAACCGGCTTCGCGGTAGTAGGTCATCATAGGGAGCGGAACAAAATGAACATTCACCGCCACCTCACGGTTAAAAATTTCCCGGATGATCTCGTCTCGCATGGTTTCATCGATGTTCCGGATACGAAGCAGGAAAACATGGTAAGAAGAGTATCTGCCGGCCCTTTCATACTCGGGAACCTGCGCCCAGGGGTATTGTGTGAACGCGGCTGCATAACGGTCAAAAATTGCCTTACGGCGAACCAGCATATCATTGTCGTATCGTTCGAGTTCGACCAGTCCCATGGCGGCCTGAATGTCGGTCATGTTGTATTTATAACCCGGCTCGATGATATCGTAACGCCAGCTGCCGATCTGGGTTTTGGCAAGGGCATCCTTGGTTTGACCGTGCAATGATTTGGCGTTGAGCTCCTTGTATATCTGATCGTGATCAAAAGATTCCGGCAGGTTCAGACACACAGCACCCCCTTCGGCGGTGGTCAGGTTCTTTACGGCGTGAAATGAGTAAACGGTGATGTCGGTCAGGTTGCCGGCTTTTTTACCGTGATAACCTGCCCCGATGGAGTGAGCGGCATCCGACAGCACAAGAATGCGTCCGAGTTTTTTTTGTTCGTCAGACTCAGCACAAAACATCGATTTTATGGCCGGTTCGCTCACGATGGCGTTGATTGTCTCGTAGTCGCAGGGCCATCCTGCAATGTCGACCGGCATGATCACCTTGGTTCTCGGGGTGATCGCCTTTTTTATGGCTTCCGAATCGATGTTGAAATCGGTACCGGCATCCACGAAAACCACACGGGCACCACAGTGTACAACTACGTTGGCGGTGGCGGAGTAAGTATAGGCAGGAACGATCACCTCGTCGCCCGGCTTTACGCCAAACCACCGGAGCATCAGCTCCAGTCCGGCCGAAGCTGAACTCACGCACAAAGTGATCTTATGCCCTCCATATTGCGTGAGGTTTTTTTCGAATCGTTTTGTCTTGGGTCCGGTGGTAATCCAGCCAGAATAGAGCGTATCAACAACGGCATCTACGATCTTCTGGTCCATCCGGGGTGGGGAGAAGCTTATCATAGAAGGAGGATCAATTTTCGTGAAGCCATTCCAGGATATTCTTTTCGATCCGGTGGTTGATGTTTTCGGTTAAGGGCCGGATGAACTTCTCGCCGGTGATATTTTCGTAGAGCTCGATGTAGCGGTCGGATATCTCGTTGATCCATGATTCGCTCATTTCGGGAACATGCTGGCCTTCGTGGCCCATAAACCCGTTGGCCATGAGCCATTCACGGACAAACTCCTTGGAGAGCTGGCGCTGCTGTTCGCCGCGGGCAAAGCGCTCGGAATAGCCTTCACTGTAAAAATACCGGGAGGAGTCGGGCGTGTGGATCTCGTCACACAGGTATATCCTGCCATCCGGCCCTTTTCCGAATTCGTACTTGGTGTCTACGAGTAACAATCCCCTGGCAGCGGCTATTTCAGTTCCCCGTTGGAAAAGCGCCCGGGTATATTTCTTGATCAGTTCGTACTCCTCTTTGGAGATCAACCCTTCGGCAATCAGCTCTGCTTCCGAGATGTCCTCATCGTGCCCCTCTTTGGCCTTGGTTGTTGGTGTAATGATAGGCTCCGTGAACTTCTGGTGCTCTACCATGCCGTTGGGAATAGGAACGCCGCAGATGCTCCTCGAACCTTTCTGGTAAGTACGCCAGGAACTGCCGGTGAGATACCCCCGGATGATCATCTCCACAGGGTAGATATTGCAGAAATGGCCGATTGTAACATTCGGGTCCGGACTGGCGATCTTCCAGTTCGGACAAATATCGGCGGTGGCATCCAGAAATTTTTCAGCAATCTGGTTCAGTACCTGCCCTTTATGGGGAATTCCTTTTGGAAGCACCACATCGAATGCTGAGATCCGGTCGCTGGCCACCATAACCAGGAACTTATCATTAATATTATATACGTCGCGCACCTTCCCATTATAGAGACTTTTCTGGCCGGGAAGGGTAAAGCTGGTTTTCATCAGAACGTTGTTCATGGAGGTCATTTTATGGAGCAAAGATAGTAATAATGCTATTTCCCTTCCCCGTAAGCCGTGATGATCCTTCCCACCAACTTGTGCCGGATGATATCGGAATTGTCGAGGTAAATGAAATCGATCCCGGGAATGGCGCGCAGGATGCTCTGTGCGTGGATAAGTCCGGAGGTCTGGTTACGGGGAAGGTCGATCTGGGTGACGTCACCGGTTACAATGAATTTGGCCGAGGAACCCATGCGTGTCAGAAACATCTTTAGCTGACTTGGCGTGGTGTTTTGTGCTTCGTCGAGCAGCACGAAGGCGTTGTTGAGGGTACGACCGCGCATGAAGGCCAGCGGGGCAATCTCAATGGTGTTGTCCTCGATGTACGAAAGGAGCTTTGTTCCGGGAAGCATATCTTTCAGTGCATCATAGAGTGGCTGGAGATAGGGATCGAGTTTTTCTTTCAGGTCGCCGGGGAGAAAGCCAAGGTTTTCGCCGGCTTCAACGGCCGGGCGGGTGAGGATAATGCGCTGGATCTCCTTATTTTTCAGTGCCCTTACCGCCAGCGCTACGGCAGTGTAAGTCTTGCCTGTTCCGGCCGGGCCGATGGCAAAAACCAGGTCGTTTTTCTCGCTGCTTTCAACCAATTTTTTCTGGTTCGCCGTTCTGGCACGGATCAGCATTCCGTTCTTACCGTGTACCAGAACATCACCATGTCCTTCGGGAGTCATCGGCTGCCCGTTAAATTCACTGCCAAGCAACCGGGTGATATCTGCCTTGGTGAGTCGTCCGAACTTCTCTACATGCAGCACCAGGGCTGTGACCTGCTCTTCAAAAGCAAGCAGATCGGCCGCTTCGCCCAGCGCCTTGATAAAGTTGTCGCGGGAGACGATTTTCAGTTTCGGGAAATGTGCACGCAACGCTTCGAGGTTCTGGTCGTTGACGCCAAAAATATCAAGCGGATGGATGGATTCGATGCTTATTATTTTCTCACTCATGAAAACTTTGTACCTTTGAATACACAAAAGTACGAATTAATCCATGGCAATCATTACACTGACAAGTGACTGGGGACTCAGAGACCATTACATCGGTGCGGTGAAGGGGGCCATCCTGCGATTGCTGCCGGAAGCACAGATCGTCGACATCACGCATCAGATACCTGCATTCGATCTCAATCAGGCGGCTTTTATCATCCGTAATTTCTACCGCAATTTCCCCGAAGGAACTGTTCACATTCTTGCCATCAATACCGAAGCAGCCATTGAAACACCACATACACTGGTCGTTAAGGATGGTCACTGTTTTATTGCGGCCGACAACGGGATCTTTTCACTCATCTTTGACACTAAGCCCGACCGTATTATCGAACTCGATGTGATCCAGGATTCTGATTACTTTACCTTCTCCACACGCGATGTGTTTGTGAAGGTTGCCTGCCATATCGCCGCCGGTAAGCCATTCGAAGAACTGGGCCACCCCAAGGATAAGATCGTTGAGAAGATCTCATTTCAACCTGTGGTGATGGGCGACTTTGTGAAGGGCAAAGTGATCTATGTCGACAATTACGAAAACGCTTTCACCAACATTACCGAGTCGCTTTTCAGATCAGCCACCAAAGGCCGCAAATTTACCATCACCTTTCGTTCTCCAACCTACCGGATTACTGAGATCAGCCGGGGTTACAAGGATGTGAACCAGGGCGAGATGCTGGCGTTGTTCTCGAGCAGCGGCTTCCTCGAACTCGCCATCCGCGAAGGCAAAGCGAGCAGTCTGCTGGGCCTCAAAATGGACCAGGCTGTTACCATTGAAATAGAATAGACAACATGCACAAATCGAAAAATGTAGCCCTTGTTGCCCACGACAACCGCAAGAAAGACCTGGTGGAATGGGTTGAGTTCAATTATAAGACCCTGCTGGGTCACCAGCTTATCTGCACAGGTACCACCGGAAAGCTGGTGGAGCAGACAATTTTAAGTAAGCTGGAGAAGGAGGAACAAATTGAAAACGAAATTGTCAAACTCAGATCGGGTCCCCTGGGTGGTGACATGCAGCTGGGCGGATTAATCGCCGAAGGGAAAATCGATATCCTCATCTTCTTCTGGGACCCTATGCAGCCACAGCCGCATGATGTTGACGTGAAAGCCCTTCTCAGGATCACCGTGGTTTATAATATCCCTACCGCGTGCAACCGATCCACGGCCGACTTTCTTGTATCCTCCCACCTCCTGGCCGAGGATTATGAACCAAGCATCGTCGACTACTCCGGTTATATTGCCCGGAACATCCAGTAACCCGGACCTTTTATCTTGTAATATTTTGCAGGGCCAATCCCGAAAATTGCTAATTTTGCACGCCTTAACAAACACGGGTTATGCTCACGCTGTTTAAGAAAGAGATCAACGGCTTTTTAAATTCACTCATCGGGTACATCGTCATGATCGTGTTCCTGCTAATGATGGGGCTTTTTCTTTGGATTTTCCCGATGCAGTTTAACATTCCCGACAATGGTTATGCAAACCTCGACGGACTTTTTGTCCTGGCGCCGTTCGTGTTCCTTTTTCTGATACCGGCCATTACCATGCGGTCGTTTGCCGACGAAAAGAAAAGCGGAACCATTGAACTGCTGATGACACAACCACTGACTGACCTCCAGGTGATCCTCGCCAAATATTTTGCCGGCCTGGTTCTGGTTATCTTCTCACTGCTGCCAACGCTGATCTATTATCTGTCGGTTTATCTGTTGGGATTGCCCGCAGGAAACCTCGATTCAGGCAGCATTTGGGGATCTTATCTCGGACTTCTGTTCCTGGGAGCGGCTTTTGTCGCCATCGGCATCTTTGCCTCCTCCCTTACCGACAACCAGATCATCTCCTTTATCCTGGCCGTTGTTATCAGTTTTTTCGCATACATGGGCTTTGAGTTCATCTATAATTTCGTAATATCCGGCAAAACCGGACTGATTATTCAGTCGCTGGGTATCAGTGCCCATTATGCTTCGATTAGCCGTGGCGTGGTTGATACACGGGACCTGGTGTACTTTCTGAGCATAACAACCCTGTTTATTTTACTTACGAAACTGTCGTTGGAAAGTAGAAAGTGGTAGCAATAAATAGCGAAATAGCGAAATGGCGAAATAGTGAAATAGCGAAAATGAAAAGTAAGAAAAGGGGCATTAAACAGGGTAATATTCTTCAGCTGGCGCTGGGGATTGTTATTATTTTGCTGCTCAACATCATCTCTTCTTTCATTTTTACCCGGTTTGACCTGACTTCAGAGAGGAGGTTCTCACTGGCACCAGCCACCAAACGACTTGTGCAGAAGCTCGACGACGTTGTGTTTTTCAAGGTTTACCTTTACGGCGACCTGCCGCCGGGTTTTCAACGCCTCTCGAACGAAACACGGGAGATGCTGGATGAATTCAGGGCCTATAGCGACAATATTCAGTATACTTTCGTAGACCCTTCTGCAGAGCCGAACACCAAGGAGCGCAACGATGCCTATCGTTTACTTGTTGAACGCGGCTTGCAGCCAACCGACCTGAGGGTGAATGAAAAGGGTCAGTCGAAACAGCTGATCATCTTCCCGGGAGCCATGGTGTCGTACAAAGGACGCGACCTTCCGGTTCAGTTGCTGATGACGCAGGTAGGGCAGGATAATGACAAGGTCCTGAACAACTCCATTCAGGCACTGGAATATAACCTGGCCAGTGTTATTCAGCAACTTACAAAAAGTATCAAACCCAGAGTAGCCATCATTGAAGGAGAAGGAGAACTTTCGCAAATGGAGACCCTCGACCTGCAAAACAGCCTTTCAACCTATTACAATGTTGAACGGGTTCGCATCGATCATAAAATAAGCAGTCTGGCGCTCAGAATAAAAGCTGATTCGACCAACGATGTCCTCATCAACAAATACAGGGCGATCATCATCGCAAAACCGACCCGGCCATTCGACGAAAAGGACAAATTTCTGATCGACCAATTCATCATGCGCGGTGGAAAAGTACTTTGGCTGATTGATCCTGTGTTTGCAAGTATGGACAGTCTGCAGAAATACAATTCCACGGTGGGCATTGCAAACGATATCAACCTGGAAGACATGTTGTTTACCTATGGCGTGCGACTTAACACCAACCTGGTTCAGGATATGAAAGCGCTGCCCATCCCGGTGCGCACCGGACAGGTGGGGAACCAGCCTCAGCTCGATTACTTCCCATGGTATTTCTTCCCGTTGGTTACCCCGTCGGTAAACCATCCGGTGGTTAACGGCCTGAATGCCATTAAAACAGAATTTGTCAGTAGTTTGGACACAGTGATCGCACCGGGCGTTAAAAAGACGATCCTGCTTACCACCTCCCCCTATTCGCGCACCGTAAATGCCCCGGCTCTCATTGATCTCGACATATTGAAGGTGGAACCCGATGAAAGGATGTTCAACAAAGGACCGCAGGCCATCGCTGTATTACTGGAAGGAGTTTTTACCTCTGCTTACCTTTTCCGTATCCCCCCTGAACTGATGGAAAACAAAGCGCTGGGAATCCGCAACAAGAGCAAACCTACCAAGATGATCGTGATCGCTGATGGGGATGTGGGTAAAAACCAGTTCCATGTTTCGCAGGGATACCCATTGCCCCTGGGCTACGACCAGTGGACACGCCAGACCTTCGGTAATAAAGATCTGCTGCTCAATGCCATGAACTATCTTTGCGACGACTCAGGACTTATTTCGGTGCGTTCACGTGAATTAAAACTTCGCCTGCTTGATAGTGCCAAACTGTCAAAGCAACGCCTGTTCTGGCAGTTGTTGAATGTCATCTTCCCGATTCTGCTTATCGCAGGTTTCGGAATTGCAAAGTACAGGCTCAGAGGAGCTGCCTTTGCCCGCCCTTCCCGAAAGAATTAGCAAATTTATACGCTTTCTATATCATGAAAACGAACAGGTATATCATTATTTCCGTTATTATCCTGACTGCCATTGCGCTCGTGCTGGTGCTTTCCCGGTCTGAAACCACGTTCCGGAAGGATTCGGCCGACTTTGCCGTTGATGATTCAGCCACCGTGACCCGGATTTTTATGTCGGACAAGAACAATAATTCGGTTACGCTGAACCGACTCGGACCGGGAAACTGGCAGGTTAACAATCAATACCCGGCCTCAAAATTCAACGTGGAGATGCTTCTTCAGACCATGTCGGAACTGATGGTCAAAAATCCGGTGGCAAAGGCCGCACAAAATAACGTTATTCGTGAACTTGCCGTTAATTCGGTGAAGGTGGAGATTTACCAGAAGGCTTACCGCATCGACCTTTTCGGACAGATTCGATGGTTTCCTCATGAAAAACTGACAAAGGTGTATTATGTGGGGGGCGCTACCTCAAGTAACCAGGGTACCTTTATGCTGATGGAAAACGCATCCACGCCGTTTGTGACTTATCTTCCCGGCCTGAGGGGTTTTGTATCGCCCCGCTACAGTCCGCTTTCGAAATACTGGCGTGATTATACAGTTTTCAAAAAAACCATCCCGGAGATTGTAAAAGTACGTGTTGAAGTTCCCGGGACTCCTGACTTTTCGTATGAGGTGACCAACAACCGAAACAACACCTATACGTTGGTTTCGCTGAAGGACAACAAGCAAATTTTTGATTATGATACCCTCAGAATGCTCAACTTCCTTTCCGGCTTCCGCAACCTGAACTACGAAGCACTGCTGAATGATATCGATAAACACAAGATCGATTCGGTGGTAAATTCACAGCCATTTATTGTGATAACCCTGACGGATACCAGCGGCGCCACAAGAACCATGAAAACGTATCATAAGCAGGGACCCGAAGGGCAGGCCGACCCGCAAGGGAATCCGCTGCCGTATGACCTCGACAGACTGTACGCCACGGTGAATGGAGACAAGGACTTTGTGGTTATCCAATACTTTGTTTTTGATAAGGTGTTAAGGCCCAAGAGCTTTTTTTTAAAGGAACCGCAGAAGAATAAATAGAATTGGTAGTTGCAGTGATTAGGCGCCGAGTTCAATGAAAAGAGAATTGCTGATATATCTTGCCGGACGATTCATTCCTGCGTTGGTTAATCTGGCGGTCATTGTACTGGCAATCCGGTTTCTTGGCCCGACAGAATATGGCCGGTATTCAATAATTCTTTACACTGCACTGCTGATCATTACCCTCTCGTTCCAATGGGTTCAGGCCAGCATTCTCCGCTTTCTCGGCGGGATGCCGAAGGAGACCGGGGTGGTGATGAGCCGGCTGTTTGACCTGACTATACTGAGTTCCCTCGTCTCAACTGCCCTTGTCATCTTAACCGGACGTGTTTACCTTCACCTGGAGTGGATGGAGTTGATGCTGGCAGGACTTTTTACGCTGTTTACAAATTTTTACCTTTTTCACCAGGCTGTTCTGGAAGCCTACCACAGGTCGATACGTACTGCCCTTCTCGAAGGCACCGACCAGGTATTGATCATGGTTGTGCTGCTCTCCGGACTGTTTTACTTTGAGCTGCGATCTGCCATGCTGCTCATGGGATCGCTGGTGATCGGACTGGCTGGTGCACTTGCCCTGAGAACGATCATCCGGGTAAAGGGACTTCTCACCATCGACATGAAACATATTTACTGGGATTCACGTTTCTCGGGTAAGGTGATTGAATTCGGTTATACCGTCACGCTCTGGCTCTTTTTTTCGCACCTGCTGATGGCTGCCGACCGGTTTATCCTGATGGAGTACCTGGGTTACCGTGATGCCGGAATGTATTCGGCACTCAAAGATCTTCTCTTCAAGGGTACTACCTTCGCCATCTTTCCCATCTACATCTCTTACCAGTCAAAGATCCTCGACAAGTGGAACACACATCATCCCGACCAGGCATGGAAAACAGTGAAGGAGGCGCTGAGTTTCGAGATTCTTATTTTCATCATTGTGTTCATCATCTTCATGGTTGCCAAACCATTTCTGTTCGCCGACCTGTTGCTTATTCCCGAGATGGATTCATGGCTGATCTACCTGCCGCTCCTCCTTTCCGCCTTTCTGTGGCAGGGCGCTTTGCTGCTGCAGCGGTTTCTCGACCTTATGCTGCGACAAATGTATGTACTCATCATGCTGACCTGTTGCGCCGTTCTAAATGTGGCCGCCAATCTCATGTTGGTTCCGAAATTTGGTTATCTTGCATCTTCGCTCACCATGCTCGGAACGTCGCTGCTCTATGCAGGAGTGGTCATTTTCTTTGCCACCCGTACCTGGAAAAAGAGGCGGGAAGCTGCTGAGATGGAATCAATTTCTTAGGTTTGCTATGCAAAATCTGCCCGCGTGAAGTTCCTTATCATCACTCAGTATTTTCTTCCGGAAACGGGTGCTCCGCCAAACCGGCTTTTCCAGCTAGCCCGCCGACTGAAACGGCTGGGGGTGGATGTGCAGGTTCTGACAGCCATGCCCAACTATCCGGAAATGAAGGTGCAAGAAGCCTACCGCGGAAAATTTTATCACAGGGAAGTGATTGAAGACATCGTGGTTCACCGGTGCTGGATCTATGCCGCATCCAGCAAAGCCATGGTTCCCAGACTTCTCAATTATTTCAGTTTTGTATTTACCTCCATGCTGGTGGGTGTTTATAAACCGTTTCGGCCGGAGATTATCTTCTGTGAATCACCGCCACTCTTTCTGGGCATCTCCGCCTACCTGTTAACAAAGATAAAAAGCGCAAAGTTGATCTTCAATGTCTCCGACCTGTGGCCGGAAAGCGCCGAAAAACTGGGATTGGTTAAAAATCGTCTGCTGCTCAGACTTTCTACCCTGCTCGAGGGGTTTCTGTATCGCCATTCCCTAATGGTTACGGGTCAAACGCAAGGCATTATCGCCAATATTTCGGCACGGTTTCCCGAACAAAAGGTCCATTGGCTAAAAAATGGCGTTGACCTCACCGACCTGGAAGCCATACCGGCTACCATCAACTGGCGCAAATCCGAAGGGTTCGGTACCGACGACTTTCTCCTGCTGTATGCCGGAATTCTCGGACATGCGCAGGGGCTGGAGGTGATCCTTCAGGCTGCCTCGCTGCTGACAGACCTTCCCGAGGTAAAATTTCTGCTGGTAGGGAGCGGACCGGTTCGCGACCAGCTTCTTAAAATGAAGGAGGAGATGAAACTCGAAAATGTCCTCTTTTACGAAAACCGGCCAAAACCAGAGGTGATTCCGATTGTGCGGGCAGCTGACATTGCAGTCATACCCTTGCGAAAGATTGACCTTTTCAAAGGCGCCATTCCGTCGAAGATCTTTGAAAATCTTGCCCTCCGGAAACCCATTCTCCTGGGGGTGGAAGGAGAGGCCAAAGATCTTATCATCACACAAGGAAAAGCAGGGTGGGCCTTCGAGCCGGGTAATGCAAAGGAACTGGCCGACCAGATCCGGTTCCTCTTTAAGCATCGGGAATTACTTGCGGAGGCGGGCAACAACGGGTTGGAGTTTTTGAAGAAGGAATTTGACCTCGACAAGGTGGCACGTGAATTCCTGGATATGATAATCGAACGACGTCATGCGTCATAAAATACACGATCAGATATTTCTCTCCTCCTGCATGGCGGTTGCCTTCTTCCTGCCCGTCTACGGTCGCATTGTGCCCATTTTCATCGCCCTGATGTTTCTGAATTGGCTGATCGATGGCAGGTTCGTGAAAGCATTCGGACAGCTGTTCAGGGAAAAAACACGGTGGCAGATTCTCTCATTCGCTTTGCTTTACTTGCTTTACCTGGTGGGAATGAGCTGGTCGACCAACCACGACTACGGCTGGTTCGATCTCGAGGTTAAGCTGTCGTTGCTGATCTTCCCCCTGATATTTTCCACCCTGCCTTTGTCTTCGTTCACTTTCCGGAACAGGATCATGTGGAGCTTCGTTGCAGGATGTGTTACGGGAACGCTGATCCTTCTTGGTCATGCCGCGTGGATGAAATTTTCTGAAAACACCTTAAATGCCTTTTATTACATCCCGCTCGGCTGGCAGTTCCATCCAAGCTATCTGTCGATGTACCTTAACCTGGCAGTCGGGTTTCTCCTGATCCGATACAGGGATGATGATATGGAGAGCCACCGGAAGCCATTGATCCTTGGCTTGTCGCTCCTTTTGATGGGCATGATCATGCTGCTTTCATCCAAAGCAGGCGTGCTGACCCTGGCGGCGGTCATGGTAGTAGTTGCAGCCGACTCATGGACCGCTGACCGGAAACTATTTCCCGGGTTGACATTTTTGGGCATGCTGCTCCTGGTATTTGTGCTTGCCTACGCTTTGGCGCCCTACGCGTTTACACGATTTTCGGGGGTTACGCCGTCCCTGGCGAAGCAGCAGACCGAACTTCGCGTAGCTCCCGAAAGCAATGCCGACCGGGCAGCCATCTGGAAATCCTCCCTGGGGATCATCAGAACTAATTTTCTGACCGGTGTCGGCACCGGGGATGTGAAAGATGAACTCTTGCACAGTTACACCACCGGCAGGATCTACCCGGCTTACAAACTCAGGATGAATGCCCACAGTCAGTACTTGCAGACTTTCATCACCCTCGGGGTATCAGGATTCCTGGTGCTCGTGCTGATGATCCTGTTGCCGGCTCTTCGTGCCTTCCGCAGGCGGGATCTGGTTTACCTGCTGTTTCTTTTCCTCTTTTCTTTCAACATCCTCGTGGAATCGATGCTCGAAGA
The DNA here is from genome assembly GCA_025355465.1 of Bacteroidales bacterium. Classification (GTDB taxonomy): domain Bacteria; phylum Bacteroidota; class Bacteroidia; order Bacteroidales; family FEN-979; genus JANXZO01. The sequence goes on from JANXZO010000042.1 coordinate 154,031, forward strand.
GCAGGCGGGTGTGATCTTCTACGCCTTCTTCAACATTGTTTTGTTTTCCATGCAAAAAAAAACGAGGACGCAAACTTTTACAAAACCGCCGATGTTGGTGCCTTTTGACTTCTGACAATTAGTGCGGTAGCAGATTCCACAGCATTTTTCTTTTTTCTATCCATCGGGTGTTTAGCTCTCTTAATTCCTGGAGAACAGGTCAATGGAATTCTTATAAATTGTATTAACATATAAAGCGTGTGGATTTAGTTTCATAATTTTATCGGGGTGAATATCATTGATTTCTAAAATAATCTGATTGAAGGTTCTGGTGTTGTTTCGAGTAGATCATTTATTCCAATTGTGTTTACTGATACTCATTCTGTTTTCATTTTCGTGTTCAAACAACAGTGAAAAAAGGCCGGCGGAGGAGAGAAGGTCTGCAGCAGACTATGATTCTTTAGGAAGATTTGACAGCCTGGTGAATCAATATAAAACTAGCAATCCGGAAATGGCCCGGGGGTTTGCTGAGAAGGCGCTGAAAATGGTTTCTGCCGGAAAAGATGAGCGATTCAATGCCAGGGTTTATCTGCTGGTCGGTAACTCCTGTTACCTGAATAATCCTGATACAGCCTACCGGTATTACAAGCTGGCCCTGCAGTCGGCCATAATAGCCGGGTATGACTCAATCCGGCCCAGGATATTGTACAACCTGGCGATGTTATACGAGATTGCCTACAACTATAAGGATGCGGTGAATCTGCTGGATTCGGCGCATAAAATGGCAAACAAACTAAAAGACCCTGTCACAGTTTCAAATTGTCTTAACAGCATAGGGAATATTGAAGCGGTCCTTGAAAATACCGAAAGGGCGATCACACTTTATATCCAGGCATTGAAAGTGGCCGAGGAGAATAATCTCCCGGTTCAAACGGGAGTTGCCCTTGGGAGTCTGGCGAGGGTCGAGAAGAACCCGATCAGAAGACAAGAGATGCAGGTACGGGCATTGAAAATACTTAAAAATCAACCGGGCACCATGGAGCAGACGGGTTATCTTCTCATCAATATCGGAGATGATCTTAATCATCCGGATTCTGCCATTTCCTATTATAACGAGGCTATTGACATTGGCAATCGGGGACATCTGGCTGAAATTGAAATTGCGGCGCTTAATAACATGGCATACAGCTATGCGGAAAAATCCGATTATTCACAAGCCCTTGGCCTGATAACAACCAGGGCCATTCCTCTCGCGTTGCAGGAGGGGAAAACTGCCTGGTTGTCGACCCTGTACGACTCCTATGCAGATCTGCTGAACCAGGTTGGCAGGAGCGGGGAGGCCTACCTGTTCCAGAAAAAGGCCCTGGAGGCTTCAACCCGGGCCATAGGCGAACAGGCAGCCAACCAGCTTAGATTATTAAACACCCTGATTCAGACGAGATCAAAAGAGATAAGAATTCTCGAACAGGATAATTTAATCGACCGTCAAAGCAAGAAGGTATTGCGGTTATCCTACATCGTTACCGGATTGATCGCCTTCGTTGTGCTGGTATCTCTGATATTGGTGCTGTTCATCCAGCGGAAGAACCTTCAGATCCAGCGGCAGAAGATCGAATCAGCAAAAACAGTGGCAAATCTTGAAGAGCAGGAGCAGGAGCGTTTGTCGATGCAGTTACACGATTTGATCCGTCCGATAAGAAGCGTAATGGTTGACCAGATCGGCCGGATGAAATTTTCCGATCCGCAGATCAAGCGCGAGCTGATGGGCCTCCTCGAAAAGATCATGGATTCACTGCGCAAACTCTCTCATCGCATGAATCCGGTGATGAGAAACAAGTTGACGCTCCCGGAACTTACCAAAGGGATAAAACAGGATTTTGAACTTTCATCGACTCTTTCCATCAAGATCACCCTGTTTCCGCCTGATCTGAAACTCTCCCCCTCCTGTTCCAACCATCTCTATTTTATTCTTCTTGAACTGCTTGCCAACGCGGATAAGCATATCGGCAGGGGGGAGGTTGAAATCTCGATATCATCCGAGTATGATAACCTGTATATTATTTACAGTGACAACGGTGGCGGTTTTGATCCGGCAATAGCCTCAGAAAGAGGTATGGGACTCACCCTGATACGTAAAAGGGTGGCCCTGATGGACGGAAGTGCAAATTTAACAACGGGGGGGGGGAAAGGCACAAACTGGATTATTACATTGCCGGCAAACGGTAATGTAATAATGGGTTAATTTTGGGGTATGGTAAAAATATTTGTCATCGAAGATCATGCACCGATCATTGTTGCCGGTTTACGCAACATGTTCCGCCCATCACGCGATCATATTGAGATATCGGGTTCGGCTATAAATGTTCAAGAGGCATTAAAAAATCCTGAGCTGGCATTATCAGATATTATCATTCTCGATCTCTGGATACCCGGGGTTGATCCCGTCAATTCTATGAAGATATTGGGCGAACAGCGCCCGGGAATACCGATAATCATCTACACCTCCGAAGAGTTGCCCCTGTGGCAGCAAAAGATGATGAAGGCGGGGGTAAAAGGATATATGCAAAAAAACTGCAGCCGCGAAGACCTGAAATCGGCCATCCTTCATGTAAAAAAAGGTGGTACCTGGTTTACCGGTCCCATGATGGTTGGCGATACGGAAAAAGAGGCTTTACCGGAGACGAAGGCCCTGCCGGAACTCTCCCCGGCAGAGAAGCAGATTATCGAACTCCTCATCAGTGGACTCCATCACCATGAAATTGCGGGGAGATTAAACATCTCCACCCCCAAAATAGATAAGATAATGACCCTCATCCGAAAAAGGTACAAATGTAAAACGACGGTTGAGCTGGTAAATTTACTCTCCGACAACCACCTGCTGTAACCATTATTTCTGATTTATCCGCCAGCCGGTGCAAATCGGGTGTGGAAATTGGCGTGTAATTTTCTTTCAAAGGACTTTTGTTACTGCAAGTAAATCAATATCCTAAACTTTGATCCTGCCTGAAACCAGGGTAGAATTCTTCCAAAATCCGATTCTTCTCTGCTATTGTTTAGCGAATTTCTATTCCGGAAATTGGACGCCGTCCAACCGATAAAAACCCCAGGTATGAAAAACTCATTTTACCCAAATTGTAAACCTATAATACCAAATCTGATATTTCGTTTTGTCATATTGATTGTAATAACATTTCATTCCTGGATGTCAGGTTTTTCTCAACCTGAAGACAATTATTATAGCATAATTACCAAAATGCAAACGTATTTTGATGCTCATCCTGCGTTGAAAAATAGCCAGGACGGAGAGTACGCCGCTTTCCAAAGGTGGTGTGCATTATGGAAAAACAGGGTAGATGGTTTTGACCAAGATTCCTCCGGTAGTTTTAACATTGCACGACAAGCATGGCAGCAATATTTGTCAAATAAGGATCAATTTTCATCGTCGGTTGTCACCGGAGTTGACTGGAAGTGCATAGGGCCAAAATCTTTGACCTATCAGAATCTTGGTATGGTTGTGAGCATTTATGTAGATACAATTAATGACAAGTCCAAGAACACCATTTACATTGGGTCTGCTACTTCCGGGATTTGGAAAACCACCGATGCAGGACAAAATTGGCATAATTGCACAGATGGTAGCGGGCTTGCGATTATTGGAGTAACGGATATCAAAGGAGATCCCACAAATGGAAATATTCTATATGCTACGATTGGAGGAGTTTACATGGGTAGAAACTATAGTGATGGAATCGGAATATTAAAGTCTGAAAACAAGGGAGTTACATGGGAAATAATATACCCTAAGGATCAGAATCATCATATGTCTGTTAATAAACTCCTGCTTGATCCAACAGATAGTCAAATTATTTATGCTTGTATTGACGATATTTTGATAAGATCAATTAATGGTGGGGAGGATTGGGATACAATTTTTAAAACCCCAAGAGACCCGGAGTTTCTAACTAATTACGAGGTTAGAAACATCAGAGATATTGAATTTAAACCTTTTGATCGCAATATTCTCTATGTTGGAACAGATGATCAAGCTCCCTGGGGATGTCATTTTAAAGCGCAAGTCTGGAAATTGTCAAATATCACAGCTCAAGACACGAGTCAGATTATTAAATCAAGGATGGACCAACTATTTCCATTCCCTGACTCTATTAGAACAGACCGATTTGAGATTGCTGTGACCCCAGCCGACCCTGAGGCAATCTTTGTTGAATGTGCAACAATAAAACGCGACACCATTAACGTGGACACCTCGAGAGTTTGCCTCTTCAAATTTGATGGTAATTCATGGAAGCTAAGACTTCATACAGAGACAAACAAAGTACAGCTGGAGGGACTTGGATTGTATAAGAATACGTTATTAGTGTCCCCCAAAGACACCAACATATTGTACATCGGAGGTAATTTTTTAATAAAATTCAATCAATTGCATTTTTCACGTTTTCAACCTTTATACCCAGGTTTAGAGCATAATAACGTTTACCATATTGATACACGGTTTGCATTAATTGCAGGCGCAAGCAAAATAGCGGACACTGGTAGTAATGACATACTTTTTGTCGGTAACGACGGCGGGATTTCAAGAAGTTTAAATGGTGGAGCGAGTTGGGAAAGCCTCAATGGCAATGGATTGTCAATAACCCAGTTTTGGGGTTTGGGTGGATTGAAAACAGATACCAATACATTTGCATGTGGTTCTCAGGATAACTGCATGTTTATTTATAATAAAAATTTAACGCAAAATTGGCAAAATCCCACAATGATTGGCGGTGATTGCGGGGATGTGGTCTTTGATCCATTTTACCCGTCAATTTTTAACTTTTCTCAATGGGGATCAGGTTCAACACTAATTCGCTATGATACAATCGGGCAAGCAGGACCGCCCCAAACAATACATCATTCGACGGGTGAGCCAACCCAAAGCAGTGGACGTGCACCAATTATTTTAAATCCTATAAATAAAAAATCACTTTACTGGGGATTTCATCACCTATACAGGACATCAGACAGGGGTATAAATAAAACACAGATATTTATTGACACAACAAATAATAATCAGGCGATTGATGCTTTTTGTATTTCTCCATCTGACACTTGCCGGATATTTGCTTCCTTCCCCAGATATACTGAAACAAGGTTGATTAGAAGTAGTTTCCAGAATGGATCCTATTCCTGGGACAACCTTACATCACATTTGGCTGAATATTCAAACTACTACGACATCACGGCAATTGAAGTGAGTCCTACGAATTCAGATTCGGTTTGGATTGGGTTTGGTGGTTTTCTTCACAATGGAGATAACCAGCGAATAATGTTATCGACAGACGGTGGAGAGCAATGGCAAAAGGATTATTCGGTTGGATTGCCAAACATGCCCGTGAACTGTATCAAATTTACCAATTGGGGCGGCAGAATATTTGTGGGAACTGATGTGGGTGTATTCTACCGTGACAGAACTATGTCGCGCTGGCAACCATTTAATGTAGGGTTACCTCAATGTATTGTAACTGATCTCGAAATTAATGAAAATGAGCAGATAATAAGAGCTGCAACGTTTGGTCGTGGAATCTATGAAGCCTCCCTGAACTGTCTTTATAAGGATGAGCCATATGTATTAAATCAAAATCAAACCTGGAGTAATGACACTGTACTGGAAAATAGTGTTTACATCGACTCGTCATATACACTAACGATACACTGTAGGGTTGAATTCCCTCCATCGGCCAAAATATATGTTAAGCAGGGAGGAAAACTCATTGTTGATAGCGGCTTTCTGACCAGTCATTGCTCAAATATGTGGCAGGGGATTGAAGTATGGGGCCGTAGCAAGATCCCTCAGAATCTTCCCTACCAGGGACTTGTTTGTATCAAACGCAATTCGGTAATTGAAAATGCAAGGATCGGGATCACAACTTGCCAAAAAAATGCGGCCGGAGAATTTGTCGGTAATACAACCGGAGGGATCATTGTAGCCCAGAACTGCTATTTCAGGAATAACTACAAGGCCATTGAATACGTCTCGTATCCCCACACGGTTGTCGGCGAACTGCTTAATGTAACTTTTGAAACAACAGCTCCGCTGATTGACGGGATAAGCTATCCTTCCGAGTTAGTAAGTCTATACGAGGTAAATGGAGTATATTTTAAAGGGTGCAAATTTATCAACCGCACCTCTTCTTATGATACCATTCCCACCGACCGCAAAGGAACCGGTATCTACAGCATCAGCAGCACATTTGCGGTAAATAAATGGACCATTTGTCCTCAACCTGTCGTGCCATGTCCTGCACCGATCGATCTTTCTTCTTCCTTCACAGGTCTCTTTTATGGGATCAAAGCAATAGACTTCAATTCAGGCAACCATGTCAATATATCTAAAACAAATTTTAACAATAATTACCGCGGGATATACCTGGGAAGCCTGACCTATCCTGTAATAACCCAGGACACCTTCAGTATCCCCAAGGGAGTGGTCGGTTTTCCGTCCACCAGGGACACTTGTTACGGATTATACCTGGATCGTTGCTCCCTCTATAAAGTGGAGGAGGACAGTTTACGATTGACAGATAATGGGTTGACCAATACCTCAACAAAAACGGTGGGCATTATTGTGAACAATTCGGGTAAAGACGTGAATGAGATCTATAACAACCATTTTAACAAGGTTAAATTTGGAATCATTGCACAAAATCTAAACCGGAATATTTACGATACAACCGGTCTGTGTATCAAGTGCAATGATTTCTCAAACACCTCATGGGATATTGTTGTTGACCAGGAGTTTAACAACCCCGATTGGGGAATCGCACGAAACCAGGGATGGAAAAGACTACTATCAGATCCTGCAGGGAATACATTTTCCCAAAGCCATATAGGTGGATCCATTGTTCAATTTGCAGACATTAATAATCAAAATGCATTAATAAATTATTACTACCACTCTAAGACTTCTACCTATAAGCGAGTTTATCCGACCTATTCAGATACGGTAACTCCGAAAGTAATTTTGAAACGAACTGCGCTTCCTTATTGGACTAAATTATCGGCTTGTCCTTCAAAAATATCTAATGGTAATGGCACTTCATTTCAGACAAATCTAAAACAGCAATTGACAGAAGTAAAACAATTCATTGATTCAATTTCGATTACTTTGAATAATCTTACAGATGGAGGAAATACATTAGGTTTGAACTCAACCGTCGCATCCAGCACTCCCTCTGATTCTTCACAATTAAGGCAAACTTTGTTAAATAGTTCTCCCTATCTTTCTGATACAGTAATGAAATCGGCAATTCAAAAGGATGATGTGCTTAACAATGAGATGATCCGGGATATCCTGGTCGCCAATCCCCAGGCCCCTAAATCCGAAGGGGTGATGGAGCAATTGAACAATCGTGCGGTCACAATGCCCGATTCCCTGCTCACGGAGATTCAGAACGGAATTGATATAATGAGTGCAAAAGACTCCCTGGGAGCCGAACTCTATAATCATTTGCAAGCGAGATCAGCAATTTTAAACCAGCTGGTAACTCTTTATAAAAGCGATACCGTGAATCCGGATGCCTCCCATGATAGTTTGATCTCACTATTGTATAATGAAAAAACCCTTTCCGCTAGATACCTGCTTGCCTTTGAATACCTGAAAGCAAAGGATACCGTATGTGCACATAATGTGCTGATAAATATTCCAACCACATTTAATCTGGATAACCGGGATCTGAATCTTCATGGGAATTATCTTGCTTATTTTTATATAATGAATGAGTTGGCTGCTCAGGAAAAATCAATATTTGAAATGAGCCCGGAACAGTTAGCAAAAGCACAAACCTTAATGCTTACGGCTGGGGATCCCGTGCAATCTTTGGCAAGAAACATCCTGATCGCACATAAACTGAGCAACTATGAAGAAACGGTCATATTTCCGGATGTAACAAAATCCACAAAAGAGCGGCTACGTTTCATTAAAACAGGGAAGATTAAGGAAATGGGGTATATGAAAATCTATCCCAATCCGGCCAAGCAATTCATCATAGTTGAATATGACCTGAACGAAAAGTTCAAATCAGGCCAGGAGGCCGGGATTTTTATTACCAATGCGGAGGGTAAAAGGATTGAAAATAAATTTGTTTCCAAACAAAAAGACCAGATATCGGTTATAACCTCATCCCTTCCCGTTGGAATGTATATCTGCACTCTTTCCGTTAATGGGAAGACTTTGGAATCCCAAAAATTTATTATAACTGACTAATTTTATTAACTTTGATTTCCCGGATTATGATCTCTTGTCATGTTATTATGCAGCGGATTCTCATATTTTATTTTTGTTTAATACCCTTCTTCTCTAAATCACAACAATGGATCAAATCCTTTGGCCCTGGTTATGGAGCAGTATGGACGATTGAAGATTACGATAAGGGTTATATTATTTTAGGTTCAAGAATAATAGATTCAAAATTTGGGTGGCTGATTAAGACAGACATTAATGGAAACATTTTGTGGAATAAGAAAATCGGGAACGGCCAATACACATTATTCTTTTCAAATGTAGCGCAAACAAATGATAATGGAATTGTTCTCTCAGGTACCACCACAAAATATGGCAACCAACAGGATGCATTTATATTGAAATTAAATGCCTGTGGGGAATTAGAATGGTGTAGTGACATTTTTACACCTGATCTTCCGGATGACCTGGGTTTGAAGGTTAAACCAACATTAGACGAAGGTTACATATTACTCGGGCTGTATAACGATTCAAACCCGTACCTGAGAACCAATCTTTTCAAATTCAACAGTTCGGGCAATTTACTTTGGCACAAAGCATATCTGCCGGATAGTGCGGCTTTTTATGATGATGGTGAAGATCTATTGGTTGACAGTACCGGATATCTGATCACAGGAACTTGCTATTACCCAAATCCGGGTCAGACCACAGGATGGGAGCGGTTTTATTTTATTAAAACCGATACGGCAGGAAATAAAATTTGGAGTTCGATTTACGGAGGATCAAATTATTATTACGGGTACCCCTACAGAAACACTTTGGTTAGCGACAAAGGGAATTATTATTCATTTGGAAAGCATGATCTTACATCAAATGGGACGGAACTTCCGGCAATGGTAAAAATAATGCAGAATGGGACGCAATCTTATAATAAAGATCTGCTTACCAATATTTCACAGGGTGCCTCAACTGCTTCTGCCTGGTTGAACAATGAAACCATAATCAACGCCAGTGGCTGGACAATTAATTCGTATTACAACGGCAATGTATTCCTTAAATTGGATACTTTAGGCAACGTTATTACAAGCCTTCGATTACCTGATTTATCAGGGATCATTGACTGTATGACAAAAACCTTTGATGACAAATTCTTAAGCATCACGACCGATTGTCCAACATCCAATTGCTTTATCAAAGCATT
>JANXZO010000008.1 GCA_025355465.1 Bacteroidales bacterium
GCACACAGATTTGATCTGAAAGGAGACTCTTTAAGAAAGAAAAGAAATGAAAAAAATGACTAATATTGTTTAACAAATCCGCCCCCGATTAGGTGGCGCCGAATGCGTCGGAATGGTGGCGCCGAATCGTCGGAATAATCAGAATTATTGAAAACACCCGAAATCCGACCCGATGTCGCATTGGATGAATGGGTGATCATGCCAAACCACGTTCACGTGATTTTCCGTATAATTCCACCGATGGTTGAAACCAACCGCGTTGTCGCGACGCATGGCCATGCGTCTGACCGGGGCAATGCGGCGGACCAGGTGGTTGGAACGGCCCAGGTTGATGCGTTGGGCCAGGTGGTTGGAACGGGCCGGGTGGATGGAACCAACCGGGTTGATGCGTTGGGCAGGGTTGTAGAGACGCATCGCAATGCGTCTCTACAACCCGGTGAAACAACCCGGGAATACAACCATTTCGGCCCACAATCCCGGAATATCCCTGCGGTGGTTCGCGGATTTAAATCCGCGGTAAAACGGTGGACAAACCTGTACGGTTTTCCTTTTGAATGGCAATCACGCTACCACGACAGCATTCTCCGGGATGAGGATTCCCTTCAACGCGTACGGTGGTATATCAGAAATAATCCGGGAAGGTGGAAATCGGATATTTTTTACCGGGGAATACGCTAAATTTGCGGAATTAATGTGATAATGTGGTGATGTGGTGATGTGGTGATGTGTTAATATGCTAATGGCTAATGCCCAATGGCTAATGCCTTCTTAAGATAAATATGTTATTCCGAGAGATTCCCGGTCAGGATAAAATAAAAGCGAAGCTGATACACACGGTACTGGATCAGCGGGTGAGTCATGCACAATTGTTTTACGGACCGGAGGGTTCGGGTAAACTGGCGCTGGCGATTGCTTATGCCCAGTTTATCAACTGCACCAACAAGAACCTCCCTCTCCTTCGCGGGGAGAGCGGGGGTGGAATCTCCACCCTTCCGGGTGAGGGCCAGGCTGTGTCAACCGACTCCTGCGGAATTTGTCCTTCCTGCATAAAATACCAGAAACTTATTCATCCGGATCTGCATTTCATGTACCCCATTGCAGCTACCAAAAAGGTTCCGAAGCATCCCATCAGTAAAAAATTTATTGAGGACTGGCGGGGATTTCTCACCGAAAACGATTACAGGGTCACACTCCAGGGCTGGTATGAAGCCATCGAAATAGAGAACAAACAAGGCATCATCAATGCCGAAGACTGCAACGACCTGATCACGACGCTCAGCTATAAAAGTTATGAATCGGAGTACAAGGTGATGATCATCTGGATGGTGGAACGGCTTTATCATTCGGCGGCGCCAAAAATCCTGAAGATCCTCGAGGAGCCTCCTGATAAAACACTTTTTATCCTGATTGCGGAAGAGCCTGACCAGATCATCTCCACCATCCTGTCGCGGACCCTGATGGTACGGATTCCCTGGAGCGGAATGGCTTCGTCTGAATCTCAGGATGAGGAGTTTCAGTTTTTCGATCCTTTCAAGCAGTGGATGCGCAACTGTTATGCTGCCAAAGTGCCTGAACTGATCGCCTTTGCCGGCGATACGGGAAAATCCGGTCGCGAACGTCAAAAGAGTTTCCTGTTGTACAGTCTCGGCATGATCGGCGCCTGTTCCGATTTCAACCACCGGGGTGTGGTCAGGAGCGGCGCAGGAAGCGATGAAACAGAATTCCTGACCCGCTTTGCGCCATTTATCCGTCCCGAAACGTTGCCGGTTTTTAACGAACTCTTCAACTCGGCGATATTTCATGTTGAACGCAATGCCCACGGTCCGACGCTCTTCCTTGACCTCTCGCTGAAAATTGTCCGGATTTTTAAACCGAATTTCGTACCTTTGTCCTGATTTTTAGGATATGGAGAACCCGGATTTAACCCCTGTTGATCACTTAGCCACGCCCGTCCCCGAGGAGGTCCGGGAGGATGAGCAGATTACGGAATTCAGACAGGAGAAGCTGAAATATAACCCTTTTCTGACCCGCGGTTGTTGTGAAACCCCCAAGGTGTATCACAAGAACGACGGGGTATTTCAGCACCGCTGCAGCAAATTCGACACCTTCGACTGGCTTTCATCTATCCCGGAAACTCCCGGCCAGAAAATCTTTGACATCGTTGAAGTAAGGTTTAAAAACAGCCGTAAAGATTTCTTCAGGGTGCCGGCCGACATGGAGCTTGTCTGCGGTGAGATCATTGCGGTGGAAGCCTCTCCGGGGCATGACATCGGGATCGTTACCCTGACCGGCGAGGTGGTGCGCTTTCAACTGCGTAAAAAAAACATAAACCCCGCATCAGAAGAGATTAAAAAAGTTTACCGTAAAGCCCGGTTGACGGATATCGAAAAATGGATCACCGCCGTAGAAGCCGAAACATCCTCCATGTTCAGGGCCCGGATCATTGCCGACGGACTGGGTTTGGCCATGAAGATTAACGATGTGGAATATCAGGGTGACCATACCAAAGCCATATTTTATTATACCGCGGATGACCGTGTTGATTTCCGTGAACTCATCAAACTCATGGCTGAAGAGTTCAAAGTCAGGATCGAGATGCGTCAGATCGGGGCGCGGCAGGAGGCCAGCCGGCTGGGCGGGATCGGTTCATGTGGCCGTGAATTGTGCTGTTCCACCTGGATGAGCGAATTCAAATCGGTAACGACCAATGCAGCCCGTGTTCAGCAACTTTCGTTGAATCCTCAGAAACTCGCCGGTCAATGCAGCAAATTAAAATGTTGTCTTAACTACGAATTCGACACCTATGTGGATGCCGTAAAAGGCTTCCCCGACACGGAGGTGAGACTGAAGACACAGCGGGGTGAAGCATTTCATCAGAAGACCGACATCTTTCAGCGGCTCATGTGGTACTCATATATAACCTCTCCGGGAAACTTCCACGCCATATCTGTCGATAAGGTGCTCGAAATCATCGAAGACAACAAAAAAGGCCGGCTCCCCGAAAAACTGGAAGATTACAGTAAGCCTGTAGAGAAAAAATCTGAATTTGAAAGTGGAGCGGGACAGGATGATCTCACCCGCTTCGACCATTTATAAAATCTCTTTTGTTTCAATACGACGGAATGCAAATGAACACGGTCAAGAACAAACTTCTGCTGCTCCTCCTGTGCGCTTCAGCACTTTATTCATGCGGACGGGATTTTGTTTCTGACGAGAACCGCGTGATAGAAAAAGGGATCTGGAATACCGCAAACAAGATCAGCTTCACTGCCGCCATTACCGACACAAATCTGCGTTACAGTGTTTACCTCAACATCCGGAACGCGGTGGAATATCCTTACAGTAACCTTTACCTTTTCATGGACACACGGTTTCCGGATGGGCGTATAGCGCGCGATACGATCGATTGTACCCTGGCCGATTATGATGGACGGTGGCTTGGATCGGGTATTGGTAGTGTAAAATTTAACCGCTTCCTTTTTCAGAAGGGGGTGAAGTTTCACCAAAAGGGAATTTATCGCTTTGATTTTCAGCAAGCCATGCGAGTGAACGAACTCACAGGCATTCAAGATTTTGGTATCCGTATCGAAAAGGAGGCTGCACGATGAGCGACATTTCACACATTCCCATCCTGAACAATATCAGCAAAGGCCCTTCGAAGGATCAGGTTCGCCGGTACCTCCGGGGATTCTGGATCACCTATGCGGCGGTTATCCTTCTGATTGTCCTGTTTTTTATCGCGGTCGCCTACGGCGTTTTTGGTAAGATGCCCACCTTCGTGGAACTGGAAAATCCAAAAAGCAACCTTGCCACGGAGGTGATTTCGGTGGATGGGAAACTTCTGGGGAAATACTATATCGAGAACCGTTCCAACACCCACTACCAGGACCTCTCCCCCAATGCCATCAATGCGCTCATTGCCACGGAAGACGCACGGTTTGAAGAGCATTCGGGCATCGATGTAAGGGCCATATTCAGGGTGTTCTGGGGCATGTTGACCGGCTCCTCCAAAGGCGGAGGCTCGACCATCACCCAGCAACTTGCCAAGAATCTGTTTCCCCGCAAGCAGGATCGCACCTTCATGGAGACGGTGATGATCAAATTCAAGGAGTGGATCACCGCCATCAAACTGGAGCGCAACTATTCCAAGGAGGAGATCCTGGCTATGTACCTCAACACGGTGGATTTCGGGAGCCAGTCATACGGCATTAAATCGGCGGCAAAGACCTACTTCAACAAGGAACCTGCCGAACTCACCGTGGAGGAGGCTGCCGTGCTGATCGGCACATTAAAAGCGCCAACCTGGTTCAGTCCGGTGCGCAACCCGGAGCGGGCGTTGGATCGTCGCAACGTCGTACTGGGGCAGATGGAAAAATATGACTACATCACCCGGGCTGAGTACGATTCTGTGACGAAGTTGCCCATCGACATGGAAAATTACCGCATTCAGGATCATACCACCGGCATCGCCACCTACTTCCGCGAGTATCTCCGCATGGTGCTCAACGAATGGTGCGCCAACCATCCCAAGGAGGACGGAACCCCATATAATCTTTACCGCGACGGACTAAAGGTCTATACGACCATCAATTACAAAATGCAGGAGTATGCCGAGAAGTCGGTGAATGAATACCTGGGGAAAGAACTTCAGCCGAGCTTCTTCGCCCACTGGAAAGGAGTTCCATCTGCCCCCTTTGAATTTGACAAGGAGGTTCAGCGGAAAGAGATCGACAACCTGATGATCTCGGCCATGCGTCGCACAGACCGTTATGCTCATCTGAAGTCTGACAACTGGTCGGATGCAGACATCCTGAAGGATTTCAAGGTGCCGACCAAGATGAAGGTCTTTTCGTGGCGCGGCGTCATCGATACTGTGCTTACCCCACTGGATTCCATCCGCTACTATAAATTTTTCCTGCAGTCGGGGCTCATGTCGATGGATCCGCATACCGGCCAGGTTCGGGCCTATGTTGGCGGAATCGATTACCGGTTTTTCCAATACGACCACGTAAAACTGAGCAAACGGCAGGTGGGTTCGACCTTTAAGCCCTTCCTCTACACCCTCGCCATGCAGGAGGGAGAATCGCCCTGTGCACGTTACCCCAACGTTCAACCGGTGATCGACATGGGAAACGGGCAGGTATGGGCACCTGAAAATTCGAGCGAAGACCGGCGCGGACAGCAGGTTACGTTGAAGTGGGCACTGGCCAATTCCAACAATTGGGTTTCCGGGCAGCTGATCAAAAAATATTCTCCGAAAGCCGTGGTGGCCATGGCCCATAAAATGGGGGTGACGAGCGACATCCCGGCCGTCTATTCCATTGCCCTGGGTTCCTGCGACATCAGCCTTTACGAGATGGTTGGCGCCATGAGTGTCTTTGCCAACAAGGGAATGTATGTTGAACCTATTTTCATCACCCGGATTGAGGACAAAAACGGTAACGTATTGCAGAATTTCGCACCCAAATCCCAGGAGGCCATCAGTGAAGAGACTGCCTGGCTGATGATCCAGCTGATGAAAGGAGTGGTGGAGGCGGGGACCAGTATCCGGCTTCGGTACAAATATGGTTTTGACAATCAGATCGCCGGCAAGACCGGAACGACGCAGAACCAGAGCGACGGGTGGTTTATGGGGATCACCCCCGACCTGGTAACGGGCGTGTGGACCGGTTGTGAAGACCGGGCAGCCCACTTCCGTAGCATCACCCTGGGCCAGGGCGCCAATATGGCCCTGCCTATCTGGGCATTGTATATGCAAAAAGTCTATGCAGACCCCTCCCTGCACATCTCCAAACGTGATTTCGATCCCCTGAAGAAGCCCCTCGACGTTGACCTCGACTGTGATGAAAGTGCATCAGCACCCTCAACTCCCGTTAAAGGAAAGAAGAAGAAAAAGCAGACGGTGAATGAGGATGAGTTTTAACCTCCATCGCGGGTATCGTTGCGATCAATCCGGGGTAAATCCAACAACCATTTTATTTTAAAAAACTGATGATCGGCTCAAACACGCGGTCGAATTCCTCATCAACAACGGCTGCCCGGTTGCCGGAAACCGGAAAAGGATCTTCGTGCTGACAGGCATAAGGAAGATCAAGCACCGCTACCCTGATGGGAACATCGCGGCCTGCACCCTGCAGGGTATTGATGATCTCGTAGGCGGGAACCACCTTGTCCTGTTTCAGGGCCACAGCCAGCACCTGGCTGCTGATCTCCCGGAAACGGTTCTCACGATATTCCATCTCCGCCTTGTAATCGAGCATGCAATAGAAATTATATCCTTCCGGATGGGCCGGGCTCATAAAGTGGTTCAGCCTTGGATCCTTCTTACGGTGGCTGTCTATATGTTCAACAAGGTATGAGTAAAGCGCCACATTGGCTTCGCTGTCGAGGATGAACTTCGAAACCGGCGAAAGCCTGTTAAATACGGCACCCCCGCAAAACATGCAGAGGCGGGTATCGGTAAAATAGCCGTGGGGGTTGGACAGCTTCAGGATCTCGGCCAGGAGGCTGCCGATGGAGTAAGTAAAAAAATCAACGGTACAATCACTATCAATCGCCGGATGGAGCCCTTCGCGGCACATCTCGACAAAACTGACCACATCATTATAGGTCTGAAGTCCCGACCAGATAAACCGCTGTGGCATGGCATGCAGCCTTACGCTGATGGCTACATTCGTGAGTGAGGATTTAATGATGTCGGGAAAGATCTCCCTGCGCCGGGCACTGAAGGCGTACATGGTCCGACTGTCATTCCATAGCACCGGAGCGCGGTTCATGTGAAAGGCGATGGGAAAAAGTACCACAGCTTTGCCCGTTTCCCGAACGATCTTCTGCGCCCAGGGAAGGTATTTGTCCCAGGATTTTTCATTAAACCCGTGAAACAGCATGACCATTTCACGGATCTTCTTCCCTCCGGCCGTCCGCATTATATGATAACGGAAAGCATTGTTCTCTCTGACCTCCGGGTCGGCGATGTGAAGAAACTCCTCCTCCTGCCATGTTTCTGTTAGAAAGCTGTCGGGGTGGTCGAATGCAAGTCCATGGTCGCTGCAGGAGTAGTAACTGTGCCCCGGCAGCATCTCGTGCGCCTGCGAGCGGAAGGTAAAGTTGAGGATCTCTTCGTTTCCCAGGGGAATCACATCATCCCGGAAATTGATCCGCTGTTTTAGTTCCCGGTAGTCGGAGGTGTAGGACATCTCTTGAAAATTAATGCACAAATGTACGAATGCACGAATGCACAAATATCTAATTTGATATGGGTGTCTGTGTGATAAAAATTATTAACGAATTTTGGCGGGGGAAAGTATAGAAAATGGTGAAATGGTGAGGTAGCAAAATTGTACTAATTTTACCTCCTAAATTCTCCCGGCAGGCATGCTTTTCAACTCCCTGATTTTTCTTTACCTCTTCCTTCCGGTTACCTTATTGGTCATTTACACATTGCCTCGTTTGGCGGGGAAATTTTCACTGCCGTTTTCAAACCTGTTGCTCCTTGCTGCAAGTCTGGTATTCTATGCCTGGGGAGGTGTGTGGAGTCTGACCGTTCTGACGGGTTCGATCGTGCTGAATTATGTGACCGGACTGGCCATCGGGAATGCCAGAGACGCCAAAAGGAAGCGGTGGCTGGTGGCGGGAGTTGTACTGAACCTCGCGCTGCTGGTGGTTTTCAAGTACAGCCTCTTCCTGGCGAACAACATCAATTTACTGGCAGAACCATTCGGCGCGACGGCCTTGACTCCGGCGTCGGTGATCCTGCCGCTGGGCATCTCATTTTACACATTTAAGGGCATTGGCTACCTCATCGCGGTAAAACGACAGGAGTACCCGGCTCAACGAAATTTCATCAACCTGGCGCTTTATATCGGCCTTTTCCCGGAACTCATCGCCGGACCGATTGACCGCTACGGCTATCTCGGGGCGCAGATCACGGCGCGGACCACCTCCTTTGCGCAGTTTTCCTCGGGCGTCAAACGGTTTGCCCTGGGGCTTTTCAAAAAGGTGATCATCTCCACCCCACTGGCTTATGTAGCCGACCACATCATCAACAATCCGCCGGAAAACCTCAGCACGCCACTGGCCTGGCTGGGCGCCGTCAGTTATATGCTGCAGATCTACTACGATTTTTCAGGCTACACCGATATGGCGATCGGCATTGGCCGGATGCTGGGGTTCGAGCTCAGCGAAAATTTCAACTTCCCTTACATCTCGCGTTCTGTGCGTGAATTCTGGAAAAGATGGCACATCACCCTCTCCACCTGGCTGCGCGACTACCTCTTCCTTCCCATCGCCTACAGCACGTCACGGAAACTCACCAAAGAACGGTATGCAGGAATCCGCGTCGACAAGCTCATCTACATCTGCGCCACGATGGTCACCTTTCTGCTGTGCGGCTTCTGGCACGGTGCCGCCTGGAATTTCGTGGTATGGGGCGCGCTGCACGGCATCATGCTTTCGCTCGAACACACCCCTTTTGGAAAGTGGCTTGGACGCACCCGGAAACCGGTTCAGCACCTCTATGTGATCCTCTTCCTGCTGGCCTCGCTGGTCTTCTTCCGCACCACCTCGCTCCCCCAGGCGTTCGGTTACCTTGGCGTGATGGCGGGGGTTAACGGCGTAGCTCCCGACTGGACAAAATTCATGGAGTTCTTCGACTGGGAGTTCATCCTGATGGGAACGGTCGCCATCCTGGGATCTACCAAGGTTTTCCGTCACATCCTGGACAGATGGTTATCCTGGTCAGCTTCAGGAGGAGCAAAAAACATCTGGCTGGTTCACGGCTATGAGATCGTATCCATGGTGGCGTTGCTGCTGGTGCTGATGCTCACCACCATGCGGATGATCTCGCAAACCAACACACCCTTCATCTATTTCCAGTTCTGATGAGACGCAGCAAACTGACATACCCGGCGCTCTTCTCCCTGCTCTTCGCAGTCTGGATCTCCGTGCCTGTATTTTATGACCTCTTCAACCGGTCGAAGGAGATCCTCGTCAGCCGGAGCGAGAACCGGATGCTGGCCCGCCGTCCGAAGCTGACCTGTGCCACCCTTGCCGGGTTTCCCGCCGCCTACGAAAAATTCTACAACGACCATTTCGTGCTTCGCTGGGAGCTGATCCACTGGAACTCCTACCTGGTAAGCTACCTCTTTTTCCACAAGTCGCCGGTGCCCGCCGAGGTCGACCTGGGTCTCAACGGATGGCTTTATACAGCCGGAAAGGAGCGTGAAGTGTACGAAGGCAAATACTTGCTCCCGGAAAGCTACCTCGAGGCGATCAGTCAGGAGATGACCCTGCGAAACCGATGGTACGCTGAGCGAGGAATCACTTTTTACCTGGCTATTGCGCCGATGAAGTGCGAGATCTACCCCGAGAACCTCCCCTCCTTCTACCACCGGAGTAAGACCGGCACCCTCACCGATATCCTCCTGGCCCGCTTCCGCAAGGATACCAGCCTGCGCATCATCGACCTGAAACCCGCCATGAGAGCGGCAAAAGAGCATGGTGAACTGTACTACCCCACCGACAACCACTGGAATGCCCTCGGAGCCTACTGGGCGTACCGCGCCATCACCGGCAGGATGCAGCAGGATTTTCCGGCAATCGAGCCTTTGAAAGAGGATGATTTTCGCATTGTGCGTGAACGCGGAAAAGGAGGCAACCTGGCCACGATGATCGGGTTATATGAATTCCTGCACGAAACCTACCAGAAAACCCGCATCCTTCATCCGAAATCCGTCGTCGGACTAAAAGCCGGCTACCCCTCCCCCAAGGGCTTCAGCTATCCCGACGAATATGAACTGGTGCGCCTCAACCCCGACACCACCCTGCCGCGCATCGTGGTGATCCGCGACTCCTTCTTCACCGCACTGCTGCCCTACATGAGCGAGAACTTCAGTAAGAGCGTCTACCTCTTCGACAACTGGAAATATCAACGGCAGGAGGAGATCGTCGCCAAAGAGAAGCCCGACATCGTGCTGCTGATGGTGCTGGAGTCGAATTTGTCACAGGTGCTATCCAGTTTGGCGAAGTAGGCACCTCATCCCCCGGCTCAAAGGTACCTCAACCCCCGGCCCCTTCTCCTCAAGGAGAAGGGGAGAATGCCACCTCATCCCCCGGCCCAAAGGCACCTCATCCCCCGGCCCCTTCTCCTGAAGGAGAAGGGGAGCTGGGTTGTTGTTTGGATTTTGTATATTTATGCTATGGCTTATATTGGAAAAACAAGAGAGTTTTTACTTCATCTGGGAGCCGGGGAGAGTGGTTTTCATAAAGCGCACACACTTAGGCATTCCATGACCGATGCTGAAAAGGTTCTCTGGAATGAACTGAAAAGCAGGAAATTCATGGGACTGAAATTCCGAAGGCAGCATCCGATTCATTGCTACATCGCAGACTTTTATTGTCATGAACAGAAGCTGATCATTGAGGTTGATGGTGGAATTCACCACGAGGAATCTCAGAAAGAGCATGATACTAAACGCACTGACGAATTAAATCATTTCGGAATTAAAGTACTGCGCTTTAAAAATGATGAAGTCCTCAAAAATATCAAGAACGTCCTTACAGAAATAGCAACCCACATCCACTCAACTCCTACCTAGCTCCCCTTCTCCTTGAGGAGAAGGGGCCGGGGGATGAGGTGCATTTGCCCAGGGTTGAGGTGATTCCCCCCCTACTCCTCAAGGAGAAGGGGAGTTCGTTTCGGGATATCACCGATCGCCGCCTTATTTTACCTGAAAATGATCTTCCCGGAATAACTTTTTCGGCCGTTGGTGAGGGTGACCGGGTAGGTGCCGCGGGCTTCGGCCGATATATTTACCTGGAACCGATCCTCGTTTGTGCTTACCGCGGCCCGCTGAATGACCTTCCCGTGCAGGTCGAAAATCGTGAGCGTGAGCTCCTTTTCATGAAGAAACTCTTCGGGAATGGTGATCCTGCAGGTACCTTCGTTGGGGTTGGCGCAGATGACAAGGCGGAAATCGTTTTGCATCCGGATCTCTTCAATACCTGTAATGGCCGAACATTTAAACAGCAGGATATCATCTAATCCGTAAGAAGTAAATGTGTCAGACCCAAGGGTAATGGTGTTCATGAATGTGGTGACCAAATAGGCACTCCCTTCATAGTCCTGTGAAACGCAGATACCTTCGCACCCCCCGGTATGAAATACTCCCAGGCATGTACCGTCGGGTGAATACCTGGCTAAAAAGGTATCCAATCCGGAAAATGCAGTGATATCGAATCCATCAAAGGATGCGAAACCTTTAAAAACACCCGTCACGTAAACATTACCTGCCGGGTCGCATACTACATCTCTTCCCTCAGCATTGGTGGCTCCTGCTTTCCTAAGCCAGAGCAGTTCACCGTTTTTAGAAAACTTTACGAGAAACATCTCATGATTGCCTGAACCAGTCACCAGCAGACTATCCCCAAATTGTATTTTACCCCTGAAATATCCTGTAAAGTAGACATTGCCGTTGGTATCCATGGCAATTTTCGAATACATCTCTGTTGCAACCGAAACCCCCTCCCTGACCCACTTGATGGTTCCCGACCCGTCGAAACAGCACAACAGGCTGCTGCCATAACCGGGATGGTTTATAAAAAGGGTGTCAATCCAAAGGCTTTTATCCGTTGAAAGACAACCGTCAACATATATGGAACCTTCGAATACCCTTAGGTCCATAAACCTCACTTTCGAATAGAAGAAGGGGTCATAGTCGGTAACCTTTTTTGCCCAGATACAATGACCGGTCGGGTCGAGTTTTGCCAAAAAACCGCCCTTTGAGATGGTAATGGAGTCGAAATGCGCAGAATCGCTGGTGGCCCCGCATAGAAAAATATTCCCTGCCTCATCCAATGACATGCCGGTTATTTCATCACTCCCGGCACCTCCATATTTTTTTGCCCATATACAACTTCCGTCCGGATTATACTTCGCAACAAAAATGTCGGAGCCTTGTGAATTTAATGTGCTTGCCCCGAACTTAGCACTGCCCCAGAATACACCATAGAGGAACAGGACATTGTTTACTGAATCGTAAAAAACCAAAGCACCTTGCAGTTCGGCGTAAGATGCGGAGTTATCTCCCCCCAGCCGCTGGGCCCATAGCAGGTTCCCATCTGGATCATATTTGGCGAAAAAGATGCTGTTCTTCCCGCCATTTGACAATGTTGTCGCTCCAAGGTGGCATTTTTCTCCTTGGAACCCCCCTGATATGTAGAAATTTCCATATCTATCAACAACTCCACTTCCTCCATCCCATGAGGAGCTTCCTATTTGTGCTGACCAGTTAATGGATTGGGAAAACGATTGAGCAGAAAGCAGGAGCAGAAGAGCGAGAAGGGGCGTTTTTTTCATGATATCACCGATTGCCGTCGAAGGTAAACATTTAAAATGAATGCACGAATGCACAGATGCACGAATGCAGAAATGCAGGAATAACCGACCGCCAACTGCCAACTGTGGTCTGCCGACCGTTTCACATATTCACTCCACCACCAGTTTGCCCTGGTAGGCTGTTTTGCCGTTGGAAAGGGTGATGGGATAGACCCCCTTGATTGCACCCGGAATATCTATGCGCGGAGTTTCATCGCTCAAATTCAACGGCTCCCGCCTGATCACTCTTCCCTTGTTGTCGTAAATTGTCAGAACGAGGTTTTTCTCGTGATTAAGGTCATCGGGGATCACGACCCGGAAAGAACCCTTATTCGGGTTGGCGTAAATTACAAGTGTATTTTGTTCTTTTGTTTGTTTCTCTTCCGAGCCGGTTAACAGGTCATGTTTTGCGAAGATGATGTCTTCATAACCATGAGAGGTTAATGTGGTTTCACCAACTATCAATGAGCCTGAATTTAAAGGGAAAGGAGGGAATACTCCTGTTAAATAAACGCCCGATGGATCAACGGCCACCGAAGTGCCTAACCCTCCGCCTAGATGATCAAGACCTAAACATGCTCCACTTTGTGTAAAATGTGCTATGACCAGATCAAATGGACTATAAGCCGTAACAGTAATATTACCGAAATCAACCGTGCCGCTGAATCCATTGGCAGTGTAATATGTACTATCCGCCAGAACTTCAATGCCATATCCACTTGGATCTCCAAAATTAGGATTTATTTTTAGGTGGTTAAGTCCAATAATATTTCCCAAATTATTGTAATTAATGACAATAAAGTTAGTCCCTTGACTGATGATAGTGTCTTCATCATATAAACACGTATCCGATGTAATGGCATAGCAAAAAATATTACCATTCTTAGTCATTCCGGTTGAACGATTTCCTAACACGGAGTATGGAAGACCATCTATCCTAATCCATTTAGCAATTGAATTGCTATCCATGCGAAAGATCCCAATTCCAAAACAGGCCATGCATTGTAAATGTTTACTTATCGTATCGATAGTTAGCGTGTTATTTTCTCCACTGACATATCCAAAAGCAAAAAGGTCATTATTGTAAGACTTTATCTGATTTATCGTAAAGGAGGGAGAGCCAGGTTGTACTTTTGTCTTTGCCCATAGTGATGATCCGTCAGAATTGAATTTTGCGATGTATGCCCCGCCGCCGAAATGGCTGGTATCAATCACAGTACATCCCGTCTGTGCATTTCCTGCTATAAATATATTGCCGGATTGATCAAATGTCATGGAGGATATACCGCAACCGGTGCCCAGGTTTTTAGCCCAAATGCATCCTCCGTTCAAATCAATTTTAGCTAAATAGTATTGCTTATTGCTTGACGTTAAGCTACATCCTGCCAATGAAACTGAATTTCTATACATTCCGGTGAGGAACAAAGCATTGCTGAGGGAGTCATATTGCATATCAATGACAACGGCAAAATCAGAATAATTAACAGAACGGATATTGTGAACCCATATCAGGCGTCCGTTTTCATTATATTTTGCAATAAAACTGGCATTGCGGCCAATGAAAATTGTGTCCTGGTCAAAATTACAATTCTGCCCGTTGAACTGTGGGGCAGGGTAGTCTATGGCGTACCTTCCAAACAAATAAACATTGTGCTCCCTGTCGATATAACTTATCGTGGCATTATCCATCCCGGTTCCGCCAATATGCCTGGCCCATTGCCAGCCGTTCTGGGAGAATACCTGTAAAACAACGAATAGCAGCGATAAGAGGAGGATTGCTTTTTTCATGATATCACCGATTGCCGTCGAAGGTAAACATTTAAAATGAATGCACGAATGCACGGATGCACGAATGCACGAATGCACGAATGGAGGAAGGACTGCATACTGTGGACTGTGGATTGCCGTCTATCTTGTTTTTACGATCTTATAACTCTTTGATGATCCAGCATTCCTGCAGTTCAGCGTGTAAACGCCGGGCGGATCATCCGACAGATCGATCTGAAGCCGCTGCATGCCCGGCGGGTATATTTTTTCAGGGAGGGTCATGATGAGCCTGCCCTGGCCATTGTACAACTTAAAGGCGGTACCTCGGGCCACCCCTGATTCAAACTGTATATTCAAAGTTGTTGATACAGGATTGGGATAGAGCTTCAGGTTCGACCCCATTCCGAAAAAGCCGCCATTGTCGGTCCCGGTATAGTAATGGAAGGGGGCATCGAACAGGGCCACGCCATTTCCATTGCTTCTGCGGCCAATCCATGCATTGGCGCCGGTATGTTTTTCCGGGTCCAGTATGACCCCGGGGCAGGGGCGATTCAGCTCGCCGTTATCGTTGTAGCCGGGTGACAGCACATTCCACATATCTGGATCGTTCATGTTGAAATTCTTCGTCAGATAGGGGAGCTTTTGTCCGGTCGTATCAAAGTAGGTCATCATGAAGGTGGAATCGAAGGGGTTGAAACCGATGGCAGGCTGAAGTTTGTTGTGTGGTGTCGGATCAGGGTTGAAATTGTAAAACTGCGGTGTCGACACCCCCTTTCGGTTGCAGAAGCCGGTGATATCCCATTTCTCCACGACGGGGTTCTTTTTTTCGCAAACGATCACCTGTGTGATGTTGCCGCTGTCATTGTCGGAAGCGCTGAGCTGACAGGCGATCGCAGGATTTCTCAGCAGGTTATCGGTCCCGGATGCGATCCCATCGAGCAGAACCGGAAGGGTAAAGGGACTGCTGATACCGGGTTCCGTGTGTGCGGTATACAGATGTCCTGCAGGCGTGG
This sequence comes from Bacteroidales bacterium, assembly GCA_025355465.1. Lineage (GTDB taxonomy): Bacteria > Bacteroidota > Bacteroidia > Bacteroidales > FEN-979 > JANXZO01. Next base: position 15,154 of record JANXZO010000008.1, read on the forward strand.
CGGCACTGGCCTGCTCTTCCCATACAGCGAAATACCTTCCCGACGGCCAGGAGGCGCTGCGGCCGTATGCGAGGGCGACTTTGTGAATGAATTGTGCGGAACCTGCAAAACCGCGCTTAGGCCCGAAGGTCAGGCCGCCATCCGTGGAAACGCAGTAGTAAATGGAATCCGTGAAATAATCTTTCTTCTTGGAATAGATGTAAGCCATGCTCGACGGATTTGAATTCGTGGCGGGGTACAGCCCGTCATCTGCAAATGCGAGATCATGGATTTCAGTTGAATATTCCTTAAGCAACTCCTCCTCCCATTCCCCGGTATTCCCATCCCAACGGCAAATGATTGCCGGTGCGTTATGCATAATACTATCGTGAAAGATAATTCCGGTAAATATCTTGATCGTCTGATCGGTCTGCCCGGTAATCAGTAAATCTGCCTTGGATATTCCTGTATGATTCAACCATACTTCGGCAGTGAAAACAGTCGCCCAGCTATTGCCATGATCTGTGGATCTGAGTACACGGTAACGTGGCTGGGTGTTCTCCGCGTAGGTCAGCAGCGCATAAAACCACCCGTTAAAGGCTGCTCGTATGGTGACCATTTGCTGGTTCTGATCCGGCAGGTCGTCGATCACGATATCCTGCCCGAAGAGGGGTGAGCCTGAAGGACTGAACGGAAGCTGCGGTTGCGGGTAACCCTGGTTCTGGGCGAGCAAAGGCAGGGCGGCAGTTAATCCTAAAATGAAGACGAAAAGGAAACGGGAAAACTTCATATTTTGTTTTCGTCAAATATAGTATGAAAGCGGATGCCTGTCAATTGCAGGAAACCGGAAATCACAAATTGCAGGAAACCGGAAGAAAAACGGTCGTTTTAAATTTATTGATCTGTAAATGAATTGAATAGAAACAAAGAATGGCCGCCAATTTGCACGCCACTTTTTTGAGAAACGGCGGATTTGGGTGAAGTTACTGCACCAGGTGCGAGCGAAGCAATTTAAAGGTGGTATCAGTGCCCCAGCGTCGTTTTGTCTTAACCCCTCCTGGCAGAAATAGCTAATCACATGCTCTAAAATCTAACCTTTCTCCCCTTCTCCTTGAGGAGAAGGGGTCAGGGGTTGAGGTGCCTTAAGGTCGGGGGTTGAGGTGCATTTGTTCCGGAAAATTTAAGGTTGCTGGCATGCACCGCCTGCAGCACTTGGATCGATCCAGACATCGACAGTGATTACACAATCGCTGTGTACAACAGCACCCCAATCCCTGTCGTCGATCTCCCGGGTGATGGTTTCACCGCAAGATGGTGTGTAGGGACCAAGAATATCCAGACCATCGAGGCTGTAGAAATAAAATAAAATGTTGCACGGCTCAGAATCTGAAGCTGATTTGTTACAAACTGGCTTGGCAGATATCTTCCTTCTTCCATCAGTGTTTGAACCGCCCGTTGAAGCAGGTTCCTGGAACCGGGAATTTTGGTTTACCAATACACCATAGGATGGGATTGGATAAGGCCTTACTTCCTGACTGTTTATTCCGGCCATACTGACCCCCCATTCCGGCCATACCGACCCCCCCTCTTTTGAGGGGGCTTTTTGAGGACAATATTTTAAAGAACGGTCAGTGGCTTTTTCTATCTGTAAAATTATTCCTTTTTGCTTTTCTTTCGCATAGATTCCCCTTTTAATTCGATCCGGTGTGAACCATGGTAT
>JANXZO010000036.1 GCA_025355465.1 Bacteroidales bacterium
GGTTGTTCTGATCACCGGTGCCGCGCATGGATTAGGCAGGGCCCTGGCTCAAAAATATCTCTCCGCCGGATGGCGGGTGATCGCCACCGACATCGATGATCTTTCGATGGCATGGATGCTGGACAAGTGAAAGCCTTAACCCGACTTGCACCCCCAGCATCGGAAATTAGCCTGTGCCGGGTGGTTCAGTTTTTCGATCCACCTTTTCGGGTAACACGGATTTTTTAACAAACGGGTAGTGTTTGTATCCTAATGCATTGTAAATTTCAGTGACTTTTGGTTCAGGGGTGGTGCATTTGCGGATGAATATTTTCTGATCGTTTTTATCCTTCATGGTTACCGTTGCTGCTTTTTGAGTATTCATGATGCGGACAATATGTGGCCAATCGTAGTTGATGCCTTTTGCTTTTAACTGATATCTGATGGTGTGTACCATTTGATATGCCAGCACTGCCAGGTTCAAATGTGCAACAGAGTTTTCATCGGTTTTGTGGAATACCGGCCTCATTTTCAAATCACTTTTCAGGGTGCGGAACACGGATTCGATCTCACGTATCGTATTATAAATGTCCCAAAATCCTTTTTCATCAACCTGTTTGACCGATGTGCGAAGAAAGTATACACCCTCTTCTTTACGACTGACCGGGATGATTTTTTTCCATTCCAGTTTTGTTGCAATGCCATTTTCGGAAGCCACCTGTAGGTCGTAGAACCGATGTGCGCTGGGATATCGCTCTTTGAGCCGGCCAATGCGTTCCCAGACTTTTGCAAGCTTTTTTGTTCCGCCTTTGCTTTGGATGCCAAACAAAACCTGTTGGAGACCCTCTTCAAAATGAGTGGTGAATTTCTCATGCATCGACACCTCTTTCTTTGCTTTTTTCTCGCTGCGGACAAACAAAAGCGTGTCGTCAATCCCTTGTTGTTCAATCATCGTCAACTCAATTGGGCTTCGGCGTTTGTCGGTGATGGTGACAATCTGATTGTCCTGCTTCACCGCCACATAATCCTCGAATTTCCCCCGGGCAACACACAGGTAATCATATCCCTTGTTACGCAACATCAACAGGTTCTCTTCGCTGGCAATCCCTGCGTCCATGACCACCATGGGCTTTTGGGGTGTGAATGACCCTCTTGAACTCAGATCATCAAGGGTGGGTTCAAGGGTCGCTATTTCTCCAATATTACCCCGGTATATTTTACTGTACTTGACAAAGCCCTCCACGTTCACTACCAATGCAAGGGTGATCAATTTACAGTCCTGCCGTTTCTCTTTGCTTTTGGCAAACGAGGCCAGGATACTTTTTAGTTTGCGGCCTTCAAAATAACTGTTAGTCAGGTCATATAGGATTATCTTGTCTTGCAAATCAAAGAGTTCGCTGGTCTTTTTCGACAGATACGATTCAATGCGTTCTTGCTGATCGCTTAACATGCGGCTGATGCGGTAGAGCTTATGATGGCTTATCCTATTGGCATCAAGGCCCAAAAGTTCGCATATGCCGCTATTGTCCTTCATCCACTGGGCAGTCGCATGTTCCGAGGCCGGAAAAAGTGCCCTGCTGATAATATGCGCTATAGCCAGGTCAAGGTCTTCTCCTGTAAATCCGGCCTGCTCAAGGCATCTTCTCAGGTCAAGCTGTTCAAGGGCTTGCTTACAAAGGGATTCTCCGCCTATTTCCCTGGCGTTTTCAATGGCCAGACTGGCCAGATCTACCGTGTGAAAGGTCTTTTCTTCCTCCCGCACAGGAACCTGATCGATAAGTTTCTTCTCAATAATCTGCTTATAAAAACCCTGGGCGAGTCTTTCCACAACCGGGTTTGCACACTCAAACAAGGATGGATTGCCGCTGATGAGCTGGTCGATACGGTCGGCTAAATCCTTATAATCTTGATAATGTGAAAGTTCATTAAGATCCCCCAGTGAAAGGATGCCCCTGTGGCGAACCTTGTTGCCCAGGCGGTAACTCATGCATAACCGATAATAACTATATACTTTACCGGTCTCTTTATCTTTCTTGGGTGCCGACTTGATAAACATGCTGCAAACATACAAACTAATATTCAGACTAAAAAATCATTTTCGGGGACCACAAAGCACTTTTGAAAACACCGCTATTGATTATCAATTAGATACAAAATCGGTCAGGGAAAATATTTTTAGCCTAATTTCTTATAACCATGATTATGTGCACATTGAAAAATCATGTTTTTTTCAAGCACCCCGTTGAGGTGCAAGTCGGGTTAAGTTGCAACCTGTCTGTGTTTTTTTAGGGTGAGGCATAACTCACAAATAATGCTGCAACGGTTGCTTTTATTTACCTTTGTTTAAAACGTTGTGACATGTTTGCCTTCCACTCCATTTACCTGAAACCCATCGAGGAGGTTGACCTTTACCTCCCTGCTCACAGAGCTTTTCTTAAAGAATTGTACGACAAAGGCATCACCATCTGTTCCGGGCCTCAGGTGCCACGAACGGGGGGCTTCATCCTGATGAATGCGGCCTCCCGCGAGGAGGCATTGAAACTGATGAAGAGTGATCCCTATGTCATTCAGGGCGTTGCCGAATACTCGCTGATCGAATTTGAACCAAGGAGTTTTGCAAAGGGGTTTGAGGAATTTATGAAACCGTGAGTTGTTAGAGATTAAAACTCGTCGGGAAGCTTTTTCAGCTGTTCATTGGTAAAAACGGGTCCGTCTTTGCAAACGTAGGTGGATCCGATATTGCACCGGCCGCATTTTCCGAGGCCACACTGCATTTTCATCTCCAGGGTGGTGATGATATCCTTGTCGGCAAAACCAAGCTTCAGAAGCGACTGGATCGTGTATTTGATCATGATCGGCGGACCGCAGGTGATGACTTTGGTGTTGGCGATCTCCGGCTTCACCACCTCTTCAAGGATTTTGGGAACAACACCGACGTTTGAGGTCCAGCTCTCTTCGGGCCTGTCGATGGTAAGGATCACTTTCAAGCTCTTGTTCTCCTGCCACTCTTTGATCTCCTCCTTGTAACACATGTCAGCCGAGGTGCGGGCACCGTAAAGAATCGTGAAGTCCTTGTAATCATTTCGGTTGTCGATGCAGTACTGGATCAGTGAGCGGAGGGGTGCGAGTCCGATGCCACCACCCACAAAAAGAAGGTTTTTCCCTTTGATATCGTCGAGCGGGAACCAGTTACCGTAAGGCCCGCGGATACCCACCTCATCTCCCTCATCAAGCAAGGTATGGATGTCGGCTGTTACCACTCCCGCCCTCTTGATAGAGCAGTCGAAATACCCCTTGCGGGTAACGGAAGAGGCAATGCAGAAGGTACACTCGCCGGAACCAAGGAGCGAAAATTCGACAAATTGTCCTGGCATCCAGTTGAATTTCTCCATCAATCCCTCCTCTTTGAATTTCAAACGGTAGGTCCTGACATCAGGGGTTTCCTGGATCACTTTATCGATCTTGCAGATCATCGGGACGAGCAGCTGTTCCATAATTAAATAGCGAAATAGTGAAATGGTGAAATTATTTGGAAACCTGGTTAATTACCTCAAAAATGCTGATGTTCACCGGACAGGAGGTGGTGCATTTGCCGCAACCTACGCAGAGGTTTTCGCCGAAGCGCTCTTTATAGTATACGAACTTGTGCATGGCGCGCTGCCTCCAGCGACGGTACTTGGCGGGGCGGGGGTTGTGGCCGCCGGCCATCAGGGTAAAGTAGCCGTTGTTGCAGGAGTCATAGCTCTTGTAACGCACACCGGTATCCTTCACCTTTTCGTCGGAAATCTTGAAGCAGTGGCACGTAGGACAAACAAATGCACAGGTATTACAACTCACGCAGTTGCTGGAAACATTCTCAAATTCCGGTGTGTCGAAAATTTTCGAGAGTTTTTCGTTGATCGACTTATAATCCATCTTAAGCCTGAATGAAGCCGAAAAAGCAGTGTATTGTTTTTTCAGCTCTTCACCTGCGGCTTCTTCGGTGACTCGTGATGTATGACTCGTAACACCGGAATTCAGAAACTCGATGCCTTTTTCGCTTTTTGATTTGATATAGACTTTTCCATCATTTCCGTTCACGATGAGCACGTCCATGGCGTCGAGGTTTTCCACATCGTAGTCAAGGGAGGTGCAGAAACAGTGGGTTTCAGCCTTGTCGCAGCGGGTGGAGATCACCACGGTGTTAAGGCGGCGCTTCTGGTAGTCGGTGTCGATGAAATCCCAGTTGTACACCTTGTCGAGAACCTGCAGGGCACGGGCATCGCAATGCTTCATCCCAACGATCACGCGTTTTCCGGCAAGGGGATCCTCGTCGGTTTCGCTCACATCGGTTCCTGCACTGGTGGCAACATACTTCATGATCTTGGCCGACCGCGGAAAAAAGAGTGGCTTGGCGCTCATGGTCTTCGCAATGGGCGATTCCGGATCACATTCAGACAGGTTCTTCACCAGTTTGAAATCGTACTTCCCGAATTTCTCAACCGGCGCGTAGGTTTCGTTTTTGGCAATGATGGCTTCGTAGAATTTCTGCAAGCCTGCTTTATCGGTAACAATGGTTTCAACGCTCATAACAGAAAGAGGGATTACATAATGAAATCATCGGGATCCTGCATGCTGTATTTGTAGAAGGCACCGCGGTCGCCTTCATGCACGCCGGCGAGGTGCTCCTGGAAGTTCTCATAGATCACGCGCTCATTCCACTTGTGAAACAGGTGCAGCGGCAGATGGCTCGGACAGGCCTTTTCGCAGTTGCGGCAGTCGACACAACGCCCGGCAAGGTGAAGCGACCAGGTCATCAGGGCATGGAAAGCGCTTGAGGTGGTATTGGCTCCGTTGTAAAGTGTTGCCGTTTCCTGATCGATGCAGCATTTGGCACAATAACAAAGCGGACAGGAGTGACGACAGGCGTTGCAGCGGATACAGTTTTCGAACACTTCTTCGAAATATTCGCGACGCTGGACGAGTTCTTTTGCGGCCATATCCTGGATATCAGCATTGATGATAAACCGTCTTTCCATGTTGGCCTCCCCCAGCAGTTCATCGTAAACCACCGCAGCAGGAACCATGCACTCCAGGCAATTCTGCATTTTCTGACCGGCATCGTCAACAACGCCTTCACAGGCGATACCTACCACATATAGCTTTTCGCGCTTCACCTGGCTCTCGGTGAGCAACAGGTTGAGCGAACGGCTGTCGCATCCTTTCACCACCAGGCCTACCCTTTTGTTTCGGGTATGGTCGTTTTTCAGGTAATTGGATAAGTTAAAGACCGACTTTTGATTGAAAACCAGCAATGGTACGTCTTTCGACTCGCGAATAAGCGCAGGAACCTGGTTGTCATCGAAACCCGTGAGCCGGTAGCCAACGAAAACGTCGATCTTATCCTCAGCAAATAGCCTCGTAGCGATCTCCTGAATCTGTTTCGTGTAGTCCATTATTTCTCGAAGTTTTCTTTTTTATACAAATGAAGCGGACCGAGTTTCTTAATATCCTCGGTAACCTTGGATACAACCTTTGCAAACTTGGGCCCTTCGGCGGCTGAAACCCAGGAAAACTGGATGCGGTTTTCGTGGAAACCCACAAAGTTCAGCAGCTTCTTGGTGACAAGAAAGCGGCGGCGGGCGAAATAGTTCCCGCTGATGTAATGACAGTCGCCGGGATGGCATCCCGAAACAAGAACTCCGTCGGCTGTGGTCTGCAGCGACTTGATCAGAAACCAGGTGTCCACGCGCGACGAACACGGCACGCGGATAATGCGGATGTTGGGTGGGTACTGAAGACGTGACGTTCCCGTGAGGTCGGAACCTGCATAGGAACACCAGTTGCAGAGAATGCCAATGATCACCGGCTGCCAGTCTGGAGGTGCCACAATCTCCGGCTTTTCAATACTTACAAGTTGGTTTGTTACTGTTTCCATCAGATTGAAACTATCTCGTTAATGATTTGAGGATCGGTAAAGCCAGCCAGGTTAATGGCCGTGCTGCGACAAATTGCAACACAGGAACCGCAACCCTGGCATACGCCTTCGTTGATCTTTGCGACAGTACGCAGCTCCTTGGAGCCGTGTCCGAAGGGCACTTCGTCGGTTACGATGGCGCCATAAGGACAAACCTTCACACAGTTCTGACATCCTGAACAGTATTCGGTGTTCACGGTGGAGATCATGGGGTCCTTCTTCATGGTGTCGCCTGCAAAGAGTCCGCATACTTTTGCTGCACAGGCTGAAGCCTGTGATACGGTTTCGGGGATATCTTTCGGGGCCTGGGTACAACCGGCAAGGAAGATCCCGGCTTTTGCAGTTTCCACCGGGCGAAGCTTTGGATGCGCTTCCGACAGGTATCCATATTTGTCGTATGAAATACCAAGCAACCGGGCGAGATCCGGATTGTCCTTTGGTGCGCTTACAGCAGTGGCCAGCACCACAAGGTCGGCTTCCACCTCCACCACCTGTCCTATCTGGGCATCCTCACCGCGAACCATCAGTTTGTCGCCCTTCTTGTAGATCTTGGAGACACGGCCACGAAGATAGGTTGTGCCGGTATCGACCTGGGCCTTTTCAACAAACTCCTCATACCCCTTTCCTGCTGCCCGGATGTCCATATAAAAAACATAGGCATGAGAATCGTGAACTTTATGATGCAGCAGGATGGTGTGTTTGGTTGTGTACATGCAGCATATTTTCGAGCAGTACGAGATGCCTTTGGCTTCATCACGGGAGCCGACACACTTGATAAATACCACGTTTTTCGGGACCTTCCCGTCTGATGGACGCAGTGGCAGACCGTTGGTGGGGCCGTTGGCCGAAACCATGCGCTCAAATTCAAGGGAGGTAATTATATCTTTGAAGCGGCCAACGCCATATTCTTCATAGGGCTTGGGATCCCACATGTCGTAGCCGGTTGCTACAACCACGGCGCCGATCTCGCGCTCAATGATTTCATCCTGCATCTGGTAGTCAATGGATCCCTTCTCGCACACCTTTGCACAGATACCGCATTTCCCTTTGGTAAGCATGGTACAGTGTTCGGCGTCGATGACAGGCTTATTGGGTACTGCCTGCGGAAATGGTGTATAAATAGCCTTCCGTTTGTCGATACCCATGTTGTACTCATTGTCAACCTTTACCGGGCATTTCTGCCAGCAGGCGCCGCATCCTGTGCAAGTCTTGAAGTTGACATAGGAAGCTTTTTTCTTTATTTTGACTTTGTAGTTTCCAACAAAACCCTGCAATTCGAGAACTTCTGAATACGGAATCAGTTCAATATAGGGATGTGATGCAACATCCACCATCTTTGGGGTAAGGATACACTGGGCACAATCGAGGGTGGGAAAGGTCTCATCCAGCTGGGCCATCTTGCCGCCGATGGAAGGGCTCTTTTCGACCAATACCACAGGAATGCGGGCATCGGCAATGTCGAGTGCTGCCTGGATGCCGGCAATACCCCCGCCAATCACAAGGGCGCGTTTGGTAACGGGCACCGAGATCTCATGCAACTGCTCGTTGGCGATGGATTTGGCCACAGCCATGCGCACCAGGTCGGAAGCTTTTTCGGTAGCGGCTTTCTTATCCTTCTGATGAACCCATGATGAATGCTCCCGGATGTTGGCCACCTCGAGAAGATAGGGATTCATTCCTGCATCTGACAAGGCCTTCCGGAAGGTCTTTTCGTGCATGCGCGGCGAACAGGCAGCCACCACGATCGAGGTGAGCCTGTGCTGGGCAATGGCATCCCGGATCTGTTGCTGGCCGGGGTCGGAGCACATGTACTTGTAGTCGATGGCAAACTTCACCTCGCGGATCCGTTTGGCCTCTTCAACCACCTGGGGAACATCAACGTAGTCGGCGATGTTGGCGCCGCAAAAACAAACAAAAACTCCTACTCTTGCCATTATTCAGCCTCGCTTTCTGCTTCAACAGCTTTTCTGGTTTTCTTTACTTTTTCGGGTTCGGGCACGATCTTACCGATGTTGGCCAGCGCCCCTTCAACCGGTACAATGTGCTTGCTGAACATCAGATCCTTCTCCGGCATTCCGAAAGCCAGTGCCATCAGTTGGGTGAAGTAGAAGATGGGAAGGTCGATCTTTTTGCCAAGGTGTTTTTCAATATCAGGCTGGCGCATGTCGAGGTTCGACTGGCACAGCGGACAGGCCACCACGATGGCGTCGGCTCCGCTCTCTTTGGCCATCTCGAGGATCTGACCAGTCAGATTGATTACCACCTCGGTGTTGGAAATGCTGAACGAAGCACCACAGCATTCGGTCTTGTAGTCGAACTCTGTTGCCTTTGCTCCGAGCGCCTCCACGATTTTATCCATGGACATGGGGTATTCCGGGGAATCGAAGTTGGTAATGGCCTTCGGACGGGTAAGCAGGCAGCCGTAATAGCAGGCCAGTTTCATTCCGGCCAGCGATTTGGTCACCTTGGCCTTGATGGCATCGAGCCCCACATCCTCAAAACAGTACTGCAGCATCGATTTCACATCTACCTTGCCCTGGTAGATTCCATCCTCAACCACTGTCGAATTGATCTCCTTGCAGAGCTCAGGATTGTCGTCCATGTGCACCTTGGTCACCTTCAGGCGCTGATAGCAGGAGGCGCAGGGGATGGCCATGGTTGAATTGTCAAGTTTTTCGGCCAGGACCAGGTTTCGTAACGGAAGTGCATAAGCGAGACTTTCGCTCATGGTGTGGGCCGAAGTGGCGCCGCAGCAGTTCCAGTCGGGAATTTCCTCCATCTGCACATCCAGGCTCGTCATGACCATTTTAACAGTCTTGTCGAACTCTTCGCTGGTACCATGTGCGGAGCAACCCGGGAAATAGGTTAATTTCTTCATTTCGGGATCGGGTTATTTAAGCTTCTTTTCCAGTATGTTTCTTTTCCAGTTTTTCCGCCAGTTTGTACATCCGCTGGATGGCCTTGGCGCTCTTCATGGGTTTTACACCCAGGGGAATCTTGCCTTTGAGCAACGCTTTGGGTGCCAGGTGCATATCCTTGAACAGATTGCGTGTACGGATATTGAATTCGGCCATCATGCGCAGTTCGTAGTTGCGGCCATAACGTTTGATCATGTCGAGGAAGATCTCGTGGAATTTCCGGATCTCCTTCACCTTGGTGCTGCCGTTGATGTAATTCTCCTCAATGGCCATGTGGCGGATCGCCTCCATCACGGAAGGAATCTCAATCTCGCGCGGACAGCGGCCGGAACAAGCCGAGCAGGTGAGGCAAAACCAGGTGGAGTTGGCCATCATGGTCTCATTTTTCAGCCCAAGCTTTACCATCTGCATGATCTCCCGCGGGGGAAAATCCATATAGCCTGAAACCGGGCAGGTGCCAACACACTTACCGCACTGGTAGCATTCGAGCACATTGGCACCGCTGCGTTTATTCACATCGGATAGAAATGTGTTTTTTCCCTGTATTCCAAGTGTGATCATCGGATTTGGATATAAATTAGGAATGAAAAATTTTAAGGCAACTTTCTGTTAATCAAACAACATTGTTATTTTATTAACAAAGCAAAGTTACTAAAAGTTTTTTTTGGAAAGATTCTAAATTCGGAAGAAGGTGAAATAATGCAGAAATGAGGTAACGAGGTGACAAGGTTCCAGGGTGAAAAGGTACAGAGTCACAAAATCGCAGGGTCACAGGGCCACAAATTAACAGGGTTAGAAAGTAGCGTTTATTACACAAGCAGTTTTTCTTTGGCGACCACCGTGGCGATATAAACAAGGCGAGGAGGTGTTGAGTCTTACGCCGATGATGGAAGATTGGTAATCATGTCCTTGTCCAATTAGATTAAAAGGAGATTTTTAGAATCATATTATCATCTGTTAGTCCCATAATCGAGGTACTATCCAGAAACGAGTATGCAACAACATGTTTCGTAATGTTTTTAGGTAACATGGTTGATTTTAGAACATGCATTTCCTTGTTATCGATCTCAATGACCTCAAATGTCTCATTATTTTTTAATATCAAGAGTAGAAACGAGGACTCCTTTTTGAATACGTCGAATAATTCAAAATTAAATTTAAGCTGATCGTAGTTCTCAAATGAAAATTTAAAATCCTGATTGTTAAAGGGTAACTCAAGCTTCTGATTTGTTTCAAGGTTTACAACATCCGGGGCCAAACTAAAGAAAAGAAATGGCCATCGGACAATCTCATTTAACAAATTATCTCCAAGACCCGTTCTGATATAATAAACTGGCAAGTTTCGGAGGCATTGACGGCCCTTTTCGCCAATATTCGAATTCATATTCCAAACATCTAACCTGTAAGGTTCGATAGCGTTGGATGAAACGCTCCTGACAACAACTGTGTTTCCGGACAATGGAGAAACATTGCCGGCAGACGGGAAAAATTTTATGTTATCCTCATAAAAAGTATTTAAAAGGCTGAAGGTTTTATTCTGTTCATCGTTATTGATGAGATGAAATAATATGGAGCGCTGGGTTAACATAGCGGTATCTCCCTTGCTTTTCCTCATTTGCGGAAATGTGCCGGAAATTCTCAGATCCCCATCAAGAAAAAAACATCCCGAAATAAGAAAAGCGTCATTTTGCGTGATCCTCAATTGACCACGTATTTTATTAAAGAGTGTTCTCGAAACTGAATCTACCTGAACCCAGGAATAAATTGAATCGATTGAAAACGTATTTTTATCTATTTTGAGTAATTGTTTCTGAGCAATCCAGTCATATAAATAGACCTCATTGAACACAAGATCATGAATACTTATGAATGGTTTAGAAATTGTAATTTTAATCGCCTTGCTAATAGTGACAGAGTCGCTTAGCTTCATTAAAGTATCAATAACAATTTCAGCCTTAGCGGGCCAGCCTTTATAATTTTCAAGTTTAGACGTATAAATAATCTTATCGGATTGATAAGCAAATATTTCCGACATTGAATTCGTGCTGAGCGCCGAATAAAGTGAATCTGAAAAAATCAATGAGAATTGTTTTTTTAACCCAAGTGTATTCTTTATAAATTTTCCCGCAATCTTCCTGTCAGACTCTTTTAAAACAATTGTAGTTGCTGTCGTTTCAGGCATTTTTTCTACGTAACAAAGCCCATTGTAACAATTGTGACAGTCACCGAGGTTAAGTTTCACAATCAATTTATCCTGTGAAACAGCATAATTTATCGATAAATTAAAACTCGTGAAGATTATCAAATATTTTATAAAAATTCTCATTTTCTTGGTTTATACAAAGTTAAGACAAAAGGAGATGGCCCAAAATGGGCCATCTCCATGAATATTATTGGATTTCAGTGAAATAATATGTTGTTTCTCCATTCTCGTCGATTATTGAAACAACCTGCTTGTTCGCAACAAATTCCTCTCCGGCCACCTTCACAGTAATCTGATCGGAATTTGTGGGGTTTGCAATAAAAGAATAACAGACGTGGTTTTCATAAGGTGCCTCACATTTAATCAGCTTAATGCCATTATAATAACCTACAACTTTTAAAACTCCGGGAATGATATACAATGTCCCTCCAGGTTCTTCAGAATAAACCGAAGCTGAGAGAAGAATCGCGCCAATAAGAACGATAAGTTTTTTCATGTTTTTGATATTTTTATGGACGAATTACAAACATTGTTCCAGCCTCTGATACAGTTTCTTCAATTGAAGTATATGGAATAACTGTTCCATTATCAGGAAAATAGACTTGACCGGTTGCCGGATCATGAATTACACAAACACTATCGAACGGAGCTTTACACCACAGAATATACCCAATAGGTGTATGGTCAAGCGTTCTACGGCCAAGTATGGCGACAGGTTCAGCCTTACAAATCATTGAGCTTGAAATCAAGATCAATAACAACACAAGAATTTTTCTCATTTGAATTTATTTTAGTGAATACTGTTGCAAAGATAACAGTGGCAGAAAATTATGAATAGTCGATTTTTCGACAAATGAGCGATGAAATTGAGAATGCCTGAATTGCGCTTTGATTAAAACAACTTGCGTTGAATTAAGTTAAGCAACAGCTGAATATTGGAATCAACATTAAACTTTTTCCTTAGCCGTTGAAGTGTCTTGTCTATGGCCTTTGGAGTTCTGTACATCTCAGCTGCAATTTCTTTTAATCCCTTGCCCTGAATGAGTTTCTCTAATGTAAATTTTTCGGATGGGGTCAGGTCCAGACGCTGGGTGAGTGAATTTGCCATTTCTGAAGAGGAGCATTGATCTGATTCAAATTCAGGCATCATGTTCTCTCCTGCTGCTACTTTTCGCAATATTTCTTTAAATTCTGTGCTTAAAACCCATTTGTGGACATAAGCCGAGATCCCGCGTTTAAAGAGCCCGCGTTTCCAAAGACTCGAATCTTCAGAGGTAAAGATGACAATCTTTTTCTCCGGGTACCAAGCTCTTAACAACTCAACATTATCATATGGATTAGATTGCTTTAAATACAGGTCAAGCACAATAATACCAACCTCATCTTCAATTTCAAAAGGACCGGTCTCATTAACATCCTTTCCTGTTCCGCTGACTTCAATAAAATCGATCTCAGGATGAAACCACTCACAAATTCCGTTCAAAGCAACAGGATGATCATCAAAGATGAAAATTTTCAAAATATCCATTAACCTTATTTTTCAATAAAAATAAAAGTACAAAAAAAGCACACCGACCGCTGGAGTAATCTGACTTGCTGAACATGGCTAAAAAAAGCAGGGGTAACCGGTTCTCGGTTACCCCTGCTTTTTTTGTTACACGTCAAATATCTCGTTTACTGCAACGTAAACTTGATCGGTAAGTTGAACTGCACACGTACAGGAACTCCGCGCTGCTTGCCGGGAACCCATTTGGGCATCGACTTCACAACCCTGATGGCTTCTTCGTCGCAACCGCCACCAATACCGCGGAGTACCCGAACATCAGTGATGGAGCCGTCGACCTCCACGACAAAGGTTACAAATACCTTGCCCTGGATGCCCAGTTCCTTAGCTTCCTCAGGATATTTGATATTCTCCTGCAGGTACCTGATCCGGGATTCTTCACCTCCCGGGTAACCGGGCTGTTCTTCCACCACGGTAAAAATTTCGGCCTGCTGGGGCTGTTCAATGACCTGAGGTTTGTCATCCTTTACTTCCACTTCCACGTCTTCGGTAGGAGCTTCGGCACCTTTGTTTGCAAGATCGTCCTGGGTCTGCAAACCGGTTTCGATGGTCGTATCTTCAGAAACCTTGGGAGCGGTAAACTTCACCTTTTCCAAAAGTGCTTCGGGAGGAGGAGGAGGAGGAGGAGGAGGAGGAAGATCTTCCTTGGGGGCATTTAGCATTTCTGCGGTTACCGATTTCTCCTTTTCCCTGATCAGCTTCGATTTATTCATGTAAGCGGTGATCAGCGGATAGCCAACGGTAACACTCAGGCAGAACAGACCAAAGAGCAGAGAAATCGTTACATGCCTCTTGTATTTCTTGCGAAGCATGTATGAGCCATACTCTTTGTTTCGTGTCTTAAAAACAAGATCCTCCAGCGATTCTGCACGCTGTTTTTCAATTGCCATACACTATCTTTTTAAAAGTGTTAAATACACATTTCGTATTATTTGGGAGCATTCTTTACCATATCGATCTCCACCGGGCTGACATCAACAACTGCATAACTTGCAATGTTGCAGATGGCCATTTCGTCGATGATATTAACAATGTCACTGTACTTTGCCTTCTCATCTGCCTTGATCAGTACGATAGGCCCCTTTTTATCCTCTTTTTTGAGCCTTTTTACTTCATTTTCGGCAGTGGTATCAGCCATCACAATTTTACCCGTAAGACGCTTGTCGCGCAATTCGGCAATTTTTGTAAACAGATCCTTATTTCTAACCAGGAGGGCCTTGCGGATTCCGTCTTTACTGAAATCGCTTTTGACCAGCAAGGGCATTTCAGCAGGTTTTTTGGGATCGGCGATACCGATATAGTAGAATACCTTGTGGTCACCGGTAAGGATGATGTTCAAGGTTCTGTTCTTGGGAATTTCCGGCCGTTTTTCGTCGGGATTATCCGATTTTTCGGGCATGGTAATCACCATGACTTTGGGCTTGCTAAAGGCTGTGGTGAGCATGAAGAAGGTGATGAGCAGACACATCAGGTCGACCATTGGGGTCATGTCGATGCGGGTGCTGTGTTTCTTCGCTTGTCGTTTACCGCCCTTTTTCCCTTTTTCCTCAACAATTATTTCACCCATTTTTGTTTATCTTTTTAAGCATTAAAATCAGATTACAGATCATTTGGGGACATCTTTCAGGCCAATATCTTCTTTCTGGAGGTTGGTCACCAGATTGAATTTATTCACCTTGTTATCCTGTAAAAGATCCATGATCTTTTTTACTACGGTATAGTCGGTTTCTGCATCACCTTTAATGGCCACCTCGGCCTGCAGGTTCGTCAGACGGGCCATACGAATCCACCAGGCAAACTGATTGTCGGTGGAATCGGTGGGGATTCCTGTTTGCAGCTTGTCACGGTCTTTCGGATCAGCGGCACGGATCCAGGCTTTGAGATCCTTGATCGGCATTCCGAACGAGGATAATTTCCCGAATTTGTCGAGCTCCTGCGGTGTGAAGGTGATCTTGTACTGCTCTCCCATTTTCTGCACCAATTTCGAACGGAAATGGGTTGATGTATCCTTTCCGTTATCGATGTTGAAGAATACTTTCCCGTCTTTGGAAAGATAGACCGTCATGATGTCGTTATCGGGGGCCTGTTTTTCAGAAACCGATGACGGCGTTTCGATCGGGGCAGCTTCCTGCGGGCGAAAAGAGGTCGTTAACATGAAAAATGTCAGCAGCAGTGAGAACAGGTCCACCATAGGTGTCATGTCTATGTGTGGTGATCGTGCTGGATGTTTTATCTTTGGCATAATGCGCTTATTTAAATGATGAAATTCAGGTCAATACTATTGCGCAGGCTGTTTCCGGGTTACCGGATTACTTGGTTGCGGAAGCAAATGACTGAACAAGGCTGAAACCAGCTTCATCAATTTTATAGGTAAAGCTGTCGATCTGTGTGGAGAAGAAGTTGTACATCACGATCGCCATCAGGGAACCAAAAATACCAAAGGCCGTGTTGATAAGAGCCTCAGAGATACCGTTTGCAAGGGCAAGGGCATCCGGTGCACCGGCGGTTGCCAACGCTGCAAAGGCCTTGATCATACCAAGTACTGTTCCCATAAGACCGGTTAACACGGAGATTGAAGCGATGGTCGAGAGGATAACTAGGTTCCGGGAGAGCATGGGCAGCTCAAGCGCGGTAGCCTCTTCAAATTCTTTCTGGAGGGCGAGGATCTTCTGGTCCTTTACGAGGTTTGCATCATTCTGCAATGCACGGTAACGAAGCAGACCGGCCTTCATAACATTGGCCAATGAACCACGCTGATTGTCGCAGGAAGCTGCTGCTTCTTCGATCTTATTTGAATCGAGAAGGTTCTGTAGACTTTTCACGAAGACATTGATACGTCCCTTTCCTTTGGCACGGGTAAGGGTAATAGCGCGTTCAACCGAGAAAATAATTACCAGCAGGTTAAGTGCAATAAGGAAAGGAACAATAACCCCGCCTTTGTAGATAATGGCTAAATAGTTATTGGGAAGAGGGGTTCCTTCAGGGTTGTTTCCTTCGAAGTTGACCGGGTTGCCCATGATCAGTTTAAAAACCAGATACCCTGCAACAAAAGCCACGACTATCGCTAGCACCGTGAATGTTGATTGTAAAGCGTCACCTAAAGATCCGCCTTTGCTATTTGTCTTGCTCATCGTAAAAAAGTTTTAGATTTAAGATTAAATAAATGAATGTTTTCTTGTTAAAAGGCACGCAAAGGTATAAATATTAAAAACGATTTCAAAGTGCGTTATTTAACCTTATCCTTCAACACATCTATGATCTGTTTTGCCTTAAGCGCCTTGTCATCCTTTGGATCGATTGCCAGAACCCTGTTGCCGTAATCAACCGCCGCGATGGCAAACTCCTTGTTCTTGGTTGCATTGTACTGCAGGAAGTTATAGTAAGCAAGGTAATAACATGCCTCGATCCGTTCTTTTACATATTTTCCGGTATCAGCCTGGGTTTTTTCGAGAATGATCTCATAAACCGGCTTTGCAAGCCCGAGTTTACTGGTTGAATCGATATTTGATTTGGTTCTGGCACGCCATACCCAGCCCTGGATATAATCGGGCTGCATGGAATTGAATAGTGAAAGGTTGGTGTCTGATTTGATATAATCACCCACACTGTAATAAACCTTGCCAAGGTTGTAGTAGTCCATGGGCTGTCCCTTGTTGAGGCCGATCTTCTCCTCGTACAACTGCATGGCTTTATCATACATTTTCGCCTTGGTCCAGCAAAGCGCTGCCTCCGAGATGAGTTCCACCTTTGCAGGGTCCATGGAATAAGCTTTCAGGAGTTGTGCCGGCGCCAGTGTGTCCATTTTGTTTTTTGCAAGGATGCGGCCATAATACGCATAGTCGGAGTACCGTATTTTGTCGGGTTTTGATTTTGCAATAAACATTTTGATGTAGTGTAGCGCTTTGCCGTACTGTTGTGTTTCGAAATAGGAATAGGCGAGCGCCCGGCTTACATCGTTGTCGGAGGTGTCCACCTTGCGGATTTCAAAAAGCTGAACGATGGCCTCATTGTAATCTTTGAGGTCGATGAGGGTGTTCACATACTGCTTGCGGGCCTGCACATTGCGCGAAAGTTCAAGGAATCTGGCAAAGTTCTTCTTTGCCTCCTCCTGCCTGCCTGCCCTGGCAAGCAGCGAGCCGAGTTCACGGTATGCAGGGGCAAAAGTGGAATCCATCTTCACCACCTCCTGGTAATAGTTCAGCGCCGTGGTGTACTGACGGGCCCTGAGCCACAGCTGACCAACCCGCAGTTTTGCTTCAGGCGATTTCGGATCGAGTGACTGGGCCATGTTGTAGTTCGAAATGGCTTTCGATCCATCGTTCAGGAGGAGAAAATAGGCGTCGCCCCTGACAATGTATAGTTTGGGGTTTTTATTGTCCAGCTTTTCAGCCTGGCGCAGGTAGGTGAAAACCTTGGCTGTGTCCTTCACGGAAGCGAGACAGTAGGCCTCGGCCATATGAATCAGGACCAGGGCATGCCGGTCCGGCTCCATTTTGATCTGTTTGTTGGCCTTGGAAGGAAGAAGGGCCAGTGCCTTGGCCATATCAGCATCGGCCTCTGCAAGTTTCCCGTTCATCAGCGATAAAAAGGCCAGACCTACCTGGTTCAGTGGATTGGACGGATCCTGTTTGATTCCCATATTAAAAAGTGCCCGGGCCGAATCAGACTTCTCCTGGTAGGAAACATTAAGGGTGTCCGAATAATATTTGGAGAGACATGTGATACCATAATAGTAGTAATTGTCTCCATTTGTCGGCGACTCCTGAATCAACTTTTTAAACATTGAGGCGGCAGCGGCAAATTGTTCACTTTTGGTCAGTTTTATTGCTGCTTTCAGGTCCTGGGCATAAGTAACTGTAACGAACATGGAACAGAGCAGGAGGGTTCCGAGAACACTCAATTTCTTGGTAGCACTTGACATATGATCTTTCTCCCTTATTGGTTTTAGTGTTTGATTTCAACAATTCGTACAGGCATCGCAGCCGGAACCATCCCGGAGCGTAAAACGATGCGCTGACCCTTCTCCCCTCCAACGAATGAAGACAAACCATAAGCCAGCCCGCGATAAGGCTGACGGTTTATACAGTAGACGGCACGTGTAAACGGGTATAGCTCTTCGGCAATGTAGGCCTGATAGGGTCGATAAAATTTTGTTGCAGGGTCATTGTCTCCTTCAATGCCGATGCCCGCAACTTTAATGTGCTTTAAAAAATTATTGGATACCGTATCCTGTTTATCGCTGATCCAGTTTACCGAAATAACCCCGATAGCATTCTTGTTATTCGCTACAAAATTGATTACCTCCGCGTTCGTTTTCAAAGCATAGCAGGTGGAAGGCAATGAATCTATTCCGAATTTTTCACGAAAATAGCGGGGATTGCCGGATTTAACGTTATCAAATACGACCTTCAGGTCGGTAAGTTTTGATTTGGGATTGATCTGACTCCAACGGGTTATCTTTCCTTCGAAAATCTCTTTAACTTTCTGGTAAAACAAGTTGGTGTCAGGGTTGTCGTTGTTTACTATGAACGCCACCGCATCATACGCAATTTTGGTTGTTTTCGGGATATATTGCTGCGCCTTCAGCGCCTCTTCCTGCGCTGCGGTAAGCTTTCTGCCGATAACAATCAGCGGCACCGAATCGTTCATGAAATCCCGGATCACGTCGGCTTCACTTTTGTACATGGTGTCGAGATGGGCATTCGGATATATGGTTTCAAAGGCATACACCTCGGCATCCATCAGAAGCCGGTAGGAGTCATCAATACAAACCCTGCTGTTGCCCGATGTAGGTGTATCAGTGGCCGAACTGCCGGTACCGCTCCCACAGGAAGATAAAAACAGGAGAAAAAAGAGGCCTCCGGATACAAGGATGTTTTTTACTGAAAAAACTTTTTTCATATTGCGTTATCCGCTTAAAATCAGCGTATTCTTTAAAAAAAGAACACAAAATTACGAAAATTATTATTGCAGCTCCCAAATATTATGGGATAAATATACAATAAAAGGCAGTAAAAATGCGGATTTCAGGATTATTCTTCCTCCTGTTCCCTGCTCTTGGTCCATAAGCGCGCAAGGCGGAAGCCACCGTAAAGAAACAGGAAGGCTGCGAAGATGATCCTGATCTCTTTGGTAAGATACTTGAAAGTTGGGCTGACCAGAATATAGACGGCCAGGAAAAAATAGAGGACAATTATTACAATGGAGAAGTACCTGACGAAGTTTTTCATTGCGGTTACCGTTTAACCTGCCAGTATGGAATATCCCAATCACCAGGCCATTGGTTCCAGTAAGCAGGGGTGACCTCTTTGCCGTCTTTAAGGAAAAGTTTGTGCTGATACAGAACGATCATCGGGTTAAAAATAAGATCTGTTAATCCGATAACAGTGGTCTCAAGAGGGCTCCCGTCCTTGGCCTTCTCTTTTTCCATCTTCACGGTATAGCCATTGAATTCGAGGATCTCTTTCAGAAAAGCAGTGCGCTCTCTGTTCAGACCTGTTTCAACTACGGTGCAACGAACTCCGTCAATCTCTGCTATCGTATGTTTTCCTTTTGTGAGTGCCATGGGAATGTATGTTATTCCGGCATTGGCAGAGACGCATTGCAATGCGTCTCTGCCAATGCCAGGGTGTTAAAATAATCCGAAACTTAAATTCAGTACCATCTCGTAGATGGCGCTTATAAATCCGACCACAACGATACCGAAAACGCACATCAGCAGCCCGAGACGGGTGAAGCCGTCGCTTTTGAAATGAGCGATGGGCCGGTCACTGTTGTTCAGCAGCATGGCCTTTATCACGAGGAGATAGTAGTATAAGGATACAATCGTGTTGATCAATGCAATGAGAACCAGGATGTAATATCCCTGTTTTGCGGCGGCGGCAAAAAGGAAAAACTTACCAAAAAAGCCAGCCAGCGGCGGAATTCCGGCCAGCGAGAAGAGAGCAAGCATCATCACCAGACTGAGATTGGGATTTGTACGGTAAAGTCCGTCGTAATCATCAATGTTTTCCTTTCCGGTGCGGTTTGCAATGATCCCGACTACACCGAATGCCGCTAGGTTTGAAAAGATATAGACCAGTGCAAAGTAGATCACCGTGGTCATCCCGATCTGGCTCTGTCCGATGATCCCCAACAGGATAAATCCGGCCTGGGCAATGGAAGAGAAGGCAAGAAACCTTTTCAGGTTCTGCTGACGCAAGGCGAACAGGTTCCCCAGCGTGATGGTCAGAATAGTGATCACATAGAGCACCTGACTCCAGAGTACGGCGATCTTGGCGAATACGGTATACAGAATGATTGTGAAAATAAAAACAGCTGCTGCTTTTGAGATCACCGAAAGGAATGATGTGACGTTGACCGGCGCTCCTTCGTAAACGTCGGCAGTCCACAGGTGGAAGGGAACGAGGGAAATTTTGAAAGCCATCCCGGCAAAGAAGAAAATGAATGCGAGAACCTGAAGCGGGGCTCCGTTGATGAGGGGAGCCACATCTGTAAAGTAGAGTGTTCCGGTGGTGCCGTAGATCATCGACAAACCATAAAGCAGAATCCCTGAAGAGAGTGCGGAGGTGAAAATAAGCTTCACCCCTGCCTCCGCTGATTTTTCCTTGTACCGCTCCCAGGCAGCAAGGGCTGCAATAGGGATGGTGGCCAATTCAAGTCCCAGATAGAACATAAGGAAATCGCCCGAAGAGATCATGTAGTTCATGCCGATCAGGGTAGAAAGCATCAGAATATAAAACTCGCTGATCTTCTCCTTGTTTTCATCCTTCTTCAGCCAGTCGACGGACTGCACAAAGATGATCAAGACACCTATGTTGAGGATGTTCTTGAGCAGGATGGTGAGTTGCGTGTTGCGATACATGCCACCAAACAATTCGCCTGTCGTCCCGGGTAGAAATCCGATGATGGTCACGCCTGCCATCAGCAACAGGGAAGGGATGATGATCAGCCTTTTCCGTTCGTTGGGCAGAAAAATTTCGACGATCAATAAAATTACCGCGATGGCTACCAGCAGCAATTCATGTCTCATTATCAGCATTGGTCGT
Organism: Bacteroidales bacterium; assembly: GCA_025355465.1. GTDB lineage: Bacteria > Bacteroidota > Bacteroidia > Bacteroidales > FEN-979 > JANXZO01. The sequence continues at coordinate 20,669 of JANXZO010000036.1, forward strand.
AAATTTAAATAGTCAATATTTTGTTACTCCTTAACCCTTGCATTCTCCCCTCGCCTTTGGGAGCGGAGGCCGGGGGGGTGAGGTGGTTTATTAAGGCATTATTGCAGGTGCTGCCGCTAAAAGTTTCTGTACGATGGGTCCCAGTCCGCCGTTGATCATATCCGACAGCCACAGGGGCGCCGATCCGATAATTGTGATACCTGCGATCAGTGCAACAACGCTCATTCTGTCGTGCCATTTCGCGTCGGGAAGCGTTTCAAAAGCTTCGTTCTTAATCTTTCCGAGCAGCAGAACACCAACCACGCGCAGCACATAAACCGCCGTTACCACGATGGACGAGGCAGCAATGATGGTACAAACCCTGTGAAAAGTATCCGGATGCTGGAACGATCCGACAAAGATGGTCATTTCGGCCACAAACCCGCTGAAACCAGGGAGTCCGAGCGATGCCAGACCGGCGATTACGTATGCCACCGCCAGAAACGGCATCACCTTCATGAGTCCGCCCATTTCATTGATATACCTTGTATGCGTTCGTCCGTAAATCATGCCGATGAGGGCAAAGAAGAGGGCTGTCATGATTCCGTGTGAGATCATCTGCATGATGGCACCGTTGATGGCAGTCTGGTTGAACATCAGGATGGCAAAGAGCACCAGGGCACAGTGACTTACAGAGGAGTAAGCATTGATGTATTTAAGATCTTTCTGCCAGATGGCTCCGAAGGCTCCGTAGATGACACCGATGGTTGCCAGGATCAGGAACAGCCAACCCCAGTAGTGGGCCCCTTCCGGAAGAAGAAATACGGCAACACGGTAGCAACCGTATCCACCCAGCTTCATCAGTACGCCGGCATGAAGCATGGACACGGCGGTAGGCGCTGAGGCATGACCGTCGGGCGACCAGGTGTGAAACGGGAACATGGCACCAAGAACACCGAATCCCACGAAAAGGAAGGGGAAAAGAAAGTTCTGTGCGGCGATGGGAATGTGCTCTTTCGAGATCTTGATAAGGTCGAAGGTGAGGGGCCCGCCGCTGGGTGCCGAATTGAAATAGATACCCAGCAAACCAAGCAGGATGAAAGCTGAACCGCCCATGAGCATCAGGGTGAGTTTCATGGCCGAATAGTGCCTCGGACCGCTTCCCCAGATGCCGATCAGCAGGTACATCGGGATCACAGCAAGTTCGTAGAAGAGGAACATGGTAAAAAGGTCCAGGGAGATAAAGAATCCAAAAACCCCGGAGGCAAGGAGAATAAGCGAGGTAAAAAATTCACGTGGCAGATCTACGATATCCCAGCTGGCAAATATTCCGGCGAAGACAACAAGGGCAGTCAGTCCGATCATGGCCACCGATACACCGTCAACACCGATATAAAAATGGATGTTCAGACTTTCGTACCAAAGGTTGTCCTGAACAAACAGGATCTCTGCCATATTGCCGGCTCGACGTTCGGCCAGGTACAGGAAGATCAGGGCAAGGGCGCTGATAAGCTGCAGGCTCATCCCGATCACGGAGACCCATTTAACCTGCATGTGGTTCTTGGAAAAGAGGATACCGATGATGGTAAGAACCGGAATTATGATAAACAGTGTCAGAATACTCATTCTTCTACAGTGTTAGTTGGTCCATAAATAGATGAATAATAAGGCCAGGAGGAGCGCTCCGGATACAAATACAAGGGCATATTGCTGAACCTGCCCCGATTGCAATTTTTTCACCCTGTCGGAGGCTTCGTTGGTAACATAGGCCATTCCGTTCATGGCCCCATCGACGATGTGGCGGTCGAACCATGCCACCGGGCGGGAAACATAATTGAAGAGAATTTTTTTGGTGATGAAAAGGTAGACCTCGTCAATGTAAAATTTGTTGAAGGCGGCCTTTGAAAAGCCACCCAGCGTGTTGAATATCCTTTCGGGAACATTGGTCTCCTTGCGGTACATAAGGGTGGCGATCGTAATGCCGATGAGCCCGGCCAGTACAGCGGGGATGGCGACGCCAAGCTCGATGTGGGTCTCAAACGGCATCCCGTCGGAGGTGACCAGCGAAGCAAAAGGCACGAGTCCGGCAAAGAGCGCACCCAGCGCCAGGATCATCAGCGGGAGCGTCATGGTAAGAGGCGCTTCGTGCGGGGTGTGGTGATAGTGGGTGTTTTTTCCCCAGAATATGTTGTAGTACAACCGGAACATGTAAAACGCGGTAAGCCCGGAAACGGTGAGCTCAACAATGAAAAGGAACATGCTCTTCATATGACCGGCAGCGAGGATCTCGTCCTTGCTGAAGAAGCCCGACAATGGCGGAATACCTGCAATTGCGAGACAAGCGATCAGGAAGGTTGCATGGGTGATGGGCATGTGCTTGCGCAAGCCGCCCATATCCTGCATCACATTGCTGTGAACGGCGTGTATGATAGCTCCTGCACCAAGGAACAACAAGGCTTTGAAAAATGCATGGGTGAAAAGATGAAACATGGAGGCCATGAATCCGAGCCCCTCTTCCCCTCCGTAGCCGGAAACGCCGAGGGCGAACATCATCATCCCGATCTGCGACATGGTGGAATAAGCCAGTACACGTTTGATATCATACTGGGTACAGGCAACCACTGCGGCAAAAATGGAGCTGAACGCCCCTACGTACATGACCACATCGAGGGCCACTGCATTCATATGGTAGATCGGAAAGAGCCGTGCAACGAGGTATACACCGGCAACGACCATGGTGGCGGCATGGATGAGGGCCGACACGGGCGTAGGCCCTTCCATGGCATCGGGGAGCCAGATATGGAGCGGGAACATCGCCGATTTACCGGCACCGCCCATGAAGATAAAGATCATCGACCAGGTCATCGTCGAAAGACCGAGGAACCATACCCCTTGTCCTGAAGTAAGAGCCGGGCTGTCCGGTGCGGTCAGTTTGATAAAATCAAACGTGCCGGTCGCATAGGAAAGCATCAGTATCCCGATTAAAAAACCGAGGTCGGCAAAACGGGTCACGATAAAGGCCTTTTTGGAGGCAGCTACCGCCGAATCCTTGGTGTAATAGAATCCGATGAGCAGGTAGGATGAAACCCCCACAAGTTCCCAGAAGATGTACATCTGGAAAATATTGGTGGCGACCACCAGTCCGAGCATTGAAAAGCTGAAGAGCGACAGCGTGGCAAAGAAACGCGAAAAGCCCTTTTCACCGGCCATGTAGCCGATAGAATAAAGGTGTACCATGAATGAGACCGTGGTGATCACGATCAGCATCATCACAGAAATCGGATCCAGCAACACCCCCATATCAATATGGAGTTTGTCGGTAAGGTTCAGCCAACGCATGCTGAATGCCAAAACCTTCACGAAAGCACCCTCAGCTCCCTTACCGGACACAAAGAAATAGTTGTAGGCCGTAAAGATGGAGAGTACCCAGCCGATGAAGAGGCCGGTGGTTCCGACCAACCCTGAAACGATGGGTTTAAAACGGTTCCCGAACAGGCCGACGACCACAAAAACCACCAGGGGTATCAGCAGAATCAGGACGGTGTAACTGAAATCGATCATATGCTAACGATTTACGATTTTAATATTTCATTTCATTCATCTTCTCCACGTCGATATTTACGAGGCGGCGATAGATATTAATAATGATGGCGATGGCTACGGACGCTTCGGCGGCGGCCACGGCAATAATAAATATGGTAAAGAACATCCCCTCCAGATGACCCGGGTAGAGGATCTTGTTGAATGCCACAAAGTTGATATTCACCGAGTTCAGGATCAGTTCGATGGACATGAGCATGGTGATCAGGTTTTTCCGCACCAGGAAGCCATAGATTCCTACAAAGAACATAATGGTGCCGGTGATCAGAAACCAGGTTAATGGAACGCCTTCAAACATATTTTCAGAATTAAAATTATTAATCTTTACGTTTTTTAGCCAGGATTATCGCTCCCACCATGGCGGCGAGCAGCAGGATGCTGATCACTTCAAAGGGGAGTGCGTAGCCGAATTTTTCGGTACTGATCAGCGCCTTGGCGATCACGCGGATATCGGTGCGTTCACTGCTGCTTATCACCTCCTGTGGAAAAGGGTGCTGAACAATGGTCAGGATGCAAAGTGCGGCACCAAAGCCAGCGGCGATAAAGGCCGGGATGATCTTCTTCACGGACGGGGCTTCAAGTTTCTCGCCGATATGGCTTGTAAGCAGGATGGAGAAGATGATCAGTACCACAATGCCGCCGGCATAGAGGGTCAGCTGTATGGCCGCAAGAAAGTTAAAGCGCAGCAGGAAGTACATCCCCCCGGTGGCTACCAGCACAAAAAGAAGGAAGGTGGCCGCCCGAAGAATCCGCCGGCTGGTCACGGTCAGTATGGAAAAGATGATAATGACCGCCGCAAAAATTGCAAACATCAATTGGTTGGTCGTCATTCTGAAATATCTTTTAGGATGGATGAACCGGGTTTATTTAAAATCTTGGTCAGTTTTGTACGATCGAACACGGCATGTTCAAATTCTTGTCCCCAAGCCAGGGCATCCGACGGACAGGTCTTGATGCAGAGGCCGCAGAAGGTGCACATCGACAGGTGATAAATATGTTTGTCGATGATGCGTTTCTTCTTGCCGTCAGGCATGTCGATCTTGTCCTGGATGATTTCGATAGAACCGTTCGGACAATTGGTTTCGCAAATGCCGCAACCCGTGCACCTGTGCTCATTGTTGGCCGTGTGGGGCATGATCACTTCGCCCTTGAAACGGTCATACATTTTCAGTGTCTTCCGGTTTTCCGGGTACTGCTGGGTAACGATCTCCCAGGGGCTGAAGAAGTATCTTCCGGTCACTTTCATCCCTGTAAGCAGGGATTTAACGCCGTTGAAGATGTCTGCAAAATATTGGAAAAAGCTGTTCATAGGTTTTTTAAAAATGCCATCCCATTAATACCATAAATGCCATGACTAATATATTGACCAGGTTGATGGGCAATAGATATTTCCATTCCAGGGTCAGGAGCTGGTCGATTCGCAAACGCGGGAAGGTCCATTTGAACCACATCATCAGAAAAATGATGAAGGCGGTTTTTCCGAAGTACCAGATCAGCGGCGGAATAAAGTCCATCACTGCGTTGAACCCGCCCCACCCACTCACATGGAATGGCATCCATCCGCCCAGGAAAACCGTGGCAGCAATGGAAGCGACGAGAAACATGTTCATGTACTCGGCGAGGAAGAAGAAGGCGAATTTGATCCCGGAATATTCGGTATGGAACCCGGCGGTGAGCTCAGACTCCGCCTCAGCAAGGTCAAAAGGTCCGCGGTTGGTTTCGGCGGTGCTGGCGATCAGGAAGACCACAAAGGCGATGAAGGCCGGGATGTGCCCCTTGAAGATGAACCAGCCGTTGGCCTGTCCTTCAACGATGGCGGAGAACTGCATGGTTCCGGCCAGGATGATGATGGTGACCAGCGAAAGTCCTACAGAAAGTTCGTAGCTAACGATCTGGGCGCCCGAACGCATGGCCCCGATCAGGGAGTATTTGTTGTTCGACGACCAGCCTGCCAGCAGGATACCTACTACGCCGAGCGACGAAACGGCAATCACATAAAGGATACCTATGTCGAAGTCGATGGCGTGAAGCCCTTTCGCAAACGGCACAGCCGAGATGGCCATGAACGATGCGATGATCACGATAAAAGGAGCCAGGTTGAAAAGCAGCTTGTCAGCATTCTTAATGTAGATAAGCTCCTTCATCAGCAACTTGATAAAGTCGGCGATGGTCTGGAAGATTCCGTAAGGTCCAACCCTGTTCGGCCCCACACGGTTCTGCATGAAGGCGCAGACCTTGCGTTCGGCGTAGACCAGGAAAAGCCCTACGACCGCATAAAAGAGGAGGAAAACCACGCCGATGATGGTCATTTCAATGATCAGCGCCCAGAAAGGAGGAAGGCTGTCGTAGAGCAGTTTGTCGATCGACTGGTTAAATGACGTGAAGTCGTAAATACTGAATGCCATATTCGTAGCTATTATCTGTCAATATCAGGAATAACATAATCCATGGAGGCGCCGATGGCGACCAGGTCGGCAATTTTACAACCGCGGCTCACATAATCGAGTGTGCTGAGGTTGGAGAAGCTCGGAGTGCGGAACTTCATACGGAACGGGGTCTTGTTGCCATCGCTGACCACATAAACGCCCAGTTCGCCACGAGCCGACTCTACACGTTGGAAATATTCGCCGGCGGGAAGTTTGATCACGGCCTTCATCTTGGCGGTATAATCGCCGGCAGGAATGTTGTCGATCAGCTGTTCGATGATGTTCATCGACTCGCGCATTTCGTCCATCCTGTTAAGATAACGGGCCAGCGTATCGCCTTCGGTTCTTACTATTTCATTGAACTGCACCTTCTCATACACGCCGTAAGGATGGTGCTTGCGCACGTCGCAGGAGAATCCTGAGCCACGTCCTGTCGGACCGGTCATGCCAAAACTGATGGCATCCTCCTTTGAAATTACCCCGACACCCTTGGTGCGGAGCTGCATGATCACGTTGCCCGAAAGCAGGTCATCATAATCCTTGATCTTCTTGCGGAAATATTTGATAAAAACCTTAACGTTCTTCTGGAAATCGGGATGGATGTCCATCATAAGGCCACCTGGCGTATAATAGCTGTGAAGCAGGCGGGACCCGAATGACTCTTCAAAAATATCGAGGATCTTTTCACGATCGCGGAGGCCGTAGAAGAAACAGGTAAGACCGCCCATGTCCATTCCGAAACTGCACCACCAGAGCTGGTGGGAGGCAATGCGGTTGAGCTCGTCGACGATGGTGCGGATGTACTTCACACGTTCGGGAACTTCCACCTCAAGGGCCTTTTCAACCAGCAGGCAAACCGCATGGTTGTTGATGTGTGCAGAAAGGTAGTCCATCCTGTCCGTGAGGTGGATGATCTGCGGATAGGTATCCTTTTCGCACATCTTCTCAATTCCGCGGTGGATATACCCGCAGTGAGGCTTCAGACTTTTCACGATTTCACCCTGCAGCGACACTACCAGGCGCAAAACACCATGGGTAGAGGGGTGTTGGGGGCCCATATTAATATGGTACTCTTCCTCCTCGATATTCTTTACAGGAAGGTTGATGACTTCTTTCATACCTTAAAGTTCTACGATGTTAACTTCGTCCACATAATCCTTACGCAACGGGTAGCCTTTCCACTCTTCGTCGAGGAAGAGCCGGCGCAGGTCGGGATGGTTATTGAATCTGATACCCATGAGGTCGAATATCTCCCGCTCATGGAATTCGGCTGTCATCCAGATATCGCAAACGGTATCGAACACGGGATTCTCCCTGTCAGCAGTCTCTACCTTCAGCTCCAGCTGGTGTATGAGGGTAGTTGATTCGAGGTGGTAAACAACCTGGAGGGTTTTCACCATATCAACGCCAGACTGGCAGAAGAGATAGTCGAAGGCCAGGTCGGCCTCGTATTTCAGCTTCAGGGCCAGGTCGTGCATTTTAGCAGCCGGGATCACAAAGGTGAGGAACTGCTTGTTCTCGACCAACGTGGCTTCGGGCACAAGACCCAGGATTCTTTCCTTCAATGCAGCGGTATCCATCTTGTGTATTTGCTAGTATGTATTGGGTGATTGACGGGGATCGGAAATAGTTTCGAGTTTCACCTTCCGCTGCAGCTGCATAACGCCGTAAAGCAGGGCTTCGGGGCGCGGGGGGCAGCCGGGGATATAAACATCAACAGGGATCACATGGTCGACCCCGCGGATCACATGGTAGGTGTTATAGAAAAAGGGTCCTCCGGAAACGGCGCAGGCGCCCATGGCGATCACATATTTTGGCTCCGACATCTGATCGTAAAGACGTTTCAGAACGGGGGCCATCTTGTTCACGATGGTGCCGGCGACAACGATGACGTCGGCCTGGCGGGGACTGGCGCGGTAAACTTCGATCCCGAAACGGGCAAAATCGTGACGCGAGGCGCCTGTTGCCATCATTTCGATACCACAGCAACTCGTGGCGAAGGTGAGGGGCCAGATGGAGTTGGAACGGCCCCAGTCGATGATGGCATCCACCGTGGTAAGCAATACATTTCCGCCGGATTTCTTGAACAGGTCTAGGGTTTCGTTGTCGCGGAAATCCGCCTCTTTCATGTTTTTTATTCCCATTTCAAAGCTCCTTTCTTCCAGGCGTATAACAGTCCGATACCCAACACGAAAAAGAAAATCAAAATTTCGACGAAGGCTACCATTCCCAACTCTTTCATTACCACAGCCCAGGGAAAGATGAAGACACTTTCAACATCGAACACCAGGAAGATGATGGCAAAAAGGTAATAACCAACATTGAACTGCAACCAGGTAAGGCCTTCGGTAGGGATACCGCATTCGTAGGCTTCGGCTTTCTGTGGGTTGGTGGAGGTGGGCGCCACAAAGTGGGAAAAAAGCAGGGCAATGCCTACCAGAAAAGCCCCCACGATGAAAAACAGGATCAGACTTTCAGCACTCATATGTGAATCAGTTAACAGATTGTGGCTGGCAAAATTAGAAATTTATTTGAGATAACCTAACCTAACATATCTCAGGTGAAGTTCCCCGCATCTATATGGAGTTGATTATTTGCCAGTTAATAAAACCACCTTGGCAAATATCAAGGAGAGGGTTGATATATGTCAATGTACAAATGCACGAATGCACAAAAGCACGAATGCACAAAATTTTACTGATGTGATGAAAAAAGGTAGTGAGGTAGCGAGGTAGCGAAAATCTGCGAGAACATTTTTTGCTAATTTTGTTTATTCATCCCCTCCCCTATGAAAAATCTCCTGTTCTCCTTGCTGCTTTTTGCGGTAATTGCCTGCCAGCCGAAAGATCCTGCCACGATCATGTCAGGTGCCAAATGGGTCGACCTTACTTACGACTTCGACAGTAACACTGTTTACTGGCCAACCAACATAAAGTTCCACCACGATACGGTGTTTTGCGGGATCAACGACAAGGGATACTTTTATGCCTCATTTAAGTATTCGGCCGAGGAGCATGGGGGCACCCATTTCGATGCCCCGCTTCATTTCGGGCAGGGAGGCGAAAGCATTGAAAAAGTCGGCATTGAACGGCTTCACGGCCCCGGTGTGGTGGTTGATGTTACGAAACAGTCGGCCGGGAACCGCGATTACCTGGTCGGGGTGGCTGATTTTGAGAACTGGGAAAAGGTCAACGGAAAAATTCCCGAAGGGGCAATTATCCTGCTTCGGACAGGGTTCGGCAAATACTGGACAGATCACCTCCGCTATACCGGTACAGTCAAGTCAGGAACAGATGGAGTGAAAGAGCTTCATTTTCCCGGCCTTGATCCGGCTGCTGCGAAGTGGCTCTCAGCTGAGCGGAAAATCAATGCTGTAGGGCTCGACACACCCAGCATCGACAATGGCCCCTCTACCGATTTTATGAGTCACCGGATCCTTTGCGCGGCAGGCCTTACGGTTTACGAAAATGTAGCCAACCTGGATCAGCTCCCGGCCAAAGGCGCCTTTATCATTGCCCTTCCCATGAAAATCAAGGGGGGCAGTGGCGCTCCGCTGAGGATTGTAGGTTTGCTTTGAAATGCACGAATGCACGAATGCACAAATGCAACAATGCCGGGTTTTATTCCGGTGAAATTTACAAATAATTTAGTAAAACTTAATTACTTGTTCGATTTCCTTAGTTGCTTCTCTTGGTACTTTACCATTCACAACTGCTGCGGAAACATAAAGTGTTATTCCATTAGCAAAATCCTGATCGGTGGAACAGATAAAGGAGAAAATACTTCCTTCTTTTGTGTACTCTATTTGGCGAACGAATGTGCCAGGTGTATTGGAAAGTTCAAATTTCTTTGTAGGTATTTCATTGCTAATTTGTCCGTTGTCAAAATAAACTTTCGAACCCACTTCGCAACTTTTATATGAAAAGTTATCATTAGAAGAATATGTAGTTAATGAAGGATCCTTAATGGTATTTGGAATATATACAATGTCACTTTTGACTTGCTTATTAGAAAAATATTCTTTTTGTGATACTAAATATTGATTCTTGTAGATAATTTCGCAGTTAGGAGATAAATCATCAAAATATTTTTTTAATGAACATACATCACCTGCTTCATCATATAAAGTTTCGGTCCAAACATCACCCTTTTCAGTAAAACCTTTGTTATATAACATTTTCCCATTCTTATATTCATTTTCACTTTTTATTTTCCCGCTACCATATTTATATACACATTTTCCTGTATATGCTTTTTGAGTTTCACGACTATACCACAATTCCCCAGTGGTATTGCTACGATAAATTTGTTCGCAGTCACAACTGCTTGAACAACTAAATAACCCCCCAAAAGGAATTGCTAAAAGTAAAAGATAGATGTTCTTCATGGTTAATGTTTTAGGTAAATAATTATGATGACTAATCAAAATAAGTAAAAATGATTAAGCAAACTAAATCATGGAATATTCAAAACTCTATTTGCATAAAATATTGTATTGTTTTACTTCTTCAGATTTATCGCCAAGTTCAAGAGCTTTATTAAAATCAGGACAACCTGCCTTGTATGTTCCAGTTTTTGCCATTGTGGCTTTCCCCCTAAGAAAATAAGGTCTTGAGTATTTAGGATAGTTTCTAATAAGCCATGAAAAATCTTCAATTGCTCCATCAAAATCTTTTAAACTTAGCTTTGATAATCCTCTTTGCTCGTAAGCGTTCCAGCTGGTTTTATTATAAGAGATCGAATTACTAAATTCTTTGGCAGCATCATTAAATTGATTTTTTTTCATTTTTCCTTTTCCTATTTCTTCATAACAACCTGAAATCATAGTCGAATCTTTTGAATAAAGTATGCATTTCCGAAAAGGTTCTTCATCCTCACCTTCTTCACAAAGACCGAGATAATAATAAGATATAGCATCTTGAGGATTAATTTCAATGGCGTGTAGAAAGTACTCCCTTGGCACTGAATACTTGACTGCATCGTATTGGTCCTTGGAGTAATTCGAATACCATTGAAAGTAAGATAACCCTCTATGAAAATAGGCGTTTCTATTGTTTGGATCTATCTCTAGAGCATCACTATAGTCTTTATCTGCTCTATTCATATAAAAACTCGCTGAGTCAACTATCGGATCGACAACACCTGTCATGGTTGAGTATTTTTTTAAAACTAAATCAATCCAACCCCGCATTTTTTGTGTATAGCAAAAGCCTCTTCTAACAAATGAAATAGGATTTCCGCATGGCTCTCCTTTAAACTTTCTAATCTTTCTACAATTGGACACAGGACTTAATTTATCATACTCTATGGCTTTGGTGAAAAATATAATTGCATTGTTGTAATCTTGTTCTTTGAGGTACTTTGAGGCGGTGTTAAAAAAAGAAGAGTCATATGTTGGTTTCTGAATCGGCACAGGTGGTGATTCTTGAGGAACCTCCTTTGAAATCTCCATAATTCGATCAGCGATTGCTTGGAGATAAAACTCACGATTCTTTTTTGATAAAGAACCTATCGCTGGGGTCCATCCGTTACTTGAGTTATACTGATGGTTTATCATCCTAATTGTCAGGATGGGAGGATTAAAAAGAAATTCGATCTGTCCTTTGTTCGACACATTTAATGTTTGCCATTCCAGAAAAACCGTGATAAGTCTATCTTCTTTTTCGGAAAACTGTGCTATGCCAAATTGTTTTTCACGTAACACAGCCTTGACAATTTGCCAGACATTTTCATTTAATAAAGACTGGATCGTTACTATGTCCTCCTCATTAACAACAGATTGGGACTGGGGTGCTATAGATTGAGAACTTGTCTTTTGCCCTTTTTTTGTCTGAGCGTTAATAGAAATTGCAAGTAAAAAGAAAAATATTAGCAGTTTGAATGTTTTCATGGCCGTTTCCTTTTTAACAATTGGGGATTAAATTGAGCGGTGTTTTAAAAGTAAAATCGCAAAAATTTAGTATCTGCCTTTTTCTTGATTCAATTTTATTCGAGTCCTTGTCAAATGCTTTTGATAATCATTACGTCTTGTACTGTCCTGTGATATCCACAATCAGCCCTGAATACAAAAAATCGAACTGAGTACTTTCCCGGATTCAATTTGATTTCTTTGGGGTCAAATGGGAAAGTGTAGGAAACCTCTTCGTTACCAAAGCGGACATTTTCCGTGTAATAAAATGGAAGCGGGATAAAGGCAATTTCAAGGTCTTGGTTGTATAAAGCCGAAAAATTTTTTAGCCTGACAATATCATTTGTATATTGGAGTTTTTGGGTACATCCGGTCACTTTGGTAATTGACTCTAAAAAGTCACATTTGAATTCATTGTCCAGAGTTGCAATTTTGTTTTTGCATATGGAAACCTGTTTAATTGATTCATGTTGATTTTCATTTTGCTGTTTTGTATAGAATCGACTTATCACAAGGCAGGCAAATTTTACGTGTTTAAATGTGTTTACATTATTGGTAATCTTAGTTTTAATCATAATGTCCGTTGGCGAACAATCAGGATGTTGAATTTCTATGTTTAGTTTTAGAAAGTCATTTTGCTCCTTGTGCTGAATCTTGTAATAAGTTACCAAGGACCCTATAAAAAGAAAAAATCCCCCGACCACGCCTACCAACTCAAGGTTTTTATGCTCCTCATCAACAAGGAACGAATAGATAATCATCATGAAATTTGATCGTAGAAAAAAGCATCCCAACAACAAGAGCAGAATGGTTATGAAAGAACACAGACAGATCCTATGATCGTGTATGGTCTTTTTCAACTTTTCAATTGTATCCATTTCTTTATGATTGTTTCACTGGACAATTTGGTAAAATAAAAAAGGGCATGAACCTCCGCACAAATTCAGCTTCTGAAGGTACCGCCAAGCACCCGTAAGCAACTGAAATAGTTTTAGTGAACACACCCGTTGGGTGCGTTCACTAAAACTATTTCCCTGCTTACTGAAAATTTGGCGGTTTCTCAGAAGAGAAATATTAGCAACGCAATGTTTTTATTATTTTTAAGAACAATTAAAGTATTTGCAGCAAGATCCCGAATCAATTTAATAAAAAAACAAGTGGTTTGCTTCTTTGTATACCTTAGCAAATATAATACATTTTGCAAGAAAACAATTTTTTTGCCAAGGATGATAAAAATATTTGTTCCCAAATATATTAATTAATGGGGTCTCGCTATTAGTTTGATTAACAACACGCCTGTTGGAAAAAATAATCTTTGCCTTCCGCAATGGAATCGTTGATAGAGGGAAATATTAAAACTAGTGGTGTCATGAAAACAATGAACTACGACCCCTTTCCGCCACGCCACCACGGAAACTTTTCCTTACCTTTGCCTGTAATATACGCGAGGTATGAAACAAAAATTCATCGACGATTACATCGAAAATTCGGCGGTGTTTGCCAGGCCCATCCTGATTCATTACCGCGAACTGGTTCATCAGGCCTGCCCCGCGGTGAAAGAGAAGCTTAAATGGGGCTTCCCGCACTTCGACTACAAAGGGGTTTTCACCAGTATGGCTGGCTTTAAGGAGCACTGCGCTTTTAGTTTCTGGAAAGCCAAACTGATGATCGACCCACATGGATTGCTTGGGGAAAAGGAGGAGAAGTCGATGGGTCATTTCGGACGCATCAGGTCATTGAAGGACCTGCCGCCCGATGACATCCTGCTGGATTACCTGGTCGAAGCAAAACGGCTCAATGATCAAGGCAAAAAGGTGACCCCGAAAAAACCGACAGAAACGGAGAAAAAAGAGCTCGCCGTTCCCGGTGATCTTGAAGCGGCCCTTAAAAAGAACATGGCTGCTCAGGTGTTTTTCGACAAATTTTCTTATTCCCAGCGCAAGGAGTACATCATGGGTCGGCAGCTCTCAAACAGGCTCCCTGGGAAGTCCGTGATATTTATGAGGCCGCCTTCAGGGAAAAAGCACGGGATTTTGTTGAACTGCTCCAATACTGTAAAACCCACCAGATCTCCCATGAACGCCTTTGGGAAGTGTACCGGCAATTGCTGGGACTATGCCCGGGAACAACTCATAGAGATTGGTCAGATACTTCAAAAGAATTAGGCCATGGAAAAGAATCTCTCACAGGACATTATTTTCTACAGCAAGGAATTGCGCCTGCCAACCTTCCGAAAGAATTATGAAACGGCAGCCCTTGAAGCCACCCGTGGCAACCTGACCTTTGAACAGTATTTGCATAACCTGATGCAACAGGAGTATGAAGCACGTGCTGAGAATCGCAAGAAATCCCAGATCCGCAAGGCGGGCTTTCCACAGTTAAAATATCTCCAGGATCTCAGCCGTAAGGATCTTCCCCTGGAGGCACAGGAACGCTTGCCCTTGCTTGAGCGTCTGGATTTTATAAAAGACGGGCGGAACCTTATTTTGTCCGGCAATCCAGGGACCGGCAAGACGCATATAGCGATAGGTCTGGGGATCAAAGCCTGCTCAGAAGGACTCCGCGTATTGTTCACAACCGTTCCCCGGATGCTGACCCATATCAGGGAAAGTCGTTCAGAGAAAACATTATCCAATCTGGAACAACGCTTTGAAAAATATGATCTGGTTATATGCGATGAATTTGGTTATATCTCCTACGACAAGCAAGGCTCTGAACTTCTGTTTAATCATCTCTCGTTAAGGGCCGGACACAAATCAACGATTATTACAACCAACCTGTCCTTTGAACGCTGGCCGGAAATTTTTGGAGATCCAACGCTTACGGCAGCCATTGTTGACCGGCTCACCCACCGGGCCTTTTTAATCAATATGAACGGTAAATCTTACCGGGTTAAGGAGACCAGAAAATGGAATGAAAAATAAAATGCTCTCATCAGGGAGCTGTTTTTAACAGCGAGGGGGGAAACAATGGAGTACCCCTGTTTCAAAACGAAAGTTATGAACATATTAACAGATATGAACAAAGAAAAAAAAAGAATCAACTGTTCCTTTCTTTATTATTCTTAAAATAATGGTTTATTTTTTTAACTCAAACAATGGTATTCTTTTCAAATAATGTTACAAATAAAGATGTAGTTTTACATCCTTTAGCTGTGCAGTTTTCACCCGGTACAGCTGTGCAATTTTCACCCGGTACTTACAGCGAAGGCATAACAAAGGCTATATGCAATAAGGGTTTTAGTGGTAATTCAAGCATTCTGCCCCGCTTAAACTTCAGTGTCGGTGGACAGGAAAGTAGCCCGCAATCCCTTACTGCATATAGCCTCAACCGATTTGAGCATAATTATTATGGTGCAAACTGCAGGTCGCTGAGGTTGCGGTAAAGTCCGTCGACAACCTGCAATAGCTGCTCATGGGTGCCCTGTTCTACAATGTGGCCATTGCTTAGTACAAGGATATGATCGGCCTGACGGATGGTTGCGAGACGGTGGGCGATCACAAGGGAGGTACGTCCTTTCATCAGTTTCTCCAGCGCATCTTTTACCAGCCGTTCCGATTCCGAGTCCAGAGAGGAGGTGGCTTCATCGAGGATGAGTATTTTCGGATTTCTGAGCACGGCACGAGCAATGGCGATGCGCTGGCGTTGCCCGCCTGATAACTGGGTGCCGCGTTCGCCCACCAGGGTGTCGAGGCCGCCGGGGAACTGACTGATGAACTCCCATGCATTTGCTTTGCGGGCAGCATCAACGATCATTTCCTCAGTGGCGCCGGGTTTTCCATAGGCAATATTTTCACGGATGGTACCGCCAAAGAGAAAGATGTCCTGCGGTACAATGGCCATCTGGCGGCGCAGTGATGAGAGTGAAAAGTCCCGGTGATCGGTTTCATCGAAAAGGATCTCGCCCTCAACCGGATCGTAGAGTCTGAGGAGGAGTGATACCAGGGTGGATTTACCGGCACCGCTGGGACCTACAAGCGCTACCAGGGTATCAGGTTTGATGGTCATGCTGAGGTCGGTAAGAACCTGCATTTCGGGGCGTGAGGGGTAATGGAACGAAACCTTGTTGAATCGGATTGCGCCATGCAGTATCTGGTTTGGCAGGAGTTGGGAGATCTCCTCCACGGGTTCAACAGGTTCGTTGAATATCTCCAGCAGGTCTTCTGTGGCGCCGATGAATTTTTGCACACGGGCAAACACATCGGCCATGCCTCCGATGGTGCCGCCAATGAACATAGAGTAGATCACAAATGAGAATAGTTCGCCGGTAGCCAGTTCGCCGGTAGAAAGCAAAGCCGCCCCGCGCCATATTACCGCAGACATGGCGCCAAAAATTCCGAGGATGGTGAAGGAAGAAAAAGCCCCGCGTAACTTTCCGTTTTTGATACCGGTATGGGCAATCTCAAGGGTTTTCACCCGATAACGTGCCATCTCGAAAAACTCGTTGGTAAAGGACTTTACGCTCTGGATCCCCTGCAATGTCTCCTCCACGATGGTATTGGAATCGGCTACCTGTCCCTGGGCTTCCTTGCTCAGTTTGCGGATATACCGACCGAAAAATACGGTGAGAATCATGATCAGAGGTACGACCGATAGCATGAAGAGGGTGAGTTTAAACGAAGTGATCATGAGCAGGCTGACGCCGCCGATGATGATGATCAGTTGGCGCAGAAATTCGGCCAGGGTGGTGGTCAGGGCATCCTGCAGCAGGGTGATATCGGAAGAGATCCTGCTGTTGAGCTCGCCAACCCGTCGTTGCAGAAAAAACTTCATCGGCAGGCGGATAAGATGCCTGAAAGTGCTTTGCCTCAGGTCGGCCAGGGTTTTCTCCGCCACATGCACAAACAGGTAAATACGGAAGTAGGAGAATACCGATTGGGCAATCAGCACCCCCAGCAGAAGCAGTGCGATATGATCGATCTCCTGCGCCAGCTTGCCCTGGTTACCAAGGTCGACCAGCTGGCCCAGCATCTTGGGAAAGGCCAGACTTGCCCCACTCGAACCCAGCAGAAAAAGAAGTCCCAGGGCATACTCATATTTATACGGCTTGATGTAACTATACAGCCTGATCAGCTTGGCCAGTCCCGCCAGGGTAAATTTCTTCTTCGGCTCGTCCATTGAAGCGCTACCGGTTTATTTAAAAATGGCGCTCTCCTTTTCGAGCAGGGTCATGTCATCTGAAGTTAGGTTGAATCCCATTGCCCCAGTGTTTTCGCGGGCATGATGCTCCTTTGTGGCGCCCGGGATGGCAACAACCACATCACCGTGAAAATTGATGAGCCAGTTGAGGGATACCTGAGCGGGCGAGGTGTTGTACTTCACGGCCATCGATTTGATCAGCGCAATGAGCGGGCGGCTCTTCTCAATGCCGGCAGGTTTGAACATGGAGAAATGTTTCCTCATGCCGACCTTTTTCAGCAGTTCGGGGTTATCATGGAACTTCCCGGTAACCAGGCCCTGAGCCAGGGGAGACCAGGCGATGATTGAAATACCCAGCTCTTTTGCCGTTTCCATGATCCCATTCGATTCGATCTTGCGGTTTAGCAAACTATACTGCACCTGGTTTGAGGCAAGCGGGATGCCTTGCTTTTTGAGTACTTCCCAGGCACTATGCATCTTTTTTGCACTGAAATTACTGACACCCACTGCGCGGATTTTTCCCTCACCTACCAGCTTTGCCATGGCATCCATCTCTTTAACTTCGCCTGAAAAACCAAACGGCTGGTGTACCTGGAACAGGTCGATGGGAAATGGTGTAAGCGCCTCCAATCGTTTTCCGATGGTTTTGGAAATGTTTGAAGCCGTACGGAACAAGGGCCACCATTTTGTGGCCACCAGTACCTCGTGTGGATTTTTGCCACAAGCTGTCAGGGCTTTCGCCAGTGCAATCTCTGATGCACCATTACCGTAAATCTCAGCCGTATCAAACCAGTTAATGCCCCCATCGAGGCTGATCTGTACCACCTTCCTGATGAGTTCATCGTCCAGATCGGGCCAGATCTTTCCAGCCATGTTGTTTCGTTTGCTGAACTGCCATGTCCCTAGTCCGATGGGCGTTACCTGCAATCCGGATTTTCCCAGTGTGCGTAATATTATCTTGTTTCCCATAATCATCATTTAAGGGTACAAAGATAACACTTGTGCAGTGACGAATTACCGCTTTCAGATTACCCGGTGGTAACCACCACCAACGATCCGATGAGAATTGGCAAATGGTTACCTTTACACTGGTAAAAATGAACCCTATGTCAGTAAAATTTTCTGTCGATATCCGTTCCGAGATTGGGGAACTGGAATCAGTGATTATCCATTCCCCGGGAGCCGAGGTGGAGAACATGACCCCCGAAAACGCCGAGCGTGCCCTTTACAGCGATATCCTCAACCTGAAGATCGGACTGGCCGAATACAGCCAGCTCCATGGGGTTTTGTCGAAGGTTGCAAAGACGCTGGAAGTGCGTGACCTGCTCCGGGAGGTAGTCGAAATCAGCACTGCCAGGGAGGAACTGGTGGGCAACATCTGCCGCAATGAAAGCACGGGAGGCATCTGCGAACAGCTCATGGAGATGAATGCACAGGATCTGTCCACCGCGCTGATAGAAGGGGTAAGGATGGAGAAAGACAACCTCACAAAATTTCTGAGCAAGGGGCGGTATGCCCTGATGCCCCTTCACAATTTCTTCTTTATGCGCGATTCGGCCGTTTGCCTTTCGAATAAGGTGCTCATCTCGAAAATGGCAAGCGTTGTACGCGAACGGGAATCGATCATCATGGAAAGCATTTACAGGCACCATCCCGATTTCGGTGTTGAAACAATCAACCCTGAACGGTGGCAGCAGTTGCCCAACGTTACCATCGAGGGGGGCGACGTGATTGTGGCCAGAGAGGATGTGCTGCTTGTGGGTACCGGAGCAAGAACTACCTCGCAGGGGATCGATTTCCTGCTGGAGTGGTATAAGAAAGAGAAAATGTCGAAACATATTTTGGTCCAGGAACTTCCTTACAAACCTGAATCTTTCATACACCTCGACATGGTTTTCACCCTGCTCGATCACGATAAATGCATGGTTTACGAACCTGTCATCCTGAAGCCAAACAAATTACAGACGGTCCACATCATCGTAGAACACGGGAAAGTTGTTTCCATCTTCAATGAAGAGAACCTGGTTTCGGCACTTAATAAACTCGGTTTTGACCTTGAACCGGTGATTTGCGGAGGAACAGCCGATGCCTGGACACAGGAACGTGAGCAGTGGCATTCGGGGGCGAATTTCTTTGCCATTGCCCCCGGCCGTGTCATCGGGTATGCCAGAAACACCTACACGCTCGATGAATTGTCGAAACACGGATTCGAGATCATTAAAGCGAAGGCGGTCATCAAGGGCCAAGCCGAAATCACCGCATTCAAACGGTGTGTCATTGCCATCGAGGGGAGTGAACTGGCGCGGGGTGGAGGCGGAGCCCGCTGCATGACCATGCCGGTTAAGAGAAGATAACATCCTGCCATTGAAAGAGATCGGGAAGGATAGCCGGCCTGTCCTGAAAAAGTGATACAATTAGCTTAAATTTGTGGTGGAAATCCATTGTATTTTTTCAATGGATAAATTTTATTCTGAAACCATGAAGAAAAGCTTTGCTATAATACGGTTACTTCCGGCTATATTACTTTTTTTCGCAACAAGTACGATTGCCCAGAACACCGCTCCTCCGTTTTCCGAGCAGGTTAAACTGCACCACGAATCGCCTTCCGACAGCTATTTGCCTTACCCGTCAGGCAGTGTACGTACCTCACCTTCTCACAGGACCAAAAGCACAGGCATCTTTACCTCCCAGGTGAATGTAAATGCCAATGGACAGAATATCGTAGGAGATGCAGGCAACGAACCTTCGCTCGCCATCGATGCTGCCCACCCCAACCGCATGGTGATTGGCTGGCGTCAGTTTGATAACGTGCTGAGTAATTTCCGGCAGGCAGGTGTGGGGTTTTCAGCCGATTCCGGCCAGACCTGGACGTTCCAGGAGGTGATCAATCCCGGAATTTTCCGGTCCGATCCTGTACTCGATTATGACACCGCGGGAAACATTTATTACAACAGCCTTACCTCAAACAATGGAATTTACACCTGCAGGGTTTTTAAAAGCACAGATGGCGGGGTGGTATGGGATGCAGGCACCGAAGCCCGAGGGGGCGACAAACAATGGATGACCATCGACCGTACCGAAGGGGTGGGGTCCGGGAACATCTACTCCTCGTGGACCTCCTACTACAGCTCCTGTTTTCCCGGTTATTTCACCCGTTCTACCGATGGTAACAACAGTTACGAAAATTGTGTAGTGATACCCGACAATCCCTACTGGGGAACCCTGACGGTTGGAAATGATGGAGAGCTCTATATCGTTGGGGCAGGCAATTCCGGGGGGCTGATCGTTGAAAAATCTTCCAATGCGAAAATACCGGGTTCCGCCGTTAACTTTGAACTCTCTTCCCCGGTTGATATGGATGGTTATATCTCCGGACAGTCGCCCATCAACCCCGTTGGATTGGTTGGTCAGGCAAGCATCGATGTAGACCGCTCCAACGGTCCTGGCCGGGGAAATGTTTACGTGCTGGCATCCATGGCACGATTCTCCAGCAACGACCCCGCCGATGTGATGTTCGCAAAAAGTACAGATGGAGGGATATCATGGAGTACACCGAAAAGGATCAACACCGACAATTCTGTGTCCAATTACCAGTGGTTTGGTACCATGAGCGTTGCCCCCAATGGCCGCATTGATGCTATCTGGCTCGATACCCGTGATGGGGTGCCTGGTTCTGACATGTCGGCGCTATATTACTCGTATTCCACCAACCAGGGCGAAAACTGGTCGCCAAATGAGAAGCTTTCCGCATTGTTCGATCCCCATGTCGGATATCCTCAACAAGACAAGATGGGCGATTATTTTGACATGATCTCCGACGACCTTGGAGCAAACCTTGCCTGGGCCAACACGCTCAACGACGAACAAGATGTCTACTTTAGCCGGATTGTGCCTCAGGTAACGGGCATTGAAGACAACCGCAGTACATTGAACGTAGCGCTTTCAGCATATCCGAATCCGTTTAAAAATTCGACCAAAATTGTTTACAGAACTGCTGAAGCCGGTGTGGTAGACATGGTGCTCCTCAACATTTACGGTGAAACGGTCATGAAACTTGCAGCAACAAACCAAACTGCCGGAGACCATACACTGAGCTTTTCTGACTCCGCACTCCCCGCAGGATTTTATTTCTGCAGGCTGACCGTGGGCGGACACAGCCAGACCATCAGGCTGGTGAAGGTTAAATAGCCGCCCTGCCGCAATGGCACCTCACTATCTCAGCATGAACGGTACAATCGTGGCGATCACGCCCGTGCATACAACCACGAGGAGGAAAAGGTTGTAGCGGATGTTGTAATTACCAACCAACGATTCGTCATAGTACTTGGCCACATCCTGGTCGCGGTACATTTTCAGCAAACCGGTTACGCGTTTCATGCGGGTCTGACGGCCTTTAAGCAAGCCGATGATCACAACAATATATACCATTACGATGAGGCTGACAAACACGAACATCACCGCCAGGGTGATCATGTTCAATAAGATCGATGTCAGAATGAAGATCGTATCGGTTTTTGTGTTTTGCTCAAGCTCCTTGGTAATATGATCATGAATTTGTACTAACATAATTTCTCCTTTTTAAATAATGATTACTGTTTTTGTTGATTCTGTTTTTTATTGCCTGTCACGACAACCCCGATGATCCCGGCAATGATTCCCGGAATGCAAAAGAGTCCGATAAGACCCATTACAATGGCTTCACTCAGGTATTTCGCCAACCCCATGGAGGCCATGATGGAGATCACAGCAAAGGTAACAGCAATGATTCCGGCAGAAATACCCGCCAGACGGAGATAATTATGCCAATTTTTCCAAATGTGGACATGTGCATAGATCAGCATTACCATTCCGCCTTCCAGCATAAAAATTCCGGGAGGATTGTCGGTAATTCCAATGGCAATGCCCGATGCACACAATACAATGAATGCAACGAAAAAGAGGAGGGTCCAAAGCCGGTTCTCCCTGTCGAACAATAACTTCAAGTGGTTTTTCATGTTATGGTTTCAAAGATAATTTTATTTTTTACTGTACCGCTGGCAATATTGATCCAGCATTTCCGACTCTATTCCCAACTCGTCGAGTTTTATCGGCACCTGTTTACGGATCTCCTCTGCTATCTTTTCAATGTTCTCCTTTGGCTGGAAAAGGGCTGCAACTTCATTGGTCAGGTCGGTGATTTCCACCGCCTGGTCGCACCAGGGCAGCTCCCATTTGCTTACAATCGCGATCACACCTTTTGATTTTGCTAATTCCGGTAGTTTGTCTTTAACATCGCCCATGATAAAATTGACAGAGCCGTTGCTGAAGACGGACTGGTGGAGCAGATGCTGGAACGAAATTCCCCGGATGGCGTTCTCTCTGATCTTCACTGTGTCGTGGGCCTTTTCGGCTGAATCGTTCCTGGCTGCAAATTGTTGAAGATACTTTTTCAATGCATCAGTTTTCGACCATGCATAAATAACGAGTCGGGAATCGTAGGTCCCGATCTTGATTTTTTCAGTTGACTTTTGTCCAAAAGCGGTTGTGTTTCCGGCTGCCATCAAAAAAACCGAAATCAGAATCATGGCAATTGATAAATACCTGGCTGTTTTTTTCATTGGTTTTGGGTTTTATTAGTTGTGGTTTTTTATTTAATAATGGTTCTTTTTGTTACTTTTGATTTTCACAGAAGCAGTTCTGTTCCTCCAAGCGGGACCAAAATGAACCGGAGCGATGCCGGGAAACCGGAAAATCATTTGTAAAAGGTTTGTAAATAGTTTTACAAGCGTTCTGCACACAAATTTTTAAAAAGTGTAACAACTTTGCCAGGTAGAGATCATATTCACTTCAGTTTGCTGAAAACGAAAATCGTGGAGGTGATGAAATTGTCGTACCCTGGGATGAATTCCGATATTGCCGCATGGAAGGGACAGGAAATCACTCCCCAAAATCGACATGCTCAGCATCCTGAGCCGGTAATGCTGCATACGGATGATTATGCCCTGATGATTCACTATTTCTCAATGACCAAAGTGGACGACTGGGTAAAACGCCGCAGCGCCCTGAATGCAATGTTCGCCGACGAAGCGATGATTTGCCAGGTGGTTAGTAACGAAGATGTTACCGGGTTGGCACTATACAATAAGCAGGAGTTTATCGACAGGATGACCATGCCATCCGGAAGCCTCAGGAATGTGGAGATACTGAGTACCCAAATGGAAAAAAACAGGATCAAATCGCTCAGATTCAGAATAAACGATAAGAAAAGATGAGCAGAAAAGTAAGAATATTCGCCCTCATTCTTCTCTATTTTCTGACTTGCGGAAAAAGCTGCAACGACCGGGAACAGTTTGATGCATTCCACGAACAACAGCGGGCAAAAGAGAAGAGCGACAGTTTGGTTGCTTCCTTTAAAACAGATACACTTTCGGCCACAGCCCTTCTTCAGTAAGGCGAAACGGCAAAGATGAGATTTTCCGACTATTGCGATTATCTCAGGATCCTCAACGACAGTTCTGCTGCAGAACCTTTCAGGGCAAAGGCAAAGGAAATGGCAGCGGAATTATTTCTGTCAGGTGACTCGAAAGCCCTGTTGCGAAAACCATTTACGGCTGATTCGGTGGTGGTTGCCGTACCTTTTTACAGGTCCGGGGATTCGCTGTATGCAGGCTTGCTCGGGTTCAGGATCCCGGAAGATCGGTCAAATGCTGGTGTTGCAGCCAAAAAAGCAACCAAAGGAACCATGAATATCTTCCTTTCCAAACGGCCGAAAATATTTGGAAAAGATACACTGAATATTTGGGGAGTCTTCCTGGGCACTTTAAAATGACCGGCTTATCATTAAACTATTTTTCCTGATCCCTCCCGGTCCCTTCCATCATGCAATTACCTTAGCCCCGCCCAGGTTTTAAGGCCGTATTCGCCGGTTTTTGCGTTGAAGAAAATCTCGTTGGTGCCTGTTTTACCGATAAAGTCGAGGGTTTTTCCATATTGCTCCGTGCCTTTGCGAAGCCATTCGGGGAGGTCGGCCTGGTCGCCAACATGCATAAGCACCTTCATCTCCTCAACCAGGTCGTCCATCTTCTCCTCAGCGCTTTTCTTCCCCAATATCTCCTGTGCCTTCATCGAGATGGCAAGGGTAAGTGTAAGCTCTTTCATTGATTTCGAAATAGCTTGTCCCACCAAATCCATGCTGGCGATCTGTTCGATGCGGGGCTGACAGCTTTTTATCAGTTCTTCAGGCAGCATGAGGTTAAGTAGCCCGCCATACCAGGCCATGCTGATGATCACCATGTCGCGCAACTCAGGGAAGCCATCGCCGGTAATGAGCTCCCGAACCCGTGTTTTCACTTCAGCAACCCGGCTGTTGTTGATCAGAATGGGGTAGGTGGAGGTTGTAAAGCCCAAAAAAACCCGCTCCTTTTCCATTTTCAGCAGTCCCTTTATCACCATCCCGCTTACTACCATGTTGCGGAATCTGCTGGCCTTTTCGGAGAGACGTAACAGCCACCAGGTGATCTTCTCCTGTTTTGGAGCGCGACCAATCATCTCCACCGGCTCATCCAGAAAGGGGATGCCGGTAGGTTCTCTCCGGTCGGGAATAACCCATTCAGGATCTGTGTCGATCCTGTTGAGCAGCGCCAGCTCCATCAGGATGGCCGCTGAAAGCAGGATGTCGAATTTTTTTGAGCGGATCGGGGCTTTTCTCCCTGTCGTTTCATTGACGGTAAGCAGGAAGAGCTCTTCGGGTATGGTGAGGGTTTTTTCCATGGTCACGAAATAGAATGGATTACCAAAATTATTAATTTTACGCATAGCGACACCCGCGAGACATGAAGATCACGAAGAATATTGATTCTTTGCCTACTTTTGAAGTAGCCAACCCAAGCCACCCATGAAAATTCAACCCCGGAGACTGCTGTTACTTTTTCTCATCCTGCTGACTGCCGTCGTTTTCCTCCATCTTGCCGTAGTCTGGTTCGGTCTGGAAGTGCCGCTGCCCATCCTCGCTGCAGCCCGGTGGATGGTGATTACCACGATACTGATCTATACTATCCGCAAACGATCGCTCACTGCATGGATCATGCTCAGCATGCTGGCCGGCGCCGAGTTCGGACATGATTTCCAGTCGGTGGCCATCCACCTGAACCTCATCAGCAAGATCTTCCTGAACCTGATCAAAACCATCATTGCCCCGTTGCTGTTCGGGACGCTGGTGGTGGGTATAGCCGGCCATTCAAACCTGCGCCAGGTAGGGCGTATGGGATGGAAATCTATCCTCTATTTCGAGATCATCTCCACCGTTGCACTCTTTATCGGACTGGCAGCCATCAACCTGAGCAAGGCCGGAGTTGGCGTAACCGTTCCCCAGACGATGACCCAGGGAACTTTGCCGGAGGTGCCAAAACAAACCTGGGAGCAGATCATCCTTCATGTCTTTCCCGAGAACATCGCGAAATCCATCGCCGAAGGGCAGGTTTTGCAGATTGTGGTGTTCAGCATCCTATTCGGAGTGGCCGTTGCCATGGTGAAGGAGCAATACCGGATCCCGATGGTACGGTTCGCCGGGTCGCTCTCGGAGGTGATGTTCAAGTTTACAAATCTTATCATGTATTTTGCCCCCATGGCCGTTTTTGCAGCCATTGCCTACAGTGTCGGTCATATGGGTATCGGCATCCTGATCAACCTCGGGCAACTGCTGGCCACCCTCTATGCTGCACTACTGGTATTCCTGTTCTTTGTGTTGTTTCCGGTCATGCTCATCCTTAAAATACCTGTCAGGCCATTTCTCAAAGCAGTGAGTGAGCCGGCTACCCTGGCCTTTGCCACCACCAGTTCGGAAGCGGCGCTGCCCATTGCCATGGAAAATATGGAACGATTTGGCGTGCCAAGGAAAATTGTGGCTTTTGTAATTCCGACGGGTTATAGTTTCAACCTTGACGGGACCACGCTCTATCTGGCCATGGCCTCAATCTTTGTAGCGCAGATCGCCGGGATAAACCTCCCGTTTGAGACACAGCTCCTGATGATGATCACCCTGATGCTGACCAGCAAAGGAGTGGCCGGCGTGCCACGCGCCTCACTGGTGATCCTGCTGGGCACCGCCACCAATTTCGGCTTGCCGGTATGGCCGATATTTATCATCCTGGGTATCGATGAACTGATGGATATGGCCCGCACTGCTGTAAATGTGATCGGAAACTGCCTGGCTACCGTGGTGATTGCGAAATGGGAAGGAGAATTTAAACCAACTGATCATTGACAATTAAAGCCAAAAGCTATGAAATCACTGAACCGCTACTGCCTTATCTGGTCAATTGTTGCCATCATCCTGTCCGGATGCAAAAAGGAGGAAACGATTTACACCCCCTCGGGCCCTGATCTTGCTACACTGAAACATGCTTACAACCTGTCGGTCCTCGACGCAAAAACGGCAGAACCCTGGGAAATCTCGCGCAACCTTGTGGCTGTGAGTAACTATGGTGACAGTATGGCCGGACAGGGAAATCTTATCTGGTCGCCCGATTCTGCCGGAAAAATGCGGGTACTGGTTGTCTCCTGGATGAAAAAGAGCACCACACAATACTGGCCGGCTGGCAAGACATTCAAAACCAGCAACAACCAGGCTTTTATGTCGTGGATTACCACCGCGCCGGAGATGGCGGGCTTTTTGAAGAAGAACAGATTTACGGACCAGTCCTCTCTTCACCTCCGGATCGCCCAGGTGCTGGGAATGCCCCCCGATACACAGAATGACTATTTTGTGGAGTACTGGGTCTACCCCGAAAACCTTTTCCGGCCGGCTCCCGATGCGGAGATTACCGACCATGAAGCAGGCCTCTGGTTTCCGTCAACGGTGACACTGAAACACAAATCGTGGTTCAACAACGAAATGAAAAACAAATACGACACCACAACCACCAGCGCTTTTCCCTGGACCCGCCTGGGATATACCTACGACTGGGCAAACCCGCTACAGCCGCTTGGTCTGAGCGAGTTTGTGGTCGACACCTCTGCCTTGGTGACGGTGAAAAGCATCTACTCTTCGTGGGAATACTACCAGTTCAGCATGAGCCTTAAGTAAAATGGCAGAATGTTCTCGGGATAACATCAGGTTGCCGGAGCCGGCAGGGCTCGTTAATTTTTAATAAACCGGCCGGTCGCGATGGTGCCTCCGTTGATCAGTTTTACCAGGTAGATTCCGGGGGCGAAACCACTTACGGCAAACGTGATGCTGGTTCTGTCGGCGGGGTTTATTTCGCGGTTCAGCAGGGTTTGTCCCCTGGCGTTAAATACGGAAATTAGCCCCGGTTCTGATGTTTCCGATCGTGATATTGTAAGTTTGTCGGTGGCGGGGTTGGGAGACAGGGTAAGTAAAGGAGGGGCTGCGTTTTCGACGATGCCTACAGGATAGTTTCGGTAGTCGATGGCAATGCATTCGCTGCTCACACCGGTGGTATAGGAGGTGATCGAATCGCCTGCCAGACTGGTCACGAGACAGTAACCGGGATTGGTGTAATCGCCGATGTTGAGATAGAGGCGATTGGTAACAGAGTCGACGGTAGCGGCGAGAATTACCAGGAATTGCAGCGCTCCCGGGTCGGAGATCACAGTGGTATCAATAATCTTCTTGGTGTTGAGATCATAGCTTCCCAGTCCGGCATTCATGCGCAGGAAGAGGAGGGAGTCCTTGAGCCCTGCCCCGTTTCCAACTGTAACGGGGAGTATATGGTTCACAAAAGAGCCATCAGCCGGGTTATATTCGGTAATGGTTCCTGTGGAAGGCATTCCATAAGGTGTTTTATTTACCGAAAAGACCTTCCCGGCATAAGTATACAGGTTGAATATCCCGATGGCCTCAGGGCCGAAATTGCAAACATGGGTTACCGTCCATGAAGAGGGGTCGATCACAGCCAGTTTTCCTTCGGTGCCCATCCATCCGCCATTAACGGCCAGGTAAACGGAGTCGTCGAGAACGGTGATCCCCGCACATTCACCCGGGATGTTCTGCACCCTTGCCACAAGACTCAGGTCGGCCGTGTCGAGCACCTCCAGAAATCCTGCGGTGAGCGGGTACTGCTTGGAGATTAGCAGGCGGTTATGGTAAAAACAGAGTTTATTGAGACCCGAATCGGCTACGGCGGCCAGTCGGTTCCAGGTGTTGATGTCGAATTTCACAATGGAATCCTGGGCTGCCACGTAGGCGAAATGATCGTTAACAATGACATCCTGGGCCGATTGGGTATTGATGGCTCCGGCTTGAACGGCGGCCTGGGTGGAGGGGTTATAGTGGGTGATGGAAACGAAGTCAAGGTAGGGGGGAGAGAATTCAAACTTACCGCTGTTCACATTAATAACCTGGTTGGTGTAGGCTGCACGTTGTGTAAATGCCTCATACGAAACGGAAAAGAGCAAGACAACGATCAGGGTAATGAAATAGATTTTCTTCATGATGAAGAGTTTTTAAGAGTGAATACCTTTGCATTTAACCCGAAAGCAAGTAATATGATCCTGGCAGGTCTTCTGGCTTGCCCATTCTTCCGGGTCTTCCCATTCCGCCAGGGCGGAACAGTGACAAGAGGAGATCGGAAGAATTGTTAGAAGGGCTTACAGCTGCGGGAACAGCTCCGGATTTTAAACGGATTCCCTTTTCACCTGAAATGGAAAATCCAAATCAGGCACCACGATCATGTACTGCAAAAGTAAACAAAATATACAACCTAACAATTGAAAGTTTCCCTATTTCACCATTTCTTTCTTTATTCCGCGAATCCAGATAGGCAGCGCATCCCACACGATGATTACCACGGAGGACATGATAACCAGGGTCATGACCAGATTGATGATGCCACGGAGGTGATGTTGGGGTACTGCAATCTGCGGGATGTAGATTCCGGTAATGTTCATGATGCCGGCGGTCATGGTAGTGATGCCGACAAAAAGGAAGGGAATGATGGTTACCCAGGCATATTTTGCTTTGCCCCGGTTGATGATCCATGTGGTACCTACGGCCAGTGCAATGGTGGCGAGCAGCTGGTTGGCCGATCCGAACATGGGCCAGATGGTGGAGACGCTTCCGGTATAGATGAAATAGCCCCAAATAAAGACCACAATACCGCTGCAGATCAGGTTTCCGGGGAGCCAGTCGGTACGGGAAAAAGGTTTGTAGGCCTTGCCGAAAATCTCCTGCAGAATGAACCGGGCTACGCGGGTTCCGGCGTCGATGGTGGTGAGAATAAACAGCGCCTCGAACATGATGGCGAAATGGTACCAGTACGACATCAGTTTATCCAGTCCGGGAATGGAAGAAAATATCTGGGCCATGCCAACAGCCAGTGATACGGCTCCGCCAGTGCGTCCTGCAATATTCTCTCCTACCTCGGCGGCCAGTTTGGGAAGTTCCGTAGTGGTAAATCCCATGGCTTGCAATTGCGGAAGTACAGCAGCAAACTTATCTACGGGTACATTGATCTGGAAATAATCGAGGGGGTGCAGGCTGGCCGCGGCGATGAGGGCCATGATGCTTACCAGTCCTTCCGCGAGCATCGACCCTACCGCAATGGGCTTGATGTGCGACTCCTTCATGATCATTTTTGGGGTGGTGCCGGAGCCGATCAGCGCATGGAACCCTGAGATGGCTCCGCAGGCGATGGTGATAAACAGGTATGGAAAAAGCGTTCCCGGGATGATGGGTCCGCCACCCCCGATAAAGCTGGTGAATGCCGGCATTTTGAGGGTGGGAGCAACGATTACGATGCCCACTGCGAGCATCGCGATCACGCCGAGCTTCATGATCGAACTGAGGTAATCGCGTGGCGAGAGAAGCAGCCATACCGGCAGTACAGAGGCAAAAAAACCATAACCGGCGAGTAGCAGCGTGAGGGTTTTAGCATCGAAATCGAACCAGGAG
Organism: Bacteroidales bacterium; assembly: GCA_025355465.1. Taxonomy (GTDB): domain Bacteria; phylum Bacteroidota; class Bacteroidia; order Bacteroidales; family FEN-979; genus JANXZO01. Next base: position 50,610 of record JANXZO010000036.1, read on the forward strand.
GCAATGGGGGATGTTGGTATGAACTTCCCGAAGATCACGGCCGCCGAGAGCAGCACAACACCCATAATGGTTGCCTCGGCTACCCTTCCTTTCCGGAACTTAAACATCCAAACGCCCATGAAAAGCGCAATCGGAATTGTGGATGCGATCGTGAATGTTCCCCAGGAGGATTCGGCCAGTGCGTTCACCACCACCAGCCCTAAACCCGCCATGGCGATCACAATGATGATGAAAGTGGCCATCAGGGTGGTGATACTGCTTGTGAGTTTGCCGGTTTCGGCTTTGACAATCTCGGCCAGCGATTTGCCGTCGTGACGAATGGAAGCTGTGAAAATGACCAGGTCGTGCACCGACCCCGCCATCACAGCACCCACCACCATCCAAACAAACCCCGGAAAATAGCCGAACTGGCAGGCCAGCACAGGACCCACCAGCGGACCGGCACCGGCAATGGCGGCAAAATGGTGACCGAACAACACCCATTTTCCCATGGGATAATAATTTTGTCCATCGTAGAGCCGCCCCGATGGTGTTATCCGGCTGTCGTCGATCATCAGCACTTTGGCTGCGATAAAACTGAAGTAGAAGCGATAAGCGAGGGCGAAAATTGCAATAGCGGCAATTACCAGAGGCATGGCATTCATGAAACAAAAATATGAATTACGTCGCATATGTGGATAAAATATTCTATTTTCGAACATGGATGTTGGCAGGATTTTTCAAATTGTCTGTGAAAAAAAGAACGGTAAAGGAAAATAATATGTAATTTTGTCAAGAATAATTCTAAATAATGGAAAGAACCTACATCCCTGCTGACTATCTGCCCGTATTGGTGCAATCGATCGTAGCGTTGGGGTTTGTGTCAATCACCATGCTGCTTACCCACGTTATTGGCGGCAAGCGGAATCGAATTCATACATTGCGCAAAGAGGAGAATTTCGAATGCGGTATTGAAGTTAAAGGAAATGCACGCTTCCCCTTTTCGGTGAAGTACTTTCTGATCGCAATCCTCTTTGTTTTGTTCGATGTTGAGATCATCTTCTTTTATCCCTGGGCGATCAATTTCAAGGAGTTCGGCTGGGATGGTTTCTGGGAGATGTTGGTATTTCTGGGTTTTCTGCTTTTCGGGTTCTGGTATATTATTAAGAAAGGGGCGCTGGATTGGAATGAGAATAAATAGCATCATAGCGAGGTAGCGAGATAGCGAAATAAATGTCAGAAAAACCAATATATACAAAGGCAGATCCTCCGGAAGGATATGTTTCACCGGGGTTGTTTGCCACCACGCTCGACAAGGTAATCGGGCTGGCGCGCAAGAATTCTATCTGGCCTCTACCGTTCGCCACCTCCTGTTGCGGCATCGAGTTTATGGCCACCATGGGAGCGCATTATGATCTGGGGCGTTTTGGTGCCGAACGGCTGAGCTTCAGTCCGCGACAGGCCGACCTTCTGATGGTCATGGGAACCATCGCCAAGAAGATGGCCCCGGTGGTTCAGCAGGTCTACGAGCAGATGGCCGAGCCACGCTGGGTTCTTGCGGTGGGTGCCTGTGCCTCAAGCGGTGGCATTTTCGACACCTACAGCGTACTTCAGGGCATCGACCGGATTGTTCCTGTGGATGTTTATGTGCCCGGTTGCCCTCCGCGGCCTGAGCAGATCATCGACGGTTTTATGAAGATCCAGGAGCTTGTTGGGAAAGAGGAACTCCGCAGACGGTATTCTGAGGAATACCGGGAACTATTGATTAAATATGGAATAAGATAATGCTTTTGGATAACGCCCTGATCATCGACAAACTATTCAAACGCTTCTCCCACGATATTTTCGAGGTGGATACTGAGAAGGATATGCTCACGCTTACGGTGGCCCACCCGGTGATTCATGATGTGCTCAGTTTTCTGAAAGAGAATGATCTTCTGAATTTTACATTTCTCACCGACCTGTGCGGGATCCATTACCCCGATCGCGGATTGCCACTGGGAGTGATTTATCACCTGCACAACCTTGCTGAAAATAAAAGGATGCGGGTGAAGACCTTTGTTACCCTCACCGATCCATCGGTTCCTACCGTGACTGATATTTTCTCGGCAGCCAACTGGATGGAGCGCGAAACCTACGATTTTTATGGAATTATTTTCCTGGGTCACCCCAATCTGAAAAGAATTTTGAATGTGGAATACATGGATTATTTTCCGTTGAGAAAAGAGTACCCGCTGGAGGATCAAACACGGGAAGACAAGGATGACCGGTACTTTGGCAGATAAACAGTAGCAGATGAGTGAGCAAACCCCATATACGACGCTCAACCTCGGCCCTACCCACCCGGCCACGCACGGCATTTTTCAGAATGTGCTGAAGCTCGATGGCGAAACCATCCTCGATGCTGAACAGACCATCGGCTACATTCATCGTGCCTTCGAAAAGATTGCCGAACATCGTCCCTATTACCAGGTCACTCCGCTGACAGACCGGCTCAACTACTGCTCCTCACCCATAAACAACATGGGATGGCATATGACCGTGGAGAAACTGCTAGGGATCAGGACTACCAAACGAATTGATTATCTTCGCATCATCCTGATGGAGCTGGCCCGCATTACCGATCACCTCATATGCAATAGCGTGATCGGGGTCGACAGCGGGGCGCTTACCGGGTTTATCTATGTCTTCCAGGAACGTGAGAAAGTTTATGAGATTTACGAGGAGGTTTCCGGGGCACGCCTTACCACGAACATGGGGCGTATCGGCGGCTTTGAGAGGGATCTCTCACCGGTAGCCATAAAAAAGATCAGGGAATTCCTGGATCACCTTCCCATGGTTCTTCAACAGTTCGAGAAGCTGCTGATGCGCAACCGTATTTTCATGGACCGTACGATTGGCGTTGGTTCGATCAGCAGCGAGCGGGCGGTGAACTATGGCTTTACCGGACCCTGCCTTCGCGCTGCCGGAGTGGATTACGATGTTCGGGTTGCAAGCCCATACAGCAGCTACAACGACTTTGAGTTTACCATACCCGTGGGCACCGAAGGCGACACCTACGACCGTTTCTGTGTTCGCCAGGAGGAGATGTGGCAAAGTCTGAAGCTGATCAAAAGTGCCCTCGAAAACCTTCCGGAAGGAAGATTTGCCGTGGATGTACCGCAATTTGTACTGCCCCCGAAAGAGGAGGTCTACAACAATATGGAAGCGCTGATCTGGCATTTCAAAATTGTGATGGGCGAAATTGATGTTCCTGTTGGAGAAGTTTACCATTCGGTAGAAGGAGGCAATGGGGAACTTGGTTTCTATCTGGTAAGCGATGGAGGCAGGAGCCCGTTCAGACTTCATTTCCGCCGACCCAGTTTTGTCTATTATCAGGCCTACCCCGAAATGATAAAAGGAGGTGTATTATCGGATGCCATCCTAACCATGAGCAGCATGAATGTGATAGCCGGAGAGCTGGATGCTTAAAGAAATAGCGAAATAGCGGAAAAGTGAAATTCAATTATCGATAAAAGTGTTGGATAATCACCTGTTAATAAAAGAAAATAAGCCGGTGGCATTTTCGGCGGAAACGCTGGAGACGATCAATCAGCTGAGTAAGCGTTACCCGGAGGGAGAACGAAAATCCATTTTGCTTCCGGTATTGCATATGGCGCAGGAGGAGCTGGGCGGATATCTCACCATTGATATCCTGGATTATGTGGCTTCGCTGGTTGGCATCAGTCCGGTTGAAGTATACGAAGTGGCCACATTTTATTCGATGTACTACCTTGATAAGGTTGGAAAATATGTACTGGAAGTATGTCGTACCGGCCCCTGTGCTATCTGCGGAGGCGAAAGGATCGCCGACTACCTCCGGGAGGTGCTGAAGATAAAAACGGGAGAGACTACGGCCGACGGGCTGTTTACCCTCCGGGAAGTGGAATGTCTTGGCGGCTGTGGGTATGCTCCGGTAATGCAAGTGAACACGGAATTTTACGAGTACCTGACCAATGAAAAAGTCGACAAGATCCTTAGCGATCTTAGGGCTGGTGCTGAAAAAGAAACAGATCAACAAAAGAGATGGGTAGCTCAATTCTCCTCGCAAATATAGGCGTTCCCGGAATCAGGAACCTCAAAGCCTATCGTGCCAGCGGTGGTTATTCCGCGGTGGAGAAGGCTTTGCGCGAAATGACCCCGGCCCAGGTTGCACAGGAAGTTACGCGTTCAGGACTTCGCGGAAGGGGCGGGGCAGGGTTTCCAACAGGCCTCAAATGGAGTTTTCTCGACCGGAAAACCGACAAGCCGCGTTATCTCGTATGCAATGCCGATGAGAGTGAACCCGGCACGTTCAAAGATCGTTTTCTGATGGATAAGATCCCCCATCTGCTCATCGAAGGACTGATCCTATCCAGCTATGCCCTGGGAGTGAATAACTGTTATATCTACATCCGCGGCGAATTTAAATACCTTGTCGGCATCCTCGAAAAGGCCATCCGTGAAGCACATCAGAACAGATTTCTGGGAGAAAAGATACTTGGTTCTGATTTCTCGCTGAATATCTTCGTACATCCTGGTGCCGGTGCCTATATTTGTGGAGAGGAGACCGCCTTGCTGGAGTCGCTGGAGGGAAAGCGCGGCAATCCGCGTATCAAACCTCCCTTCCCGGCATTCAAGGGACTATATGGTTGTCCGACAGTTGTGAACAACGTAGAGACGCTGGCCACCGTAGGTCCGATAATTTCCATGGGCGGCGAGGAGTATGCAAAAATTGGTAAAGGCAAAAGCACCGGTACAAAGCTCATCTCGGCTTGCGGGAACATCAACAACCCGGGAGTTTATGAGATCGAAATGGGTCTTCTGCTGGATGATTTCATCTACTCGCCGGCATACTGCGGAGGCATCGCCAAGGGTAAGAAACTGAAGGCGGTGATCCCGGGTGGCTCTTCAGTGCCCATTCTGCCTGCCGACCTGATCTTGCGCACCTTGAATGGACAAAAGCGGCTGATGACCTATGAATCACTGGCCGAAGGAGAGTTTGCCAGCGGTACCATGCTGGGCTCAGGAGGCTTCATCGTGTTTGATGAGGATGCCTGCATTGTGCGCAATACCTGGAACCTTACCCGATTTTACCGCCATGAATCCTGCGGACAGTGTTCTCCCTGCCGCGAGGGCACCAGCTGGATGGAGAATGTGCTTTACCGTCTTGAACACGGATCAGGAAAACTTTCGGATATCGACCTGCTTGTCCGTGTGGCAAAAAACATTGAAGGAAATACTATTTGTCCGCTCGGTGATGCCGCCGCCTGGCCTGTTGCCAGTGCAATCCGGCACTTCCGGCATGAATTCGAGGAACATGTAAAAAATGCTTAAAGTAACCATAGATAACATCACCATCGACGTTGAGGAGGGGATGACCATCCTCCAGGCGGCACGCATGATCGGGGGAAAGGTTGTACCGCCGGCCATGTGTTACTATTCAAAGTTGAAGGGAACCGGTGGGAAATGCCGCACCTGCCTGGTAAAGGTAGCTCAGTCGTCGGCCAAAGACCCACGCCCGATGCCCAAGCTGGTAGCTTCGTGCAGCACGCCCGTGCAGGATGGTATGGTGGTGCAGAACCTCACTTCGCCCGAGGTCCAGGAAGCGCGCAAAGGGGTGGTGGAGATGCTGCTGGTCAACCATCCGCTCGACTGCCCCGTATGCGATCAGGCCGGTGAATGCGACCTGCAGGATCTCAGCTTCAACTACGGAATGGAAGAGACTGCCTCGGAAGAGGAGCGGAGGGAATTTCCGGTGATTGATATCGGTCCTTTCATCAAACTCCATATGAACCGCTGCATCCTGTGCTACCGCTGTGTTTATGCGGCCGATCAGCTTACCAGCGAGCGCAGGCATGGAGTAATGTACCGCGGCGATGGTTCCGAGATAAGTACCCTGATCGCCAATGTGATAGACAATGATTTCTCGGGCAATGTGATCGATGTTTGTCCTGTAGGAGCCCTTACGGACAAGACGTTCAGGTTTAAAAGCCGGGTGTGGTTCATCAAACCCATGGATGCCCATCGGGAATGTGGACGGTGTTCTGGAAAAGGCACGGTTTGGATGTTTGGCAACGAGATATACCGCGTTACAGGCAGGAAAGACCAGTATGGCGAGGTGGAGGAGTTCATCTGCAACGAATGCCGGTTTGAGAAAAAGGAGCTTGCCAGCTGGACTGTTGAAGGGCCCAGGAAGATCAAACGGCAGTCGGTGATTTCTGCCAACCACTATGAAAAGATGGTTCAGCCATCCATTATCAAACCCATCGAAGGGCAGATGATACCGCCTCAAAATGAACTTTAGATTAGGAGAATAATATGTTAGCAGGGCTCCTGTATAAAACAATTCTGGCAAGTCTGATCCTGGTGATCAGCCTGGTGGTGGCCATGTATTCGACACTGATCGAACGCAAGGTGGCAGGATGGTTCCAGGACCGTCACGGTCCCAACCGCACCGGGCCCTGGGGGTTACTTCAACCGCTTGCCGATGGCGTGAAACTCTTCTTCAAGGAGGAGTTCATGCCCAACACGGCCGACAAGTTTCTCTATATTCTCGGACCATCGCTCACCATGTTTATTGCGCTGCTCACCAGCGCCGCCATTCCCTGGGGTCCCGACATCGTCATTGCCGGTAAACCCTATGCGCTTCAGGTGGCCGACATCAACATCGGGGTCCTCTATATTTTTGCCATCCTCTCTATCGGAGTATATGGCATCATGATCGGCGGATGGGCATCCAACAACAAATACGCCCTGCTTGGGGCCGTTAGAGCCTCCTCACAGATGATCAGCTACGAACTGGCCATGAGTCTATCCATCATTTCCATTGTGATGATGACCGGGTCGTTGAGCATGCGGGAAATCGTAGTACAACAGCAGGGTTTCAACTGGAATATCTTCTATCAGCCCTTGGGATTTCTGATCTTCCTGATCTGTGCCTTTGCCGAGACCAACCGCTCACCTTTCGACCTGCCCGAATGCGAAACCGAACTGGTAGGAGGTTACCATACTGAATACAGCAGCATGAAGCTCGGCTTCTACCTCTTCTCCGAATACATCAATATGTTTATTTCAGGAGCCGTGATGACTACACTTTTCCTGGGAGGATATCATTTTCCGTTTATTGATAAACTGGGTCTTTCGCCCAACGTATTTGCCCTGGTGAGCTTCATGATATTTTTCACCAAGATCACCTTTTTCGGCTTTATTTTCATGTGGATCCGCTGGACCTTACCGCGTTTCCGATATGACCAGCTGATGCGGCTTGGATGGAAATCGCTGATCCCGCTGGCCATTCTGAATGTTGTGATCACAGGGGTTATCATATTAATTAACCTGAAATGAATAAGCATTTTTATCTTTTACTAATTGAATCTGAACTCTGACATTTGACTTTTCCTGCGCATGAAACCTTTGACAAACAGATCTAAAGTAGTTTCCGACAAGAAGATGACCTTCGTGGAAAGGATCTATTTGCCAGCCATATTCAATGGGATGCGGATCACCTTCAGCCATCTGTTTCGCAGGAAAACCACTGTGCAGTACCCGGAGGTCAACCGTACCTTCTCCGACATTTACCGGGGCAGGCATGTACTCAAACGCGACGAGCAAGGACGCGAACGCTGCACCGCCTGCGGACTTTGTGCAGTGGCATGTCCGGCGGAGGCCATTACGATGGTGGCCGCCGAACGGAAGCCCGGAGAGGAAAACCTCTATCGCGAAGAAAAATATGCAGTCGTTTATGAAATCAACATGCTGCGCTGTATTTTCTGCGGGTTATGTGAAGAGGCATGCCCCAAAGAGGCGATCTTTCTTACCCCGCGAACGGTGGCTTCTGAATTCGACCGCGATAAATTTATCTATGGAAAGGCGGAACTTGTAGAACCCATGGATCCGGAAAAGCGCATTGACGTTACGAAACGGCAGACCCCGCAGGTACTGAACTTCAAACTTGATAAAAAAAAGCAACACAACAGATAGATGTTTACAGAGTATATCTTTTTTTTTCTCAGCGTTCTCGCCCTGTACAGTGCGGTGATGGTGTTGGCCTCAAAAAAGCCCATCCATTCAGTGCTGTTCCTCACCCTCACCTTTTTCGCCATCGCCGGTCACTACGTACTGCTCAATGCACAATTCCTTGCCGTGGTGCACGTGATCGTTTATGCAGGCGCCATCATGGTACTCTTTCTATTTACCGTGATGCTGCTGAATCTCAACAACGACGAACGATCGCCCAAACCAGTCTGGGCAAAAACCATGGTAAGCATCGCCTCAGGAATGCTGCTGCTGGTGCTCATTGGAATTTTCCGCACCTACGATATCAAATCAGCAGCCGATCCCACTCTTACGCAGATAGGTTTAGTGAAAAACCTGGGACAGATCCTTTTCCATGAGTTTCTGTTGCCTTTTGAGATCTCGTCGGTTCTGTTTTTAACGGCCATGGTCGGGGCCGTGTTACTTGGGAAAAAGGAGCAGATCTGAAAAGAGTACCCGTACAATGGAACAATTGAAAATCTAATTTATATTGACACAATGGCATCCGTACCAATCCACTACTATCTCTTTTTCTGCTCGGTACTGTTCTGTATCGGCGTCCTGGGGGTGCTGATAAAGCGTAACGTGCTGATCATCCTCATGTCGATCGAACTGATGATCAACTCGATTAACCTGTTGCTTGCGGCATTTTCTGCCTATACAAACGATCCTGCCGGCCAGATCTTTGTCTTTTTCATCATGGTGGTGGCAGCAGCAGAGGTGGCCATCGGACTTGCGATTGTGGTGCTTATTTACCGTACAACGCATTCGCTGGATATTGATGTGCTGAATAAATTAAAATGGTGAAATGGTGAGATGGTGAAATGGTGAGAAAAGCATTTAGAGAATGGATATAATTTTACTTTTAATTCCAATATTTCCGCTTCTTGGATTTTTAATCCTGGGACTTGGATTGCGCGCGATTCCAAGAAAATTGACAGCCATCATTGGCCCTGGAATGATATTGCTCTCTTTCATTTTTTCAATATTTATTTTTCTTAATTTTCACTATTTCGCCATCTCACCAGTTCGCTATTTCTTTTCCTGGATCTCCTTGCCCGGCCTTAACATTCCCTTTGCTTTTCTTGTTGATCCGCTCTCCTGCCTGATGCTGCTAATCGTTACAGGTGTTGGCTTTATCATCCATTTTTATTCGGTTGGATACATGAAAGAGGACCCGGGATTCAACCGTTTTTTTGCTTACATGAACCTCTTTGTTTTCTCCATGCTGCTGCTGGTGCTGGGAGCCAATTACCCCATCATGTTCATTGGCTGGGAGGGGGTAGGACTTTGTTCCTACCTGCTGATCGGCTTCTGGTTTAAAAATCATGACTACAATAATGCAGCTAAAAAGGCATTCATCATGAACAGGATTGGCGACCTGGGTTTCCTGCTGGGGATGTTCATGCTTTTTACAACCTTTAACAGCCTTGGGTATGCCGAAATATTTGCCCATGCGAAGTGGATGGCTTCGGGAAATATTACCCTGACGACCATCACCCTGCTGCTTTTTGTGGGAGCAGTTGGCAAGAGCGCCCAGATTCCCCTCTATACCTGGCTCCCCGATGCCATGGCTGGTCCCACGCCGGTTTCGGCACTGATCCATGCTGCCACGATGGTCACCGCCGGGGTTTACATGATAGCCCGCTCAGGGATACTCTATGTACTTTCGCCCGTCACCATGACCATCATCGGACTCACCGGACTGGCAACAGCCTTGTTTGCCGCGGTGATTGCCATTTTTCAGAACGACATTAAGAAAGTGCTGGCATACTCAACCATCAGCCAGCTCGGCTATATGTTCCTCGGTCTCAGTGTAGGCGCCTTCACCGGCGCGATGTTCCACCTCACGACGCATGCGTTTTTCAAGGCACTTCTTTTCCTGGGAGCAGGAAGCGTGATTCATGCTTTGGGAGGAGAACAGGACATCCGGAAGATGGGAGGACTAATGAACAAGCTGCCGAAGACCTGGTTTACCTTCCTTATCGGAACCATTGCCATCGCCGGGATCCCGCCGCTGTCGGGATTCTTCTCAAAGGATGAAATTCTATCCGCTGTGTTCCGCTCTTCTGAATGGCTCTGGGTGTTCGCTGTCGCAGGATCCATGATGACCGCATTTTATATGTTCAGGCTGCTTTTTCTTACCTTTTTTAACAGGTTCCGTGGCACGGATGAGCAACATAACCACCTTCATGAATCGCCATGGGTGATGACCATCCCGCTGATGCTGCTGGCAATGCTTGCGTTCTTTGGCGGATTTATTAACCTGCCCGAAATATTTGGAGGCAATGGCGGACTGGAAAACTTTCTGGCTCCGGTCTTTGCCGATGCCAATGCAGTGATGGCAAAGCAGCCGCCCCTCTCACATGCAACGGAATGGACCTTGATGGGAACCACGTTATTGTTGGTGCTGGCCATGGCTGCACTGGCCTGGTATCGTTTTGTAAGATCCGGGAGGGATGTTGTGTCTGAGGTAAACAAACAACCGGCACTGATCAGAATTGCAGCCAACAAGTTCTACATCGACGAAGCGTATGAAACTATCATTCAGAAACCGCTGCTCCGGCTCTCCCGGTTTCTGCACCAGGTCGTCGAGATCCGCTTCATCGACAGGATCGTTGACGGTGTCGGATTGCTGGTCATACGCACCGGGAATACGGTGCGTTACATCCAGTCGGGGAACGTTGGCTTTTATATGTTTATCATGATAATCGGAATAATTCTGGTTTTATTTTTTAATATCCTGATCTGAGAATACCATGCTGACACTGATACTCATCCTGCTGCCACTGGCATTTTCTCTGATCCTGCCTGTCCTGAAAGGTGAAAAGGAGATACGGATCGTGGCGCTCACCGGCACTGTTGCCGAATTCGGAGTGGCCATGGCTGCCCTGATCCAATATGTTACCTCATGCCATTGCCAGTTGATGTTTACCGCCGACTGGCTTGCAACACTGGGAGTCGGACTTACTTTCAGCATGGACGGTATTAGCCTGCCCCTGGTACTGCTTACTGTCTTTCTGCTTCCCGTGATCGTGCTCTTTTCATTCAGCCACCACTACCGTCGTCCAGCTGCATTTTACTCCCTTGTACTATTGATGGAGATGGCGCTGATTGGGGTGTTCACGGCAGCCGACGGACTGATGTTTTATATCTTCTGGGAACTTACCCTCATCCCCGCCTGGTTTATCTGTGCAGTATGGGGCGGCAACGACCGCATACGGATCACCTTCAAATTTTTCATCTACACCTTTGCAGGTAGCCTTTTGATGCTGCTGGCCCTCATTTATATCTATTTCCGAACTCCGCTGCCACACTCCTTCGACTTTAGGGTTCTGTACATAGCTGTGTTGTCACCCGCAGAACAGACATGGCTTTTCCTGGCCTTCTTCCTCGCTTTTGCCATTAAAATCCCCATTTTTCCGTTTCATACCTGGCAGCCGGAGACCTATACCGAAGCGCCGGCCGAAGGAAGTATGCTCCTCGCAGGAATCATGCTGAAGATGGGTATTTACGGACTCATCCGCCTGCTCATCCCAATTTGCCATCTTGCATTTCAGCAATGGGGTGAAATTGTCATGATTCTCTCCATCACAGGCATCGTATATGCATCCCTGATCGCCATCCGGCAGGAGGACATGAAACAGCTGGTGGCTTACTCCTCCATTGCCCACGTAGGACTGATTGCTGCCGGGGTGTTTGCCCTGAACCTCCACGGACTGCAAGGTTCGGTGATCCAGATGTTGTCGCATGGGATCAATATTGTCGGGATTTTTATCATCATCGACCTCATTCAGCAACGTACCGGCTCCCGCAACATCGCTGATCTTGGCGGCATTGCCCGTAAAGCTCCCCGGTTGGCGGTATTTTTCATGATCATCCTCCTGGCGAGTATTGCACTCCCGCTTACAAACGGTTTTGTAGGAGAATTTCTGCTGCTGCTTGGCGTTTTTGAGTACAACCACCTCTATGCCGCAGCGGCCGGACTTACCATCATCTTCAGCGCCGTTTATATGATGTGGATGTATCAGCGTGTTATGTTTGGCGACACAACACCCATGACAGAGCACATCACCGATTTGAACAACCGGGAGATGGCCGCGCTCATACCCCTGGTTGCCGTGATATTCTGGATCGGTGTTGCCCCCGGATTTTTCATGGACATCATCTGGCCGGATGCTGTTCGTGTTTTAGCATTATTCAATATGTAGAGGAAGTCAAATGACAACAATCTTATCACTTACCTTGCTTGGTGTTCTGGTGCTGCTGCTGGGCATTCTGAAAAAGAAGACCTTGCAGCTGCCCTTAATCCTGGTTGGATTGCTGACTGCCCTGGCACTGACCATCTCAGACTGGAATACGGCACGTCACCTGTTCAACGAGATGCTCATCATCGATAATACGGCCGTAGCCTTCAGCGCTGTGCTGATCTTCTCAACCTTTCTCATTTTCATGTTTGCAGCGCACTATTACCAAGGAGTACAGCGGCCGCTCGACGATATTTATGCCATTATGATCTTTGCCCTGGTAGGTGCCGTTCTGATGACCTCTTACGGCAACCTGATCATGCTTTTTATCGGCATTGAAACACTCTCCATCGCACTTTATGTCCTTGCCGGTAGCCACAAAGAGGCGATCACCTCCAACGAAGCCACCCTGAAATACTTCCTGCTTGGATCTTTTTTGTCGGGTTTTCTGCTTTTTGGCATTGCCCTGATTTATGGTGCCAGCGGCTCTTTCAGCCTGCATGGAATACAGTTGTTCGTTATTGCGAATGGACAGAATCTTCCCCCTATGTTCCTGGCCGGACTCTTTCTGCTGATCGTGGGGCTGGCCTTTAAAATTGCGGTGGTCCCATTTCACTTTTGGGCTCCCGATGTGTATGAAGGAACACCGACCCTGCTTACGGCATTTATGGCAACCGTAGTGAAAACCGCCAGCGTTGTGGCCATGTACCGCTTTTTCAGTCACACCTTTTACGGCATTTACGGAGTCTGGGAAACCACCATCTGGGTACTGGCCGCACTTACCATCCTGTTGGGTAATTTTACCGGGGTTTACCAACCCAATCTAAAGCGGATGCTGGCCTATTCGAGCATCAGCCATTCGGGCTACATGCTGCTGGCAGTAGTTGCCTTCAGTCCGTTTACCGGCAATGCGCTGTTACTCTATTCGCTCACCTATTCCGTTGCCACGATATTGGCGTTTGGTATTCTGATCCTGGTGCGCGAAGCCAATGGAAATGATTATTTTACCTCTTTGAACGGAATTGCCAGAACCAATCCTGTTGAGGCATTCTGTCTGACAATAGCCATGCTGTCACTCGCTGGAATCCCGCCACTGGCAGGGTTTATGGGCAAATATTTTCTCTTCACCACAGCGCTTGAACAGGGTTTGCTGTGGCTGGTCATAATCGCCATTACCGGTTCGGCAATCAGCATTTCCTACTATTTCAAGCCGATCGTGGCCATGTACCTGAAGGAAAATGAAGGGGGAAAACTCAACTCCGGAGTGCCATTCAAGGCACACCTGATATTCCTTACACTCCTGCTGTTTCTGCTGGGGATATTGCCGTTCCTGGTGATCGGATTGCTTTAGCGGAACTTATGACGATCAGAGAAACCTTTGAATTTCAGCAGCGTGCTCCTTCTCCTCATCAATGATCTGCTGAACAAGCCGCTTTGAGTCGCTGCGTGAATATTTCAGGAGTTCAGTATAAAAGGATACGCTGTCGTTCTCAAATTTAAAGGCGATCTCAAGGGCCTCTCTGGGCGAAGTTACCTTTTCTGCCAGTTCCTTACCCGAGTCAGGCTTTCCAAAGATATGCGTAGAGGCCAGATGGGAGACGTAATCAGAGGCATCCTCGGTTTTGAAATCAAAACTATCTGCATCAAACTTCTCAGCCAACTTCTGAAAAATGGCGATGTGCATGACCTCTTTTTCCGCCAGGTCAAGGAATAAGCCTTTGGTGTCGTTGGTTTCAGCAATCATACCAGCGGCCAACGTGTAAAATTCATTGCCGTTCTCTTCAATACGCACAGCAATCTCAACGATTTCTTGTCCGGAATAATACATGATCTTGAATTTTTGCCTCACAAAGGTATATAAAAATCCACTACTGACCGACTAACTTTTTAAGAGAGGGGGTCACCCCGAAGAGTTCCCCCCAATGTTGTAAGTTTGTGTTGCAAACCAAACTAAACAACATGGGTAAAGATACAGAAATAAAATTAGTCGGACAGCCGATTTTTAAA
>JANXZO010000037.1 GCA_025355465.1 Bacteroidales bacterium
TGCCGTTCAGGGGCAGTCCTCCTTTCAACCTGATCGGCTTTGCATTGATCGTGGTGGTGGCATCGAAACAATTGATGAAGGTGACAGCAGGCGCCGGAGGAATTGACATCTGCACAGGCAGTGAAGTAGCCGGATTGTTGGTTGCACAGGCAAGGGAGGAGGTGAGGATACAGGTTACCAGATCTCCGTTCAGCGGGACATAACTAAAAACTGCATTGTTTGCATTGATTGCATTCACTGCATTCACCTGCCATTGGTACCCGGGTGCACTCCCTGCATTGGTTGCAATGGAGGTAAAGGTGACAAGCGCACCACTGCACACCGGGTTCGCAGAGGCGGCGATGCTTAAACTTACCGGAAGCGTGGGATCAACGAAAAGATTGGCGGAATCTTTGCCAAGGCAGCTGTTTGGACCGACCACCTTCACGCGGTACTGTCCGGCGACGCCTGTCGTGTAGGTTTGTCCGTTGCCGATGTTCAGCTGGCCTGTGGTGAGGTTAGCCCACTGGAAGGCACAGCCGGCACAGGCTCCGGCATCGAAGGTGTGCGTTTGCCCGGAACAGATGATCACATCGGGGCCCAGGGTCACCACCGGCCCCTGAAGGAGGGTGACAATCACACTTCCGTTGGCGCTGCAACCCCATCGGGTGACCGTGACCGAGTAGGTTCCGGCCGTCGCAACCGTGATGGTGCGGGTAGTGGCGCCGGTCGACCAGAGGTATGTTGTGAAGTTGGCTCCTGCATCCAGGATTACTGATGTTCCGGGACATAACGACCGGTTGGGGTCAAGGAGAACAACCGGCGGGGGAACGATCACGATGGGTTTGCAGAGCGAGGCCTGACCGGGTGTTCCTTCATCCACAATCAATTGAATATTATAGGTGCCGGGCTGGTCGTAAGTAACAGGAGGCGGCGTGAACAGTGCGGAGGAGGGAAGTGAGGCATTTGTACAGGGAGCAAAGGTCAGCCTTGTCAATGTGCCGTTGTCGCGGTTGGTGATATAGGCATAGAGGTTATCATTTTCACGGAAAAGCTCAGAGAAGAGACCCGGCCGGGCAAGTCCGCCGATATTCCCAAGAACAGTCCCGGTTACAGGTCCGGTAATACCCGCCGGAAAAGTGAGTTTGCCAAGCTGCCCGTTTGCAAGGTAGTTTACCCAGTAGCCGGTCGTTGATTCACAATCGCGTAGCAGGGTCAACCCGCAGGCAGCGTTAAAACCTCCCGGATTTCCAAGATTGACACCTGTGGGTGTGTTTAATAACGAGGTGCCGAAAGTGATGCGGGCAAGAGTACTTCCGCTGGCCACCACCAAGGCATACCACAGGGAGTTTTCCTGAACCAGGCAGATCGAAAACGGAGAGGTCAGAACACCGCCAAGATTACCGAAATCGGTGACAACTGGAGCGTTGGTGAGACTATTTCCAAAATTGAGCCTGACCAGATTGTGCCCGACCGAGCAGGTAACCAGCCCTATCCAGGTAGTTCCTTCGCGTGTTATGACCAACCCATGAGCCATGTTGAGTGAAGCAAAGGGCCCGATGTCGGTGGCGGTGGGTGTATTCCACAACGAGTTGCCGAAATCGAGCCGGATGATCGTATTGAAACTGTTCACAAATCCATACCAATTCCCATTGTCGAACTTAACCTGAATACCCTCCTGGTTGAAATTGATCAACCCAAACTGCCCAAGATTGGTCCAACTGACAGGATTGTTTGAAAAGCTCGTTCCGTGGTAATAACGGATCACCCCAACCCCCTGGCAACTCACAAAAGAGAAGCAGTCGCTCCCTTGTTTAACGAGGGTGATATAGGTGGGGATACTTAGCAAACCACCCGGATTTCCAATATTCAAACCACCCGGATCAATGTTTGCATTTCCGGAACAGAAGCTCCAGTACCAGTTGGTTCCCCCTGTTGTGGTGTTAACGATGTTTATGGGGTTCCCAACACAGGTGGTGTCAGGGGCGGTGAAGCCGATGTTCACAGGCAGTTGAAGTACGTTGAACTTGGCAAGGAATCCATCCCAATTTCCTCCGAGTGATGGTTGTGGAGCTCCTGTGGTGGCCATCCCGGTTGTGGATGCCGTTCTGCCGGTGAGATAAATGCTGTTTGGCGTCACTTCGCTGCAACCATAGGCGAAATCATTATCCTCTCCGCCATAATAAGTGCCCCATAACCGACTGCCGTTCGAGTCAAATTTAGCAAGCATTCCATCGGCAAAACCACCTCCGTAAACTGACTGAAATGCTCCGGGTGTGGCAATGGCTGTGAGGGATTTGGTCATTCCCGTCAGGTAAAGGTTTCCGTTGGCGCCGGCCGTTCCGCTCAGCGCGTCGTCATCTCCCGGTCCGCCGTAATAAGTTGACCATAACCGTTCACCGAGGCTGTTGAATCGTGCCATAAACCCGTCATCATTCCCGCCGCCAAAGGTCTGTTGAAATGAGCCGGGAGAGGCGATACCGCTTGAGGAAAGGGCATTTCCCACAAACATGATCCGGTGGTTGGTAGTTACATGTACCGAATTGATAATGTCGTCCTGCGGACCTCCGAAATAGGTAGCCCACTTGCGCACCCCGCTTGTGTCAAACTGCACGAGGAACCCGTCTCCTCCTCCGGCCAGGGCGGGCTGGTAGGAACCTCCGGTAGCCATATTCGTCAGCGAACAGGTTGTGCCACAGTAATACACAAACATGTTCCCGTCAGTGGCGCAGGTCAACCCGGCTCCTGCATTCTCATCACACTCTCCACCATAGTAGGTGCCCCAAACCCGGTTTCCGCCAGGAGTGAATTTAACCAGAAATCCGTCCCTTCCTCCACCCAGATGCAGTTGATGAGAACCATCTGTGGCAATGGCTGAAACTGATTTTGTATTTCCTGAAAGATAGATGAACCCCAGCGGATCAACCGCCGAGGTGTACCCTGCATCATCCAGTGCGCCACCATAATAGGTTCCCCATAATCGGATTCCGGTAGAGTCGAATTTGGCGAGGAAGGCATCATTTAGCCCTCCTGCAATGGTTTGAAAGGCTCCAGCAGTAGATATGTTGTCAGGGGAGTTGGTAATGCCCGAAACGACCAGTTTCTGATCTGGTGTAACGGTAATTCCGATCACCTGGTCCGCCAGACTCCCTCCGTAATATGTGCCCCAGAGCCGCAGTCCGCCCGGCGTAAACTTGGCGATAAAGCCGTCACCGCTGCCTAATAACATCGACTGGTGTGCTCCCATGGTAGCAATGTTATTTACCGAGGCCGTTCCTCCGCAGATGTAACTGCATCCCGAGATATCGTAGGTGACATTGAACGACATGTCCATTTCAGCACCCCCGTAATAAGTCCCCCATAACCTGTCTGGAACCGGGTCGATGATGAGGGTGGCTTGTGCCGGAATAGGGCTTTCGGGCAGAAATCCGTAAATCCCCGGGGAGACCAGGTGGAATTTTACTTTCACTGATTTGTCGCTGCCTGCCAGTGTGTAGTGACTTTCGGGGATCGCCTCTTCGAGGGTACCTTCGCCGGTAGTCAGTAAGAGTGAGCCGGATTCCATAACCGCGATCTCAGGGTCAGTGATCTTCATCCGGATGGAGGAGAGATCTCCGCCTGGCTGCACCACGAAGTTGTACTTTGCCCCGTTGTCAGGACCGGTAATAAATTCGAGGTCGACATTTGGATAAATATCCTTGTAGGTAACTGTTGCGAACGATTGTATATGGGTCACGCCTTCAACCGGGGTTCCTGTTGTGTAGTAGTTAAGATAGCCGGATGATTTGCCGGAAGTGACAATCTGTGATGATGGATCAGAGCCGATCAGGTCGAAGTCGATGCGATGGAAGTTCACCTCATCCCCCTGGCGGGGAAACACCTCATCCCTCAATCCCCTCTCCTTCAGGAGAGGGGTCGGGGGTGAGGTGCGGCGGTAAACATCGTACGAAAACCCGCCCTTCCTCAATTGCACATTCATCCCCGGTGTACTCAACAGGTACAGAACGTTGGCGTTGGGTTTACTGTTTTGGTCGATGACCTGCCCTTTGTTTTCGGTGAAGCCCGGTGTAGCCTTAGGCTGGAGTGGTTGTTTGCCGGGAATATTACCAGCCAAAACCAACAGATGAATGGCTGTAAGGGCAAGTAAGGCGATAGATGTGATGATATATTTTTTTGTCACCGGTTGGTAATCAATAACCTCTTCTGCTGTAGAAGAGAAACAATAGCATACAAATATACTAAAAGACATAACATGTGGCCATCTGGTTGCCTTGTTGGCAATTTTTGCTCATTCGTGCATTGATTCAAATTCGCCATTTCACTATCTTTGTGTTATGATCCGCATCGGCATCCTCTCCGACACACACGGCCATCTCTCAGAAAGAGTGCTGAACTTTTTCACAGGGGTGGATGAGATCTGGCATGCCGGAGATATGGGAGATGTTGTTGTAGGTCAAAGCCTGGCCGCGCTGAAACCGCTTCGTGCAGTGTTCGGTAACATCGACGGACAGGCAGTCAGAATGGAATATCCGAGGATTCAATTATTCACCGCAGAAAAGATAAAAGTGCTGATGGTCCACATCGGTGGCTATCCCGGGCGGTATGAACGGGAGGTTCGTGACCTTATCGAAAGAGAGCGCCCGAAACTCTATGTTTGCGGCCATTCTCACATTCTTAAGGTAATCTACGACAAGAAATTTGACCTGCTCCACATCAACCCCGGGGCTGCAGGAAATTCCGGCCTTCACAGATCCATCACGGCGGTACGACTTGTTGTTGACGGAGAGAAGATGAAAGATCTGGAGGTGCTGGATATCCCCAGGAAATGAATGCACAAATGCACAAATGTACGAATGCACCACATTAACACATTACCACATTACCACATTACCACATTACCTAAGCCTGTCCGCCGACTTCACCTTATGCTCATCTTTTTTGATGGCGCGGTTGGCGAGGATAAGCATCACCAGAGCGAGAATGGGTAGTAGCATACCGGGGTAGGTGTAATCGGGATCAGCGCCGGTCATTGTTTTAAGCTGGGCGGTGTAGAAAAAGAAAAGGACGAGGATCAGAACAATCAGGGTGATGGCATTGAAGGCAATTAAACGGATCTGAAGCCAGCGTTTTTTGAACAGAAAGATGGTCCCAATGGAAAATCCAACAGATGCCAGGCTCAGAATGATCGCAGGCAGTGAAAATAGCGCGCTGAACCTAAGTTTTGGCTCCGGATCCATACTCTGGATATGACAGATAAAAAATTTGTAGTTACCCTGTACCTCGTTGTAGAAATTGGCAATCGGGAAGAAGTAAAGCACAATGCAGGCAATGGCTGCAACAGCAAGGTATACCGTCTGAATTCGTTGTAACATCGGATGAGATTTTGGCATGGCGAAATTAGGAAGATTTTCCTTTCGTAAAAAAACAGAGATGAAAATATAGTTGACAATTGGGTTTAATTTTATATCTTTGTCCAGATTTTTATCCACCCGGAGTATAATTCTTTTACTTTTTCTATTGCTTTTCAATCAAATTCTTAATTAATTACCAACCTATCTTCGTTATTTGTGCTTCCCACAATAAGAAAATTTAATTACCTTCCTCATGTATGACATTATTTCCCTCGACAGCAAAGAGTTGTCGGAGATTCGTGAAATTGCACGACAGCTGAACATCCCCAAAGTCGACAAACTCGAAAAACAGGATATCATTTATAAAATACTGGACCACCAGGCCCTCAATCCGTCTGCCGAGATTTTGAGTCAGGAACAGAAAGAACAACGCAAACCTTTCCGTGGCCGCCCGCGAAAAGAGGATGACGGTGCACCAAAGTTACCGCGCGAACCCCGCGCGCCGCGCGATCCGAATGCAGCCCAGCGTCCTCCGCGTGAACCCCGCGAGCCCCGCGATCCGAATGCAGCACAGCGGCCTCCCCGCGAACCCCGCGAGCCACGTGATCCCAACGCACCCCGCGATCAGCGTCCGCCACGGGATAACAAGGGCCCGCGCGACGTGCGGCCCCGCGGTCCCAAACCATTCCGCCCTGCCGGTGAAAGTGTGCCGGCCGAGCCCCTGGTGAAGATGACCGTTCCGGAAATTCCCGACCGGCCAGAAGAACGATACGAATTCGATGTTCCTGCCCTGGAGGCAAAACCCTTTGTTGATATGGTAAATCCGCTCGACGAAATCCAGAAACCTGATACATCCGGAGAAGTTGCAGAAGCGACAAACCCCGAGATCATCGCAGAAACAACCCCTCAGCCGGTTCAGGAGGAGGGCAAACCACGCGAACATCCACGCAAATTCCAGGAGCGCCGTCGTGAAGAGTATACCTTCGAATTCGACGGGATCATTACCAGCGAAGGGGTGCTTGAGATCATGGCCGACGGCTATGGCTTTCTCCGCTCTTCCGACTATAACTACCTTAATTCGCCGGATGATATCTATGTGTCGCAATCGCAGATCAAACTCTTCGGACTCAAAACCGGGGATGCCGTTCGCGGTACCATCCGCCCGCCGAAAGAGGGTGAAAAATATTTCCCGCTCATCAAGGTGGAGCTGATCAACGGCCGCAAACCGGAAGAGGTACGGGACCGGATCCCGTTCGATTATCTTACCCCGCTCTTCCCGATGAAGAAGTTCAAACTCACCGGACACAAAAACGAAAGCATGTCGACACGCATTATCGACATGTTCGCACCCATCGGTTTCGGACAGCGTGGTTTGATCGTGGCTCAGCCCAAAACCGGTAAAACGGTCCTGCTGAAAGAGATTGCCAACGCTATCGCAGCGAACCATCCCGATGTTTATATGATCATCCTGCTCATCGACGAGCGTCCGGAAGAGGTCACCGACATGCAGCGCAGTGTAAAGGCCGAAGTGATCTCATCAACTTTTGATGAGCCGGCAGAACGCCATGCACGCATCTCGAATATCATCCTGGAAAAAGCCAAACGCCTTGTAGAATGTGGTCACGATGTGGTCATCCTGCTCGACTCCATCACCCGCCTCGCCCGTGCATACAACACCGTGGCTCCGGCCTCCGGGAAGGTGCTCTCCGGCGGTGTAGAGGCCAACGCACTTCAGAAACCCAAACGGTTCTTCGGTGCTGCCCGTCAGATCGAAAACGGCGGCTCACTCACCATCATCGCCACAGCCCTGATCGAAACCGGTTCCAAAATGGATGAGGTTATCTTTGAAGAGTTTAAAGGTACCGGCAACATGGAGTTGCAACTCGACCGCAAACTGTCAAACAAACGCATCTATCCGGCCATCGACATTGTCTCTTCCAGCACCCGTCGCGAAGACCTGCTGCTCGACAAGGAGGCGCTGCAACGAATCTGGATACTTCGCAACCACCTGGCCGACATGAACCCGCTCGAAGCCATGGAATTTCTTAAGGAACGCATGAAGTTCACCAATTCGAACGAGGAGTTCCTGATTTCGATGAACGGTTAACCGAAAATCAGCACCCTTTAAGCAAACTTCTTGAAATGAGGATGGGCATCAGCCTGTCCTGCTTTTCAAAAGTGATGTTCACCATCGGCTTGTCCGCTGATTTGACCTCCACCATGCGATACAATATTTTTCCTGTTGATTCAACAATATTGTCGCTTTTAAGGTTCCCCGATATAGCCAGGATGTAGTATCTGCCAGGCTGCAGGGTCAAAGAAAACTTTCCGGCACCGTCGGCAGAATTCCGGACAACGCCTGGCATGGTTCGGAAGCCACGGATAAAGCGGTATGCAAATCCTGACAAAGTGTCGAAGTTGTCCTGAATTTTCTTGACTTTGACCGGATCTACGACATTGTATTGCAACCATGCAAAATCCGATTTGTTGTTCTGGAAGTTTTCAACAACCATTGGCAGGTCGCGATAAGTTGAGGAGCTGACCTCGCTTTCGTTGATTATATAAATCTCCGATCCTGCATCAGCCTTGTCAGCCGATGTACACGAAGTTTTATAAGTTACCATTCCTGAGAGTGTTCCCTTTTCTGACGGGAGACTGGAGTTAATAGTCGTAAACGATGTGGCTACGTAAAACGTAAATATAATTAAGATTAGCTTTTTCATTTTTAGGGTTTTAAATTCAGACATCAAAGGTAATGCAGATCTAGTCCGTCGAAGTTACCCGAACTCATCATTAGGAAAACTTTATCGGATTTATTTTCGTTTTGCAATCGCTTTAACAACATCCCTGAATCAGTAAACACCTCAAGATCATTGTTTTCAAAGCCTTTTCGGACCTGTTCCGGGGTGATGGGGGGTAGCCGTTTTAGTTGGAGCGCATGCGGACTGAAATAAACGATGGCTGTGTCGGCCAAATCCAGCGTCCCTTTATAGTGACTGAGAAATTCTTCACTCAGGCTGCTGAAGGTGTGAAGTTCAAGGCAGGCAATAACTTTCCGGTCGGCAAACTGCTCCCTTACCGCCGCAAGTGTCGCCTTTACCTTTGAGGGGGCATGGGCAAAGTCTTTGTACACCAGGGCTTCATCGTTTCTGGCAACCAGTTCGAGTCGTTTTGAGGCTCCCTTGAAGGAGATAATGGCTTCAAAAAACATTTCATCTGAAATTCCGAGCTCCTTACAAACCAACCGCGCTCCGTCGAGGTTCATCAGGTTGTGCCTGCCAAAAATCTGTAGTTCATAATCCTTTCCGGCAGCATGCACGAAAGTCGTTCCATGACTGATCATGTGTGTGGGAACGGTGTAAGGCAGAATGGCAATATCGTCTCTTGATCGCTCCGAAATTTTACAAAGCTCAGGATCTTCACTGCAATAAATAAGGGTCCCGCCGGGGGCTATGAGTCGGATAAAAGTACGAAACTGATCGAGGTAGTTTTCGTAGGTGGGGAAAACGTTGATGTGGTCCCATCCAATACCGCTCAGCAGGGCGATGTGCGGCATGTAGAGGTGAAACTTAGGTCGGCGGTCGATGGGCGAGGTGAGGTATTCATCCCCCTCAAAGACCATCACCGGCGCCTCTTCAGTGAGTTTCACCATGACTTCGAACCCTTCCAGTTGTGCCCCAACCATGTAGTCGCAGTCGATGCCTGCATGCTTCAGCACATGCAAAATCATGGCCGTGATCGTGGTTTTTCCATGACTTCCGCCAATCACCACCCGTTTTTTGTCCTTCGACTGTTCATAGAGATATTCCGGGTAAGAATAGATCTTCATTCCAAGTTCCTTCGCCCTGATAAGTTCGGGGTTGTCTGCCTTGGCATGCATGCCCAGCAGGATCGCGTCCACCTGGTCTGTTATCCTGGCCGCATCCCATCCATCAGTCGCAGGAAGAAGTCCGTACTTCGCCAGCCGGCTTTTGGAAGGCTCAAATATCTCGTCGTCGGAGCCGGTAATGAGATATCCCTTTTTATGGAGGGCGATGGCGAGGTTGTGCATGGCACTGCCGCCAATGGCTATAAAATGAACACGCATGGAGAAAAGTTTATCCAAAATTACATTATTCCGGGTCTGTCACCATGCAATAATCTTTAGTAATTTTGTACTTTCACCATGAGATATATTTCCAGACGCAGGCTATGAAAGATAAAATTGATGAATTGAATAACCGCTTTGCAACGGCATCTCCGCAGGAGATGATCGGCTGGTTTATTTCCGAATACCATGGTACTGTGGCATTCTCCTCCAGTTTCGGAGCCGAAGACCAGGTACTCACTGCCATAATTGCGGATATCAGCCGCGATGTTCGTTTCTTCACGCTCGATACCGGAAGACTTTTCCAGGAGACGTATGACGTGATGAATATCACAGAACATAAATATGGGATCCGGTTTGCGCTGTTTTTTCCAGATGCAGCACGGGTCGAAGATATGGTAAAAAATTACGGAATCAATCTCTTTTATGAGCGTCTCGAATACCGCCGGCTCTGTTGCGCTGTACGTAAAACAGAACCCCTGAAAAGAGCCCTGATCGGAGTTCATGTTTGGATTACGGGCCAGCGTAAAGATCAGTCGGTGACCCGCCTGGGTACCGGCAAAATAGAGTGGGATACAGTAAACCAGGTGATTAAACTCAATCCATTGGCCGATTGGTCGAATGAAGATGTATGGGCCTATCTAAAAGCGGAGAAAATACCGTACAACGAGCTGCACGATAAAGGGTACCCGAGCATCGGCTGTCAGCCCTGCACCCGTGCCATCCTCCCCGGCGAAGATCTTCGTGCAGGCCGGTGGTGGTGGGAACTCCCCGAATTCAAAGAGTGCGGTCTTCACAAAACACATTAAAATCAGCTGAATCGAATCGCCTTCAGGGGTGTTATTCGTGTGATCACCAGCGACGGTATGACCATCATCAGGTAGCAAATCAGCATGGTGCCGGCATTCAACAGCAAAATGTGTACTGCGTTCAGATTTATGGGTACTACCGGCACGTAATAGGACTCCTGGGGCAGTGTCACGATCCCGAATTTCTGTTGCAGCAGACAAATGGTGAAACTCACCAGGTTGCCCCAAAACAGCCCAAGTCCGATAATATATGCGGCGTTGTAAAGGAATACTTTTCGTATGTTGAGGTTCCGCATGCCCAGTGCCTTCATGACCCCAATCATGTTGGTTCGCTCAAGGATCAGGATCAGCAGGGTGCTTATCATGGTAATCGTAGAAACCATGATCATCAGGGCCAGGATGATAACCACATTAACATCCTGAAGATCCAGCCAGTCGAATATCTGCGGGTATAGTTGACGGATGGTCGATGCATCAAGGCTGAACCCGATCTGGTGATATACAAACTGACCCATGCGGTCCATGTCTTTAAAGTTGTCAAGGGTGATCTCAAATCCGCCAACCTGGTCACTTTTCCAGTTGTTGAGTTTCTGAATGTGATGAATATCGCCGATGATATACATTTTGTCGAACTCCTCCAGCCCTGTTTCATAAATACCACATACCCTGAATTTTCTTCCCAGGGTGGAGTTTCCGGCAATGAAGTACATTCTCAGGTCATCATTCAGCTTGATGTTAAGGATGTTGGCAATGTATTTCGAAATGATAACCTCGTCGCTGCGGCTCGTGTCTTTAAGGTTGAAAAGTCGCCCTTCGATAAGTTTATCCCGGAAAAAATTACCGTCAAAATCTTTTCCAACACCTTTCATCACAACGCCAAGTATCTGGTCTTTTGTTTTGATGATACCTGCTTTAATGCCAAAGGCCTGGATGTGTTTTATCCCTTTTTTTGCTGCCAGCTTAGGAATAAATGCCTGGTATCGGTCGATGGGCTGGGGCTCGAATGTGGAATTTTCGGAAAAGCGGCTGACCTGGATATGGCCGCCGAAACCAATCACCTTTTCGCGGATCTCCTTTTGAAAACCAGTGAGGATCGCAATGGCCACGAACATGATGGTAAGCCCGAGCGCAATGGCTGCGATAGCTACAACAACGATGGGACGCGAAAAATTACCTTTGTTCCCTTTTATAATGCGCCTGGCAATAAATAGTTCGGTATTCAAATCGGAGAATTCGTTTACTTTGCAAAGGTATTTAAATTAAGTGTACCCGCCCAATCCCCTACCTGCCGGCAGGGAGAAGGCAAAGGAAGGGTAAAATCAGGATTTTTATGGCAACGTTCTAAAAATGAACAGGACAGGTTCGATTATCTGTTTGCTGGTATTTTTTAACAGCTTTCATGTTCTTGCCCAACAACCGGTTGTCAGCGTTGACCGCATGGAATTATACTTGCCGCTCCTGTCGGGAAAACATGTTGGAGTTGTTGCCAATGCCGCGTCCATCAACGGAAACGGAGTTAACATCGTAGATCACCTGCTCTACTCCGGGGTTCATGTAACACGTATCTACTCTCCCGAGCATGGCTTCCGTAATCCCAGGGATGCCGGAGAACAGGTTGCAGATTCAATTGACCCTGCCACAAGTCTGCCGGTGATCTCGCTCTACGGAAAAAAGAAGAAACCCTCTGCCAGCGACCTTGCAGGAATTGACATCATGGTCTTCGACCTTCAGGATGTAGGAGTGCGTTTTTTCACATACCTGTCAACCCTTGCTTTTGTGATGGATGCCTGTGCCATGAATGGGATCCCGCTGCTGGTGACCGACAGACCCAATCCAAATGGAGCGTATATTGACGGACCTGTGCTTGAACCTGCATTTTCCTCGTTTGTGGGTTTATACCCTGTACCTGTTGTTTATGGAATGACGATCGGCGAATATGCCTCGATGCTAAACGGTGAAGGTTGGATGGAGAGCAGCAGGAAATGCAACCTCACCGTGATCCCGCTGGCCAATTATAACCGCCACACAGGGTATGAGCTTCCTCGAAAACCTTCGCCAAACCTTCCCACCCCAAACGCCGTGTACCTTTACCCTTCCCTGTGCCTCTTCGAAGGTACCATCGTGAGCGTCGGAAGGGGTACGCTGTTTCCGTTTGAAGTATTCGGTCACCCTGATATGAAAGGTTGTTCCTTCTTATTTATGCCGGAAAGCATTGCAGGAATGAGTAAACACCCTCCTTTTGAAGGGATTGTTTGCCATGGTGTGGACCTCAGGGATCATTTTACCGGCTCGCTGTTACCTGACCGTATGAACCTGTCGTGGTTGCTGATGGCATTTAAAAACCTTGGAAGTAACCCTGCTTTCTTCAATGATTACTTCGACAAACTGGCTGGAAACGCTGCACTCAGGCAACAGATAATACAGGGGAAAAGTGAACAACAGATCCGTGAAAGCTGGCAGCCGGGTATTGAAAAGTTCAAAAATATCCGAAAAAAATACCTGCTTTATCCTGAATGAAGAGATTGATGGGGTTTACTTTCTGCCCGGGTACACTTTCAACCCCTCTTCAAGGCACTTCATCGCACTCTTCAGATCGCTCGTTTTCAACACGTAACTGATTCTTACTTCGTTGGTCCCACGACCTTTGGTAGCGTAGAATCCGGTGGCCGGGGCCAGCATAACAGTTTGCCCTTCGTAGCTGAATTCTTCCAGCAGCCATTGGCAGAAGCGGTCTGAATCGTCGATGGGTAGCCGCGCTACTGCGTAAAAGGCGCCACCAGGGTTTGGACAGAAGCATCCTTGCATCTGGTTGATGGCTGTCACCACTACGTTACGCCGTTCCAGATACTCCTCGATAACCCCTTTAATATAACTGTTCGGTGTGTTTACCGCCTCTTCGCCGGCAATTTGTCCGAATGTTGGAGGGCTGAGACGGGCCTGGGCGAATTTCATCGCAGTGCTCATCACCTCTTTATTCCTGGATATCATCACACCGATCCTTACACCACAGGCACTGTAACGTTTTGAAATGGAATCGAGAAGAACAACATTCTGATCGATTCCGGAAAGGTTCATTACCGAAAAATGTTCAGCGCCATCGTAAACGAATTCACGGTATACCTCATCGGAGAAAAGGTAGAGGTTGTGTTTTTGAACGATGTCGCGCAGCAATTCAAGCTCCTTCCTGGAGTAGAGATAACCCGTTGGATTGTTTGGGTTGCAGATCATGATGGCCTTGGTCTTTGGCGTGATCGCCTCCTCGAACGCACTGATTGGAGGCAGGGCAAACCCATTGTCGATAAATGATTCAATAGGTTTTACAGTGACCCCTGCAGAAACCGCAAAACCATTGTAATTGGCATAGAATGGTTCCGGGATAATGATCTCATCACCCGGATCCATGCAGGAGATCATGGCAAAAAGAATGCCTTCCGATCCGCCTGTAGTCACGATCATCTCTTCGGGAGTGACCTCAACACCCACTGTTTTATAATATTCAACCAGTTTTTTACGGTAGGAGAGGATGCCGGCAGAATGGCTGTATTCAACAACCTTGAGATCGCAGTTGCGAATCTTCTCCATCACATTCTCAGGTGTCGGAATATCCGGCTGTCCGATATTGAGATGGTAAACTTTGATTCCCCGCTTTTTTGCTTCATCGGAAAAGGGGACGAGTTTTCTTATCGGGGACGGCGGACAAGCCTTCCCTCGTTGTGAAATAGTTGGCATGACAACAGGTTTTAGTGAAAATAAAAAAGCCAGCTTTTTGGGCTGGCACAAAGGTAATATATTTTTAAAGTTACTTGCTAACAGGTGAACCCGGTGCGTTGGCTTTTACGGGTTCGCTTGTGGCTGGCTTGGCAACAACGGTGCCCTTGATAGAAAGTATGATTCGATTGGTTTTGGCATTTGAATTTACCGTAACTGTTTTATTAATCGGACCGACATTCTGAGTATTATACGTTACTTTGATGATCTCTGACTTGCCGGGAAGGATGGGTTCCTGGGGCCAGGTAGGAACCGTACAGCCGCACGAAGACTGGGGTTTGGAAAGGATCAGGGGCTCTTTTCCGGTATTCGTGAACTTAAATTCAGAGGTGCCGTCAGCTCCCTGGATGATGGTTCCGTAATCGTGTACTGTTTTGTCGAAGGAAATTTCAGCTGCATTCGGGTTAACTGCTGGTTGAGCTGCATCCTGCGCATTAACTGAGAAAGTGGCGAAAAGGAGCAGGAAAAATGAAGAAAAAAGCTTTTTCATGTTGTGGTATGATTTTAAGTTATGGTTTTAGGTTTAACTGAATGCAAATTTATGAATTAAGATATTTCTGCAAAAATTTAGTTTTTACAATACAGGGTGCAAAGCTTTATCATAATTCTGTATTAAATTTGTAGTTTGATTGTTAAATTTAATTTTATTTCTATGTTTCGGATAATGAGTATTTTGTATATTCTGGTTTTTGCCGGATTCAGTTTTTATTCCTGCAGCCATTCGGCCGTTACTGCACGAAAAGGCAGCGGACAGCAACCAGGCGGCGCGGTTATTCCTGCACCCCCATGCATTGTTTACAAGACCAAAAAGGATCTGAACAACTATGTGCCGGTGATACTTTCTGATGATAAATTGCAGATTGTGTCCTACCCTGACGTGAGGGATGTTTATTTCAGGGGAGAATTGGCATACCCCTCAAAATTGTCGGAGGGCTACCTGCTCGATAACAGGGGCATTGGGGTGAATGTAGCCTTTCTTGATTTTACCTATGAAGCCTATAGTAAACTTGACCGTACGCCAACAACTGAAGAATTGTTAAAACATTTGCTTGATACCGATCCGGTGCTTGAAATGTATGATTGCGGAAGCCGCAGCCTTTACAGCAATCCCGCTGCTGACCTGAATAAATTGATTAAATCAGGAGGGCTGAAGGAGCATAAAAGACTAAAATAGGGATAAAAAAATTCATTACATTTGCACCCATATTTAAAACTCAGATAATTTGACAGAGCCTGTTCAAAAAATTAAGGAGTTAGACGGAAAACAGCTTTACTATTCTTTTCTTGCCGGCGCCCAGAGAATCTTTGAACAACAAACACTGCTAAACAAGATCAACGTTTTTCCGGTGGCAGATGCTGATACCGGTACGAATCTTGCCTCTACCATGCGCTCAATCATGGATGCCATTATCCCTACGGATAACCTGAAACAAACAGCTGTTGCCCTTGCCGATGCTGCCCTTAATGGTGCCCGCGGTAACTCCGGTATCATTTTCGCGCAGTTTCTTTACGGTTTCAGCAATGAGATTGATGCCGACCAGCCTTTTACCATCCAATCGTTCGCCGAAAGCATGAAAAAAGCGGTTGCCTATGCTTACGATGCCATCGCAAATCCTGTTGAAGGTACTATTCTGACAGTGATCAAGGATTGGGCGGAATACATCTATCTTTTCCAGGACCGGTTCGATGATTTTATCAGGCTAATGGTGGAAGCCTATAACAAAGCCCTGGAGTCGCTCGCTGCTACGACCCGAAAGCTCGAAGTACTGGCACGGTCGCATGTAGTGGATGCCGGCGCCAAGGGATTTGTTTTCTGGCTCGAAGGAATCAGGGATTTTTTTACAGGTGCCAGTCATATCGTTGATACAAATGCCCAGAATTCAGCCCTGGCTGAAGAGATGGTGGAAATGCCGCATGATGAGTTAACTTTCCGTTATTGTACAGAGGGGCTTATCGTTGGGAAGGAACTGGACAAGCACAAGATCCGGAATTTTATTCAGCATTGCGGAGATTCTTTAGTAGCAGCCGGTACACCACAAAAGGTGCGTATTCATATTCACACCGACTTTCCGGCTGAGGTCTTTTCACAATTACAGCAATTCGGAAGCATCACCTACCAGAAAGTGGATGACATGGTGATGCAAAATGAGATACAACACAACAGAAAATCTGCCATTGCCCTCATTGCAGATTCTGCCTGCGATCTGCCCAAGGAGATCATTGACCATTACCAGATTCATGTGGTGCCTTTAAGCGTACATTTCGGGGAGACCTATTTTCTCGATCGTCTTACCATCAACCCGCCCCAGTTTTACAGCATGCTGGAAAAAACCTCGATCAACCCCTCTTCGGCTCAACCTGCATCCAAAGATTTTCAAAATAAATACGAATACCTCTCCACCCATTATGATTCGATCATTGCCATTCATCTTACGCATGGAATGAGCGGCACCTTCTCCAGCAGCGAAAAGGGGTCGCATGATGTGATCAGCCGGACGGGTAAAAAAATAGATGTGGTCAATTCAAAAACACTGACCGGAGGGCAGGGTCTTGTCCTGCTCAGAGCAGCAAGGGCAATTGAGAACGGAGCTTCACACGATGAAGTAATGGCAAAAATGGAGGAATGGATCTCCAAGTCGTACATTCAGGTAAGTGTAACCACCCTGAAATACATCGTTCGGTCGGGTCGTGTAAGTCCCTTTAAAAGTTTTGTCGCCCGTACATTAGACCTGAAGCCGATTATCACACTGGATGATGAAGGAAAATCTACGCTGCTGGATAAGTCTTTCTCTGAAAAAGGGAGCATGAAAAAACTCATCCGGAACTTTTCCAAGCTCATCAAAAATGACGCAGTATGGGAATACGCTATTACCCATGCCAACAATTTGGCCACGGCAAACTGGTATGCCGCTGAGCTGGAAAAACTCACCGGTAAAAAGCCTGCGTTTATCGATCATGCTTCGCCGGCTCTCGTAGCCAACACCGGACCCGGAGTTGTATGTGTAGCGGTGATGATGGAATAGTTTACATGAAACCTTAATCCTGATGCTCACTGATATTATTGCGGATATTTCATTGGTCATCTTCCTATACATGACCAGCATCTTTATTGTAGCCCAGGTTAAAAAGGACAATTCTATTGTCGACATCTTCTGGGGACTGGGATTCATCCTTGTAGCGGTTTATTCGTTGATACAGGCCGGAGAGAGTACCGACCTCAGGAAGATGATCGTTACCTTATTGGTTTCGATCTGGGGGGTGAGGCTGTCAGTCCATATTTTCCTCAGGAACAAAGGGAAAGGGGAGGATTTTCGGTACAAAGCCTGGCGTGGCAACTGGAATTTCTTCATACTCAGAAGTTACCTGCAGATATTTATGCTCCAGGGGATATTTATGCTCATCATTTCCAGTCCGGTATGGTTTATTAATTATCGTTCAGCAGAACCGCTGGGAATTTTTGACACCCTCGGACTTGTACTCTTCGGAACCGGTTTCTTTATGGAAGCCGTCAGCGATCATCAGCTATCAGAATTCAGGAAAGATCCGGCCAACAAGGGGAAGATCATGACCACCGGCTTGTGGGCATTGAGCCGTCACCCGAATTATTTCGGTGAAGCCCTCGTGTGGTGGGGGATTGGCTGTTACGCTCTTTCGCTGCACCAAGGCTGGTACACCCTGGTCGGACCGCTTGTGATCACACTTTTGCTGCGTTATGGTTCCGGTGTGCCGCTACTGGAGAAAAAATATGAAGGAAGGGCCGACTGGGAGGCATATAAAAAGAAAACTGCTCCATTCTTCCCGTTTATCAACTACCATAAATAACTGCCATGATCCATGAATCGCTGCTTCATCCCAAAAGTATTGTCGTAATTGGGGGATCAAATGATGTCCAAAAACCTGGCGGGGCTGTACTGAAGCACCTCATCGAAGGTGGTTTCAAAGGAGACCTGTATGTTACAAACCTTAAGGAGACAGAAGTCCAGTGTATTGTAAGTTTCCCTGATCCCGCTGACCTTCCTGAAGTTGACCTGGCAATCATCGCCATTGCCGCAAAGTACATTCCATGTACCGTTGAAATGCTTACCACGCGTAAGAATACCCGTGGATTTATAATCCTGTCGGCCGGATTTAGCGAAGAGGGCGCAGAAGGGAAGGAGCTCGAAAGACAGGTTGTAAATGCAATCAACCAGGTTGGAGGTTCGCTGATCGGGCCCAATTGTGTTGGCGTGCTTACCACGGATTATCATGGGATTTTCACAAAACCGATTCCGAAACTCGAATCCAAAGGGTGTGATTTCATCTCCGGATCAGGCGCCACGGCATGTTTTATCATGGAGGCAGGAATTCCCAACGGACTTACCTTCTCTCAGGTGTTTTCGGTAGGCAACAGCGCCCAACTTGGCGTCGAAGATATCCTGGCCTACCTGGATGAGAGTTTTGATCCTGCCACCAGCTCAAGGATCAAACTGCTCTATATCGAAACGGTCTCCAAACCTCAGATGTTGCTGAAGCACGCCGCTTCATTGATCCGCAAAGGATGTCGGATTGCTGCCATTAAAGCGGGTTCTTCCGAAGCAGGAAGCCGGGCTGCATCTTCGCACACAGGTGCACTCGCAAGTCCGGATGTGGCTGTAGATGCCCTTTTTCGTAAAGCCGGCATTGTTCGCTGCTACGGTCGCGAGGAGTTGACCAGTGTGGCTTGTGCCTTTACACTGCCTGAGTTAAAGGGAAAGAATATTGCCGTCATTACCCATGCAGGCGGACCGGCTGTGATGCTTACCGATGCCCTTTCGAACGGCGGGCTGAACGTGCCCCACATTGATGGTTCTGACGCATCTGACTTGCTCACGCAATTGTACCCCGGATCTTCCGTGGCCAATCCGATCGATTTCCTGGCGACAGGTACAGCGGCGCAGCTGGGCTCGATAATAGATTACTGTGATCAGAAATTTCATGAAATTGATGGAATGGCAGTGATCTTCGGAACGCCAGGATTGAGTCCCATATTTGATGTTTACGACCTGCTGTCGGATAAAATGAGCAGGGCCGGAAAGCCAATATTTCCAATCCTTCCTTCCGGACTCACGGCTAAAGCAGAGGTGGCTTCATTCGTATCCAGGGGAAATGTCTTCTTCCACGATGAGGTGGTTTTCGGGAATGCAATCTCCAAAATCTACAATACCCCTCCGCCAGCCGCCGCCGATCCCATGTTGCCTGCTGTAGATGTTGCGAAGATACGCGCCATCATTGACGCTTCAGGCGATGGTTACCTTCCGCCTGCCGGGATTCAGGGACTGATGGATGCCTGCGGGATTCCCCGTGCAGGAGAAGCGGTTGTAACAACTGTGAACGAGGCATGTAAAGCTGCTGCCGACCTTGGTTTTCCCATTGTCATGAAAGTGGTGGGACCTGTCCACAAATCTGATGTGGGTGGTGTCGTTTTGAATGTGAATGATTTAGCAGGCGTTACCAGGGAGTTCGAACGAATGATCCTGATAAAAGAGACCACCTCCATCCTTATTCAGCCCATGTTATCGGGGATTGAACTGTTTGCCGGTGCAAAACTGGAACCAAAATTCGGCCACCTGATCTTATGCGGACTGGGAGGAATATTCATCGAAGTACTGAAAGATGTATCTGCAGGATTGGCCCCGCTCTGCCTGGAAGAAGCACGATCGATGATCCGCAGTTTAAAGAGCTACAGGATCATCAAGGGTGTACGCGGACAGGAAGGGGTTAACGAAGAGTTTTTTGCGGATGTATTGATACGTCTTTCCGCCTTGCTTAAACATGCTCCTGAGATCACCGAACTTGATTTCAATCCGCTTCTCGGTTCCGAAACCAGGGTGGTTGCCGTGGATGCGCGCATTAACCTGCTGCATTCCTAAAGGTAGCTTCTGAACTTAACGGATCAACCCGGTTTGCCGTAGAAACATCATCACCAGATCCGGTTTTAAAGCGATGGTGAATACCAGTCCGAAAATTGCGCCCCACAAATGTGCGTCGTGACCGATGTTGTCCTTGCTGTTACGGCTTGAATAATATTCGTAAGCCAGGTAGAGGATGCCAAATATGGGTGAAGGTATGCCCACGGGAATGAAAAACAGAAAAATCTTCCCGGTAGGGTATAGTATAATGCTCGAAAATACCACCGCAGCCACTGCTCCCGAAGCACCTACTGCATTGTAGAAAACATCATTTTTATGTTTGCCGAATGAAGGGATCACAGAAAGGATCACACCTCCCAGGTACAGCAGAATGTAGTAGAAACTTGCTTTTCCCGGGAAGTAGACTTTAAAATACATCTCCACAATGACCCCAAAGGAGTAAAGTACAAACATGTTAACAAACAGGTGCACATATCCGGCATGAACAAAACCGTAGGTGAAAAACCTGTACCAATGGTTGCTGTGACGGGCATCATAGGCATTGAACCGGAGCTTTGCAAAAAGCTCTTCATTGTTCATAGCCATCAATGAAATACCGCAGGTAACAATAATGATGAGCAGGGTTACTGCCATTGGAAACCGTTTTATTTAAAATCGTTCATCACTTTGTCGTTGTTTTCTGCACTTTGGTATAGTCAATTTCTGAACCCAGCACACTGTGGGGGATCAGGAATATTGAAAGAAGTACGATCGAAGCAATGATCGGCCATATCTTGTTCCCACGCTTGAATGTCATCACGATCAATGCGATGGTCCAAAAGATAAAAGCAATAAGCGACTTATTATCAGTGAGATCATAGCCAAAAGGCCAGCCGGTCCAGTAGGCATCAAATGAGTATTTTTGAACGAACGGTCCAAGGATCATGCCTCCCAGTGTAAGTGTGATCAGGGTTATCCAGGCATAGATGTAAGTGTGTTTCATCTTGAAAACCACCATCATACCTGTGAGCGTTGAGAACATCATGGCAAGAAAGATGAAGAAAATATGCGGGATGAGAATAAATCCCGGTACAAATCCTTTGTATCGAAGCACTGCCGGATGGTCGTTGAGAAGGTATCTGGTCTGCCCCTGAATGAGGGTAACTTCATACATCACTTTGCCGGCAGGCGCCTGATGTGGCAGGAACCCGATAAGTGTATCGCCGCTGCGCTGAAGCGGGGAAGTTAACCAGGTATCGTAACTTTTAAATCTTCTCAGTTTTATCTCTCCTTTTACGGATGTATCGGCGACCAGAATTTTCACCTTGGCGTCGTCGGCTCCGTCATAAGTTCGTATAAGTCTGTATTTGATTATCTTACCTGCAATTTCTACATGACCGCGAACCGGGTAGGTCGGACCGGTCATGCGCTGATATATTGCCATCGCAGCAGTAAAAACGAAAGCGAAAAACCAGATAAGTATTGTTTTGAGCGTGTTGTTCATGGGTTTATTTTTTGGTTGAATAACAGCCGGTAAAGTTTTACCAGTAATCTGCGGCAAAGGTAATTAATTGGCCTGATATTTTTGCAGCAGGTCGTACATTGCCTGGTGAAGTTTCGTGCGGATATTCATTTCAGACAACTTCCGGTTGGAGGCATCGGGGCAAACCCTGTTGGACAGGAAGACGAAAAGCAGGTTGTTTGCCGGGTCGGCCCAAACATAGGTGCCCGTAAATCCGGAATGGCCGAAGCTTTCCTTCGAAGCTCCCTGGCAGGCAGGTCCGTCGTCTGAATAATTGGCCAGCGGTTTGTCAAATCCCAGTCCGCGTCTGTTTCCCTGCAACGGAAACTGTCTCCGGGTGAACTCCTTAATGATTTTTTCAGAAAGGTACCTTTTGCCGCCATATTCGCCGTTCTGCAACAGCATCTGAAATACAACCGCAAGATCTGCGGCATCCGAAAAGAGTCCCGCATGTCCTGAAACACCTCCTGACATTGCCGCCCCCGGATCATGTACATCCCCACGGATCAACTGTTTACGAAAAACAGTATCGTATTCAGTGGGCATCAGTTGTTGAAGGTCGAACCGCTCCCGTGGGTTGAACCCCATGGTTTGAAGTCCGAGCGGTTTGTAGAAGTTTACGTCGAGATACTTCCCGAACGGTGTTTGACTTTGAACTTCCACCATCTTCCTCAAAATATAAAACCCAAGGTCGCTGTATTTGTAATCTCTTTCCGGCAGAAGCGGTGAGGTGATGATGTAGTTCCACAGTGAATCAGCGTAATCCTTACGCAGATATAGGAACTCCGCAACCCGCACAGGGTAAGCCGGACTTTGCGCAGGTTGATATATCGCAGGGTCGGGATTTCCGTTTTTCAGCGTTTTCCTGTAAAAGGGGATCCATGCCTGCAGACCTGCCTGGTGAGTCATCACATCACGGATGGTGAGGCTGGCCTTGTTGCTTCCTTTAAGCTCGGGCAGGTAATCACCCAGGGTTGCGTCAAGCGTCAATTTGTTGTCGTCTGCCAGCTTCATCATGGCCAGGGTGGTGGCCGCTACCTTGGTTACCGATGCCAGATCGAAAATACTTGAGGTGGTCACCATGGTCGTATCCTCGTAACGAGGGTGGCCAAACGCCTTGGAATAGAATATTTTACCGTCTTTTGAAAAAAGCACCTGGCACCCCGGGTAAGCCCGTGCATCGATGCCTTGCAAGGCAATGGAGTCTATCTTGTGCAATGCCGCCCGCGGGATTCCGATCTCTTCAGGAAGAATGAAAGAAAATCTGCTTTTTTCCGTCTCTTCTCCCGTTCCCCGGACGAACGATGCCGCAGATACCGGTAACTTCCCTCCGGCCGGCAAACCACCAAAAATAACCTCCGCTGCGCTCGCCTGCGTGTTTTCATTATCCTGGTAGGCCACAAGGATCGATTGTGCTTTACCCAGCCCCGGGATGAGGCTTAGGGAATAGGGCGTTCCAAACACGGCGAGGATCGTACGGTTCACCTTTGTCAGGGTATCGACCAGATGCAAGGTCTGCCGCGAGAGTCCGAAACTGTCGGCAGAACTGCTGATGGCATGCAATCCGATGACCACGATGTCATAGCCTGAGAGCGACCGCACAAGGCTGTCGGCTCTCCCCGGTTGAAACTTGCGGGGCAGATTAAACCAATCTGTATGGCAATATTTTCGGGTTACCTCCTGAAAGACGGTGCTGCTGGTATCGCCAAGTGAAACTACAGCGATCCTGCGACGATCGAAACCAGTAACAGGGACGATATTAATGTTGTTTTTTACCAGCGTGATGGACTCGTCTACCATCGTTTTCCGAAGGATTTCCGAGGAGACCGGGTTCAGGTCGCGGGTTAGGTTGCTCAGGTCAACCGGCCGTTGGCGATTCAGCCCTGATTCATACTTTAATTTAAGGATCCGCAGACATTTCTGATCGATCATCTCTTTTGAAAGAACCCCGCTGTCCACTGCTGTTTTTATTCCTGCAATGGCTTTGTCGATATGTTTCGGAAGAAGCAGAATATCATTTCCTGCCTGAAGGGCTTTCACCTCGATCTCACCGGGATGGTAATATTTGGTAACCCCCTGCATGTCGAGGGCATCCGTGATCACATAACCGGTAAAACCAAGTTGATCTTTAAGCAGCCCAGTCACCACATTCTTCGATAGTGTTGTGGCGGTATTCTTTGCCGTATCATAACACGGTACATACAAATGTCCGATCATTACACCTTTCACCCCGGCCCGTATCAGCGCTCTGAAAGGATAGAGTTCAACGGAGTCCATGCGTGCCGCTGTGTGATTAATGATGGGAAGGGTGAGATGCGAATCGGAGTCAGTATCCCCGTGACCCGGAAAGTGCTTTGCTGTGGCTACGATCCCTCCATCCTGCAACCCTTTCATATAAAGCATGCCTTTTTTTGCCACTGCTTTTTTCTCCTCACCGAAGGAGCGGAAACCAATCACGGGGTTCAGCGGATTGTTGTTGATGTCTACGACAGGAGCATAGTTAATCTGAATACCCATCCGCTGACAATCCCTGGCCACTGTTCTTCCCATTAGATAAATCAGCGAATCGTCAGTTATCGCGCCCAGGGTCATCTGGCGGGGAAAAGAAAAGGCGCTGTCGAGCCGCATTCCCAATCCCCACTCAGCGTCGATAGAGATAAGCAGCGGGGTCTGAAGAGCACTTTGTAAACGGTTGGTCAGTTTTGCCTGACGATAGGGTGTGCCTTTGAAAAAGCAAACTCCGCCGGCATTATACTTAGAAAGCACGGTCGTCAGACTGTCTTCATAGGTGGAATCCTTACATGACCAGGCCCTTACAATCATCAGCTGCGCAATACGCTGTTCAAAGGTGAGAGAACGGAATACCGAATCAACCCAGGTAGTGTCACTGCTGATTATTGCCCTGACCGGATGTGATAATGCGAGAAAAACAATAATTGCGAGGAGTGATCTTTTCATTTCAGCGTGTCTGATTGTATGACACAAAAGAACTAAAAAGGAAGATATGACGGCCAAATCTTATACATATTTATTAACATCCGTCGGCCCGTCGTGCCAGATTGATCTATCTTTGAAACCTGAGTTCTTTGCTGTTTTCTGCGCAAGATTCTTTACCCGTGATACAATATTACATTGCCACAATCTGTTTTTCATATTTAATTTATTAAACCCTAATCAAATTTTTGTACATGATTTCAATTCAGGAATTAGAAAGAATAGCTTCTCAGGTACGGCGCGATATTGTTCGAATGGTGAGTGGTGTTGCATCCGGACATGTCGGCGGTCCGCTTGGAAGTGCCGATTTTCTTGTGGCACTCTATTTTGCAATCATGAGGCCCGATCCGAAAAACTTTTCAATGGATGGGAAAAACGAAGATGTCTTCTTTCTCTCAAATGGTCATTTATCGGCTCTGTTTTATAGTGTGCTTGCAAGGTATGGATATTTTGAAGTTCAGGAGCTGGCTACATTCCGCAAGCTGCACTCGCGACTTCAGGGTCATCCCGCAACAGCCGAAGGTTTACCGGGGATCAGGATATCGTCAGGATCGCTGGGCCAGGGACTTTCCGTTGCCATCGGTGCTGCCCTTGCCAAAAGAATGAACAACGATGAGCATCGTGTTTACTGCCTGCTGGGCGATGGCGAACTGGAAGAGGGACAAAACTGGGAAGCCATTATGTTTGCCGCCGGCAAGAAGGTAGATAACCTGATTGCCGTGGTGGATTATAACGGAAAACAGATTGATGGGCCGGTAGATAAGGTGATGCCGCTGGGCGACCTGAGTGCAAAGTTCGAAGCCTTCGGATGGAAGGTCCTGACAATGTACGGCAACGACATGGCCGAAGTGGTGGATACAATAAAAAAATCGCATTGGTTCCTGGGCCAGGGACAGCCCGTAGTAATTATTATGACGACCCATATGGGCCAGGGAGTCGATTTTATGGTCGATAATCATGAATGGCACGGAGTTGCACCTACCGAAGAGCAGACCAGGAACGCGCTTGCCCAACTGGAAGCAACCCTGGGCGACTATTGATTTTGTACCTGCAAGATTGTTGTGGAATTGGTAAAGCGAATATTTATAACGGTTTTTTTTCTATTGATCACTGTGCTTGGCTCCCTGGGACAGGTGCCCCGCGATCAGGAGAAGCCCAAGCCGACCACCCGAATCCTCTTTGTTTTTGATGCCTCCCAGAGTATGTATGGACGGTGGCAGAGCGATACCAAGTTCAATATCGCGGTTAAACTGTTCTCGGCACTTCTCGACAGTTTAAAATTGCAAACCAACCTGGAGCTGGCGCTTCGGATGTATGGTCATCAGAAGCCATTCCCTCCGCAGGATTGTAACGATACCCGGCTTGAAGTTCCGTTCGGAAAAGACAACATTGCCCGTATCAAGCATACCCTGAAAACAACAATCCCCAAAGGAACAACTCCCATTGCCTACGCTCTTTCACAGGCAACAAAGGACTTTCCGCCATGCGACAACTGCCGTAATATTGTAATACTCATTACCGACGGACTGGAGGAGTGCGGTGGCGATCCCTGTGCGGTTTCGCTTGAGCTGCAGAAAAAGGGGATCATGTTGAAACCGTTCATCGTGGGTATTGGCAAGGACTTCCGCAAACAGTTTGAATGTGTGGGAACCTATTTCGATGCTTCCAATGAGACAGAGTTCAGAAATGCGCTGAAGGTGATCATCTCCCGGGCACTTAATCCTACTACCATGCAGGTTAATCTGCTGGACGCTTATGGAAAGCCTACGGAAACGAATGTAAATATGACCTTTTACGATAACTTTTCCGGATTGATCAAATATAATATGATCCACTCCTTCAATGCCAAGGGGTTGCCGGATACGCTTGATATCGATCCGCTGATGACCTACGACATCGTGGTTCACACCATTCCCCCCGTTCGGAAAGACTCCGTTAAACTGACCGCTGGCAAACATACCACAATCGGTATTGATGCCCCCCAGGGTTACCTTTTGTTTAAGGCCAGTGGCAACAGTTCGCTAAAATATCTGCCGTGTCTTATTCGCAAAAAGGGAAGCGATGAGACGATAAACGTACAGCAATTCGACCAGGTGGAAAAATATCTCACAGGCTCCTATGAGGTGGAAATCCTATGTATGCCGCGAATCATCGTGAATGACGTGGATATTCAGCAGAGCCATACAACATCAGTGGAGATACCAATGCCCGGCATCGCCGTCATACAAAAATCTACCAACGGTTACGGGAGTCTGTACCTGGAAGGAAAAAACGGACTTGTTTGGTTGTATAATTTCCGCGATAACCAGCAAATGCAGGAGACCTTGTATCTCCAACCCGGGTCTTACAGGGTCGTCTTCAGATCAAAATATTCAAACAAAGCCTCTTATTCAATCGAAAAGTCTTTTAAAATTGAATCGGGACAAACATTTAACCTTAAATTGTATCCCAATTAATCCGTCATACGGATCAGATTTACGAATTAAAAATATCTTAGAATGAAAGAATATATCAATAGTGGTTCAAAAGATACCCGTTCAGGGTTCGGAGAAGGGTTGCTTGAAGCAGGTAGGCAAAATCCAGACGTTGTGGCGTTGTGTGCTGATCTCACCGGGTCGCTGAAGATGGATGCTTTTGAAAAGCAGTTCCCCGACAGGTTTGTGCAGGTAGGTATCGCCGAAGCCAATATGGTGGGTATCGCTGCCGGTATGACCATTGGCGGGAAGATCCCCTTTACCGGTACCTTTGCCAATTTCGCAACAGGCCGGGTTTACGACCAGATCCGTCAGTCGGTTGCCTATTCCAACAAGAATGTAAAAATATGTGCCTCCCATGCAGGACTTACCCTGGGTGAGGATGGCGCTACACACCAGAACCTGGAAGACCTTGGAATGATGAAGATGCTGCCAAACATGACGGTGATAAATCCCTGTGATTTTAACCAGACAAAAGCCGCAACACTGGCGGTTTCCCGTTATAACGGACCGGTTTACCTGAGGTTCGGCCGTCCGAAGTGGCCAAATTTTACCGACCCGGCTGCAACGTTTGAAATAGGGAAGGCACTGATGATGAATCCGGGAAGCGACGTTTCAATTTTTGCGACAGGTCACATGGTATGGATCGCATTGGAGGCTTGCAAAGCGCTCGGGGAGATGGGTGTCAGCGCTGAAGTGATCGATATTCATACCATTAAACCATTCGACAACGAAGCTGTTCTTGCTTCGGTAATGAAGACAGGATGTGCTGTATCTGCAGAGGAACACATGCGTAACGGCGGACTTGGCGACAGCATTGCTCAACTGCTGGCGCGTGAATTCCCGGCTCCGATGGAAATGATCGCTGTAAATGATACTTTTGGAGAAAGTGGAAAACCTGAGGAGTTGCTTAAAGCTTACGGACTTGATACGCCGAATGTTGTTGCTGCCGCACTAAAGGTAATCCAACGAAAGAAAAATAGCCGGTAGAAGCTTAACCCATATGCTTCGTCAGATCGTTGCGCGTTAAAAGGATGGGGGTTTCTTTGTCGATATACAGCGGTACTGTTTCCACTGTAACGTTGCTAGTATCCAATCCCAGCGCCCGCACTTCAGAGATTCCGAAACGCTTGAATATCGCATAGAGGTCCATGACAAACTGCTCCCGGGGCGGAAAATCAAAATCGTAATTCTGAATACGGTCGATAACTACAAAGCGGAAATCTGCCGAAACATGGTATCTCCGGAGTGAATCGTAACGGCTTACCAGGTCAATCTCATCCTTACGGCTCATCTCTTCAAGAACCTGCCTGAAAAACAGGTTAACCCTGGGCTGCACCTTGAAGCCGATCTTGAAATCAACCTTTATAAATGTCCCCGGAATGATGTGGGTTATCTTGTACTCCAGCACATGCGGGTCGTCGAGGATGTCCACATGCAACAGCCAGTATACATCAGCACGTTTGGGATGTTTGTTAAGGATGGAATAAATAATCTTTGATTCAACGTCTGTTACTTTGTTTGCTTTTGTCAGGAACACAAGATTTGTCGCATATTTCTGCACGGTAGTATCCTTGCTGAGTTCCTTGATGACATCTACATATTGTTCGATCTTGAGGAATTCGATAAAACTGTTTTTGATTTTCCGGCCGTTGAACCAAACATACATGATCATAAAAAGGAATCCCCCGAGAAGTATCGTAAACCAACCGCCATGCATGAATTTGTTGAGGTTGGCAATCAGAAATGAGCCTTCAATGGAAAGGTAAACACAAAGAAATACAATTAGTACATAAACAGGGACCTTTTTATAGAACAGGTAGATGCTCAGCAAGCAGGTGGTCATAAGCATGGTGATGGTAATCGAAAGACCATAGGCAGCCTCCATGTTCGACGAACGCTGGAAAAACAAAACAACAAAGAGGCAGGAAAAATATAACATCCAGTTGATGCTGGAGATGTACATCTGTCCTTTTACATTCGTTGGGTAGTTGATTTTTATCTTTGGCCAGAAATTAAGCTGTATCGCTTCACTGATAAGGGTGAACGACCCGCTGATCAAGGCCTGGCTCGCAATGATGGCAGCCGCGGTGGAGATAAATATACCGATAACCAGGAACCATTTGGGCATGATGGCATAGAAAGGATTGGTCCAGTCATAGATCATATCCGAATTCAGCACAATCCATGAACCCTGTCCAAAATAGTTAAGAAGCAGGCATATTTTAACATACACCCAGGTTATCCGGATGTTTTTCAAACCGCAATGACCAAGGTCGGAATAGAGCGCCTCAGCGCCTGTGGTGCAGAGAAAAACGGCACCAAGCAACAGAAACCCCTGTGGGTATTTCGTCAGAAAATTAAAAGCGTAGAGCGGATCAAGCGCTTTGAGAATCTCGGGGTGTTTAATGATCTGTGCAAAACCGAGAACTCCAAGCATGGCAAACCAAATGAACATGATCGGACCAAAGGACTCACCAACCAGCTTGGTGCCGAATTTTTGAATAAAGAACAGGAATGTAATAATGATGATAACAATCGGAATAACGGGAATCCGGGGGTTGATGTTGATCAATCCTTCCACTGCCGAAACGATGGTGATAGAGGGGGTTATGACGCTGTCGGCCAGCAAGGTGCAGCCACCAATAATGGCAAACAGGTAAGCCCACTTGGCCCTTTTACGAATCAGTGCGAAAAGCGAGAAAATCCCACCCTCACCATTGTTGTCGGCCCTGAGTGTAATGATGATGTATTTAACAGTCGTCTGAAGGGTCAGGGTCCAGAATATGCACGAAAGCCCGCCCATGATAAAGGGTGCGGTGATGGAGCTTGCGCCTCCCACGATGGCTTTCATAACATACAGCGGTGAGGTGCCGATGTCTCCGTAAATAATTCCGAGCGTCACCAGTAAGCCGGCCGCCGAGATCGTATTTATGTGACTTTTATGAACTGCTTGCCGCATGCGCTGTCAGGCTGTTTTACGTTTATCAATCTGGTTCTTGACCAAGGCATAGATCATTGGGAGCAAGGAGACAAAAATAATCAGGAAAATGGCGAAGGTGAAATTATTTTTTATAAAGGGGATATTTCCGAAGAAATAACCGGCCATGCAAAACGCAGATACCCAGACAATACCTCCGATAATATTAAAGGAGCTGAACCGCCAATAGCTCATGGTTCCGACACCGGCAACAAATGGAGCAAAGGTTCGGATAATAGGCATGAATCGTGCAATGATGATCGTTTTTCCGCCGTGTTTTTCATAAAATGCATGGGTCTTATCAAGATATTCACGCTTGATAAGCTTATAATTTTTTTCATAAACTGCCTTCCCCAGGTATCGCCCGATAAAATAGTTGGCGCTGTCGCCTCCTACAGCGGCGAGGATCAGCAAAATGATAAGAATGATAATGTTCAGGGGCTGGCCTTCCATGGCAGCTATTGCACCTGCGGCAAAAAGCAAAGAATCTCCCGGTAGAAACGGAGTTATCACAATACCGGTCTCCATGAAAATGATGAGGAACAAAATAAGGTAAGTCCAGGTTCGGTAGTCAGTAACCAACTCCTGAAGATGGACATCAATATGCAAGATGAAATCAACGAGTGTTTTCAGAAATTCGATCATGATAGCGCGGATTAGGTTAACGGCCGCAAATGTATGCTTTTTTACCGCAGTATCATCCTGAACAGGAA
Organism: Bacteroidales bacterium; assembly: GCA_025355465.1. Lineage (GTDB taxonomy): Bacteria > Bacteroidota > Bacteroidia > Bacteroidales > FEN-979 > JANXZO01. The sequence continues at coordinate 30,545 of JANXZO010000037.1, forward strand.
AAACAGAACGCCCGAAAGCAGCACGGTGATCGGTATTGTGACCAGCCAGGCGATCAGGATGTTGCGAACCGTTCCCATCCTGAGGTTCTGCCGTCCGCTACTCGCAACCATCGTTCCAGCGATGCCGGATGAAAGTACGTGGGTGGTACTTACCGGCAAACCAAACCAGGTTGAAACACCGATCGTACTCGCCGCAATAAGTTCAGCGCTTGCACCCTGGGCATAGGTGAGATGTGTTTTGCCAATCTTCTCTCCAATGGTTACCACGATACGCTTCCAGCCAATCATCGTACCAAGTCCGAGGGATATGGATACAAGCAGGATGACCCAGCGCGGCGAATATTCCGTATTTGTTTTGAACTTCTTGAGGTTTGAGGTGATGATGGCAACCCGTGTGGGCGATATGGCAGGCTGCTGCTGACCTTTGATGCTTTTTAAGATGGACTCAGTCTTCTTGCTTACCTGAATGATGGCTTTCCTCAGCATGAAATGATCCTCTTTTTTGAGGCTGTCAAATGTAGTTATGCCGCTGAGTTTCCCCTTCATCAGCGCCAGGTTCTTTAAGACGCTGCGTAAGGATGCCCTGTCGGTGGTAAGCAGCGTGTTGGTGTCAAAATGTGAAAGATTCCATTCGATCTGCCGGGTCTGGTAAAGCAGGTTTTCCGGTTTCTTTGCCCTGTCAACAGAAAAGTAAACCGGCGAGAAGGCGATCAGGATCAGCATGATAAGCCCAACCCCTTTCTGGCCGTCGTTGGAACCGTGGGCATAGCTTACGCTGGTACAGGTCAATATCAGGATGCTCCTGATCCAGAGCGGCGGGGCTTTTTTAGCCGGCGGCTCTTTGAAGATCATCTTGTTTTTAACCGTCTTCCGCAGGATGTACATGAGCAGTAAGGCCAGTGCAAATCCAAATACCGGAGAGATCATCAACGAGAGCCCCACGTCAATTACTTTGCTCCAGTTCAGAGCATATGTTGAAACCCCTGGCAGAAAATAATAGGCCAGTCCTACCCCGAATATGGATCCGATCAAAGTGTGGGAACTGCTGCATGGTATCCCGATATACCAGGTTGACAGATTCCAGATGATGGCGGTGATAATAAGCGCAAGGATCATGGCAATGCTGTGCTTCAGGTTCTGATCGACCAACAGTTCAACAGGAAGTAAGTTTACGATCCCCATGGCAACGGCGATTCCTCCGACATTCACGCCGATAAAATTCCAGATTCCCGACCATACAACGGCGGCCGTTGGCTTTAAAGAATGGGTGTAAATGACGGTTGCAACTGCGTTGGCAGTATCATGAAATCCATTGATAAATTCAAATGCGCACGCCGCCAGCAGGCATATGATGAGAAGAATTGTAAACCCTGTATCGAGACCAAACATGGAGGTGGTTGATGTTTTTGAGATTAGGAATAATGTGGAAAATTAGCAAGAATTTTTATCCCGTAATAAATTTGTTGAAAATTCGGCATAAGTTTATCCGGGTACGCGATGCACGCGGTCCATCCAGGCAAATGCATCTTTGAGTAAAAATGGTGTGATTACCGTGGTTAGCAGGGCCATCGTTACCAGTATGGAGAACATCGAAACATCGATGAAGCCTTTCTCCAGAGCAATGTTCGCGATAACCAATTCCATGATTCCCCGCGCATTCAGACCAAGTCCGAGCGTTATCGACTTTACATTGTCAAATCCGGCAAGACGACCACCGAAGTAACCTCCGAAAATTTTACTGAAAAACGAGGCAATCAGCACAACCGTGAGCAACAGCAGGTTGTCGATCGAAACAATGCTGAACGAAATGCCCATGGTCGCGAAGAAGATCGGTGCCAGAAAACCCATGGTGATCCCCGAGATCGATCGTTGAACGCGCTCAAAATCGCGGCTGATGAACATGCTCCTGGGTAACAGAATCGCACCGAAAAATGCCCCGATAATGAAATGAAGCCCCAGCAGTTCTGAGATACTGGAAAAAATCAGTACAAAGAGGATGACCAATGCAAACAACGATTCTTTCCCGCGCAGAAATTCAAGGAACCTGTTCACCTTTGGATTAAGCACATTCACCTTATTTTTTGCCAGTTTGAAAAGCTTGTAAGCGGCCAGCAGGATTCCAACAAATACCGTGACCTTGAGGATGGTAAACAGGATGGAGAAGGTAAGGTCGCGTAGATTTTTGGAAGTGTCGTTGAAGTCCAGGATGATCCCCAGGATAAAAAGAGCTAACACATCATTGAATATGGCTGCTGAAATAATCCGCTGTCCGATGTCGGTTTGCAGTTTGCCAAGGTCCATCAGAATGCGGATACTTACAGGAAGTGCAGTAATCGCAATGCAGAGTCCGAGAAAAGTCGTGAAGGTATTGGTGAAATGAAACCCAAAACCAATCAGTATCCCGCTACCCATGGGTATTATGAATGCCAGAACAGCAATCCAGACGTTTTTTCCGCGAATGGCATTCCTTATCTCCTCCACCTCAATTTCCATCCCCGCAAGGAGGATTAGCATGAACACCCCGAGTTCACCAATAACCCGGATCTCCCCGGGGGCCGCAATTACATTGAACAGTGAAGGCCCTAGGATTACGCCGGCAATCACTTCGCCAATCATCGAAGGCTGATGAAACCGTTCAGCTAACTCTCCCATCACCTTGGCTGCCAATAAAAGGATAAGCAGGTTAACGATAAAAGGCAGTTGCGTGTGGAACAGGTGAAACATGGAATTCTGGAAGGAATTTGGACTGCAAAAATAATCTTTTATTTCATTACAATAAAAAATGACATTCCTGGTAAAATGTATCTTTGCCGCATGGAACTTACTGCACCCATTGCAATCGGCACCGTTCAAACCTCCTTGCTCGAACTTATAGCCGTGGCTTTCGGACTTCTTTACATCTGGTATATGATGAAGGAAAGTACCTGGGCTTATCCATTGGGAATCGTCAATGTATTGATTTATGTCTATATATGCTTTGATACCCGGTTGTACGCTTATGCCGGTATCAACTTTTTCTATTTCATCATGAGTGTATATGGTTGGTATAACTGGACCAGGCACGGGTCAGACAATGAACGTCTTAAGATCACCCGGACCACGCTGAAGGAGAAGGCATGGTGCGGTTTAGCCGGAATCCTGTTCTTCTCAATATTCTTTTTCCTCCTTTCACATTTCACCGATAGCCCGGTTCCCGGATGGGATGCATTCACCACATCGATCTACATTATTGGCATGTGGCTCCTGGCGCGTAAAAAAATCGAAAACTGGTTGCTATGGATTGCCGGCGACATTATTTCTGTCGGCCTCTTTGCTTATGAAAAGCTATATTTCAGTAGTTTTCAGTTTCTTGTATTTACCATCATGGCAATATTGGGTTATCTTGCGTGGAAAAGGAAACTGCAAACGAAAATTTACGTATAAGCTTTACATCAGCTTTTGAAAATGATTAAAAGGATTGCAGTCACAGGTCCCGAATCAACAGGTAAGTCGGTGCTGGCCAAACAGCTGGCAGATCATTATCAAACGGTTTGGGTGCCCGAATTTGCCAGGTCTTACCTCGAAAATCTTGGAAGGGTATATCAGGAAAAGGACATCCTTGAGATAGCCAAAGGTCAGGTGCATGCTGAAGCGGCTGCATCAGACATGGCCAACGGATTTTTATTCTGCGACACCGAATTGATTGTTGCGAAAATCTGGAGCGAGGTTAAATACCGGCGATGTGATCCCTGGATCATCGGGGAAGTCGAACGTCAGTCATACGACCTGTATCTTCTTTGCGACATCGATATACCATGGGAATATGATCCCTTGAGAGAACATCCGCATTTGCGCCTGGATCTGTTCCGGATGTATCAGAACGAGCTCACAGGAAGGAATTTTTCGTATGCAATTGTGAATGGCCTTGGTAACCGCCGACTTGAAAATGCAGTAGCGGCGATAGAACATTTTGATTTTAATAATGATGGGCGATAAGATCAGGGTACTCTTTCTTCCCAGATGGTATCCTCACAGATACGATCCCATGCCTGGTTTATTTATTCAACGCCAGGCAGAAGCCCTTACCCCGTTATGTGATGTGGCAGTGGTCTACATTCATCCTGATCCCGACTGCCCGAATAAATTTGAAGTGGAGTTTGCCGAGGAACATGAGGTGAGGGTGTTACGTGTGTATTACCGGGTTCCGCAAAACGACCATTCTCCGTTTGCTGCCGTTCTCAAATTCGTTCGTTTCTACCGGGCTGCCATGAAAGCCGTTAACAGCATTCGCCAGTTTCAGCCGCAGATTGTTCATGCACATATACTTACACGCATGGGGTTCATCGCATGGAGGAGTGCCCGTAAATTTAAAATCCCCTATGTCGTTTCAGAACACTGGTCGCGGTATTTTCCTCAAAATGGAACTTACACAGGTCATCTGAGAAAAATAATTACCGGTTTTGTGGTCAGAAGAGCAGGTGCCGTTATTCCTGTTTCAGAGCCTCTTAAAGATGTCATGATTGGCTATGGGCTTGTCAATCCTAACTACATCGTAATTCCCAATGTGGTTGATACCGCTTTGTTTTCACTTAAGCCCAAAATGGAATCCGGCGGATTGAAGATCATGCTGCATGTGTCGTGCTTTGAGGATAAATCGAAAAATATATCGGGGTTTCTGCGGGTGCTGAAATCGGTTTCCCGGATCAGACAGGATTTCCAGTGTCTGTTTGTTGGCGATGGACCCGATTTTCTGGCAATGAAGGAGTATTCCGAAGAACTTGGGATATTTAATACCTTTGCGGTTTTTAAGGGTATGATGACCCCTGGTGAGTTGGCGGTCCAGTTTTCGGAAGCTGATTTTTCGGTTCTTTCCAGTCATTATGAAACCTTTGGCAGCGTGGTTGTGGAAAGCCTTGCTTGTGGTATTCCGGTAGTTGCAACCAATACCGGGATTGCAGCAGAAATAATCGGTGAACACAATGGGATACTTGTGGTGCCGGATGATGAAGAAGCGCTTTTGGATGCCATCATCCGGATGCTTGACCAGCATGCCGGCTATTCGCGAACAACCGTTCGTAACTCACTACCCTCACGCTTTTCGGCCACAGCGGTGGCAAGTCAGATCAATGAGATGTATAAAATGATATCGGATAAAACCAGGAAAGAAAATGAATGAGCAGCGGGGATACAGGGAGCTTTCTCCGCCTGTGACCGGTTTACGGTTTGCGGTCATGTGCAACAGCACTGAATTTCAGCGATGGCAGGCTGATGCGATTCGTTCACTGCAGGAACGAGGCCACCAAATCGTGCTTCTGATCCGTGACGCAAGAAAATCCGGCACCCCGGTCAGGAACAATCTGGCACGGCTCAAATCCCCGCCAAAATCGCTTTTCAATTTTCTGCAACGCCGTTTTTTTGAACCTGATGCCAAACGTATTGTCGACCTGACTGCCGAATTGCACACGATTGACACCCTTGCGTGCCATATCAATGCACAGGGTCATTCTGAATATTTCCTTGAGGCTGAAATCGAAGCCATCCGGACCTATGAACCGGATTTTATTCTTCGTTTTGCCTTCAACATCATCCGGGGAGAGATTCTTAATGTGGCAAAATACGGCGTATGGTCCTTTCATCACGACGACGAAATGGTTTACCGTGGAGGGCCACCTGGTTTTTGGGAAATTTTCCGGAACGATCCCGTAAACGGAGCAATTTTACAAAGGCTTACTGAAAAACTTGATGCAGGCATCGTCCTGCGGAAGGGGTATCTTAAAACAGTACTTCATTCATACAAAGGAAACCTCGAACAGTTGCTTAGTGTCACCTCCTTCTGGCCTGTTCAGGTAGCAGAACAAATAATGAATAACCTGGCGGAGTTTCTTCCGCCAAGTTCAACCGAAGCCAGGGTTTATAAAGTGCCGGGAAACCTGAAGCTGATTTTTTTCCTGGGGATCCTGTTTCGTAACAAGATAAGGTTTTATTACCGCGAGTTGTTCCGTGCAGAAATATGGAACGTCGGATTGATTAAAAAACCAATAGACCAGGTGCTTTTCTCGCAGGATCAGCTGCGTCCGGCCGACATAACCTGGCTTCGCCATTTCAGCGCAACCAAGTACCTCGCTGATCCCATGGGGTTTATGGAAGGAGCGAAACTTCATATCATGGTCGAGGATTACAGTTATAAAACAGGTAAGGCCAGAATCTCGGAAATCATCTGGAACGCCTCAAGGGATAGTTTTTCTGCCCCCATACGGATTATTGAAGAGAAGGATCACCTCTCGTTTCCATATATCGTTATTCATGACAAATCCGTTTATTGCATTCCCGAATCCTACAGGTCAGGAGCCATTGTGTTGTACAAACGGAACTATTCAGAAGAGGCTTTTGTGGAGGAGAAAATTCTTCTGGCGGGCGTTGAAGCGATAGATCCTACACTGATCTTTCATGAGAATTACTGGTGGCTCTTTTTTACGGAAAAAAAGAATTCCTGGACCCATCTGCACCTGTATTATTCCGGCGACCTCTATGGTCCCTATATTCCGCATAAGCTGAATCCTGTTAAAATTGATATACGCTCATCCAGACCAGGAGGTACTTTGTTTGTTCATGAAGGAATACTCTACCGGCCGGCGCAGGATTGCTCCCGATCCTATGGAGGAAGTGTGGTGATAAACAGGGTCGATAAATTAACGCCGGATGAATTTCAGGAAACTCCTGTGAAAATTGTTAAGCCAATAAAAGGAAGCCCCTTTAACAAAGGACTGCATACCATTTCCAAGGTTGGGGATTATACCCTGATTGACGGTAAAAAATATCGCTTTAACCGGCATTTTTTCAGCCACCAGTTTGCGCAAAAGGTCAATAATCTTAAACGACCCGATGTTTAAGAAAATCCTGGGAACGATCGGTACCCGACTCATCAATGCAATCCTTGCATTCCTGGTTGTGATCCTTACAACCAGGTACCTTGGTGCGGCAAGTTACGGCACCATCAGCCTGATGGTTTTGGCCGTTGCCATCATTCAACTTTTCAACAACTTTGTAGCCGGCGGTGCGCTCATCTACATGACGCCCAGGGTTGGTGTTTTCAGGCTCTTTTTTCCGGCCTACATCTGGACCCTTCTCATTACCTTGATCTCCGCATACTTTCTTTGTTTGCTGGAGTTCATCTTTCCGAAAATCGAAGTGTTTCCGGCCGGCTATTTCATGAATGTCGTTTTCCTGGCAATAATCATGTCACTAACCTCGGTTAACTACATGCTCTTGCTGGGACTCGAAAAAGTGACCGCTTTTAACGTTCTTAATCTTCTTCAGATCTTTACCCTGGTGATAATACTGCTTTCCTGCTATTTCCTGCTGGATTTCCGTGAAGTGAAAGCCTACTATTGGGCCTTGTTTTTTTCTTACCTGCTCTCCTTTATCGTCAGCTTGGTGCTGCTCATTCCTTCACTGCGGCCCGAACCCATGACGGGAATGAAAAAAATGTTGGGTGATATTTTCAGGTTTGGAAGTTATATTCAGATTGCCAATATCATGCAGCAACTGAATTACCGGATGAGCTATTACATTGTTGATGCTTTTATCGGGCGTGCTGCGGTTGGTGTACTCTCGGCCGGTGTGTCGATGGCGGAGGGATTGTGGTTGATCGCCCGTTCCATTTCCATGGTTCAATACTCCCGGATTTCCAACGAAATGGATGATGATTATTCAATCCGGTTAACCCTCACGCTGGCTAAAATTACCTGGGTTGTGACCCTTATCGTGCTTATTCTCCTTCTGCTCGTCCCGACTTTCGTTTTCCAGGCGCTGTTCGGACACGATTTCAGCGGGGTACGACCGGTCATCCTTTCGCTGGGTTTGGGGATTGTCACCCTGAGCGTTTCGATGATTTTCAGCGGATTTTTCTCCGGATATAACAAACCTTATCACAATGCCATCAGCTCCGCCATCGGGTTGGTGTTTACAATCGGACTCGGATTGCTGGTCATCCCGGTGTATGGTATTATCGGCGCAGGTATTACAGCCTCCGTCTCCTACACGGCTGCAACGGCCTACCAGTTTGTGGTCTTCGCCAGGATTACCCATCTGCGGCCACATGATTTCCTCCTTACCAAAAACGATCTCGGATTGTTAGTGAAAGAACTGAAAAAGAGTTTTTTTACTCTCCCTTAAACTCGGGCTTCCTTTTCTCATAGAAAGCCTTAATACCTTCAAGATAGTCATTGCTGGTGCCTGCAATCCGTCGCAACATGTCAATGTGTTCGAAAGTTTGCGGGGTCATCGGCATGGCATTTCCCAAAATGTTCAGCTGCTCTTTGATGACCTGTATGCTGAGCGGGGAGTTGTCGATAATTTTATTGGCAAGTCTGATCGTAAAGTCTTCGAGTTCCTCCGTGGCCACCAGATGGTTAAGGATGCCGAGACCTTGTGCCTTTTCAGCCGAAATGGGTTCGGCTGTGAAGAACATCTCTTTTACTATATGAGAACCGATAATGTCGAGGAATTGTAAAATTCCTGAGGTATTATAAGGTACACCAATCTTAGCCGGGGTTATGGCAAGGCAGGTGTTGGGCGTTCCAACAACCATATCGCATACAAACGCGATGTTGCAGGCCCCGCCCCAGATACTTCCTTCTGCCATTGCGATCACAGGTGCGGGAATGTTCTGAATCGCCCGGATCACCTTCTGAAGCGGGTGGTCGTATGCCAGCGGATCACTGCCATCCCTGGGAAGTTCATCTATGGAAAAACCGGAAGACCATACTTTTGCACCTTTGTTGGCGCGGATAATGACCACCCTGGCCTTCTCCTCCTTCAATGATTTTAACGCATTCAAAAGTTCAGTCAACAAGTCTGCACTCAGCGCATTCCGCTTTGCATCATTGTTCAGGGTAATCCATCCGATAGAATCACGGTGTTCCTTAATAATCAGACTCATGGCAGTAGTTTTTTAGGGTTATAACAACGTGCTAATTTAAGGTAATTTTCCAGTATTGTTTATAACTTAATTGAAAACTTTGCCCCTGTTTTGCTGGCCTTCCGGAAGCATTCTGCTACCTTTGTCAGCTAACCCTGACCGAGGATGGTAATGGAAGAAAGCTATAATGAGGAGAGTATCCGTTCGCTGGAGTGGAAAGAGCATATCAGGCTTCGGCCAGGTATGTACATCGGGAAACTCGGCGATGGGTCTTCCCCGGATGATGGTATTTACGTGCTGATTAAGGAAATTCTCGACAATGCAATCGATGAATTTGTGATGGGACATGGAAAAACCATTGAGGTAACCATCAAAGAACAGCAGGTTACGGTGCGGGATTATGGTCGCGGAATCCCGCTTGGCAAGGTCATTGAATGTGTTTCAAAGATCAATACCGGAGCCAAATATGATTCAAAGGTTTTTAAAAAGGCGGTCGGACTGAATGGGGTAGGAGCCAAGGCTGTAAACGGACTTTCGGCCTATTTCCGGGTTCAGGCCATCAGGGATTCAAAATCAAGGGTTGTCGAGTTCAGAAGAGGTGATGTTGTTGCCGATGAAGGAGAAAAATCCTGCGACCTCCGTTCCGGCACGATCGTCTCATTTATCCCCGATGAGGACCTCTTTGGCAAATACCATTACATTCCCGAGTATGTGCAGAAAATGCTCTGGAATTATGTCTTCCTGAACAACGGTCTGACACTTATTTTTAACGGTGAAAGGCTTCATGCCCAGAACGGACTCATGGACCTGCTGAACAGCTACATTGACACCCCTGTGCTCTATCCGATCATTCACCTGAAAGACGGTGATTTTGAATGTGCATTCACCCACTGCGAAATGTATGGTGAGGAGTATTATTCTTTTGTAAACGGACAGCATACAACGCAAGGCGGCACCCACCAGGCAGCCTTCAGAGAAGCACTGGTGAAGACCATCCGGGAGTTTTATAAGAAGGATTTTGACACCAACGACATAAAAGCTTCCCTGGTTGCCGCACTGGCTATCAAAGTGCAGGATCCGGTGTTTGAATCCCAAACCAAAACCAAGCTTGGTTCCCAGTATATCGAGCCCGGTGGGCTGACGATCCGTAACTATATTATGGATATTGTGAAAAAACACCTCGACAATTTCCTTCACATGAATTCCGACACTGCCGAAGCCCTTCTGCGGAAGATCATGCAAAGTGAAAAGGAACGAAAGGATTGGGCAAATATCAAAAAGATTGCCAAAGAGAGCGTTAAGAAAGTCAGCCTTCATAATAAAAAACTGCGCGATTGCCGGATTCATTATAATAACCACGACGACCGCCGTTACGAGTCAACCATCTTCATTACCGAAGGTGATTCTGCCAGCGGCTCTATCACCAAATCAAGAGATGTGAACACACAGGCTGTCTTCAGCCTGAAAGGAAAACCCCTCAACTGTTTTGGGTTGAGTAAAAGGGTGGTTTATGAAAATGAAGAGTTTAATCTCCTGCAATCAGCCCTGAATATCGAAGAAGGTCTGGAAAACCTGCGCTACAATTATGTTGTCGTGGCTACCGATGCTGATGTTGACGGAATGCATATCCGTTTACTACTCCTTACTTTTTTCCTGCAGTTCTATCCCGACCTGGTAAGAAATGGTCATCTGTATATCCTTCAAACACCGCTATTTCGTGTCAGGAACAAGCAGAAAACCATCTATTGTTATTCCAATGCAGAACGTCTTGCAGCGTTGGAAAAGCTGGGTGTAAACCCAGAAATCACACGTTTTAAGGGACTTGGCGAAATTTCACCGGACGAATTTAAACATTTTATAGCGCGCGATATTCGGCTTGATCCGGTAATACTCACGAGAGAATCGTCAATTCCGGACGTGCTGACTTTTTATATGGGCAAAAATACTCCTGAAAGACAAAATTTCATCATCGATAACCTCAAAGTAGAGGCCGACATCGTAAAGGAGCCGGAATTGGTTTAATCCTCTTTGCGCTTTAATGGCCAGATCATAGAGGAGAACCTGAGATTGGCCTCTCTCCGCTTTATCAGGTCCTGCAATTCAAAAAGCATGTTTTTATTCACCTGTTCCGCCATCGGGATGACCCATTTTTTTGTCTCCTGGATATAATTCCTGATAAACTCTTTGTCAAATACATCAGGGTGAAGGTCTGTAAGGTTGCTGATCCGGTCAGCACATTTTAGTATTTTGGCAAGTTCTGAACCCTTCAGCAATATCCGCTGCAGAAACTGGTCTTTGGTTTCACTGTCTAGCCGGGTCACTTCCATCACCAGTGTCAGTACCTGCGTGGCATCACTGTCAATGTCGAGAATCTCTTCCCGGCGTGTGGATGGGATGTCTTCAATAAGGTCATGAATTACAGAAGCCTTCAGCAACACCGGATCTACATAATGATAGTCGATCAGAATGGCAAAGGTCATCATGGCATGCCGGAACTGGTTTCCGCCAACGTAACGTTTTTTACCTCTCAGTGCCGTCGCCTTTTGTACGTAAGGGGCAATGACCATGTGAACGTGAAGATCTTTTTCAAAATTTTCCATAAAGTGATTTAAAAGCTAATCCGAGGTTGTCAATGATGTCACTGGCAATAAGCGCTTCATACCCTTTTGAGGAGAATGCAAGGTCGCCGGCAAGTCCATGAAGAAAAACAGCAAGAATGGCTGCTTCAGTACCGGAATAACCTTGCGCCATAATACCCGCTATAATCCCTGTAAGTACATCGCCGCTTCCTCCGGTGGCCATGCCAGGATTTCCGGTTGAATTGAAATAACATTTTCCGTCAGGGGTGGTGATCGCAGTATGGGCACCCTTCAAAACAACTGTTGCCCGGTATCTTACCGAGAATTCACGCTGAAGGCTGTTGCGCTCAAAATTGTCACTGCTTTTCCCAACAAGGCGCTCAAATTCTTTGGGATGCGGCGTGAAAACCGAGCCCTGTGGAATAAATCCAAGCCAGGTTTTATTCTCAGCAATGATATTTATGGCATCTGCATCGAAGATGATCGGGATTCTGGAATTCTGGATCAAAAGCTTAAGCGCACGGCAGGTTTGTTCTTTCTGCCCAATGCCGGGACCAACCGCCAGGGCAGAATAGGCCCCGATTTCAGGGACCTTTGAGAAAATATCTTCCGACTCATCAAGGGAAACCATAGATTCAGGTACGGCGGTCTGCAGTATCTGTTCACCACAACCCGGCAAATGGATAGTCACGAGTCCGGGGCCAGACCTGATGCATCCTTTGGCTGCAAGAACGGCAGCCCCCATCTTGCCGCGCGAACCGCAAATGATCATGGCATGCCCAAAGGTTCCTTTGTGGGCAAATTTCTCCCGTCTGCGCAGCAGGGACTGGCAATCGCTCGCGGCAACATAAAAATTGTTAACCATCCGGTCACTGATGAAGGAGGTCATCAGCCCAATCTCAAAAACATGCCATTCTCCAACATAATCGACGTTTTCAGGATAGAGGAGCGCCAGTTTGGGTGGAGAAAATGTGAGGGTGTGATCTGCTCGGATTATCGCCGGATTTTTCAATCCCAGCATGGTCGAGTCGCAAAATAAGCCTGAAGGAATGTCGATGGAAATGACCAGCGCCTTGCTGGCATTGATATGCCGAATGACGGCTTCCTGAATTCCTGCGACGGAACGCGTCAGTCCGCTACCAAAAATAGCATCAACCACAATGTCTGTAAATTCAATCGGCGGCAGCTTACTTTCATTATCCGGGATCAGGCAGACCTTATCACCCAGGCGATCATAATTCACGCTGCACGAGGGTGAAAGATTTTCAGGATCGCCGGTCAGAAATACTTCAATTTCATATCCCTGGCTGCCAAGCATCCTTGCAATCGCAAAACCATCTCCTCCATTGTTGCCCTGACCGCAAAATATTTTTAAATTCCGGGATGTTGGAATATTGGCATCGATCCACCGGAAGCATTCCATGGCAGCTCGTTCCATCAGGTCGATGGCTGAGATGGGCTCTTTCAGGATCGTAAAGGCGTCCGCTTCACGAATAAATTCTGCCGGAAGAATTTTCATGATGTGTAAAAATACAAATTTTGTTACTAATCAGTCGCATTTATAATCGGCAATGACATTCAAAGCAGGCAACACCTTTTGCCCATTTTTAATGGCAGTGTCAATAATGGATCTCAGGATGGCAAAGTTTTCAGCAGCATTAAACACCTTGAACTG
>JANXZO010000027.1 GCA_025355465.1 Bacteroidales bacterium
TTCGGGGACCATAAAACACTTTTGAAAACACTGTTATTGATTATCAATTAGATACAAAATCAGTCAGGGAAAATATTTTTAGCCTAATTTCTTATAACCATGATTATGTGCACATTGAAAAATCATGTTTTTTTCAAGCACCACGTTGGGGTGCAAGTCGGGTTAAGAAGTGACGATCAGAAAGCTTTTGTTGCTTTGCCGAAACGATGGGTGGTTGAAAGGACGTTCTCCTGGTTTGAAAGTTACCGAAGGCTCAGCAAAGACTATGAATACCTGACTGATACAAGTGAAACGATGATCCAATTAGCAATGATCAGGCTTATGCTTAACAGAATCGAAAAATAAAATCAAAACAGTTTCTGACAAAAACAGATTGTTAGAAAATAAAGGAAGGATAGTTACTTTCCGATACAGAAAGTAACTAATATTGTATATCAGTTAGTTACAATTACGAGGTACAACCAAGGTGCAAAAAATGACAGAAAAATTGATGAAAATGCATGAATTTTATATTTGCAAAAATTCTTGTAACCCTTGTCATTATTGTTATATGCGTTAATCGTATGTATATAGATGTATTTGCAGTATGCCAATCTACAACCGTTTGGTTACATCACTCTTTATCGGAGCCGTTTTGAATCGACCATATGAACCTGGGGTTCAGGGAAATATCCGTTCCTCTTATACAGTCTTAAGAGGAAGTCGAGATTATCAGGTACAAGTCGTGCATTTTTTTCTCCAGGGAACAATAGATACTTTTTGAATCCGTACTGATCAAGTGCGAAATGGACAAATCCACAACTGCAATCATTGGCCATCACCAGGTGCATGGGAAGGGCAGGGTCAATACGACCTTTGTAAAGTTTGTTGTTATCATCCGGGATCATCGGACACATATGTGTTAAGAACTCAATTCCAGCCTCCTTATTAAAGAACATGACGCAATCATCACCGGATCGTTCTCGGATTGACGGCGGGATCTCCTGGGGAAGGAATGGAGGGACTTTTTCATCACCCGGCTGATTGAGTTTCTTCCTCATTTCAAAATTCCATTGCATCATGAACTCACGGACAAAATTATTGGCCTCAAAAAAGGAATCGAAAAAAGCTACCGGCCTGCCGTGGTTATATTTCAGAAAAAGGCTGTATTGTTCAACAATGGTCTTCTTCCATTCGTCATTCTCATCACTGAAAAGGGATGCTGAAATCAAGCTTTTATCTGCTTTGAAAAAATCCTTTTCCTTGCCCCAAGACGCCATCATGCCCGAAAACCACCATTCTTCCATCCATTTCACAAATCCTATGGTGACAACCGTGCCCGGTAAAATATGCGGGTCCATATCTTCCAGAGACCTCCGGGTGATATCAATCCTTCTCCCCGTAGGTGGATGTTCAAAGTGGATGTATTCTTTGCTTTTGCCTTTATAAACCAGGTTTCCGCTGCGTTTTCTACCGATGGCTTTCAATGGTTTGTATAACGCATGTTGCCGCCCAAGGATCTCCGCGTACCATTCATGCCCCTTATATGCCAAAAGATGCGTGTTTTCAGACAGCGTGATCCCATCCTTGAGCTCATTTAATAAGGATACCTTTTGTTCGGCCGGCCAATCCTTGTACTTCTCCATGACACTTTTACTGCGGGATATAAGCAGATCCGTCATGAAATGGAACAGGTAGGAACTGGTAAGCAACCATTGAATCCGGTAGCGTACTTCATAGAAATCATCAACATCTTCCGGGAGCATGATGAATTCCCGGAGAGCATTGTTTTCGATCGCATGTTCATACTGCTCCTCAAAAATCGCAAAGACCTTCTCTGTCATCATGAGGATTTCCGGAGCTTCCGGGTTCATCAGACATCCGTTTTGTTCTACGGTTTCGGGATCCTGTTTACAGGTGAGGTAATACCAGATCAGGAATGCTACATCTTCGAAATTTATCTCTTCCTCATAATAGTCATCCGTAATGTCGTATAAGGGAAGGCGTTTTCCGTACAATCGCTCGTGCTCGTTCCTGAATGCCCGCCATAATCCCAGGTCAGAAATGACATCTTCAAAATACGAAACAAGGAAAGCTGCCAGTTCCGCCAGATCAATATGATCAAAATGGTCAAACAGAGTACTGTAGGACTTTCCCCTGAGAATATCACGAACCTTTATTGAAATCCCGATGTAATAACGGTCAACGCTTTTCTCTTGTTGGTATGGATGATAAGCCATCCATGCCTGAGATACGCTCTTTTTTGAAGTATCCATTAGTTTCTTTATTTACGCCTGCCTTCCGGAAGCATGTATCATGATGTAAAATCCAGGGTTTTCCACGAATGCAGGAATCCAGATGAGGTTTGAATTGATTCATCACCACCGTAAACCACATGGGAATTTTCGGGTTTATTCCCCGACCAGCCATTCCACTTTTCAAGATTAATGAAAAAGTCCTTGTTCCAGGTTCTGGCTGATTTAATTTCAACAGGAATAAGCCCGTCGGCATGTTCAATGATCAAATCGACCTCCATTCCACGGTGATCCCTCCAGAAATAGAGATTGGATGCTTTCCCATGGTTATAACGTCGTTTTAAAAGCTCAGACAGGATCAGGTTCTCAAAGAGCGATCCCTTTAAGTAATGGTTGGTTAACTGGCTTACCTTTTCTATTCGAAGGAGGGAGCAGCATAACCCGGTGTCATAAAAATAGAGTTTTGGTCTTTTGACCAACCGTTTGCTGAAATTAGTATGATGCGGTTGAAGCAGGAAAAGGATGTAACTGGCTTCCAGAACTGATATCCATGCTTTGACTGTATTATAAGTGACTCCACAATCATTTGCCAGGGAAGTATAGTCCAGGAGTTGGCCCACTCTCCCGGCGCAAAGACCCAGAAAACGGACGAAAAGGTTTAGATCATGGATATTCTGCAGTGACCTCACATCTCGTTCTAAGTAGGTCTGAATGTAGTTTGGATAGAAATCTGAAGGATCTATCTTTTTATCATACAACCTGGGAAAAAAACCATTAAAGATATTTGCTTCATAAGAAGGTAACAATTGATCAGCCTTTTGGAGTTCCGAGAATGAGAAGGGGAGAAGGCGGAAAATGGCCGTCCTGCCGGCCAGCGACTGGGAAATCCGGTCATGAAGCAAAAAACTTTGCGAGCCAGACAGGATGAACTGCCCGGTTTTTCCACTCTGATCGACAATTCCCTGTATGTAAGAGAAAAGTTCCGGGACCAGTTGTGCTTCATCAATGATACCACCGTTCGAATACTGCTGCAAAAAGTTTTTTGGATCCTGTAGAGCAAACATCCTGGTTTCAGGATTTTCAAGCGAAGCATAGAACAAGTCTCCGAAAAGATTTCTTAAAAGTGTCGTTTTACCGGATTGCCGGGGACCGGTAACCGTTATGACGGGAAACTTTTCTGCCAGATCAAGAATCTTTTGGCTTATTTCTCTCTTAATCATGCTGTCGGTTTTTATAATCTTGTACAAAATTGCAAAATAAATTCTAAATTGTACAAAACCAACAAAATAATTTTTAAAGATCAGATTAGCAACACCTTCCAAGGTGGATATGGGTTGAAATCATATTCTGAACATATTAAGGCTGAAAAACAGGCTAAAAATCACCTAATATATTGATTATCATTTACTTTAGGTGATTCGATGCAGAAAGTAACTCCTATTGATTATCTATTAGTTATCAAGTAGAGGTACAAATAGGGTACAAGAAAATACATAATATCATATCTTTTTTCTTTTATCATAACCGGCAATAGTTTTCTTTGTTCCCTCATAAAACTGTCCGGTTTTCTTGCTATACCATCGTTTGTATGAAAAGAGTCCTGTAGCTATATCAAGTAGATATGGAAACCCCGCTCTTGATAACAGGTAACCGTTCGCATTGATCACATCTCCAATTGGTTTGAAGTCCTCAATTTTAAAATACCCCAGGGTGGGATGGCAATGAAATTCCGTTTGTGATATATTTTGACACTTCTGAATAAGTAGTTCAGGAATCGATATCAGGCGATCAGGTGCAATTGCAATGGCTTCATGATTCACCATGTTGATCCTGGAGTGTAAAGATTGCAAATCAATTTCTTTCCACTCTTCCTTTGTAATAAAGAACCTAAGTCTTGGCTGTGAAATTAATTCCGCAGTAGAGGCAGACTTTTTCGATGCGAATATTACTGCTCATTTTGTTGTTGCTGGTGGCTACATGTAGCTGGTTGTTGCTGTATGTAGCATGATCTCGCTTTTGTGATGCCGGGCAACAAGTTTAACCATGTTGGGCAACGATATGGCAACAAATAAAAGAAAATAAATTCATTTATTATTAACAAAAACAGGCAGTTAGAAAAGAAAGAGAGGGTAATTACTTTCCGATACAGAACCTGGAAAAAATGGTTCCGAGAATCTCATCGTTGGTAATTTCGCCGGTGATTTCACCCAGGTGATGAAGGGCGATGAGGATGTCGGTAGTCAGGAGGTCGGCAAAAACTCCGGCCTGAAATCCTCCAATAACGGCATCAACAGCCGCAAGAGCCTGTTGAAGGGCTTCGTAGTGGCGGGTGTTGGAGACCAGGGTGCTGTTGGAAAGTTCGGCGTCTGACAGGGTGTTCAACAAACTTTCAGCAATGAGGTGTATGTTCTCTTTTCGTTTCCCGGATACAAAAATGGTTTCATATTCAACGAATCCTGTGAACCCCTTGGGTAACTTTTTCAGCTTATCCGTCTTGTTGCCTATCATTACCATGTGCTTGCCTTTCTCTTCGGTAAGTTCACGGATCTCATTAACGGCCTCCATGACTTCTTCAAAGGATTCCCGGGTAGCGTCAAATACATACAGAATTACTGTTGCCTCCTGTATCTTCTCCCAGGTGCGTTCGATGCCGATGGTTTCAATTTTGTCCTCAGCTGCCCTTAACCCTGCGGTATCAATGAACCGGAAACTGTACCCGCCGATCACTATGGTGTCTTCAATAGCATCTCTGGTGGTCCCGGGGATGTCGGATACGATGGCCTTTTCTTCATTCAGTATGGCGTTGAGAAGGGTAGACTTGCCAACGTTGGGTTTCCCGATGATGGCGACAGGAATCCCGTTTCTGATCACATTGCCGAAAGAGAAGGAGCTGGTTAACGCTGAAAGCTCTTCCCTGATCTCCGCCAGCAGGGTGAGAAGAGCGGTGCGATCAGCAAATTCAACCTGCTCTTCGCTGAAGTCAAGCTCCAGCTCAATAAGTGCCGTGAAGCCGATAAGTTTATCGCGCAGGACTTTGATTCTCTTTGAAAAGCCCCCGCGCATCTGCCCTATGGCCAGCGAATGGGAAGCCCCTGAATGGGAGGCAATGAGATCGGCTACGGCTTCCGCCTGGGAGAGGTCAAACTTCCCGTTCAGGAAAGCCCGTAACGTGAACTCACCGGGCCGTGCCAACCGTAGTCCTTTGTCTACCAGCAGTTCAAGCATTTTCTGTTGAACATAAACCGACCCGTGGCACGATATTTCAATCACATCTTCTCCGGTGTAAGATTGGGGCGCTCTGAAAAGGCTTATCAGTACTTCATCGAGAATGGCTGTCCGGTCGCCGATAACGCCGAAATGCAAGGTATGGCCTGGCGCCTGGCGAATATCCAGTCCGCGTTTGGCTGGCGTAAATAACGCTGCACAAATTTCAAAAGTCATTGACCCCGATATCCTGATCACTGCAATTGCGCCTGCACCCGGCGGGGTGGCAATGGCACAGATGGTGTCGGTAGTAGCTAAGTTGACCATGACAACGAATTTACACTCTTTCGACTTGGAAGGGAACAAATTTATCAAATAAAATTTTCAGAGTTTGGAAATCGCACTAACTTTGGAAACTGGAAGAGGGATTCTGAATGTACAATGAAAATGAAGGTTGTAAGGCATCACTCATCATTTCTAAGAACCGATAATTATAATCAACATACAGCAAAATGAGCATACTAGTAAACAAGGATTCAAGGGTTCTGGTACAGGGTATTACCGGGAGTGAAGGTTCTTTTCACGTAGGACAAATGATTGAATATGGTACCAATATCGTGGGTGGAGTGACCCCGGGAAAAGGGGGCCAGATGCATCTCGGACGTCCGGTATTCAATACTGTTGCGGATGCCGTAAAGGCTACTTCTGCCAATGTTTCGGTGATCTTCGTGCCGCCTCCCATGGCAGCCGATGCCATTCTTGAAGCCGCTGATTCCGGAATCCCGCTCATTGTGTGTATTACTGAAGGAATTCCTGTAAAAGACATGATCAATGTTCATGAATACCTGAAGTGTAAAAATGTAAGAATGATTGGCCCTAACTGTCCGGGAATTATCTCTCCTCCGCAGACAAAAATAGGCATCATGCCGGGTTTTATTCACCATGAGGGCTCCATCGGGATCGTATCCCGCTCAGGAACCTTGTCGTACGAAGCGGTTGACCAGATCACCAAGGCAGGACTTGGCCAAACTACCATGATCGGGGTAGGTGGCGACCCTATCCCCGGAACTACCATCAAGGATGCAGTGGAACTTTTTATGGCCGACCCCGAAACTGAAGGAATCATCCTCATTGGGGAGATTGGTGGCAACATGGAAACAGACGCCGCTTACTGGATCAAGGAGAACGGCACAAAGCCAGTGGTCAGCTTTATCGCCGGAGCTACCGCTCCCAAAGGCCGCACGATGGGGCATGCCGGCGCCATTGTTGGCGGAAAATCGGATACCGCTGAAGCCAAAAAAGAGATTCTGCGTCAGTGCGGGGTTGTGGTGGTTGATTCACCTGCCGATATTGGCATCGCGATGGTGGAGGCCCTTAAAAAAATAGTGAAATAGCGAAATGGTGAAATGGTGAAATTGTCACCTTTTAACGAACTGATAAGCTCCCGCATCGGGGGCTGCTCCCCTTTCTATTCCTTTAATATCGAGCGGAACTCCCATAGGAATTCCTTTGCCAATGGCCGGTGACAACGTGTCAAGCCGGTAGTCGAAGTGCTGGGCATCAACGAACAACGGGTCTTTGTTGACGGTACAACTGATAAACCGGGACGGGTTCGATGTGTTCATCTTCGTTTTCAGAAGGCTGTGATCAAATGAGAAGTTAAACGGGGTTCCCGCAAGACTGTCGAGCTGGATCTCATTTTCCTCTGCGCCATAAATGACGGAGTTGCCAAAATAGGCTTTCACAAGCGATCCGGAAACTTTGTTGCCAAGGGTATCGTACGTGTAGTTGCTCAGCCATAGCGAGGGAATATTCCTTACCGAAGAGGACCACCAGTTGCCAATGGTGAGTTGCCGGAAATCATAACTTCCGCCCAGAACGATATTCAGTGCAGCTCCTGCACAATTTCCAATAACACAGTTGGTTGAAAGGATATCGCTGCCGGATGCAAAGATCCCGTCGGAGATCATGTTCTGAATAATGGTGTTGTCGAGCTTCAGCATGGGTACACTGGGGGAGGAGCCCAGCGAGTCCACAACCAGTCCGACCGAACCGTTTTTAATGATGGCATAATTGATTTCATGATCACGGCTGCCTTGCTCCAGGTAGATCCCGTTCCATTGACCAGGAAGGTCGCGGTAAAACGGGTCAAGTCTGTCGCCCTGGAAACGTACCGGGTGATCAAGGTTTCCGGCTACCTTCAGCGAGGCACCCTTCCGTATTTCCAGGTAAGCCCCTTTGTGGAAGTAAACCTTGGTGCCTGGCATAATGGTGAGGGTAGAGGCATCGCCAATGCTTAGGAAACCGTAAATAACATGCGCCCTCAGGCTGTCCCAGGTCACATTTCCCTGAATATGGCTCCGTTTGTAAAACAATGCATTTTGTCCCCATGCCACCAGTTTAACCTGCTGCAAGGTTCCGTTGGTTGTGAACTGAAGCGAATCGCTCAGCACGAAAGGAGCATTCTGGTTGTTTGGATTCACATTTACCCGGACGAAGATAAACAGGCTGTCATTTCCCGGTAACTCAACATCGGTTGCCTCCAGCGAAGGGTCGCCACTTATATTTATTCGGTAATTTGAAGGTGCGCCGCCCGCCAGTCGTATGGATGAAACGACGACTTTGCCAGGGTTGGGATTGTAAACAATAAGCCGGCGTGTTACAGAGCCTACGCTCGTAAAAACAGTATCGAAATAGACCGTGTCGGTGGAAAAGGCAAGCCGCAACCCGGGGGTTGAGTCCACTTTATCTTTCTTACGGCAGGATAGGTTGATGAGTGGAAATAAAAATATAACAACGAGGAATATAAAAACGGTTGGACGAGTTGACATGGTTGAGAATTGGAAGTGCAAAGGTACAGAAACTTAACTTTTATTTATAATTAGACTAACGATAAAAGCAGGAAATATTGTACTTTTGCAGTTCCCTTTTTTTTGATATATTTGGCATTATATAGGTAAATCAGGTAAAATGAGTTATATCAATTTCGAAAAATCTCAACTGGTAAATCTGGAATATTCGTTAAGCCGCGAATTACTTCGCTCAAACCGTGCAGGATCCTATGCAAACTCTACCATCGTTAATTGCAATACCAGGAAGTACCACGGAATACTTGTAACGCCGCAGCCGGGAATTGACCATGACAATCATGTGCTGCTTTCCAGTCTTGATGAGACCATCATCCAGCGGGAAGCAGAGTTCAACCTGGGCATACGGAAGTACCCTGGCGGGGTTTATAATCCGAAGGGACATAAATATATCTGTGATTTCGTAACCGAGCCTATCCCCAAACTCACCTATCGTGTGGGAGGTGTTATTCTCACCAAGGAGATGCTCTTTACGACGCGCGAAGACCGGATGATCTTCAAATATACCCTGGTGCAGGCAACTTCACCGACAACACTCAGATTCAGGCCTTTCCTGGCTTTCCGGAATGTTCATCAGCTCAGCAGGGAAAATATTTTTGCCGATAAGAAATTCGAGGCTGTCCCAAATGGCATCAAGGTACGCATGTACCAGGGGTACACTAACTTGTTCATGCAGGTCTCCAAACAACCCGAATATACCCATGTGCCCGATTGGTTCTACAATATTGAATACCAAGAAGAGATGGACCGAGGTTACGATTATATGGAAGACCTTTACGTACCCGGCTTTTTCGAAATAGAAATCAAGGCAGGAGAGAGCATCTATTTTTCGGCAGGGACCAAAGAGATCAATCCGGGATCGATGTCGCGGACCTATAATGCGGAGCTGGAAAAGAGGATCCCCCGGGATACTTTCTACAACTGCCTGGTAAATGCTGCACAGCAATTTATTGTCAAACGTGGCTCTCGAACAGAAATTATTGCAGGTTTCCCCTGGTTCAGCCGCAGTGGAAGAGAGACCTTTGTGGCGCTTGCCGGTCTGACCCTGGTTACCGGCGACGAGAAGATGTGCAAAGCGGTGATCGATACGATGGCCGATGATCTGAAGGGGGCGCTGCTGCCCAATCTCGGTTCTGGTTCAAATTCCAGCTATGCTGCCGTTGACACTTCGTTGTGGTTTTTCTATGCCTTGCAACAGTATGCTGAGTTTACCGGCAAGCACAAAACCATCTGGAAAGAGTATGGTAAAAAGATGAAGATCATCCTGGCAGGGTACAGGCAGGGTACGGAATACAATATACATATGGAGTCTGATGGCCTTATCTATGCCGGTGTTCCCGGTAAGGCCCTCACCTGGATGGATGCGATCGTTCATGGGAAACCGGTTACCCCGCGCATTGGTAAAGATGTTGAAGTAAATGCCTTATGGTACAACGCCATCTGTTTCAGCATTGAACTTGCCAAACTCTGCGGCGACGACGATTTTGTTGCAGACTGGCAGGAACTGGCCGATCTGATACCCGCCTCATTTATTGAGACGTTCTGGAACAGCGAGAAGCGATACCTGGCCGATTATGTTGATGGAGAGTATAAAGACTGGACTGTGAGACCGAACATGGTTATTGCCACATCACTGGCTTACAGCCCGGTTCCTGAGGAGATTCGCAAAGAAATATTAAGCAGGGTAAAACAGGAGCTACTGACTCCCCGGGGGGTACGTACCCTTACACCGAAAAGCCCTGTTTACAAAGGGTTCTATTTCGGAACACCGACCGAGCGTGACGCTGCTTACCACCAGGGAACGGTTTGGCCATGGCTCTTTGGTCAGTTCGTAGAGGGATATCTTAAAATACATGGTAAGAGCGGACTGTCATTTATTAAAACACTGTATCAGGGGTTTGAAGCCGTGATGACAGAACATGGAATCGGTACGATCTCGGGCATTTATGACGGTGACCCGCCGCATGCGGCACGAGGAGCCATTTCCCGTGCCTGGTCGGTAGGAGAGTTATTAAGAATTAAATACCTGATTGAGAAATACGAAAGCGGCGTTTAGGCTGAAATCGTAAATCGTAGATCGTAAATCATAAATCGACATGCGTGTTTTAATGTTCGGCTGGGAGTTCCCCCCACATATTACCGGGGGTTTGGGCACTGCCTGTTTTGGGCTTACCAAAGGACTGGTAAAGCATGGAACCGAGGTTATCTTCGTGGTTCCAAAGGCTTTTGGTGATGAGACCAAGGAGGGATTCAGGCTGGTTAATGCCAGTGATGTATCCATAGATTTTAAGGAATCCCTTAACCAGGAACACTGGAAAAAGTTCCAGTACATGGAAATCGGATCAAACCTGGTACCTTATCTCGATCCTGAAGAATATGAGATGGCCGTTACAAAGGAGGTTCGGGAAACTATTTCAGGGAGCCAGTCTGTGTTTTCCAAACAGTTTACCTTTTCAGGAAAATACGGTCCAAACCTGATGGAGGAGGTATCGCGTTATGCGCTGGTTGCTTCATCCATTGCCAGTGGGAATACTTTTGACGTAATTCATGCCCACGACTGGTTGACCTATCCTGCCGGGATCGCAGCCAAACATATCAGCGGGAAACCTCTTGTTGTGCATGTACATGCAACAGAATTCGACCGTTCCGGCGAAAAGGTAAACCAGGTTGTGTATGACATCGAGCGACAGGGAATGGAGGAGGCAGACCTTGTTATCACGGTAAGTAATTTTACCCGGCAGATCGTGCTTGAAAAATATGGCATCCCTGCCGAAAAGGTTTTTACTGTGCACAATGCTGTTGAACCTGTCGACAGACCTGAGCTGGATGGTGTTCAGAAACATGTGCGTGAAAAGATCGTGACTTTCCTTGGCCGTGTTACCTATCAGAAGGGTCCGGATTATTTCGTGGAGGCCGCCTACAAAGTGCTGCAGAAGGACGACAATGTACGTTTTGTGATGGCTGGTTCAGGCGACCTGCTTAACAGGATGGTGCGGCGCGTTGCGCAGTTGAAAATTGCAACGAAGTTCCATTTTACGGGATTCCTGGCCGGCACCGAGGTAGATACCATGTTCGCCATGAGCGACGTGTATGTGATGCCTTCCGTGTCGGAACCCTTCGGAATTTCACCGCTTGAAGCCATGCGATCCAATGTTCCTGTGGTTATCTCCAAACAATCGGGTGTTGCTGAGGTTCTTAAACATGCCCTCAAAGTTGATTTCTGGGATGTAGATGCCCTGGCTGATGCCATTTACGGCATCCTCCATTACGATGGTTTGCGGCAAATGTTTATCAGGTATGGAAAAACCGAGGTGGACAATCTTAAATGGGAGAATGCCGCATTGAATGTAATCGAAGTGTATAACAAAGCAGTTTACAGATAAATTCTATGAGATCAATTTGTTTGTATTTTCAGGTTCATCAACCATTCCGGCTCAGGACCTACCGTTTTTTCAACATTGGTAACGACCATCATTACTATGATGACTACCAAAATCGTCACATCATTCGCAGGGTAGCTGAAAAATCTTACCTGCCGGCCAACAAGCTCATTCTGGATCTGATCCGGGAGTTTGGCAGCGCCTTCCGGGTGAGCTTTTCCATATCCGGTACCGCGCTGGAACAGATGGAGATGTATGTGCCCGAAGTGATCCAGAGCTTTCGAAGACTTGCGGAGACAGGTCAGGTTGAGTTTCTTGCAGAAACATATGCCCACTCACTCTCCGCGCTTGGTAACAAGGACGAGTTTTACAGGCAAGTCGAACTTCACCGGAATAAAGTTGAGCAACTGTTCGGTTATAAACCAACCACCTTCAGAAATACGGAACTGATCTATTCAGACCGCATCGGCGAGATGGTTGCCGACATGGGATTCCACACCATGATGACCGAAGGTGCCAAACATGTATTGGGATGGAAAAGTCCGAACTTCATGTACTGCAATAATATCAACCCGAAACTGAAAGTGTTGCTTCGGAACTTCCGTCTTAGCGACGATCTTACCTTCAGGTTCTCAAGCCATGAATGGTCGGAATGGCCACTTACAGCCGAGAAATTCGTATATTGGCTCAATGCCATCGACGCCAGGGAAGAGGTTGTTAATCTTTTTCTTGATTATGAAACACTTGGCGAACATCAATGGAAAGAAACGGGTATTTTTGATTTCTTCAAACATCTTCCGGCCACAGTTTTTGCAAAGTCGGATTTTACCTTTGGCAACCCCGAAGCGTTGTATAATACTCTCCAGCCAGTCTCCGCAATCTCTGTTCCTCATCCCATTTCCTGGGCTGATGAAGAGCGCGACCTCACTGCATGGCTGGGCAATGAACTGCAGGATGAAGCATTTGCCAAACTCTATGCCTGTTCACAAAAGGTGGCCCGTTGCACCGATTTACAGATTCAGAAAGACTGGCTTTTTCTCCAGACAAGTAACCACTTTTATTACATGTGCACCAAATGGTTCTCGTCTGGCGAGGTTCATAAATATTTCAACCCATACGGATCCCCCTATGAAGCCTTCATCAACTTTATGAATGTACTTTCCGATTTCATCATCAGGGTTGACGATGCCGTTGCAGCTGAGTTGACGGTTAGTATGGTTCCTGATTCAGTACCTGATCCGAAACCCCTGAAGACAAAAAAAACCACCGCCAAGGCAAAACCAGCAGCCAAAGCAAAACCGGCGGCAAAAGCTAAACCAGCAGCCAAAGCAAAACCTGCAGCCAAGGCACAAAAGAAAAGCAGTAAATCTTCCAAATAACGCACAGCATGAAAGAGAATCCCATACTGATTCCCGATTACCTTTTCGAAACAAGCTGGGAAGTTTGTAACAAAGTAAGCGGGATCCACACGGTTGTTTCTACCAAGGCGAAGACTTTAACGGATGAACTTAAGGACAACTACATTCTGATTGGACCCAATGTATGGAAGGAGACCCATCAGAATCCTGAATTTATTGAGGATAAATCACTGTTCAAAGATTGGCGGGAAAAGGCCGAAAGCGAAGGCCTTGCTGTAAAGATCGGACGATGGAACATCAGTGGAAAGCCTATTGTGATACTGGTAGACTTCACCCCGTATTTTGCAGAAAAGGACAAGATATTTGCCCATCTCTGGGAAAGCTATAAACTCGACTCACTGAGCGGTGGATGGGATTATGTGGAGCCGGCCTTGTTCGGCCACGCCGCTGGCATTGTGATCGAGAGCTTCTACAACTTCAACCTTTCTCACCACGACAAAATTATTGCCCAGTTCCATGAATGGATGACCGGAACCGCCGTGCTTCATCTCAAAGAACATGTTCCGCAGATTGGCACCGTTTTCACAACACACGGTACGGTAATAGGACGAAGTATTGCGAGTCACGGCCTTCCGCTCTACAAAAATCTGGAAAATTACAATGGAGAGACGATTGCCGGCCAATTCGGTGTCATGGCCAAGTTCTCGCTCGAAAAGCTTGCAGCGGAAGAGGCAGACACCTTCACAACCCTAAGTGCCATAACCAACAATGAATGCCTGCAGTTCCTGGGGAAAGAGGCTGACGTTCTCACACCCAATGGTTTTGATGATGCGTTCGTTCCGGTGAAAGAGGCCTATTTCGAAAAACGTGCCACTGCACGACAGAAGATTTTCGAAGTTGGTGCTGCACTCACGGGACAACAACTCCCAAAAGAAAGTATCCTTGTTTTGAACAGTGGCAGGTATGAATTTCACAATAAAGGGTTCGATCTGTTTATTGATGCCATGGGGGTCCTGAATAAAGAACCGAAACTGCAAACCACTGTGGTTGCGTTGATTGCGGTGCCATCCAACCAGTATGGCCCGCGGAAGGAACTCATCGAGCGGCTTACGCAACAGAATGCCTCAGCTCCCCACAAAGAAGAGTGCCTCACACATTCCTTACCGGAACCTGAGAATGATCTCATCCTTCGGAGGATTAAGGAAAGGGGATTACTTAACCGGCCAGAAGATAAAGTGAAGATCATCTATACGCCGACCTACCTTACCGGGTCAGACGGAGTTTTTAATCTGACCTACTACGATCTGCTGGTAGGATTTGATGGTTCGGTTTATCCGTCCTACTATGAGCCATGGGGTTTTTCACCGCTCGAAAGTCTTGCATTTCATATTCCCACCATCACCACCTCAGTGTCGGGTTTTGGGCAGTGGATCAAATCACTTTTCCCGAATCTCAGAGATTGTACGACGGTTATCGACCGCGACGATGACAACGATGACGAAGTAGTTGCAGCCATCGTCAAGAATATCGTTGGTTGCAGCCTGAAGCAGGAAAAGGATATCGTGAAGGCGCGCATCAAGGCGTTTGAGATTTCACGATCAGCATTGTGGAAAAACCTTGTTGTTCACTATCATGAAGCCTATTCCCTGGCGTTGGAAGAATCTGGTGCCCGTGCTGAATTGTATGCCGGGAAGCAACCGCAGGGACTGGTAACACATATTAAAACAACCATCGATCTCAAACCTGAATGGAAGAAGGTTCTGATCGAACAGAAGATACCTGAGAATCTCTCCTCCTTGCTTCGACTGGCCAAAAATATCTGGTGGTCATGGAATTATGAAGGCTCCGAGCTGTTTGAAACGATCAACAAAGACCGCTGGTATGAATTCAAATTCAACCCGATCGCCCTCATTGAATCACTCTCGTACCAGGAGTTGCAGGACCTTAGTGTAAATGAGAAGTTTGTAAACAAACTGCACAAGGTAACCGCCAAATTTGATGCTTACATGGCCAAAGCTTCCGAAAAGCCCAAAAATCAGGTTGCTTACTTCAGCATGGAATTCGGATTGCATGATACCATTAAAATATTTTCAGGCGGGCTTGGTATGCTCGCCGGCGACTACCTTAAGGAGGCCAGCGATTCGAACGCTAACCTGGTAGGTGTTGGACTTCTTTACCGTTATGGATATTTTACGCAAAGCCTCTCCCTCTTCGGTGATCAGATTGCCTCCCTGCCACCCCAGAAATTCACGCACCTGCCTTTGATTCCTATTCGCGATGAGCAGGGGAACTGGCTGAAAGTGACTTTCGCTCTTCCGGGTCGTACCTTGTATGCAAAAGTTTGGCGGGTGGATGTCGGACGGATTCCACTTTACCTGATGGATACTGATATTGATGAGAATCAGGAGGCCGACCGCAGCGTGACCCACCAGCTATATGGTGGCGATCTGGAAAACCGTCTGCGCCAGGAACTTTTGCTGGGGATCGGTGGAATTCGCCTGCTGGACGCACTTAATCTCAACCCGGACGTGTTTCACAGCAATGAAGGACATTCTGCGTTTATTGGACTGGAGCGTCTCAGGAAGCTGATTGAAATTGAAAAGCTTACCTTCCTTCAGGCACTGGAGGTAGTTCGTGCCTCAACATTGTTCACAACCCATACTCCCGTACCTGCCGGTCACGATACTTTCAACGAGGACCTGCTTCGTGTTTACCTTTCCCATTATCCCGATCACCTGAACATCAAATGGGATCAGTTCATGAACCTGGGAAGGATGGTTGACCACGATGCTGAGGAGAAGTTCTCGATGAGCGTCCTGGCTGCCAAACTTTCCCAGGAGATCAACGGCGTCAGCAAAATCCATGGCAGGGTTACCCGCGACATGTTTGTGAAGTTATATCCCGGATTTTATGCAAAGGAATTACATATCGGATATGTGACAAATGGGGTGCATCTGCCTACCTGGACTGCCAAATCGTGGCAGCAGCTATACAGCAAAGAGTTTGGAGAGGGTTACATGGACGACCAGTCCAATCCTGCATACTGGGCGAAAATACACAACGTGGATGACGAAACCATTTGGAAGACAAAGCTGAAACAGAAAGATCAGATGACCGAGTATTTGCTTCAGCGGCTATATGGCGACATGACCAGACGTCACGAGAACCCTAAACTTATTTTTAAGATGAGGGAATCAGCCAATCCGAAAGCCCTCACGATCGGCTTTGCAAGAAGGTTTGCCACCTACAAACGGGCACACCTGCTTTTCAGCAACCTCGACCGGCTTTCACGCATTGTAAACAACAAAAAGGCTCCGGTTCAGTTCGTCTTTGCCGGGAAAGCGCACCCCCATGATAAGGCTGGGCAGGATCTCATCAAGCGGATCTTCGAAATCGCAAGGATGCCTGAATTTATCGGAAAGGTTGTCTTTATTGAAAACTATGACATGGAATTGGCCAAGTACCTGATCAAGGGTGTCGATATTTGGCTCAACACCCCAACACGGCCACTCGAGGCATCCGGTACAAGCGGTGAAAAAGCCGTTATGAATGGTGTTGTCAATTTCAGTGTGCTCGATGGCTGGTGGGCTGAAGGTTATCGGCCAAATGCCGGGTGGGCACTTCAGGAGGAACCTACCTATGATAATTCACAGTTCCAGGATGAACTTGATGCCGAAATAATCTATTCAATTCTTGAAGAAGAGATTGTTCCGATATACTATGAGCTGAATTCACACAACGTGCCGGTGAGATGGGTCTCCTACATAAAAAATACCATCTCGGAAATCGCTCCTCATTTTACCATGAAAAGGCAGCTCGATGATTATATCCGCCAGTATTATAATCCGTTGTTTAAGCGCTCACACCTGATGACAGCCAAGAATTACGAGATGGCTCGTCATATTGCAAGCTGGAAAAGGAAAGTGATAAGAGGATGGGACAAAATCAGCGTGGTTTCTGTAGCCATACCCGACTCCAACCATAAGCCTCTGTCGCTGGGTGAGTCATTCAAGGCCGAAATTGTTCTTGAGCTCAATGATCTTACCGGCTCCGATCTTGGCATTGAGGTGTTGTTTGGAAAAAAGGTGAATGATGAGGTAAAGGAGCCTACATTCATTGAAGAAATGACCATGGTGAAGAACGAAAAGAATTTCGTGACTTTTGCCTGCGACATTCCAATCAATCAGGCCGGGGTGCATGATTTTGTCTTCCGGCTATTTCCTAAAAGTCCGCTATTGCCACATCGTCAGGATTTTAGTCTCGTGAAGTGGATGTAATTAATTCTTTTTAAACAGAAATTTGAATTCATATGATAAGATTGCTAGAAGGAAAAACCGCACTTATTACAGGTGCAAACCGGGGCATTGGAAAGTCCATTGCCTTGAAATTTGCTGAACACGGGGCAAACGTAGCTTTCTCAGATATTGCCTACAATGACGACTCCAGAACGCTTGAAGGTGAACTCTCTGCGTTTTGCATTAAGGCAAAAGGTTATGCTTCCGATGCAAGTTCATTTGCAGGGAGCGAACAATTGGTAAACATGGTGGTTGCCGATTTTCAGACGATCGATATCCTTGTGAACAACGCCGGAATAACACGGGATAACCTGCTCCTCCGAATGTCGGAAGCTGACTGGGACCTTGTCATGAACGTGAACCTCAAATCGGTGTTCAACCTTACCAAGGCGATCCAGAAATTTATGATCAAGCAACGCTTTGGTTCGATTGTGAATATGAGCTCGGTGGTTGGCGTTGAAGGTAACAGCGGGCAATCCAACTATTCTGCATCCAAAGCAGGAATTATTGGCTTTACCAAGTCGATTGCGCAGGAGCTCGGTTCCCGAAATGTACGTTGCAATGCAATAGCACCGGGGTTCATCGAAACAGAGATGACCGCAAAGATCCCGCAGGAGTTTCGCGATAACTGGATCAATGACATCCCCATGAAACGTGCCGGTACCACCGACGATGTTGCCAATCTTGCACTCTTTCTCGCCTCCGACCTTAGTTCCTACATTACCGGACAGGTCATTACGGTGTGCGGCGGACTACATACCTGATTAATCTGATTTCGTTGGAACTGGTTTCAGAATATCCGCTATGGTTCATTCTGCTTTGTCTCCTGCTTGGAGCAGGCTATGCTTTTGCGCTTTACTACAGAGCCCGAAATCAGGAGGTTGAACTATGGCTCAGGGGACTGATGGCCGGTTTCCGGTTTTTATCGGTGTCCATTATCGCCTTCCTTTTGCTTTCGCCACTGGTAAAGCGGACCTCGGAAAAGATCGAGAAGCCGGTGATCATTCTGGGTGTTGACAATTCCGGTTCAATGGTCTTAACCGCCGATTCACAGTCCTGCCGAAACACCCTTCCGGCGGAAGTGAACCGATTGGCGGACCAGTTACAGAAGAAATATGACGTGAAGACCTATTCTTTCGGCGATCGTGTGTCTTCAGGATTTGCTGGCACCTTCAGCGACAAGCAGACCGACATTTCTGATTTTTTAAAGGAGGTTGAAAGCCGTTATTCGAACAGAAATGTCGGTGCCATGATTCTTATTACCGATGGGATCTACAATACAGGAACCGACCCTTTCTATGCTGCCAGACGGATTCCGTTTCCCATCTACACGGTTGCACTGGGCGATACGACCGTGCGGAAAGATATCATCCTGAAAAAGGTTATCTATAACAAATCGGTTTTTATCGGCGACAACTTCCCGGTGGAGGCGCTTGTTGAGATGGACAAATGTTCCGGGCTAACGGCCAGGGTGAAAGTAACCCGGGGGGAGAAGGTGGTGTATTCCGGCGAAGTAAAGGCGGGCAATGACCATACCTTGCAGAAGGTGAACTTTATTCTGGAGGCTAAATCAGCCGGGTTGCAACGCTACACTATTCAGGCCGATGTAATCGACGGCGAAACCAATAGGGTGAACAACCGGCAGGATTTTTTTGTGGAGGTGATGAATGCACGGCAAAAGGTGGCGATTCTGTATGATGCTCCGCATCCCGACATCAGCGCTCTTGAACAGGCTCTTGCCTCATCTTCATGTTTTGAAGTCTCGTCATTTAAAACGGATGTTTTCAATGACCCGCCTGCGAAATTCGACTTGGTTATTCTCAACCAACTACCCTCCGTCACCGCCATTTACAACCTTGGCGAGCTCATGAAATCTCCGGTATCGTTGCTCTTCATAATTGGAGCAAGAACCGATATCAACGCTTTTAATAACCTGAAAACGGGATTGATTATCAACTCAGCGAGAACTGAATATTCTGATGCGCTACCTGCTTATAATGCTGCATTTTCCATTTTTTCAATTTCGCAGGATGCCCTGCCGATATACCGGGAGTGGCCGCCGCTGCTCAGCCCTTTTGGAGCCTATCAGTCGGGCCCGTTGGCTGAAGTGCTTTTTTATCAGCAGATTGGAAATGTAACGACACGTACCCCGCTGATCTCGTTCCTTAACAATCCTTCAAAAAAAATTGGCATCATCGCTGGCGAAAATATCTGGAGATGGAGAATTTCCAACTTTGTTCAGAAAGGAGATCACAAAAGTTTCGACGAACTGTTCGATAAAATCGTTCAGTACCTGGCAGTGAAAGAAGATAAGAGTCTCTTCCTCCTCAGCGTGAATCCAAAATTTAACGAGAATGAACCGGTGGAAATGGATGCGGTCGTACTGAACCCATCGTATGAAATGGTGAATGACCAGGATGTAAATATCACGATCACCGATGAGCGGAAAAACAATTATCCATTTGTCTTCAGCAAATCCGATAAATCGTACTTCCTGAAAGCTGGACTTTTTCCTGTCGGAAATTACACATTCAAGGCCACGGCATTACAGGGCAAGATCACCCATACCCGCACAGGCAGTTTTACGGTGCTACCGCTGAATACGGAGTCAATGAACCTTGTAGCCGATCATGTACTTCTTAAACGGATTTCCGTTGCACATGGTGCAGAGATGGTCAACTTAAAACAGATGCCGGATCTTGCTGCCAAACTGGCTGACAGGGAAGACATCCATTCTGTTTCTTATACCGAAAACCGGCTCTCCGACCTGATCGGCGTACCATGGATATTCCTTCTGATTCTGGGTTTGCTTACAACTGAATGGGTGTTGCGCAAGCGGAACGGCATCTGAAAAAACTTTACAGATCCCGCTTATTCATGATCAGAAATACCATTCCGATCATCACGGAACAATAAAGCAACGGAATGCAGCTTATCCACAAACTCACAGAATCCTGAAGGTTTAAGCCCATGAGCGTCTTCAGTACAGGAATTGCCGGATATTCCGTAACACGCAGTACAGAATTAACAGGCAGGTAAGGGGATATACCGTTTTTAAAGACAAGCGGACTCTTCAGGAAATAATATACAACCGGCTCAACAATAAAGGTGTAGAGGGAGAACAATGCAATGGCGAGCCCTGTATTCCGCAGCATGAAGCCGAAAAAGAAGGCGAATACCTGAAAGCTGAAGATGCTGATAAAGAACCCAAGGATGAACGGAATCCTTTCGAAGACCATTCCCCAACCTGTGACCTGAGTATGTGATAGTCCGATGATGAAGGTTCCGATTGCGAGCAACACCGACATGATCAATGATATCAGGAGGATCAGCAATAATTTTGAGATCAGAAATTCAGACTTGCTCATCCCGTTGATGACATTCTGCCGGATGGTTTTAAACGTGAACTCGTTGGTGATGAGGATAATGATAATGATCGCAGGAAAGATAAGGATGTAACGGATGGTGGCGAAAAAGGCCAGGTTCTGCCATACCCAGGGAAAGAAGTAGATCGTAACGTGAGGTAACGGAATGGGCAGGTGACGGTTCATATTGTCGACCATGTTGTTGATCATGAATTCGGCCATCAGGATGCCCGCAGAGAGGAAAATAAAATAGAGTCCGATCAGGATCCAAAACACTTTGTAGGTCAGTATCTTCCTGAATTCAATTTTAAGCAGCTTGATCATGCGTTTTCGTTTAAAAGTTCAAGGAAATGTTGTTCCAGGCTGCGCTTTCTCTCCGAAAGGTGGGTGAGAACGACTCCCTGCTGGTAAAGAAACTGATTCAGTTCGCCGGGTTTAACATCTCCGTTGAAATAGACCAGGATATAATCCTCTTTCGGTTTGAAGGATGCAAATTCAGGATGGGTGGCAATCACGGCGGACAGTGAGCCCATATCCGCAGCTGCAATTTCGAACGAATCAGAGATGGCAAGAACTTCGCTTACTTTACCGTCGAAAAGTTTAACCCCTTTACTCAGGACTGCAACATGGCTGCAGATTTTCTGCACCTCATCCAGGAGGTGAGAGGCAATGATGATGGTAGTACCCTGTGCCGCCACGAGCAAAATCAGTTCCCTGATTTGTGCGATCCCCTGTGGATCGAGGCCGTTGGTGGGTTCATCAAAAATCAATACCTCAGGATTTCCAAGTAACGCAGAGGCGATTGCAAGACGCTGTCGCATGCCAAAGGAGAAGGTCTTGAATTTGGTATTTCTTCGTTCATAAAGGCCCGTAAGTTCCAGAACCCGATCGATGTCGGAATGATCGAGGTCCTTTACATCGGCCACAATCTCTAAATTCCGCACAGGACTGAGATAGGGATAAAAATTGGGTGTTTCGATCACCGACCCGATTCGTTTACGACACTCTTTTGAATTGTTTTCGCCAAACCAGCTGTAACTTCCCATGTCCGATCTAACCATATCCAGGGTAATGCTCAGTGTGGTTGATTTTCCGCTGCCGTTCGGACCCAGTATTCCAAAAATCTGGCCCCTGCTGATCTCCACAGAGAGGTCCTTAACAGCCTGGATCCTTCCGTAGCGCTTCGAAAGCTGCTTGATGGATAGTATTGTTTCCAAGATTGAAAAACTAAGTGAGTTTTGAATTATCAGATATAGACGTTAAATGTACTTCTTAGTTACATGCCGGAGAGTAAAAAAACGCTGGGACGTTTATTGATTTCAGGTTTCCACCTTCTCCATTCCCCAATGGTTTTAGTTGTCACAAACCCTCTTATACCAGTTATATCCGTGGCAATACAAAGACCGGTTTCATCGCGGCAAGCCTGTAAAAGGGCTTCAAATAGTTGAATATTTCGGTAAGGGGTCTCGATGAATATCTGTGTCTGCTGCTTTTCAGTAGCCGTTCGTTCAATCTCCCTGATCTTTCTGGTACGCTCTGATCGGTCAACCGGAAGATAGCCCAGAAAGGCGAAATTTTGT
The DNA here is from genome assembly GCA_025355465.1 of Bacteroidales bacterium. Lineage (GTDB taxonomy): Bacteria > Bacteroidota > Bacteroidia > Bacteroidales > FEN-979 > JANXZO01. Next base: position 22,284 of record JANXZO010000027.1, read on the forward strand.
CCGTTGAACCCTGAGGCCATGAGTGCCAGCAGGAGGGAAGAGGGGCCGGCAAGCGGAATCACTTTGATCCCCTGCTCATGGGCCAGTCTCACAATCTCTGAGCCCGGATCGGCAATGCAGGGGGTGCCGGCTTCCGAAAGCAGTCCGATATCGTGACCAATCAATGCCGGGGTAAGGTAGTCGCCGAACTCCTCATTCCGTGAATGTTCATTGAAAATATCAAAGGAGAGTTCCTCCAGTGCACGGGTCACTCCGGCTTTTCTTAGAAACCTTCGTGCAGTTCGGATCTCCTCAACGATAAAATGTTCGATACGATGAATCACTTCGAGCGTTCCTGCCGGCAAAACCTGCGCTGCCGGTTCGTCACCGAGCAGGGTCGGAATTAGAAAGAGTCTTCCATTATGCATGGCTGGTCCAGGGTAGGTGATCAATATCCGCATTTCCACCGCTGATGATAATTCCGATACGTTTTCCGGTAACATTCAGCTTCCCCTCCATAATCGCAGCCAGTGGTACAGCCGAGGAAGGCTCTGCCATGATTTTCAAGCGCTCCCAAAGGTATCGCATGGCCCTCACAATGCCGGCTTCGCTTACTGTTACAATTTCGGAAACATGGTTGAGGATGATGGGGAAGGTTAGACTTCCGAGGGAGGTGCGAAGACCGTCAGCAATGGTATCCGGATGGATTGAGGGGACAAAGGCTTTTTGTTTGAACGACTGGTAGGCATCATCGGCCTGTGCCGGCTCTGCAGCAATGACAATGGCGTGCGGATGAAAATGATGCACAGCGAGGGCAGTTCCGCTGAGCAAGCCACCTCCGCCCACCGGTGCCATGATAATATCAATATCCTTAATCTCCTCAAGTAGCTCCAGCGTTGCGGTAGCCTGGCCGGCTATGATGTTTAAATTATTGTATGGGTGAACCTCAACGGCACCGGTCCTTGCCCTGACATCGGCCAGCGTTGATTCCCGGGCTTCCAGCGTGGGTTCACAATAGGTGATGATCCCGCGGTAGCCTTTCACCGCCTCAGCTTTAACCTTTGAGGAGTTGGAGGGCATGACAATGTAGGCTTTTGTCTTTTTCAGCGAGGCGGCCCACGACAATGCCTGCGCGTGGTTGCCGGAGGAATGTGTGGCGACTCCGCATGCAAGATCTTCAGGACTCAGTGACAAAATCGCATTCATCGCACCCCGGGCTTTAAATGCCCCCACCTTCTGAAAATTTTCGCATTTAAAGTATATCTCCCCGCCAAGGAGCCTGTTCAGTCGCGTGGAGGTGAATACCGGAGTATGATTGATATAGGGCGCTATTCTTCCGGCGGCGGCCAGTATTTCAGTTGCCCCTGGAGCGGGAACATTATCAGAAGTCATGGTTTTCCCCTTTTAGCAGCCGCCACAATCGCTTCGCAGACTGGATCGAGCTGATCATAGACTCGTTCAAATGCAGCAAGATTGTCATACCAGGGATCCCGAACAGGTGAGTTGGTCCCGGGATACTGTACATTCATCAGATAGTCAACCTTTTCCCGGTCGGCTTCATTCCTTGCAACACGCATCACACTGTGATAATGTGAAGAATCCATGACATAAATATGGTCGAAAAGATCAAAATCAGCGACATTAAAAAGTCTTGAATGGTGCGCGGAAATATCGATCCCGTGTTTGCGTGCCACGGTTTGGGCGCGGCTGTCGGGACTGTCGCCGGCATGAAAGGATTCAAAACCGCATGAATCAACCATTCCGGAAATTTTATCGCGCCTGAATTTTTCCCTGAGGATACCTTCAGCCAGCGGAGACCGGCAGATGTTACCCGTACAAACGAACAGTACATTCATCGGGTATCGTTGTGAAGGTTTATAACTTAATCCGCTTGTCGAGCTCCTCAACAAACTGACGGAATTGCTTGTCGGTTTCAACAAGGTTGTTTACCGTGCGACAGGCATGAAGCACGGTTGCATGGTCTTTGTTTCCGCAGTGAAGTCCGATACTTGCAAGTGAGGCCTTGGTGTGCTTTTTGGAAAAGTACATGGAAAGCTGTCGGGCCTGAACGATCTCACGTTTCCGGGTTTTGGAATGGATCATTTCCACCGGGATGTTGAAATAATCGCACACCACTTTCTGAATGTAATCGATCGATATTTCGCGGGATGTGTTCTTTACGAATTTATCAATCATCTGTTTCGCCAGATCCAGGGTGATCGTTTTTTTATTGAGCGATGACTGGGCAAGCAACGAGATCAGGGCACCTTCCAGCTCTCTAACGTTGGTATTGATGCTGTAAGCAAGGTATTCCACTACTTCCGAAGGGATTTCGATCCCGTCTGAATATAATTTTTTATGCAGGATAGCAATTCTTGTCTCCAGATCGGGTATCTGCAGGTCGGCTGACAACCCCCATTTGAAACGGGAAAGTAAACGAGGTTCAATGCCTTTCATTTCCACCGGCGGTTTGTCGGAGGCAAGCACGATCTGGTTGCTTTTCTGGTGAAGATGGTTGAAAATGTGAAAGAAAACGTCCTGAGTCTTCTCCTTGCCGGCCAGGTTGTGAATGTCATCAATAATCAGCACGTCGATCATCTGGTAAAAGTGGATGAAATCATTCTGATTGTTGTTTCGAACAGAATCAATGAACTGGTTCATGAACTGGTCGGTTGTGACATATAATACAGTCTTTTCGGGAAAATTAGTTTTGACCTGTAACCCGATGGCATGGGAGAGATGCGTTTTTCCCAACCCGGTATGGCTGTATATCAGCAGTGGATTGAAAGCAGTTTTTCCGGGATTGTTGGCAACTGCAAAACCTGCAGATCTGGCAAGCCGGTTGCAATCGCCTTCTACAAAATTTTCAAAGGAGTATCCTTCGATCAACTGTGAGTTCACCTTGATCTTCTTCAACCCGGGAATGATGAACGGGTTGGGGATCTCTTTGGACGTGCCTCGGTTAAGGTCGATCGGCATGGATACAAGTGGGTTGGCGGTTGCTTTTTTCTCGCTTGTCGGGATATTTATGGTATAAGGTCCCGGCTCATTATCAGAATTATCAACAATAATATTGTATTCAAGACGACCTTCATTCCCAAGTTCTTTCTTGATCGTTTTTTTTAATAGCGCAATGTAGTGTTCCTCCAGCCATTCATAGAAAAACTGACTGGGTACCTGAATAGTTAACACATGATCCTTTAACTTTATCGGCTTAATGGGGAGGAACCACGTTTTAAAGCTTTGATAGTTGATATTGTCTTTTATGACTTTGAGGCAATTTTCCCAAATTTCAATTGCGTTCTTTTCCATTAATTATGTAACCTGGAATTAGTAATTGTCTCCTATAACTAAATACCTTTAATTCAGGAAATTAGATTTTGTTCGCAAGCCAAAATGTAAAACTGAAGAGAAGTATGATTTAATTAACAAATTTTCAAAAAAAAAGTTTAAAAAAAAAATGTTTTTGTCTTGATTTATTAAAAAAATAAGATACCAAAATCTGTTGAATGACACCTACGGTTGCATGTGCAATCATATATACTTCATGTCATCAATCTGTTGAGATGCCCAATTTTATGTTTTTTCTTTTATATTTGTAATGAATATAAATTAACTCCTCGTTGTCTATCAAACAGTTAGTGAAATCAAGGTTTTTGAAAATATTTAATCAGACTGAATTTAAGTGTTAATGCCTGATTTTGGGTACTCCGGAGAATGAACCGATACATGTTTGAGCATACCCAGCCGTCTTCTTATCTGATCAGCCTTGCTCAGCCTGATCCCAAAATCGAGATTACAGCCCTCTTCAAACGACTGATTGAATATCTGAGCCTGCTCTTCCTTAAGAATTCTCATCACCTCATTCATGACAGGAAACTCAAAAGTGATATTGAAATTCAGGATTACAAGTTTTTCAATGGTTTTGGCGCCTTCCAAGGCCTCCTTTGCAGCTGTTCTGTAGGCATTGATCAGCCCCGGAACACCGAGTTTGGTGCCGCCAAAGTATCGTACCACGACGATCAGCACATCTGAAAGGTCTTTCGACAATATCTGTCCGTATATTGGTTTGCCGGCTGTACCTGAAGGTTCCCCGTCATCATTGGTGCGGTAAACCTCCTTTTTGAACCCCAGCCTGTAAGCATAACAGTGATGTCGAGCATCAAAATACTCCTTCCGAATCCTCTCCAAATTCTCCTTAATTTCCACCTCGGAAGCTACCGGCAATGCAATTCCGATAAATTTACTGGCCTTTTCACGGTAAACGCCTCTTGATTCATCAGCAATTGAAAAACAGCTATCGTTTGCGCTTGTCATCCTGGCGAAGTTACTTTTATTTTTAATTTAGTGGGATGGAAAACGCATCCGCGAACCTTAAATCTATTGCAGCCTGTTTCAGGCTGAAACTCAGAAATCTTTATCCGGAAACTGAAATCATGCAGTTTTTCTATTTCCTTGCCGAGGAATTTTTTTCATGGAACAGAGCCGCAGTTCAACTTCATTATGAAGAGATGGTCGACACGTCGGTTGCGCGATTGTTCGACGAGGCCCTTTTAAGGTTAAGCAATGGCGAACCTATACAATATATATTAGGTAAATCCCACTTTGGCGGAATGATCTTTAAAGTAAGCCTTGATGTGCTTATTCCGCGACCGGAAACCGAGGAACTTTGCAACCTCATCAGAACGGAGAATTCAGGCAAGAAGTACCAGGAATTTTCAATTCTGGATATTGGTACTGGTTCAGGTTGTATTCCGGTGTTTTTGAAAAGAGCGTTCCCGTATGCCCGCGTAACAGCCATCGATAAGATGGAAACGGCACTTCGCATGGCTGGCGAAAACGCCATGAATAACAACACCGAGATCAGATTTCTCAAGGCTGATATACTCGATATACAATCGTGGAAAGCGCTTGGACAGTTTGATATCATTGTAAGCAATCCGCCCTATGTGCTTGAATCAGAACGCGCCCTGATGCACCGTAATGTACTGGAATATGAGCCGTATGAGGCACTGTTCGTACCCGACCAGGACCCGCTGATATTTTATCGTCACATTGCGGATTTCTCCTGGAAATCGTTGTTGCGGCCGGGATGTATCTACTTTGAAATTAATGAAAAGTACGGAGTTGAGGTGAAATCCCTGCTTACTGCCAAGGGGTTTGAGCGGGTTGAGATTGTGAAGGATTTCAGCGGCAGGGAGCGATTTGTGAAGGCTGAATGCAGGTCGGCCATCGTTGATACATCCTATTGGTATGCTGATAAAACCTGACTATTTCAGCAATCCCCTGAGTTCATCAAAGGTCAGGAAGAGGTTTGTTGCTCCGAATGAATGGGGAGCAATGTCATAATGGTTGTAGAAAAAAACCAGACCATCAGCCGTGAGGTAAAAATTGGCATTGGGTTTAACCTCCTCCACAAAATAACCTGCTTCGGATAGTTTCTGGCCATCTTTGAGATTTGCCTGCTTTCTCAGTTTTTGGGTCAGCAACTGCGAGAGCCCGTCTTCACTGCCTGCCCTGATGATATCCCGGAGCATTAATAACCTTCCGGATCTCAGATCCACAGAGTAAAAATCTTGTGTCTCCATTCCATGGGCTCCCCCCGAAAAGCCATAGCTTATAATATAGAATGTAAGCAGGTAGTCCTGGTTGTTGAGAATATGCATGTATTTTAACATCTCCCAGTTGTAACTGGGGCCTTGACGCATCTCGCTATACAACGATGAATTCGTTGTCTGGTAATTTTCAAAATAGATATCCTTCATGCCGGCAATCAACGAATCGGGAGCAGGGGAGGGGTCGGTCTTTCCGAAATAGCATTGCTGGATGATTTTCCTCAGTGTATCTGAGAGGATATTGTTTCCCGACTCACCGGGTATCAACACAACCAGATCGATGCTGGCCTTTGGTGACACCGGCTTTTTTACGAGCTTCTTAACCTCTTTCACATGGTAAACGTTGAACTGAACGGATCCTTCCGGATACCTTTCAACAAATTCAAAGGGTAACGTCTCTCCTTGTTGATTTTTCCAGGTTCCTTTTGCATGCAGATCCTTTTCAAAAGTTCCTTTTATAACCTGTACCTGATTACTGCCTTGATCCCGGAGGTTGAAAGTCAGATCAGCGCCTGTTTTGCCGAAGCAGGTGATCGGCCCGGCAGGAATTGTTTCTGCATTGCGATCTTCTCCGCGACAACTGATATCTGCATAAAGTGAATCGCCGAGTTTGACAAGGTCCATGGTGACCTGGATTTCATTGTTCAAGGTACCGGTCAGGTGAAGGTATCCCGCTACGGGAACCTGGTTTTGGCCGGAAACTTCGAAGGTGGTTAACAGGAAAAGCAAAAACACGGGGTATCTTTTTCTCATCACTATATATATTGGAACACCAGCTTCCCTTTCATTTGCCGAAGATCACTGTTCCGACGCGTATCATGGTACTGCCTTCTTCAATGGCAATGCGATAATCACCCGACATCCCCATCGATATTTCGCAGAAGTCTTGATCCGGATTGAAAAATTCCTTTTTAAGCCTGACATAATATTCATGAAGTGCCCGGAATTCCCTGTGTACAAGGTGTTGGTCATCCGTAAATGAGGCCATCCCCATCACACCACTGATACGAATGTTATTCAGGCCGGCAAACGCCGGTGAAGTAAGTATCGCCATCGCCTCCGGGAAATTTAACCCGAATTTGGTCTCCTCTGTCGCAATGTGAAACTGGAGCAGACAGTCGATACTCCGATTCCATTTTTCGGCCTCTCTGTTAAGTTCTGCAAGCAGCTTTATGCTGTCAATACTGTGAACCACATTAATGAAGGGTGCGATAAATTTCACTTTGTTGGTTTGAAGGTGGCCGATGAAGTGCCAGTCTATTTCACCAGGCAACAACTCTTTCTTGGCTTTCAACTCCTGCACCTTGTTTTCTCCGAAACTTAACTGGCCGGCATGCCTTGCTTCCATAATTTCCTCACCGGACCTGGTCTTCGAAACCGCAATAATGGAAACACTTTCAGGTATCTCCTGTTTGAGGCGCTTTATGTTTTCCGATATAGACATACGTGTCGCTGTATTCTGAACAAAAATACGAATTTGCCCTTTGCCCCGTATACCTTACCTTTGTGAAATATTTTCAGATGAAAAAGGTCATTTTCTCATTATTTCGTCAGTTTGCCTTTTGGATACTGTTTTTCAACTTCGCCAGAGGGGTATTCATTCTCTACTACTCACCGATAATTGTAATTGAAAAGATAAGCCTGGGCGAGGTTTTGGCTATATTTCCACATGCCTTCAAACTCGATCTCGCTACAGCCTGTTATATCATGGTATTCCCGTTCCTGTTGCTGCTGCTTCAGTCGGTGACGCATCTCGGATGGATAAACCGTGTTAATAAGATATACACCGGCATCATTGTTTTTGCCTATTCGCTTGCAACTGCAGCCGAAATGGGGATCTATGCAGAATGGAAGACCAAACTGACCTACAAGGTTATTAAATACCTGAACCACCCCGGGGAGATCTATAATTCGGCCGAAACTGGTACTTTCTTTCTGCTGCTGATCATTTTTGCGGGGCTGTTTTCTATCAGTTATTTTATCTATGTCCGTGTTTTTTACCGTAAACTGGTCAATACAACCTTGAATGTTTGGAGTTTCCTGGGATTAATTATCATTACTCCGCTGTTATTATTGGTTGGACTCCGGGGCGGCGTGCAGCAAATTCCGATAAATCAGAGCGAATCGTATTTTTCCGAACACAATATTCTGAACATTGCGGCGGTGAATACCGGCTTTAACCTTTACATAAGTATTTTCGAAAATCTTCGCAATTTCAATCGTGACCCCTATGTTTTTATGGATCCGTTGGCAGCATCAGCGGAGATGAAAAAAATCCGTGCAGTTGCCTCCGACACGACCCTTGAAATTCTGAATACCTCGCGGCCGAATATTGTGCTGGTAATTCTAGAAAGTTGGTCGGCCGATCTTATCGAGGCACTTGGAGGCAAACCAGGAATCACGCCGGAGTTCAACAAGCTGGAACAGGGAGGTATTCTTTTTGACCACCTGTATGCTTCAGGATCCAGATCGGAACAGGGCATGGCATCTATTTTTGGCGGTTTCCCTGCCCATCCGATCAGTTCGATCACTGTTCAACCGGATAAATTTGTTAAACTGCCCAGTCTTACCAGGGATCTGATGAAGGCCGGATACACATCGGCATTTTATTTCGGAGGACAGTTGATTTACGGTAATATCAAGAGCTATATAATATACAACGGCTTTAACAAAATAATGGAGGGTAAGGATTTTCCGGGATCTCTTCCGCAGGGGAAACTGGGAATCCACGATGAGTACACGCTTGGATATATGGTAAACGATGTTGGACAAATGAAGCATCCTTTTTTTGCTTCTCTCTTTACTGTAAGCACTCACTCTCCCTGGGATCAACCTTATCCAAAGCCGCTGAAATGGGGCGATAATGAACGTGAGTACATCAATGCAGCGCTGTACACAGATCATTGTCTGGGCGAATTTATCAGCAAGGCAAGCAAAGAACCCTGGTACAAGAATACGCTGTTTATTTTCGTTGCTGACCACAGCCATAATTCTTACCGTAACACGCATCCCCAGTCGAAGGAATACCACCAGATACCCATGTTATTTTTTGGCGATGTGATCAAAGCCCGGTACAAAGGCACCCGTTGGTCTAAACTGGGAAATCAGCATGATTTGGCTGCCACACTCCTTGCCCAGTTGCACATACCTGCACAGGGCTTCAGTTTCAGTAAAAACCTGTTTAATCCTTATTCAGGAGAATATGCCTATTACTCCACCGAGGATGGACTGGGGTGGATAAGACCGTGGGGGTATTTTACCTACGACAAAGCGGCGAATTACTATTATGACTGGACAGATCCGGCCTCGCCGGATTCGCTGTTCAGAGAAGGGAAGGCCTATCTTCAGACGGTCTTCGGTGAATATATGAAAGACTGACAGCTAATCCAGTTCATGTACCACAAGTCCGGACCGTAGTTTCGGCTCAAACCATGTTGTTTTTGGTGGCATTATATTTCCGGAGTCGGCAATATCCATAAGTTGCTTCATCGAAACCGGATAGAGCGCAAATGCAACCTTCATTTCACCAGAGTCGACGCGTTTCACCAGTTCTCCAAGTCCGCGGATACCTCCAACAAAATCGATCCTGTCTGATGTCCGGAGATCCTTTATGTCCAGGATATCATCCAGCACCAGGCGGGAAAGGATGGTTACATCAAGCACCCCGATCGGATCCGCATCATTGAAAGTTCCGGGTTTGGCAGTGAGCGAATACCATTGTCCTTCCAGATACATGGTGAAATTATGCAGCATCGTGGGTTTGCAGATCGTTGTTCCAACCGCAGCTACCTCGAATACTACTGACAGCCTTTGCAGAAATTCGGTAACCTGCAATCCATTCAGGTCTTTGACCATCCGGTTATAGTCGATGATCGACAACTGGTTGTCAGGAAAATGCACTGCAAGAAAGAAGTTGTACTCCTCGTTGCCTGTATGGTGCGGGTTCTTCTGTTCCTTCTCATTCCCAACCAGGGCAGCAGCTGCGGTACGATGATGGCCATCGGCAACATAGGTGAAGGGAACTTTTGAGAACAGGGATACAATGCGCTGGTTAATATTTTTGTCGTTTATTACCCAGAAATGGTGGCCTACACCATCGGAAGCGGTAAAATCGTAATCGGGAGAATGGTTTCCGACAAACGAAGAAACAATTTCATCGATCTCCGGCACGGCGGGATAGGTGAAGAATACCGGCTCCATATTTGCGTTGGTGACCCGCACATGTTTCATGCGGTCCTCCTCCTTGTCCTTGCGTGTGAGTTCATGTTTCCGGATAATCCCGTTCATGTAATCTGCAACACCGGCGCAACCAACAATCCCATATTGGGTTTTGCCGTTCATGGTCTGCGCGTAAATGTATAGCAGTTCATTTTCATCCTGAACCAGCCATCCATTTTTCCGAAAAAGGTCAAAATTCTCTCTTGCCTTATCGTAAACGGGTTGTGAATGCAGGTCGAAATCAGCAGGCAGGTCGATCTCGGGTTTGATAATGTGCAGGAGCGAATAAGGGTTCCCTTTTGCTTCCTCTCTTGCTTCTAACGAGTTGAGTACATCATAAGGTCTTGAAGCCACTTCCTGTGCAATAGCAACAGGAGGTCTCAGGCCTTTGAAAGTTTTCAAAATAGCCATGTCAGTATTTAAGTTATAAGGTTTTCCGGGTTAGCGACGATTAAATATCATCGTCATCATCCTCATGTTCATCAGGTTTAACAGAGCGTTGAAGTGATCCGATTAATGCTCCGATCATCTTGGTCATCTCCATGAGATAATTCTTCGATTCGTCGTACGCACTACCAGTGATAAAATTCTGGCTTTTGGCAACCGTCGATAACACCACGCACTCTCTGACAGAACTCTTCGCCATCTTCAGATAGTAAACGAACTGGCTTTTATTTCGCGACGAACCTTCTGCAATATTCAGCGAAATTCCATTTGCTGAAACGAGGTACCGTTCGAAAAAAGCTTTTACAAAAGGGTCTGTATTCGCCGTCCGGGTCATTCTGTAAACCCAGTCAATATATTCTAACGACTTGTGATAAATTCTCAGATCTTCAAACCTGAAAAAAGTAGTTGGTCTTTCGTGTTCGTTTTCCATGGTTTTCTCAGCAATTAGTTAACACTGTGTTTTTGGGAGCAGTTACCACGCTATTTATTCACCTGGAATGTCCGGTCTCCGTTATTGATGAAGTTGACTATTTGTTTTGCTGCAGCGATCCCGGCATTAATGTTGGCCTCCTCTGTCTGTGCCCCGCTTTTTTTGGGAGTACAAAAGAACTTTGCTTTGAAATTGGCTTCTATCTCGGCTTTGTTCGAAGGTTCAACATCAGTAAGATAGGCAAAATCTTTCCGATCCTGAAACATCTTAAGCAGGTCAGCATCATTGATTACCTCAGCCCGGGCCGTGTTAATCAGACAGGCAGGAGCGGGCATTTTTGAAAGCAGCGAATAATTCACCGACTGCTTTGTCTGGCTGTTTGCCGGAATGTGTAAGGAGATAAAATTGCAGGTGCCGTATAACTCTTCAACAGTGCCTAACCATTTAACGCCGTCCTTGGCAATCTCTTCGCGGGGAATGAAGGGGTCAAAGGCATAAACCTCCATGCCAAATCCTTTGGCAATGCGCGCAACGTTTTTCCCAACGTAACCATAGGCGTGAATGCCGAGTTTCTTGCCCATGAGTTCTGACCCGGATTTGCCGTTAAAGAATCCGCGGGCATAATAAACCATCATTCCAAGTGCCAGTTCGGCTACTGCATTTGAATTCTGACCCGGTGTGTTCATGGCCACAATTCCTTTGGATGTTGCGGCAGGAAGGTCAATGTTGTCATAGCCGGCTCCGGCCCTCACAATGATCTTCAGTTTTGATCCTGCCTCGATTACCTGTTTATCGGCCTTATCACTTCGGATAATTACAGCCTCAACATCACCAATGGCTGCCACGAATTCTTCCTGACTTGTATAGTTTTCAAGAAGCACAAGTTCGAAACCGGCATTCTCAATAGCTTTCCTGATCCCTTTTACTGCCACAGGGGCAAAAGGTTTATCTGTTGCTACTAATACTTTTGTCATCGGAGTTCGGATTAGGCGTTTAATTTCTCAAAATCATGCATGGTATCCACAAGAGCCTGTACACTTTCGATGGGTAATGCATTGTAGGTGGAGGCTCTGAATCCGCCAACAGAACGGTGTCCTTTAATGCCAACCATCCCCCTGGGCTTGGTGAATTCCATGAATGCCTCCTCCTTGTCTTTATAGGCCTCCTTCATGACAAAGCAGATATTCATCAGGGAACGGTCTTCTTTGGCAACCGTACCGACGAACATCTTACTGTTGTCGATGGCATTGTAAAGAAGTTCGGCTTTCTTGATATTCATTGCCTGTACAGCTTTTACACCACCAAGGGCTTTGATCCAGCGCAGGGTTTCCATGCAGGTGTAAATGGCAAACACAGGTGGAGTATTGTAGAGTGATGGCTCTTTAAGGTGGGTGGCATAATTCAGCATCGTGGGGATCTTACGCTCCACTTTGCTGAGTAACGACTCCTTGATAATGACAAAAGTAACACCGGCAGGGCCCAGATTTTTCTGCGCGCCGCCATAGATCATCGAATATTTGGAGACATCAACCGGTCTGCTGAGAATATCGGAAGACATGTCGGCGATCAGGGGTACAGGACTGTCGAGGTCACTGTGGATTTCAGAACCGTAAATGGTGTTGTTCGTTGTGATATGGAAGTAATCTGAATCCGCAGGAACCGTGTAATTCTTTGGAATATAATTGAAGTTCTTGTCTTTCGACGATGCTACAACATTTACTTCGCCAAAAAATTTGGCCTCTTTGATCGCCTTTTCTGCCCAAACTCCCGTTTCCAGGTAGGATGCTTTCTTGTTGAGGAAATTGTAAGGGATCATACAGAATTGCATGCTCGCACCACCGCCAAGAAATATCACCTGGTAACCTTCGGGGATGTTTAACAACTCTTTGAAAAGGCCCATGGTTTCATCAAGGACCGCCTGAAAGTCTTTGCTGCGATGTGATATCTCGAGCAGGGATAAACCAATGCCATTGAGGTCCAGAATAGCTTTTGCTGAATTTTCCAGAGCAATACGAGGAAGGATGGATGGACCGGCGCTGAAGTTGTGCTTTTTCATGTTCTTTTTATTAAAATAATGGATGTAGTTAAATGAGATTCGCGGTGCAATAATAATCAAACAAAGTAAACGAAATTATTTCTGAGATCAAAAATAAAAAAAAAATTGGGACAGGCAAAAAAATGGAGGGATCAGCGGGTATTTCTGGCATCAATTCCGGTAACGAATTCCCATTTGCCATTTACCATGATGAATCCGTCACAGGCCTCGGAGTCAGGAACATAATGTTCGTAAAATCCTTCCAGCTGAGGATCAAGCGGCATGAGATGGTCGCCTATGATCATCATGGGTTTTTCGGTGGCTTCGATGGTGTTGCCTTCCCGAAGACCCAGATATCGTAAAATGACCTCTTTACGATCCTCCAGTTTAAGGATCATGGATGCCTCGGCAGAATAACGGAAAATCACCCGCATATTGCCGTTCTCGTGGTATTTGCTGAATACAGGTGCCCCAAACTGAATCTTGTTGTCGCTCGTAAAGGAGAGGATCTCAATTACCTTTTGGGTTATGCGCGAGTTATTCCCTTGCCATCCAAGGAGCGTGTAGAAAACTGCTGAGTCGGACGTTATCACCGGGATTATCTTGTAATACATCGCCCCAAACCAATTGCCGGGTGAAAGCAGCTGATTGTCAGGATCATCAATTGAATCGGAATGGTCTGTCAAAAGGGTAATCACTGCCGAAGATATACCCGGTTGCTGAATGAAGCCGTAATTCGTAAAATGGCCGTCATTCATCCGTATATTCCACAGGTACAGCCTGAATTTTTTATCGGGAGCGGTGAGTTTTCCAAGCGACCGAAGTGAGTCGAAGGGATAGGTAAATGATTGCGAGCGCAGCAACGTAGCCCCGAGGAGGAGGCTGAACTGCTTGTTTAAAACCCTTCTCACACTGTCGTTGTGGGTTTGACCAAGCCTGAGTGAAATGATTTTCAGAGAATCTTCAGCTGATTTGACAGACAGGTGTTCCTGAGAAAGAATCCGCGATGAAGAAAAAATCAGACAGAGTAAAAGGAGCATTTTTAGTAATCGTTTCAGCATGTGCCCGGTTTTATCTATGAACGTTTTTCCATCCTGCTTATTTTATAACGCTACCTTTGCAAAATGAAATCAGCTTACATAAGCGCAGCAGAACGTATTGAATCTTTTGCCCGGCTTGGAGAAATTCTCAGAGCCTATCCGGCCCGTTCCGCGGAGGTAAATGCGGATACACTTGTTGAAGCTGCCAGGCTGGCTTATGAAGAAAATGTATGGTTTACTCCTGAACATATTACCATTGCGCTGAATGCGATCGGGGAAATTTTACGTGCGGAAGACCTGTCGGATTGGATCGCCGCCTACAGCGAGGATATGAAGCCATCTTGCAGGACCATCGGCGTAGTCATGGCCGGCAATATCCCGGCGGTTGGGTTTCACGACTTTCTCTGTGTTCTTATTTCGGGCAACAGGATCCTGGCAAAACTCTCTTCCGTCGACAAACAGTTGCTGCCTGCCATGGCGAAACTGCTCGTTTCGTTTAATCCTGCCTGGGAAGAGTTCATCTCCTTCACAACCGACCGGATTGAAGGTTTTGATGCCATCATTGCAACCGGCCGTAATAACACATCCCGCTATTTTGATTACTATTTCGGAAAATATCCCAATATTATCAGACGCAACAGGAATAGCCTTGCTGTAATTACCGGTGATGAGACGGCCGGAGACCTCGCAGGATTGAGCCGTGATATTTTTTTATATTTTGGAATGGGATGCCGCAATGTTTCAAAAATTTTTATTCCTGACCGGTACGATTTAGGCAAACTTACAAACGCCTTCAGTGCTTTTGCAGGTTTTGCCAACCACAACAAATACAGAAACAATTATGATTACCTGAAATCAATATACCTGATCAACAAGGTTCCATTTCTCGATACAGGATTCCTGTTGATTGTTGAGGATCCCGCGATTCAGTCGCCCATTGCAGTCCTTCACTTTGAACGTTATAACCAGCTAAATGAAGTGACACGCAAACTTAATGACGTCCGTGAGGAGATTCAGTGTGTAGTCTCCATCGAGGATCCCGGATTACCCTATTTGTTACCGGGTCAGGCACAGTACCCGGCTTTACGCGACTATGCCGACGATACGGATACATTGAAATTCCTGATGACCAGATAATCTTGATGAAAAATGTTTGCAAATCAAATAAAAACCATTAATTTTGCACCCTCATTATAAATCACATTTGTAAAATGAAAAAAGACATTCACCCGAAGGATTACAGACTGGTTGTTTTTAAAGATATGTCAAACGATTATACCTTTCTGTCTAAATCAACCGTAAAAACCAAAGAATCAATTGTTTGGGAAGACGGACTGGAATATCCGCTGATTAAAATTGAAATTTCTCATACTTCGCATCCGTTTTACACCGGGAAGATGAAATTGGTTGACACTGCCGGACGGGTTGATAAATTCAAAAGCCGCTACTCCAAGCATATTGAAAAGAAAGCTGCTCAGTAAGCGAAAAATAAAATATTTTTTAAAAGCCTCCGTTTTTTTTTCGGAGGCTTTTTTTTTATCATAAATTTATAAATTTGCAGTATACAATTATTCTAAATTTTCCCTAACATAAATCCCGGATAACATGAATTACATCCTCTTCGACGAAAGCATTGTAAAAACGAATTTACTTCCGCTGACTTTCACACGCCCTGTTGCTGATATCCGGGTTGGGATCCTCACTATCCGTGAGAAGTGGGAAAAGCGGCTCAAAGCCAAAACGTCATCGCTTACCGATGTTTATTTGTCGGCCAAATTCCCGATTGTTAAAGAATCAAGCAATGTTCTCATCAATGGATCGGTGTGTCCAAACGACGAAATCATTGAAGCTGTGAAAAACCTGAAGCCAAACCAGACGGTTGTTTACAACGATACGATAATCGCAGTGCATGTTACGGAAGGAGAACTGGATAATATCGGAGATACATCTTCTGAAGGTATAGAAGAGATCCGGATTTCTCAGTGTCCTCTCAAAATCAATCACACCTGGGAAATATTTTCGAAAAATCAGCTTGCACTCCTCGATGATTTCAGGCTCCTGACGAAAGGCAGAAAATCACAAAAGCTCAGCAGTACCAACAGGGTGGTTGGGGAAGAATATGTCTTCGTCGAAAAAGGAGCCAAGGTTGAATGCGCCATACTCAATGGCGAAACCGGACCGATCTATATTGGGAAAGATTCTGAAATCATGGAAGGCGCCATGATTCGGGGACCGTTTGCACTTTGCGAAGGTGCCCAAGTCAAGATGGCAGCCAAAATTTACGGCCCTACTACAATCGGACCCTACTGCAGGGTAGGAGGGGAGGTGAACACCTCTGTGCTCTTTGCCTACTCGAATAAGGCACACGATGGTTTTCTCGGCCATTCTGTGATTGGCGAATGGTGTAACATCGGTGCGGATACCAATACCTCAAACCTGAAAAACACTTACGATTCGGTGCGTTTATGGAGTTATGGCAAGCAAACATTTGTCAACACCCATTTGCAATTCTGCGGGCTGATCATGGGCGATCATTCCAAATGTGCCATTGATACACAATTTAATACAGGCACAGTGGTCGGAGTGAATTCAAACATTTTCGGCGCCGGATTTCAGCGCAACTTCATCGCTTCCTTTACCTGGGGCGGCACCGCAGGGCATACGAACTATAATGTTCAGAAAGCAATCGACGTAGCTGAGATCGTCTACAAACGCAGAAACCTCGTCTTTGACGATGTGGAAAGAGAACTCCTTACCAGTGTTTACAATCTTACCCTGAAAAATAAGTACCTGTAAGCAGGCCGGGAATTTCTTGGCACATATCTTGTCCTATGGCCGGCCTGGTTAACATCATGTGCGGCCATCTGACATTTTGACCTTTTGTAATCATGAAGAACTTATTAGATATAAATATGCTTAATTTCTCAGAATTAATTGACTCCGAAACCGAGTTTATTCCACTTTTGTCATCCGAAGATGAGGTGGTAATGAATTCTGAAGAGGTCCCCGAATCGCTTCCGATACTTCCGTTAAGAAATACCGTTCTTTTTCCCGGTGTAGTAATTCCGATTACGGTTGGAAGAGATAAATCGATAAAGCTTATCCGCGAATATTACAAGGGTAGCCGCATAATCGGGGCTGTGTCGCAGAAGGATGCATCCGTCGAGGATCCCGAATTTGACGACCTCAATAAAATCGGAACAGTTGCATATATCATCAAGATATTGCAAATGCCCGATGGGAGCAATACTGCAATCATCCAGGGAAAACGTCGTTTTGTCATGGATGAGCTGGTTCAGTCGGAGCCTTATATTAAAGCGAAAGTCTCTGCCATTGATTCTCCCGTTGTGATCCCTTCTGATAATGGCGAATTCGGGGCATTGATAGCTTCACTCAAGGACCTTGCAGTTCAGATCATCAATAAATCGCCGAACATTCCCTCAGAAGCAGCATTTGCTATAAAAAACATCGAAAGTCCCTCCTTCCTGGTTCACTTCATCTCCTCAAACCTGAATGTTGAATTGTTTGAAAAGCAGACACTTCTTGAGGTTTCTGATTTGACCGAACGTGCTGATCTTGTCTTGTCATATCTTACCAAGGAACTGCAGGTAGTTGATCTGAAACAACAGATACAAAACAAGGTAAAAACCGACCTCGACAAACAGCAACGCGACTTTCTGCTGAATCAGCAGTTGAAAACAATTCAGGAGGAGTTAGGCGGTAGTCCGAATGCCCAGGAAATCACTGCCTTGCGCGAACAGGCCAGAACTAAAAAATGGTCAAAAGAGATCGCCGAGGTGTTTGAAAAGGAGATCAACAAATTGCAGCGCATGCACCCGATGGCTGCGGAATATTCGATTCAGACGAATTATCTGGAAACACTTGTCCAGTTGCCCTGGAATGAATACACCAATGATAACCTCGATCTCCATCATGCTATGAAGATCCTTAACGAGGATCATTTCGGACTGGAAAAGGTTAAGGAACGGATCATTGAGTACTTAGCTGTGATCAAATTAAAACGCGATCTGAAATCACCGATTCTTTGTCTGGTCGGACCTCCGGGGGTTGGAAAAACATCACTGGGGAGGTCCATTGCCAGGGCGTTGGGAAGAAAATATGTTAGAATGTCACTTGGTGGCTTACGCGATGAATCTGAACTCCGCGGTCACAGGAAGACTTACATCGGCGCGATGCCGGGAAGGATTGTGCAAAGTCTGAAGAAAATCAAATCCTCGAACCCGGTATTTGTGCTGGATGAGATCGACAAGGTTATGGGTATGAACATCAGTGGTGACCCGCAAGCTGCTTTGCTAGAGGTGCTGGACCCGGAACAAAATGTTGCTTTTTACGATAATTTCCTGGAGGTCGAGTATGATCTCTCCCGGATTATGTTCATCGCAACGGCCAACACCATGACTACCATTCATCCAGCGCTCAGAGACCGCATGGAGGTGATTGAACTGCCTGGTTACCTGATTGAAGAAAAGATCGAAATTGCCGAACGTCACCTGGTGCCCAAACAGATGAAGGAACATGGTCTCAAAAAGAACCAACTGATTTTCGGCAGACCCATACTTCAAACAATTATTGAGGATTATACCCGCGAATCCGGCGTAAGAACCCTTGAAAAGAACATCGCAAAGATTATCAGGAATAAGGCCAAAGCCATTGTTACGCAGGAAAAGTTTAACCGTACACCCAATGCCGAAGACCTCAAAAAAGTGATGGGGCCCCCAATGTTTCAGGCTGAGAAATACATCTCCAATGAAATCGCAGGGGTAGTCACCGGACTGGCCTGGACCATGACCGGCGGGGAGATCCTTTTTATAGAGGTAAGTCTCAGCAGGGGGACAGGCAATCTTACGCTGACGGGAAATCTGGGCGATGTCATGAAAGAATCTGCATCGATTGCCCTTGCCTATCTGAAGGCCAACACTAAGTATTTCGATATTGATCCTGAAGTTTTCAAGGATTGGAATATCCACATTCATGTTCCGGAGGGAGCAACCCCAAAAGACGGACCTTCTGCCGGAATAACCATGTTTACTGCACTTGCATCTGCCTTTACGCAGCGAAAAGTTGGTGAACGTCTTGCCATGACCGGCGAGATCACCCTTCGCGGAAAAGTACTGCCTGTTGGTGGTATCAAGGAGAAGATGCTGGCTGCCAGAAGAGCAAATATCAGGGACGTCATCCTTTCAACGGAGAATCGAAAGGATATCGAGGATATTAAACCAGATTACGTTAAAGGGCTAACCTTCCACTACATTGACGAAATGAAGGAAATCGGGGAATTGGCGCTGCTTAACGAAAAGGTTAACGAACCGCTCGACTTCAACTACAAAAAGACGGGGGTGAGTTCATCTCCTCAACTTACCTAAGCTGATCATTTTTCGTTTTCGGGCTTTATTCCGACAAGGGTAGTCGCCTGTTTGAGGAGTATTTTCCTGGCGGGATCGAAGGTAAGTGCAATCGGCTGCGATTGAAATGTCAACTCAAATTCCTGCGGGTTCACTTCATTGATAACCTTAACGACAGTATCTGAACCATTGTTGAATTTGATTCCGATTTCCACCGGCATCCTGAAAAATCCAGTGTTTTTCTGGGTCTGTCTGATCCGTAATTTAACCATCCACTTGCCGGTACCCCGTTGGATGATATCGTAGCTATTCTCATAGACTGGGTGGTTCGGTGAATAAACCCACGAGTCGAAGAACCAGTTAAGGTTTTGCCCACTGACCTGGTTTGCCTTGGTTATAAATTCTCTGGTAACAGCATTCTTAAACATGAAGTTCGTATCGGTCGCATAAGCCTTCATCAAGTCGGAAAATAGCGCATCGCCAACAACGTAACGAAGCTGAAAAAGCACGCAGGCACCTTTGTCGTAGACCAGAGCCGTACTGTAAAGCAGATTTGATGAAGGCGTGTGGATCGCCCACTCCGGATTATAAAGAGGCAAACCCGGGTTGTGTTCCAGGTAGTAATTGGCAATCCTGTTCATTCCCGCCTTATAGGTTTCGTAGTCGCTGTTATGTTCAACCCATAAATTCTGGCAGTATGTCCCGAAGCTTTCATTCAGCCAGATGTCAGCCCATGTTCCACAAGTAATAAGATCGCCAAACCACTGGTGAGAATGTTCATGGGCAATCAGATTCCCATCACTATATCCGCCCGGCATCAGGTTCACCATGGTTTGATTTTCCATTCCACCCCATGGAAAGGAGCTGTCCGGAATGGCAAAACCGATTTTTTCAAATGGATAACGGCCGAATTTTGTGGAGAAAAAATTTGTTATCGGTGTCAGGAGATTATTGATGGTTGCGAGGTTTTCTCCGGGTTTGTAATAAATACGAACAGGGGTGCTGTCTGATGGAATTGACGGATTGTGCCACCAACTCTTCTGAATCTGGAAGCCATCTTTCGAGGAGAGGCATACAAGATAAGTGGCTACAGGGTTTTCCGATATCCAGCGATAGGTGATGGTGTCTGCTGAGACCACCGAATCAGCCAGCTTCCCGGTGGCTCCCAGCCTGGCGGTCAATGGCACCTTTGCGATGATCTCCCACGTCGCTTTGTCGGATGGTCTGTCCCGGCATGGAAAAACCTTACGGGCGCCTTCAGGTGGAAAATCTGTAAATACGTACCCACTGGAAACATAAAAAGCCTGGTCGGCCACATTTTTATGACGGTAGCAGATCTTAACGTCTAAATTTTCACCCGGCAGGTATGTGCGGCCGAGCTGAATTTTCAGGGTGTCTGCGAAATGGGTAAAAGCAGTGCCTGCCATTCCAACTGAATCGATCTCCAGTGATGAGTTTGCCGCATTTAGCATAATTTGGCTCAGGATCGAATCTGCCTTGACAGTGAGGGTCATTTTGGCAGAAAAGGTTCGGGGAAAGGGAGATTTATGGCAATCGAAAATATCCATCTCCACCTTGTAATTTATCGCATCGTAAAGATGCTTCCTGTAATCATGGTGCAAACCGCCGGGGTTATGCTGGCCCGATGCGGAATAAGCAACTATGCTGAAAAAAAGTGATACAAAAATATGCCTGCGGATCTTTGGCATTCTTATCTCGAAACTACAAGTTTTTTTGTGAGCATGTTACCACCGGCATGAAGCTGGTAAAGATAGATACCGGGAGATAACTGAGAGCAGTCATAGTCAACATTGTATTTCCCTGCTGTCATGTTACCGTCTGCGAGGATGGTTATGGATTTCCCAACGAGACTGAGGATTTCCAGCTTCACGGGCATTGCCTTGTCGAGCTCATAAACAATCCTGGTCATGCCGGAAGCGGGGTTTGGTGTATTTTGTGCAAGATGAATCCCTGCACCGGGCAGTAAATCCTGGCCAATCCCAACAATGGTACTTCCCTCCTTTATGACAATCTGCTGGTCCGGATCGAACTGGAAAAAGACAGGACGCTTGTTAAATGTCCACGAAAATTGCTGGTAATTGGCGTCGTTCATGGCATTGATGAGGGTGTCTGTATTATCGGCAAACCTGATTTTTACCTGGACGGGCATTTTGAAAAATGTCGGGTTGCTCTGGATCTGAGTCATGAAGAAATTTGCTTTCCAATTTCCGTTTCCCTGATCTTCGAAATTATAGGTGTTCTGATAGATCGGATGGTTTGGTTGAAAAATCCATTGCTCGAAGAACCAATCATAATTTCCACCTGCCACCGAATTAACTTTCGCGTTGAAGTCTGCAACATTGGCTGATTTGAATCTGAAGTTGGTATCTGAAGCGTAGGAAGCCAGGGTTGCAAAAAAGAGTGAGTCGCCCAGCACATAGCGAAGTTCATGCAGTACGCAGGCTCCTTTGCAATAGGTAATAGCGTAGTTGAACAACACATCATTCGAAGGTGTATTTATTGCCCATTCAGGGTCGGAAATGGCCCAACCCGGATTCGAGGAGAGGTAGTTGCTGGCATCGTTGAGGATGTCGTTTTTATAGGCTGAATATCCTCCGGTATTCTCAAGCCAAAGCGCTTCAGAGAAGGTTGCAAACCCTTCATTTAACCAGATGTCAGCCCATGTTGCACAGGTGATCATATCGCCAAACCATTGGTGCGCGAATTCATGGGCAACCAGCCCTTCCTGCCAGCAATTGGGGCAGAGGCTTGTCAGGGTCTGATTCTCCATTCCACCCCAGGCAAAAAGGTTATTCAGCGTAGCAAAGCCGTTTTTATCAAATGGATGCTCGCAGAATGTTTCTGAATAATAGGTGGTCATGGCTCCGATAATATTTTGTATGTAAGTTGGGTTTTCGCCATAGTTAAAGTAAAACCGGATGGGAATACTGTCTGCAGGATTGCTCAGTTTATGCCAGTAAACGATGTTCAGTTTGTAGTTGATCTTCCCCGACATCACCATCAGGTAGGTTGAAATGTTCTGGTTGCTCACCCAATGGTATTTGAGGGTATCCCCGCTTACAGTGGAATCGGCAAGGTGTCCGTTAGAACCAAGTCTGGCATTTAAAGGCACTTTGACCTTAAGATCCAGTGTTGCCTTATCCGATGGCTTATCCCAGCATGGAAACCATCTTCTCGCACCCTCCGGTTCGCAATCGGTAAAAACCATGCCTCCCTGAACGTTGAAGGCCTGATCGGATACGTTCTTATGGTGATAGCATACCTTCACATTAACAATCTCACCGGGATTGTAAGTGCGGTTGAGTTGAATGGTAAGGATATCTGAAGCGTGGGAGAAGGAGATTCCGGCCATCCTTACCGAATCGATCAGAAGCGAGCTGTTTACCGCATGAAGTTTTATTGAACTCAGGGCAGTGTCAACCCTGAAGTTGATAACATTGGTCGCCTTAAATGAATTCGGGTATGGGCTGAGAAAACAACTGTAGATATCGAGATCAAGGGTATATTTCAAAACATCAAAGGAATGAGGAATTATCACATCCGTTCCTGATGGCCGGGAAGGAAGATCAGGGGCATTGGACTTTTTTTGAGCGCAGTATGCTGAACCCCTCATGTTTGTTTGTGCCTGGGTGATTCCGGCCAGACAGAGAATGATCATCAAAAGGGAGAGGAAAGTAAGTCGTTTCATAATAGAATTTTATTTGGTGTACCTGAACTGCAAAGTTAAAAATAATCGTCTCCGGAAGACGTGTAAATGCTTGGGATTATTGAAAAATCTGATATTTTTGCACACCCGACATGAGAAAGAACTATCTAATATCCTTGATAACGCTTGTCATCGTATGGTCTTGCAGCGGTGATTTCAACGAGACTTTCAAAACCGTTTTCAAGTATAATGAAGCTGCGAATATCACCTCCCTCGATCCTGCATTTGCCCGCGATCAGTCGTTAATCTGGGCCGACAACCAATTGTTTAATGGTTTGGTTCAGCTTAACGATAAACTTGAAATCCTGCCCTCTGTCGCAGCTTCGTGGGATATTTCAGCTGACGCACTGACCTATACGTTTCATTTGCGCAGGGACGTGCTCTTTCACGAAAGTCCGGCCTTTAAAGACAACAAAACACGCCGGGTGGTTGCCTCTGATTTCGTTTACAGCTTCAAACGGATCACAAACCCCAAAGTGGCTTCCCCGGGTGCCTGGATATTTAATAATGTTTGGAGTTCAGATGGTAATTATGCATTTGAAGCCCCGGATGATTCTACCTTCCGGATTACACTGAAACAGCCTTTCCCTCCATTTCTGAGACTGCTTTCAATGCAGTATTGTTCTGTCGTTCCAAAAGAGGCTATTGAATATTTCGGAAGCAGTTTTCGCAGCAATCCGGTCGGGACAGGACCTTTTTACCTCAAATTGTGGAAGGAGGGGGTGAAGATGGTTTTCTTGAAAAATCCCCGGTACTTTGAGTTTGAGAATAACCAAAGACTTCCTTATCTTGATGCGGTGGCCATAACATTTGTCGCCGATAAACAATCGGCTTTTCTGGAATTTATGAAAGGGAAGCTGGATTTCATGTCAGGCATTGATCCTTCCTACAAAGATGAGGTGCTTACCCGGGAAGGGAAGCTTAAACCGAAATATGAAAACCGTTTACGACTGGTTACATTGCCCTACCTGAACACTGAATATCTGGGGTTTATGGTTGATCCATCCCGTGAAGCAACAAAGGGCAATCCGCTCCTCGACCGCCGGGTTCGACAGGCAATAAATTATGCATTCGATCGCGGGAAGATGATCCGTTTCCTTCGTAACAATATCGGCACGCCTGGATTTTATGGGATCACTCCCTGCGGTTTGCCATCGTTCGATTCCACGCACATTTACTATTCGTATGATCCAGAGAAAGCCCGCAAACTTCTCTCAGCCGCTGGTTATCCCCGGGGGATCGGATTGCCGGCAATAACGCTGACTTCAACTTCCGACTACCTTGATATTTGTAAATATATTCAATTCCAGGTCGCTGAGATCGGTATTGAAATGAAGATTGAAACGAGTCCGCCTGCTGCAGTGAAGGAGATGAAAGCACAGGGTAAGCTCGCATTTTTCAGAGCCTCCTGGATCGCCGACTATCCGGATGCGGAGAATTATCTTTCACTTTTCTATAGCAGGAATTTTTGCCCCCAGGGTCCAAATTATACCCATTTTTCAAACAAAGCATTTGATGGGCTTTATGAGAAGTCTCTTTCAGAAGTCAACGACTCCTTGCGCTACCATTATTACCGGCAGATGGAAGAGATCATGATGAATGAGGCCCCTGTGGTTGTGCTCTATTACGACCAGGTACTCCGGTTTGTGGGGAAAAATGTTTCAGGTATTGGAATCAATCCGATGAATTTATTAACCCTTAAAAGGGCCAGAAAGGGTTAAACTTCCACTTGTAAGCCATCGTAAGCCAGTGACACGAAAGAAGGTAGTTCTGGATTGACCTCGTCGTATCTGCCCATCTGGTGGCTGATGTGTGTAAGGTAGCCATGCTCAGGTCCGAGCTCATGCATGAGGTTTAGCGCTTCCTCAAGGTTAAAATGAGAGTAATGTTTTTGCTTCCTGAGGGCATTGAGCACAATAACTTTGGATCCTGCGATTTTGCCTTTCTCCTTGTCACTGATCTTTACAGCATCCGTTATGTAAGTAAAATCTCCGATCCTGAATCCGAAAACAAATTTCGTGTCGTTGTAGTGCAATGCTTTAATCGGTGTGAATTTCTGGTCATTGATATAAAATGGCCGGTTCAGCAGATTGTGCAGATTGATCTCCGGTACACCGGGGTAAGGATCCTTTTTGAATGCATATGAAAACTCCTTCCTGATTATCCGCTGAACTTCGCGCGTGGCATAAACGTCTGCAGGTTTTTGAAGGATATAATTGAACGCCCTCACGTCATCAAGCCCACCCAGATGGTCCTTGTGCCCATGCGTCACCAGAATGGCATCAACCGATTGAACATTTTCCCGGAGCATCTGCTGCCTGAAGTCGGGGCCACAATCAACAACTACGTTAAGGTTATCATGCTGGATCAGGATTGAAGACCTGAGTCGTTTATCGAACGGATTAAGGGAGGAGCAAACGTGGCAGTGGCAGGCAACTACCGGAACACCCTGAGAAGTTCCCGTGCCAAGAAAGGTGATCTTCATCCGGCAAAGATAACAAGGTCGGCCATCTTTCTATACAAGCCAACCGTTTATCGTTAAAAAATGACGGCATGGTTCACAATTGGTCAGGATTGCGTAAATTTGCATCGCATTTCGTGATGACTAAATAGTTGGAAATTATGTTTGGAAAAATCAGATCGAAAATCGGAAAATACTATTTCCGAAAAGAAAAGGATGTTAACGCACCTCGGCGTCAGATGTCTAACCTGCTGGATGCTAGACGTATAGGCATTATATATCCGCTTAACGATGTGCCCGATTATGATCGTGTTTCTGAGTTTGTATCACAATTACAACGCGACCATAAAGAGGTCAAGGCCCTTGGCTTTGTAAAAAACAAAAGTCTGGTCAGCAGGTTTCTCCCCAAACTATCCTATGATTTCTTCTCACGCAGGGATGTGAATTGGTTCTATAAACCCATTCATACCCAGGTGAAAGATTTTATCGAGAAAGAGTTTGATATCCTTATTGATCTCAGTATGAGTGACAACTTTCCGCTCAAATACATTGCCGGTTTGTCCAACGCCTTATGCAGGGTGGGGAGATTTTCGGAGGAGAATGCGGATTATTACGACCTGATGATCGATGCTAATCCTGCCATGACAACCGATGACTTCCTTGGCCAGATAAGGCACTATTTAACAGTCATAAATTCTCATGCGAAAAGACCACAATAAGTTCAGGGGCACCGGAGTTGCCATCGTTACTCCTTTCAAAAAGTCACTTGCTATTGATTTTGATGCCTACGAGGAGATCATCAACCATGTCATCAACGGCGGAGCTGATTATATCGTGGTTCTTGGTACAACCGGTGAAGCATCCACACTGACCAAACATGAGAAAAAAGCTTTGATAACTTTTTCTGTTGAAAAAATAAACAAGCGTGTTCCGCTAGTTGTCGGTGTTGGAGGCAACAGTACTTCCGATGTGGTACTGGCTATTCATGGAACACCGTTCAAGGGAGTGGATGCAATTCTTTCCGTTGCACCTTATTATAATAAACCTCCGCAGGAAGGTATTTTTCAGCATTTTAAAACCATATCCGAAGCCAGTCCGGTGCCGGTGATCCTTTATACGGTACCTGGTCGTACCTGTAGTAACATCAGTGCATCCACCACGCTCAGGCTGGCGAACGAATGTTCCAATATCATCGGGATCAAAGAGGCCTCCGGAAATCTCGACCAGATTACTCAGGTGCTTAACAGACGGCCACAGGATTTTTTGGTTCTTTCGGGTGACGATGCCTTAACCTTGCCGCTCCTTGCGCTTGGAGCAGACGGTGTGATCTCTGTGGTCGCCAATGCCTGCCCCGGTGACTTTTCCGAAATGGTGAGACATGGATTGCAGGGCGATTTCATCCAGGGAAGAAAGATTCATTTCAAACTTATGGATTTTATCAGTGCCCTGTTTGCTGATGGAAGTCCGGCCGGGATAAAAGCGGCCCTGGAAGCAATGAACCTTTGCAAAAGCTATCTGCGTCTGCCACTGGTGCCGGTTAATAAGGAGGTAAATAAAATGATCAATGACCATGTCTCCACCCTCATCCTGAAATAATGAAACGACTCCTTCTACTTGCTTTTCTTGGCCTGCTTTACAGCCCGGTTTCCTTTGGGCAGACTTCCCGGGATGTCCAATCCGTACTCGATTCTGTTTTTGCAGACAGGGGAGAGGTGTATTTTCAATTTAACATCAGCGATTCCCGGCAAATCCAATCACTTACCCGGCTCATTTCCATCGACAATGTTCGCGGTGATATTGTTCATGCCTATGCGAGTAAGAAGGAGTTTGAAAAATTTCTGACGTTTGGATATCCCTATAAGCTGCTCCCGGCTCCCGGAACGCTCATTCCTGAGGCGGAACTGAAACCTGACTCTGCCTTCACACGCAATCCTCAAACAATCTGGAATTTCTATCCGACATACCAGCAATATCTCGACTACATGACAGGCTTTGCCGCAACATACCCTGCAATATGCAAACTCGACACCGTCGGCACCTCCATTCAGGGCAGATTGATCCTTGCCCTGAAGATCAGCGATAATGTGAACCAAAAAGAACCTGAACCACAGTTTTTATACACTTCATCCATCCATGGAGATGAAACCACCGGTTACGTCCTGATGCTTCACCTGATAGAATACCTTTTAACCGGCTATGGTACCGATCCACGAATAACTGCCATGGTCGACAACACCGAGATTTACATCAACCCGCTTGCCAATCCCGACGGAACATACCATGGCGGTAACAATTCCGTGTATGGGGCAGTTCGCTACAATGCAAACAACATTGACCTTAATCGCAACTTCCCGGATCCAAAAGTAGGCGATCACCCCGATGGTAATCCATGGCAGAAAGAGACGATCGCATGGATGGCTTTCGCAGACAGCAACCATTTTTCAATGTCAATGAATTTTCACGGTGGCGCTGAAGTCTTCAACTATCCGTGGGACACGTGGGCCAAACTTACCGCTGATGATGCATGGTGGCGGTTTGTTGCCAGAGAATATGCGGATACCGTTCACAGCTATTCACCTTCAAATTACCTTAGGGATCTCGACAACGGCATTACCAACGGTTATGCATGGTATGAAGTCAATGGCGGACGACAGGATTATATGAATTACTGGCATTATTGCAGAGAAGCCACACTCGAGATTTCGAACATAAAACTACTTCCGACATCCCAACTTCTAAATCACTGGAATTATAATTACCGCTCCTTTTTGAACTATATTGACCAGGTACAATATGGTTTCAGCGGGATAGTTACCGACACAGTTACCGGGCAACCGGTTGCTGCAAAGGTTTACGTCTTCGGACATGATTTTGACAACTCCCAGGTTTATTCTTCGCTTCCAAGCGGATTTTATACCAGAGCTATTGAAGAGGGTAACTATACAATCGGTTTTTCTGCTCCGGGTTACTATTCCAAAAGCGTGAAGAACATTGATGTCGCGAAATGGACCACCACTACCGTCAATGTGCAGCTGAGACCGCTCACTTTCGGCACCAGCGAGGTTATCGTAAACACCGCCACGATATACCCAAATCCTTGCCAGGGAAAATTCATGGTTGTTCTGCCCGATAACTTTTCCGGCCCGGTAAAAATCAGCCTTATCAATGGTCAGGGAATCGGAGTTTATCAGGGCAGTGGCAGTTCATTACATGGAAAATTAGCAGAGCCAATAGAACCAGCAGGACTGGCGCCTGGAATCTTCCTGGTAAAAATTACAACCGGGGAAAATGTTTATACCGGAAAACTGATCAACCAACCCTGATCCCAAATCCCAGAATAATCCGAAACAGGATCGCAAAGATCAACGTCGCAAAAGCGAGGTAAACATGGAAGCTTATTTTTCGCGGTTCATCGTCAAAATATAGGTCCCCAATGGCGAAACTCCGCATGGTCACCGGTATCAGAAAAAGGATCATACAACCATTAAGGGCAATATCAAATGGATTGATTTCCGGTAGTTTAAACAGGAATATTAAGATATTTCCAACAAAGAACGGAACCAGAAACTGATTCCAGATTAACCGGAAACGGTTACTCCCGTCGAGGTCGTTGAAATAAATATTGGCAGAATACAATACTTGCCTGGTGAGTAGGAGTCCGATGGTGAACATGGCCACAAAGGCAAAAATCGTGATGATCAGTTTCCCCGTATCCATGATGAACATATAAAGGATTACATAGCCCAATCCCTGCGACATAATGGCGCCTACCAGGAGTTCTCCGAAAAACCGTGTCAGGCAGTGCAGCAGCATCCAAAGCAGGAGCAGTCTCATGATTCCGGTTTCCATCTCAACTTTCACATATAGAATTAAAAGTGTGATAGAAAGTACCAGTGCGAGCAGTGGACCGGTGCTGAAAACCGTAGTTACTGCATCGCTCGTCCAATCATTGCCCCTGATCAGGTAATCAACACTATAATAATGTACCATTACAGGGATGTCGAATGCGTTGGCAGAGATTGCGGTGGTGAAAAGATTCAGAAGATAAACCACAAGGTATCCAAGCAGAAAAAGGACAAGTGAATTGATCGAGATGATCCTGAAAGTGCCTTTTGGATATTGAACCAGCCCGTTTACTTTGCTCGTTTGAACAGAATAAAGCGAACCTCTCCTGGCAAGAAATCTGATCTTCCGGTAAATACTGTAAAATCGGCCTCTGTCTGAAAGGTTCCTTCCTGGTTCCATTGTTAAAATTTGTCAGCCATGGCACCGGGAATGCCGCCAGTTGAGTATTTTCCTTCACCAAGCTTTATTTTGACTTCGGTAAAGGCCTGAATCGTTTCAGCCACATCTTCCAGCGTATGCGCTGCTGTGGGAATCAGACGGAGCATAATAACGCCCTTGGGAACTACCGGGTAGATAACCATCGAACAGAAGATTCCATAATTCTCCCTGAGGTCGGCAATGATCTGTGTTGCCTCGCCGGGTCCGCCATTAAGAAAAACAGGTGTTACCGGTGATTGAGTGTTTCCGATGTTGAACCCTTTCTCGCGAAGTCCCTTTTGCAGTGCATTTACAATGGTCCATAATTTTTCACGGAGCTCCGGATGGGTCCGGATCAGTTCAAGCCTTTTCAGGGAACCAACAACCATGGGCATTGGGAGTGATTTAGCGAAGATCTGTGAACGCATATTAAATGTCAGCGCCTTAATAATAGGTTTCTCGCTAGCCACAAAAGCTCCGATGCCTGCCATTGATTTTGCGAAAGTGCCAAAGTACACGTCAACCTCGTCCATTACTCCCTGCTCTTCACTGGTGCCGGCCCCGGTCTTTCCCATGGTTCCAAACCCATGGGCATCATCAACCAGTAACCGGAAACCGTACTTTTCTTTAAGCTGGAGCATCTCTTTCAGGTTACCCAGGTCGCCGGGCATTCCGAATACACCTTCTGTGATAACAAGGATGCCGCCACCCGAAAGGTCAGCTGCCTTACGGGCATGTTTCAGCTGTGCCTCAAAACGCTCCATGTTATTGTGCGAGTAAACAAACCGTTTTCCAATGTGAAGGCGCAGTCCGTCAAGTATACAGGCGTGCGACTCTGAGTCATAAACAACCACATCGTGTCTGTCCAATAACGAATCAATGATGGAAACCATTCCCATGTAACCATAATTGAGGAGGTAGGCAGACTCTTTGTGTTCGAATGCTGCGAGTTCCCGCTCAAGCTGAAGGTGCGCATCCGTCTGGCCCGACATCATGCGTGCACCCATCGGGTAGGCAAGCCCGTATTTTTCAGAAGCCTCTGTATCTGCTTTTCTCACTTCTGGATGGTTTGCCAGCCCGAGGTAGTTGTTCAGACTCCAGACAAGTACAGGTTTACCCCTGAAATACATGCGGTTGGAAATGTCTCCCTCAAGTTTGGGAAAATAAAAATAACCATACCCTAGATCTGCAAACTGACCCAAGGGTCCCATATTACTGACAACTTTTTCAAAAATATCCACGATGTATTGTTTTAAGTTTACCGGTGTAAATAATTAGCTTTGAGCCTGCAAAAATATCAAAAAATACGGCTGATTCCCCCTTTGTGCCCAATACTTTTTTTATCTGACCAGCGTTTTAATTAGGGTTCAGCAAATGGACCATTCCCACTGGATTCAAATAAATTGGTGTATTTCCTCAATATTATGTACTTTTGCAAAATGAAAAATAGGGTCATTTTCCTAATTACTGCCAGTCTGCTATTGTCATTATTCTCATGTAAGTTTTCCAGGCTTGTTAAAAGTGGTTCCGTTGATGAAAAATATGAGGCTGCCATCAAACTATACAACGAAAAGGATTATTCGCGGGCTCTTCAGCTTTTTGACCAGCTTATCGGTGCAATGCGAGCCACCGATAAATCGGAGAGAATCTATTATTTTTATGCCTATTGCTACTTTAACCAGCGTGATTATACCCTTGCTTCCTATTACTTTAAAAGATATACTACAAATTTCCCGAATACCCAGTACACAGAGGAGTGCCTGTTTATGAGCGCTTACTGCAATTTCCTGAATTCACCTGAATACAGTCTTGATCAGACAGTTACCTATGATGCATTGAAGGAGTTGCAGCTCTTTACCAATATGTACCCAACCAGTAAACGGGTTTCCGAATGCAATGACCTGATTGACAAGCTCCGGGAAAAGCTTGAAATGAAGGACTATAAAGTTGCCAAATTGTATTACCGGATGGATGATTATGCTGCTGCTGTTAAATCGCTCTCCAACATTCTCAAGGAATTTCCAGATACAAAACACAAAGAGGAGATCATGTTCCTGGTATTTAAATCATATCATAAATTTGCCAAAGAGAGTGTAGAAGAAAAGAAACGCGACAGGCATACCAAGGCCATTATAGCCTACAATGAATTCGTTACGCAATATCCGGAAAGTACCTTTCTATCGGAGGCTAAAGATTTAAAAGCCAAAACACAAAGAGAGCTGGATGCGATGTACACCAAAGACGAAAAGAAGATCAACATAGAGTCAGAGAAAAATCAGTTATTCAAACCAATAAAATAGCGATGGATTATAAGAAAGTTAAAACAGATGTTTTTGCAGTAACCCGGAATATCGAGGATTTTACCACCGGTACCAAGAACGTTTATGAAACAGTGGCTGTATTGTCGAAAAGAGCGAATCAGATCGGTTTGGAGATTAAGGAGGAGTTGAATCAGAAAATCTCCGAGTTTGCAACCACAACAGATAACCTCGAAGAGGTTTTCGAAAATCGCGAGCAGATCGAAATCGCCAAATATTACGAACATCTGCCAAAGCCAACGCTCATCTCCATTCATGAATACCTGAATGGAGAGGTTTATTTCCGTAATCCGCACAAAGAGAGTCCTGAAGATTTTTAATCCACATTTAAGACTTCATGCTTAAAGGGAAAAAGATCGTTGTCGGAATAACAGGCAGTATTGCTGCTTACAAGATGCCTTTTCTTGTTCGTTTGCTCGTTAAGGAAGGCGCAGAAGTAAGGGTAATAATGACGCCTGCATCAACTGATTTCGTAACTCCCTTAACACTTGCAACACTTTCCCAAAAAGGGGTAATCATCGATCCGTTTAAAGCTGCCAGCTGGGAGTGGAGCAACCATGTTGAACTAGGGCAATGGGCGGATGTGATGATTTTTGCACCCGTTACTGCCAACTCGCTGGGGAAGATGGCTTGTGGAATTGCCGACAACTTTGTTATAACCGCCTACCTGTCTGCTAAATGTCCCGTTTTCATTGCACCCGCCATGGACCTGGATATGTATAAGCATCCTTCCACACAAAAAAATATCAGCATTCTTTTGTCTTATGGCAACAGCATAATTGAGCCACAGACAGGAGAGTTGGCAAGCGGACTGTCCGGACCGGGCAGGATGGAGGAGCCTGAAAAGATTATCGCTTTACTTCATCAACATTTTGCCCAAAGCCAGGCATTGCACAAAAAAAAAGTCCTGATAACGGCGGGACCAACCTACGAAAAGATTGATCCGGTGAGATTTATCGGAAACTTTTCCTCAGGACAGATGGGTTTTTCACTGGCCAAGGAAGCTGCCAGACGGGGTGCTGAGGTAACACTGGTATCAGGTCCAACACATTTAGATATTTCCCACCCTGCAATTCACCGGATTGATGTGAGCACGGCAGATTCCATGTACAAAGCCTGTTTAAGCGAGGCCGGGAAGGCCGACATAATTATTATGGCCGCAGCCGTGGCTGATTATACACCTCAGCAAGTCGCTACTGGAAAAATTAAAAAGAGCAGCTCGGCAATGCACCTGGATCTGGTTCCCACCAAAGATATTTTGAAAACGATGGGCCTGGCCAAAAAAGCAAATCAGATACTGGTCGGCTTTGCTCTTGAAACTTCCGATGCCATCGCAAATGCAACTAAAAAGCTCAAAGAGAAACACCTTGATTTTATCGTGGTGAATTCACTTGAGGATGCGGGGGCGGGTTTTGGTGGTGAAACCAATAAAGTGACTATTCTAAGTAAGGGAGGTGAAAAATACCTTGGCCAGCTGAAGGAGAAGGATGCGGTTGCTTCTGATATTCTGGACCTGATCACCCAAAGTAAACAGTAATGATTCATTCCTTGACCACATGAAAAGAGTTCTGATCGCTTTGTTTTTGTTCCTGACTTTATCCCGTGGTTTCTCACAGGAATTCGATTGCGTTGTCAGCGTTTCCGCACCACAGATTGAAGGGACCGACAAACGTGTATTCGAATCGCTGCAGAATGCGATGTATGAATTTATGAATAACAGGAAATGGTCCAACTACAACTTCAAAGCAGAAGAGAAGATAGAATGCACCATGCTGCTTACGATCAACGATAGACTGAGTGGTGATGAGTTCCGGGGAAACCTGAATATTGTTTTGCGTCGGCCGGTTCTTAATACCGCATATAACTCCGTATTATTAAATTATGTTGATAAAGGTTTTCAGTTCAGATATGTTGAATTTCAGCCGCTTGACTATTCTGATGGCACCTTTTCCTCCAACCTCACCTCGGTAATGGCCTATTACTCCTACATTTTCCTTGCTTTCTATTTTGATTCATTTTCACCGAGTGGTGGGGCTACCTATTTCGAGAAAGCCCAGGAAGTGGTTACAGCAGCCCAGAATGCTCCCGAACCTGGCTGGAAAGCTTTTGAAAATGAAAAGAATCGCTACTGGTTGGTGAATAATTATCAGAATCCTGCAAATGTCGGCTTACGGGAATTCGCCTACCGTTATCACCATCAGGGGCTGGACCAGATGTATGAGAAAGTTGACCAGGGCAGAGCCAGTATCACGGAAAGTCTGGGATACCTTCAGAAAGTTTACAATGCCAAGCCAGGACTATACGCGTTGCAACTCATTTACGACGCGAAACGCGATGAAATTGTAAATATATATTCCGACCAGCGGGTACCACCCATGGAGAAGACCACTGTTGTTAATATACTCAAGGATATCGATCCTGCCAACAGTTCGAAATACCAGGCAATTTTAGAGTCGAAATAAATAGCGATGCTTTTTAAATTATCAATCGAAAACTATGCTCTGATTCAGGCATTGGAGATTGATTTTTCGGCTGGCTTCTCCGTAATAACAGGCGAAACCGGCGCCGGAAAGTCCATTCTGCTTGGCGCACTCTCGTTGATCCTTGGTCAACGTGCCGACAGCGGAGTTTTGCTTGATCCTTCGCGCAAATGCATCGTGGAGGGGGCGTTTCTTGTCGGAGGATACCACCTGGAAGCTTTTTTCGCCGATAATGAACTTGATTTCGACACAACCGTGATCCTTCGTCGTGAGATAAACCAGGGCGGTAAATCCAGGGCCTTCATCAACGATTCTCCCGTAAACCTTCCATTGCTTAAGGATCTTGGTGACAGGCTGGTAAATATTCATTCACAACACGCTATTATCACACTGAATGATGCCAATTTTCAATTGGCAGTCCTCGACAACTATGCTGGTCTTGCCCTTCCGATGGCGAATTACAGATTGGGATTTAACCTTTTAAATTCAACACGGTTGCAGCTTTCTCAATTGAAGAAGCAAGCTGAACGAGCCCAGGGCGATCGTGATTATTTCCTCTTTCTGCTTGATGAGCTAAATAAGGCAGCACTGAGGCCCGGTGAGCAGGAGGATGCTGAACTGCGGCTGTCGCTGTTGACCAATGCCGAAGTGATTAAAGCCGGTCTGCTGAGCGCAAGCCATGCCTTATCCGAAGGCGATGTTTCTGCTCTTAACCTCTTGTCTGGCGCAATTCACGACCTTGTCTCGGTCGTTAAATATAAGCCTGAATTTAATTCATTGATTGATAGGATTCAAAGTGATCTCATCGATATTAAAGATGTAGCTGGAGAAATTCATGTTGCAAGTGAAAATATCTATTTTGATGCAGCGGAAATAGCGAACCTTAGTCAGCGATTGGACCTGATAAACAGACTGCATAAAAAGCATCAAACCGTTTCTCTTGATGAACTTCTCCAGGCGAAACAGAATATCGAAGGCAAACTTGTTGATTCTGACAACCTGGAAGAGAAAATATTGCTGACAGAAAGGGAGATATTAAAACTTGAAAGTGAGTTGTATACGCAGGCTGACAAGCTGTCAGCGGGAAGGAAAAAGGTTATTTCAAAGTTTCAGCATGAAATTACCCAGACACTTTCGAAACTCGGGATGTCAAAAGCCAGATTCAGTATTGAATGTAACCGGCAGGATTTACTGTCAAAAGATGGCGTTGATCGGGTAAGATTCCTTTTTAGTGCCAATCCGGGAGTTGAGATTAACGAAATTGCTAAAATTGCCTCCGGCGGGGAATTGTCGCGGTTAATGCTGAGTATCAAATCAATGATCAGTGAGAAAAACCTCCTTCCAACAATCATTTTCGACGAAATCGACAATGGAGTTTCTGGTGAGGTGGCTGGGAAAGTTGGCAATATCCTTAAAGGAATGGCTAACAGGATGCAGGTGATCGTAATAACACATTTGCCCCAGATTGCAGCAAAAGGCAGCCAGCATTACCGGGTATTTAAAAGGGAGGATAAGGATGTTACAAGAACATCCATTACAATGCTCAGTCATGCTGAACGGGTGGAGGAAATTGCAAAAATGCTCAGTGACGAAAATGTTTCAAATGCAGCATTACAAACAGCTAAAGAATTACTTGGTAATCAATTATAATTATCATTTAAAGTGTATATTTAATTAAACGACATGTCATATAATCTACTCAAAGGGAAAAAAGGAATCATTTTCGGAGCACTTGATGAAAAATCCATTGCCTGGAAAATTGCCGCAAGAGCCCATGAGGAAGGGGCTGTTTTTACCCTTTCCAACACCCCTGTGGCGTTGCGCTTCGGTGAAATCAACAAACTTGCCGAACAATGCAATGCCGAAATAATCCCGGCTGATGCCACCTCTGTCCATGATATTGAACATGTTTTTAATCGCTCTATGGAGATCATGGGGGGCAAGGTTGATTTTATCCTTCATTCTATCGGGATGTCGCTGAATGTCAGAAAGCACAGGGATTACGACGACCTGGATTATGATTTTTTTCAGAAAACGATCGATATCTCTGCACTCTCTTTTCACAAAATGCTGCAGGTCGCCAAAAAGCTCGATGCCATTAATGAGTGGGGGTCCGTACTTGCACTTTCATATATCGCTGCCCAGCGAACTCTTGTTGGCTACAACGACATGGCTGATGCCAAGGCACTACTTGAATCAATTGCACGGAGCTTTGGTTATATTTATGGCCGGGAAAAATTCATCAGGGTAAACACCATATCGCAGTCACCAACCCGAACCACAGCCGGCAGTGGGATCAAGGGAATTGACGGATTGCTGGATTTTACTGAACGGATGGCACCACTTGGAAACGCCACGGCTGACGAATGTGCTGATTTTTCGATCGTGATGTTCTCAGATCTCAGTCGTAAAGTCACCATGCAGAATATTTACCACGACGGAGGCTTCTCAAGCATGGCCATGAGCCAGAAAGCAATGACCCAATATAATAAATGCCTCGACGAGGAGGAACCGGCCTAATTTAGAATCCCTCTTTTTTTATTTTATTTTATATTTGCACGTTTTCAAAAGACTGATTATTTAACATTTTAAGATCATGAAGATATTAGTTTGTATCAGCAATGTTCCCGATACCACCACAAAGGTTAAATTCGTTGATGATTCGAAAAGACTTGATACTACAGGGATTCAATGGGTAATCAATCCCTGGGATGAACTTTCGCTTACCCGCGCGCTTGAATTGAAAGATGATGGTTCAAATGGTATTCAATCAGTAACTGTTGCCCATGTCGGACTGGCAGGGGCTGAGCCTACCATCAGGAAGGCCTTGGCCATTGGTGCCGACGATGCTATCCGCATAAACGCCGACCCTTCGGATGCATACTTTGTTGCGGAACAACTAGCTGAAGTGATCAAGTCAAACCCGTTCGACCTGATAATTTGTGGCATCGAGTCCAGTGACTTTAATGGCTCCAATGTTGGCGGACTACTTGCTGAATTCCTGGATTATCCTTCTGTCTCCTCGGTCTCAGGGTTGAAGATAGAGAATGGTCAAGCGGTGATAAACCGCGAAATTGATGGTGGCCGCGAGATTGTCTCAGTCCCTTTCCCATTGATTGCCGTAGTTCAGAAAGGTATCGCCAAAGAACCAAGAATTGCAGCTATGCGTGGTATTATGATGGCCAGGTCCAAACCATTGAAAGTAGTTGAACCTGCCGCATTTAATGCGCTGACAGAAGTGTTGAACTATGAAATGCCTAAACCACGCGCTGCATGTAAGTTTGTAGATGCAGAAAATCCGGAACAACTGATTGAACTGTTGCAGAACGAAGCAAAAATCATATAATCACAGATACAATTAAAAGATATAATATGTCGGTTTTACTGTTTGTTGAAAATTGGGATGGCAAATTCAAAAAACTCTCCTTCGAGTTGGTCTCCTATGGTGCGAAATTGGCAGAGATGCTGAATACCGGCTTAGTGGCTTGTTCAATTGGAAAGGTAGATAAAACAGAACTCGAAAAACTCTCAGATTATGGTGTAAGCAGGATAATTTCCGCAACAAGCGATGAATATAGAGTTTTCGATTCTCAGGTATACGCCGCTGCGATAGCCGATCTGGCCATTAAAGAAAAAGCTGAGGTGGTCTTATTGTCCAATAATAATTCCGGGAAAGCAATTGCTCCACGTTTGTCTGTAAGGCTGAAAGCAGGGATTGCCTCCGGGGTTAGCAAACTGCCTTCATCGGTTGCACCGTTTACTGTATATAAAAAGGTTTTTTCAGGTAATGCGTTTGCGAATGTTGCCATTAAATCTGAAATCAAGATACTTACGCTGGCACAAAACTCTTTTGAAGTGATCCCTGCCCAAGTAAGTCCTGCAATTGAAGACTACCAGGTATCCAACACCGGAACCTCTAAAATTTCAGTAGTCGAAGTTCAAAAGCAATCAGGCAAGATCCTGCTTACGGATGCAGAGATTGTAATATCCGGCGGAAGGGGAATGAAAACTCCTGACAACTGGGGCCCGATTACTGAACTTGCCGAACTGCTTGGCGCTGCAACTGCATGTTCCCGCCCGGTTTCTGATGAAGGCTGGCGCCCCCATGAAGAACATACCGGTCAAACCGGAAAAATCATTGCCCCAAACCTTTACTTTGCGATTGGTATTTCAGGAGCTACCCAGCATCTCGCCGGAGTTAGTTCCTCTAAATTTATTGTGGCCATAAATACCGATAAAGATGCCCCCATTTTTTCCGCAGCTCAATACGGGATCATCGGAGATGCTGCTAAAATTCTCCCAAGACTTGTTGCTGCGGTAAAAGAAATAAAGGGATAATAGCTTCATCCATGGCCAAGCAGATCATCTTTGCGATCACGCTGCTCATTACGCTCGGTGTTTTTTATTACACCATCAACAGGATCGTCAGTTATTTCAGACTTACCCGTTCAGCTTTCCCGGTGAAGGACTTTGGAAAGCGCATGCAGGTCATGGCAGAGGTTGCTTTTGGCCAGTCTAAAATATTCCGCCGCCCGGTTATCGGACTTTTGCATGCGCTCGTATTCTGGGGCTTTTGCGTAATTCTGTTTGGCAGTGTTGAAATGATAATCGACGGACTTACAGGTACCGATAGGGTACTTCAGTTTCTCGGCCCTGCATATGACGTGATCATTGCTTCTGGCGATCTCTTTGGTCTGATCGTCGGGCTCGCTATCCTCGTTTTCCTGATCCGCAGACTTTTTTTCCATATCCGCCGATTTTCTGGCATTGAAATGAAGCATGTTTCCCATTTAGACGCGAACATTGCACTGAGTATCATACTGCTTTTGATGATATCATTACTCTCCATGAACATGGCTTATCTTACGGAAATCAACAAAACAGGTGGAACTGTTATTGGATATTACCCGGTAAGTCAAACATTCTCGGGACTATTATCAGGATTGGATAAGCAGAGTCTTGGAATCGTATACGAATGTTCATGGTGGTCACATATCCTGCTCATTTTTCTTTTTACCAACATCCTTCCTTATTCGAAACATTTTCATGTATTCATGTCTGTTCCGAATGTATTTCTGTCCCGGCTGGAACCCCTTGGAAAACTACAGAATATGGATAATGTTACCAGAGAGGTAAGAATGATGATGGATCCCCAAGGGTCGCTTAGGGCATCCCAGAATGAAATGCCCTTTGAGCGGTTTGGAATAAAGGATGCTGAGGATGTTACCTGGAAAAACTACCTTGATTCGCTGGCATGCACTGAATGCGGGCGATGCACTGCTGTATGCCCTGCCAATATCACCGGTAAAATGCTAAGTCCACGCAAGATAATAATGGATGTGAGGGCAAGGATGAAAGAAAAGGGGCCGGGGCTTGTGAAGCAAGGAAAGGAATACAACGACAACAAATCATTGGTGAGAGATTATGTTACCGAGGAGGAGTTATGGGCTTGTACCACGTGTAATGCGTGTGCCATGGAATGCCCGATCAATATCAATCACCCCTCACTTATCCTCGACATGCGGCGATACCTTGTAATGGAGGAGGCATCTGCTCCTGGACAGCTGAAGGCGATGTTCAACTGTATCGAGAACAATGGAGCTCCCTGGCAGTTTTCACAAGCTGACCGGATGGTTTGGGCTGAAGGAATCGAAATAAATGTTTTATCGTGAGTGATCGAATCGAAAACAGGCAAATAATCAATGTTCCGGTAATGGCCGACTGCCTCTCACGGAACGAACACCCGGAATACCTTTTCTGGGTTGGTTGTGCTGGTGCTTTCGACGACCGGTATAAAAAGGTGACCCGTGCCTTTACAAAGATCCTTGCGTACCTGAAGACGGATTATGCAGTACTTGGAAACGAAGAATCCTGTACCGGCGATCCTGCCCGTCGGGCCGGGAATGAAATGCTTTATCAGATGCAGGCGCTTCAGAATATTGAGCTGTTTAAATCGTATGGGATAAACAAGATCATCACCATTTGTCCGCATTGCTATAACATTTTCAAAAATGAGTATCCCGATCTCGGTGGCTGCTATGAGGTGATCAATTACCTGGAGTTCATTGACAATCATATCGCTAACGGTAAACTGCAGATTGACAAATCTGTGTTGGCCGGAATATCCGTTACATACCATGACCCATGTTACCTGGGGCGCGCAAATGACATATATGCCGGCCCAAGGTCTATTCTCAAATGCCTGACCGATAATTTTATCGAGATGGGGAGAAATAAAAGTTTTGCACTGTGTTGTGGTGCCGGTGGTGCACAAATGTTTAAAGAAGCTGAAAAAGGTGAGAAAGAAGTATATTTGGAGCGTACCGAGGAAGCTTTGAAAACTGATGCAAAAATCATTGCAACGGCCTGTCCTTTTTGTATGAATATGATTACCGACGGATTAAAGTATAAAAACAAAGAGGAAGAGATCAAAAATCAGGACATTGCTGAGTTGATCGTTCAATCGCTGAAAATTTAACATTCATAAACCGTAAACCAATCAAAATGGAAATCAAGAAAGTGTTAAAAAGTGGTGAATTTCTTGTTGATGAAATTACTTCAGCAGATATTTTTATTCCTGAAGAATTCGATGAAGAACAACTTATGATCGCCCAGACGATTAAAGATTTTCTTGAAACCGAACTGTACCCCAATATCGATAAAATTGATTCCCCGGACATAGTTCTGATGCAGTCTGTTCTGAAAAAGGCAGGCGAACTTGGGTTGATGGGAATAGCCATTCCGGAAGAATATGGTGGTTTTGGACAAAGTTTTGTCACCCAGATGCTTGCGGCAGAAACTATTGGCGCCGGTTATTCATTTTCTGTCGCCTTTATGGCCCACACTGGAATTGGAACATTACCGATTATGTATTATGGAAGTGAAGCACAACGTCAGCAATATGTTACGCGGCTCGCAACCGGCGAACTTATCGGGGCATACTGCCTTACTGAACCGGGTGCCGGGAGCGATGCCAACTCCGGGAAAACCCAGGCCATTCTGTCTGAAGATGGGAAGCATTATATTCTCAACGGACAGAAAATGTGGATCACCAATGCAAATTTTGCTGACACACAAGTGGTTTTTGCCAAGATTGACAAGGACAGGGTACTTAGTGCTTTTGTTGTTGAGCGCAACTTTCCGGGTGTACTTGTAAATCCCGATGAACATAAAATGGGGATCAAAGGTTCTTCCACTGCCCAGATATTTTACAACGATGTAAAAGTCCCGGTGGAAAACCTCATTGGCGCCAGGGGAGAGGGATTCCGTATCGCCCTTAGCATCTTGCACATGGGGCGTATAAAATTAGGTGCAAATGTTTTGGGTGCAGCCAAAAAGGCCATCACTGATTCGGTGCGATATGCGAATGAAAGGAAGCAGTTCAATAACCTGATCTCCACGTTCGGTTCCATCAAACACAAACTTGCCGAACAGGTTATCCGCACTTTTGCATTGGAGTCGGCAATCTACCGCGTAAGCAGGGATATCGACCGGCAGATCACTGACTGCAAAAACACTGGTATGGACAAAGGCCGTGCTGCCATTGACGGAATCAGCCATTATGCGGTAGAAGCAGCCATTTTAAAAGTTTACGGTTCAGAAGCCCTTGATTTTGTGATCGATGAAGCCGTTCAGATTCACGGAGGTATGGGTTATTCCGCCGAAATGTCGGTGGAACGTGGTTATCGCGACTCCCGTATCAACCGTATTTTTGAAGGCACCAACGAAATCAACAGGTTGCTTGTTGTGGATACAGCAATGAAAAGAGCCATGAAGGGAGATTTCGACCTTTTTGGAAAAGCAGACCTCCTGATGGCTGACCTGAGTAATGTTCACGGAGAGGTAATTGCAGGTGAAACCTATTTTCAGGAAAAATTCCGTTATCTGAAAAATTTTAAAAAGGCTGCTCTTCTGGCAATTAACGGGGCAACGAAGCAGTTCGACAAGAAATTAGTCAATGAACAGGAGGTGATGAACAGTATTACCAATATGATTATCGATGTCTATATAGCAGAATCAAACACGCTTCGTATCGAAAAGATCAGCACCATCAAAGGCAATGCTGAAATTTATAAGGCGATACTTGATGTTTTGATCTATGAAGCCGCTGATAGGATTCGCAAAGCCGGACGGGATGCTGTGTATTCGATGTTGCCAGAAGGTGAAACCTCCGGTCTTATTAATGCGATCGGTAAACTTACCAGCGTAGCCGGAGTCAATACAAAGGAACTTCGCAGAAACATAGCAGACAGACTTATTGAAGACAACCAGTATAAGTTTTGATTACCTTTACAAACAGATAAAGTATTTTGATGACTGCTAATATCCTGGCAAATACCCTCCTCCTTGCAAGGACAGCAAAGGACAGTACATCCTTTGATCCCAGCATGCTGTATCTGATTCTCGCGCTGGTATCATTGTTTCTGCTTGTGTTATTTCTGGTATTTCTGAGAAACCGGATGATACCGCTCTTTAAACTCTGGTATGTTTCGGCACGGTACGGTAAATATAGTTTCGAATTTCTTGAATTTTTCAAGGAGAATAATCTCAGAAATCCTCACAATAACTGCATTAAAGATGAGATTACCCTCAGGTTTCTGGTGTTCTTTAAACCTGCCAGAGATGCCGTGAACTATAAAACGAACAACCTGATCGAGTTTGGAGAAACTCCGTTTCTGACTACCTATAAGCAACTGATGAAAACCAAAGGGATCCCTGATTGCATCAACGTTGCCAAATTTGCTGATTCGCGGGTCAAGGTAATCGGTTATAATGAAACACTGCAGGGAATGAAGATGAAATCCCTTTTCTACTTTATCGATGAAAAATTCGTGATGGGCGAATTTGTCTTTTCAGATTTAATCAAAGTTAAACCTGCAAAAATTACAGGGATTCTTTCAACCAAGTATCTTGATGGCCGTGAATTGACCTCCGATTCCATTTATTTTGCCGATCCGAAGACCACGATCCTGTACTATGAAAACAATGGCTTTTCTATCTGTATGAGATATTTCTTTGCCGGCGATACCCAAATCAACGAAACTCTTGCATCGGTGTACGCCACAGGCGGTGACAGTGCGGAAAATTACATCAGGGCTTTACATAATGAGGAGATGCTGAACAGGTTCTAATTAACCTTAACAAAAACCTCTTCTTTCTCCTTGTCGTAATCAACAGTTATAATGTCACTTTCCGAAAGTTTGGTTTTAATGATCTCCTCGGCGAGCGTGTCCTCTACATATTTCTGAATTGCACGCTTCAATGGACGGGCACCGA
Organism: Bacteroidales bacterium; assembly: GCA_025355465.1. GTDB lineage: Bacteria > Bacteroidota > Bacteroidia > Bacteroidales > FEN-979 > JANXZO01. The sequence continues at coordinate 65,936 of JANXZO010000027.1, forward strand.
ACTGTGAATCCCAACCTTTCTCAGCAATGTAATCCTTGGCTTCCGGAGTGATTACAATATGATATCCCATATTTTTAATCCGGTCGTAAAGCTGTTTCAGCTCTATGTCGATAATCTTGTGTATATCTTCCCGCTCCAGGGATTCGAAGATGATTACATCGTCAATACGGTTTAGGAATTCTGGTGCAAATGATTTCTTCAGCGCATTCTCAATAACGCCCCGTGCATATTCCGAACTCGAAGCCTGCTTTGCGGAGGTGGAAAAGCCGACCCCTTGTCCAAAATCCTTAAGTTGCCTTGAACCAATGTTGGAGGTCATAATAACAATGGTGTTTTTAAAGTCCACCCTTCTTCCAAAACTGTCAGTAAGCATTCCATCATCGAGTACCTGCAGCAACAGATGGAATACATCGGGATGGGCTTTTTCGATCTCATCAAGCAGTACGATAGAGTAGGGGCGGCGGCGTATTTTTTCTGTTAATTGCCCACCCTCCTCATATCCCACGTAGCCCGGAGGTGCACCAATCAGACGGGAGACTGCGAATTTTTCCATGTATTCACTCATGTCAATACGAACCAGTGCATCCTCCGTATCGAAAAGATAACGGGAAAGCACCTTTGCAAGATGAGTTTTCCCAACACCCGTCGGCCCCAGGAAAATGAATGTTCCGATCGGCTTGCTTGGATCCTTAAGCCCTGCACGGTTGCGTCGGATGGCCTTTACAACCTTTTTGATTGCTTCGTTCTGACCAATCACCGAATTTTCAAGTTCTCCCTCCATGTTCATCAGCCGGTCGCCTTCATTCTTGGCAATACGCTGCACAGGAATTCCTGTCATCATGGCAACAACCTCTGCAACATTGTCTTCAGCTACAGTCTGTCTGTTTACCCTGGCATTTTCTTCCCATTTTTTCTTTTCTCTTTCAAGACTCTCCTGAAGCTTCCGTTCCGTATCACGTAAATCGGCAGCCTCTTCAAATTTCTGGCTATTGATCGCATTCATCTTACGCTTTCGCGTGTCTTCAATCTGGTTCTCAACGTTGATGATCTCTGCAGGCACATTGATGTTCGAAATATGTACCCTGGCACCAGCTTCGTCGAGGGCGTCAATGGCTTTGTCAGGAAGGTACCGGTCAGTTATATAACGGTTGGTAAGTGCCACACAGGCTTTTATTGCATCGTCTGTATATTTCACAAGATGATGATCCTCATATTTTTCCTTGATGTTATTCAGGATTTCTATTGACTCTTCAGGCGATGTCGGATCTACAAGCACCTTCTGAAACCTTCGCTCAAGGGCGCCATCCTTCTCAATATACTGTCTGTATTCGTCAAGTGTTGTCGCACCAATGCACTGAATTTCTCCTCTGGCCAGTGCAGGTTTGAACATATTGGAGGCGTCGAGTGAACCGGAAGCATTCCCGGCTCCCACAATGGTATGGATCTCATCAATGAACAGTATGATGTTGGGATTTTTCTCCAGTTCGTTGAGAACAGCCTTCATTCGTTCCTCAAACTGTCCACGGTATTTTGTTCCGGCAACCAGGGAGGCCAGGTCGAGTGACACCAGACGCTTGTTAAACAGCGCCCTGGATACTTTTCGCTGCACAATGCGCAGTGCGAGTCCTTCTGCAATGGCTGATTTTCCCACACCGGGTTCCCCGATGAGGATGGGATTGTTTTTCTTGCGGCGGCTCAAAATCTGTGCAATTCGCTGCAACTCTTTTTCGCGACCCACTATCGGGTCAAGCCTTCCCTCTTCGGCAGCCTTGGTAATGTCCCGACCAAAATTATCCAGAACCGGAGTTTTCGACTTGGTGTCCTGCGGTTTTTTCTGGCTTCCGGTGAAACTTTTTCCTCCTTCTTCAGGATCTTCATCTTCCTCATCTTTGGGCAAAATATCCTGAGGATCAAATGATTGTTCGCTTTTTCCGCTGGTCATAATTGTTTTTAGTTCATCCTTGACCGCTTCATAATTCACACCTGCATTGTCGAAGGTTTTGGTTACCAGGTTGTTTTCGTCCTTAAGTATGGCTAGTAAAAGGTGTTCGGTTCCAATTAATTCACTGTTGAAGAGTTTGGCTTCAAGGTATGTTATCTTGAGCGCACGCTCAGCCTGTTTGATGAGCGGCAGATTATCTCCGCCGACTGGCTTTTCTTTATGACTGGCAACCGCTGTTTCAACTTTCTTGCGAACCTCTGTCAAATCGACCCCGAGATTTCTAAGAATACGGATGGCAAGGCCTTCACCTTCGCGGATAATACCGAGCAGCAAATGTTCAAGTCCGATGTAATCATTACCCAGTCGCTGCGCCTCTTCCCGGCTATATATCAGTACGTCTTTTACACGTTGTGAGAATTTTGCTTCCATAATTAACTGTTTGTCAAGATATGAATTTCACCCTGCACAAAAATCGAACCATCGTTTCCGCACGGAAAATATGACAAGGCAATCAAAAATACGATGGATATCCCGAAATTATTGTGAAAGACCCTTTATTTATTAACATTTCCATGTTAAAAAGAGGGTAAATTTATTGTCTGCGCGCCCATGGTTTTTCCGTGATTTTTTACTACTTTCGTTAATTGAAAACATTTGTATTATCTATCTGATAATTAATTAAATAACTTATATCCAAAGGATGGAAACGGGAGAAAGAATAGTTCCGGTCAATATTGAGAACCAGATGAAGACGGCGTACATCGATTATTCGATGTCAGTTATCGTAGCGAGAGCCTTACCGGACGTGCGTGATGGATTAAAACCAGTACATCGCAGAGTGCTTTTCGGAATGTATGAGTTGGGAGTACTGTCCAACAGGTCGTATAAAAAGTCTGCCAGAATAGTAGGAGAGGTGCTTGGTAAATACCATCCTCATGGGGATACTTCGGTTTATGACGCCATGGTGAGAATGGCCCAGGTATGGAGTCTTCGTTACCCACTGGTTGACGGACAGGGGAACTTCGGATCGATGGACGGGGACAGCCCGGCAGCCATGAGGTATACAGAAGTCAGGATGCGAAAGATCGCGGAAGAGATGGTGGCCGATATTGAAAAGGATACCGTTGATTTCAGACTGAATTTCGACGATTCACTGGAGGAACCAACAGTGATGCCATCCAGAATACCGAATCTGCTCATCAACGGAACATCCGGAATAGCGGTAGGGATGGCAACAAATATGGCCCCGCATAACCTGAGCGAAGTCTGTGACGGCATTATCGCCTATATCGACAATCATGATATTACCATTCCGGAACTAATGCAGTATATCAAAGCGCCGGATTTTCCAACAGGAGGTATAATCTATGGCTACGAAGGAGTTAAGGAGGCTTATGAGACCGGACGCGGAAGGATTGTTATGCGCGGCGAAACCACCATCGAACAGGATGATCATGGCCGTGAAAAAATTATTGTGACTTCAATACCCTACCAGGTTAATAAGGCGGAAATGATCAAGAAAACCGCCGACCTTGTTAATGAGAAAAAACTTGAAGGAATTTCTGACATCCGTGATGAATCAGACCGTACCGGGATTCGTATTGTCTATGAACTGAAACGCGAAGCTATAACCAATGTCGTGCTGAATAAATTATACCAGATGACAGCACTTCAGACTGCATTTAATTGCAACAATATCGCATTGGTAAAGGGCAGACCTATGATGCTTTCACTCAAAGATCTGATTGTTCATTATGTTGAACACAGGCATGAGGTGATTATCCGGAGGACAAAATTTGAATTGGCAGAAGCTGAAAAAAGAGCCCATATTCTTGAAGGTCTGCTTATTGCGCTTGACCACCTGGATGAAGTGATCGCCCTGATCCGGGCTTCCCAAACGCCGGAGGAGGCACGTACCGGTTTGATGACTGCATTTGGTTTAAGTGAGATCCAGTCAAAGGCTATCTTGGATATGCGTTTGCAACGCTTGACCGGCCTTGAGCGTGAAAAGATCAAAGAAGAGTACGCGGAGTTGATGAAACTCATTGATTATCTGAGAAATGTACTGGGAGATGAATCCATGCGAATGGAGATCATTAAAACAGATCTTCGGGATATTAAGGAACGTTTCGGAGATGAATCGCGCTCTCAGATTGTTTATGCCGCCAGCGACTTCCGGATTGAAGATACCATTGCCGATGAGAATGTGGTAATTACAATATCCCATATGGGTTATATTAAACGGACTCCCCTATCAGAATACCGCAGACAGAACAGGGGAGGGCGGGGTGTTAAGGGTTCGGATATCCGGGATGAGGATTTCCTTGAACACCTGTTTGTTGCTACCAACCACAACTACCTTTTATTCTTCACAGAGAAAGGAAAATGCTTCTGGCTCAGGGTATTTGAAATACCGGAAGGGGGTAAGGCCGGTAAAGGCAGAGCCATCCAAAACCTTATCAACATTGAACCCGACGACAAGGTAAGGGCTTTTATTAACATTAAAAATCTGAAGGACGAGGATTACATTAAATCCAATTTTATAATATTATGTACCCTCCGCGGCACCATTAAGAAAACTTCCCTTGAGGCTTACTCCAGACCACGCCAGAATGGGATAAATGCCATCACAATAAATGAAGGCGATCGCTTGCTTGAGGCAAAACTCACCCAGGGAACGGATGAGGTGGTAATGGCATTGAAATCGGGTCGCGCCATCCGGTTTAATGAACATAAGGTCCGTCCGATGGGACGCAATGCTGCAGGGGTGCGCGGAATCACTCTTTCAGGTCCCAATGATGAAGTGGTTGGAATGATATGTATGCCTCTGGAAAAGAAATTTGATATCCTCGTCGTTAGCGAAAACGGATATGGTAAGCGTTCCGCCCTGGATGACTACCGAGTTACCAATAGGGGAGGTAAGGGAGTGAAAACCATTAATATAACTGATAAAACCGGTCTTCTGATCGCAATTAAGGAGGTGAGCGACAGCGACGATCTCATGATCATTAACCGCTCCGGGGTTATCATCCGGATGGGCGTCGCCACGCTAAGGGTCGTTGGTCGTGCCACTCAGGGAGTCAGGTTGATAAAGATCGATGATGGGGATGCGATTGCAGCAGTTGCAAAGGTTGATGTAGAAGAAGGAACGGAAAACGGAGAGGATACTGTCACTGAATCCCTTGAAATTTCGGAAGAGATCAGCGGTAATAATGAGGATGGGTCTAAGGAATCTGAAGAATCATCAACACCCGATTTTGAAAATTAATTGGCTTCCGCCAAGATTAAATCACCGGGTATTTCCTATCTTTGCCCGCTGAACATAACAAACTAAGTAAAATACTAACAATCAACGCAATGAAAAAATTTGCATTATTGATGGTACTGGCAATTACCGTTACCATTTCATTCGGACAGAAAAGTGTCCGCCAATCTGCTTCCAACTTCTTGAAGGATGGAAAATTAGACAAGGCAATGGAGGCAATCAACACCTGTGTACTCGATCCCAGCACAGCCCAGGATGCAAAAGCCTGGTTCATCAGGGGGAACATTTACCTGGAGATCTCAAACACTAAAGATGAGAAATTTAAGACATTGGATGCCAATCCATTAAAGATCGCACTTGACTCTTACAAAAAGGCTATCGATTTAGATACCAAGAAGGAGTATTTCGAGGATATTCTTGCTAAACTTAACTGGCAACGTAACAACTATTATAATGCCGGGGTAGAGGCTTACAATCAACGTCAATATAAGGATGCTATGAATGCCTTTGGAAAAGGGGCAGAAGTGATTGAACTTGCAAATATCGCGGACACCCTTTCGCTGATGAATGCAGCTACCTGCGCATCCCTGGCCAATGAAAAGAATGATACAAAACAGTATTATCTTAAATTATTAAAAGGAAATTACAAGTCACCTGCGCTATTTATTACATTATCTGATATTTACAGACAGGACGGCGATAGTGTAAATGCAATAAAATTTGTTCGGATGGGGCAGCAATTATACCCGACAGATCTGCGGGTTTTCCTTACTGAAACAAATATCTATCTAACCTTCGGTCAGACGGACAAAGCGTTGAGCAACCTTCAGGTAGCCATGAAAAAGGATACAGCCAATGCCTCTGTTGCTTTTGCCCTGGGAACTATTTACGATAATCTTTCTGCGGATAGCAGCAAAAAAGCTGACTTCAGATTTTCTGCTTTCGAAAATGCCATAAAGTCATACAGCAGGGCGATCGCTTTGAATCCCAATTATTTTGAGGCGAATTATAACCTTGGGGCCATTTATGTTAACAAGGCTGCCTCCATTAATGATGAAGCGAATAAACTTCCGCTCGATGCCACGGCCCAGTTTGATAAACTAAAAAAGGAGGCTGACCAATATTTGATAAATGCACAGCCGTATCTGGAGAAGGCAACTGATCTTATACCCAGCGATTTAAACACACTCTATTCGCTGAAACAGATATACTCCAGAACAGGAAAGATGGATAAGGTGAAAGAGATCAATGCTAAGATTGAAGAAGTATCCAAACCTAAAATGAAAGGACCAGCTGGAGTTTGTGTAGGAATGAGCAAGGAGGAAGTGAAAAAGTTAGCTGGAGAACCGAAGTCTACAAATGAAACGGTTTATGAAAATGTAAAAAGTGAACAATGGGTTTACGAAAAATTTTACTTATATTTTGATGAAACTAATAGATTAAAAGGGTGGCAACAGAGTAAATGATTTGTTTTGAACTAAGGGGATATATTTATTATCCCCTTAAAATTGATTCGTATATTTAACATAATATTAATTATAAGACAAATTAGTAAAACTCTTATACTGATAATCAGCTACATACGAAAATAAAATTGATCGAAATGTTGAACACTTGCAAAATTATGTAAGTCTAAAACCCCGAAACCTGCGACCCTATTGATCTGAGCTACGATATATTTATCTCACATGAATTTATTCTTGCTCTACTTCAATCCAAAGCACTTTCATGAAAATCAATTTTAATTTTCACTAAACCAACTATTTACTATGAAAAGAATAATCATAAACCATATTTCCGGAAATGACAAATCTTCTATCCTATCAGGAAATCGTTCCTGGAATGTTGCCATGGGTAACGGCCTTACCTTACGTTTTAAAAATGAAGTTCACGCAAAGTCCTTTTTGGTTAAAGCCAGTGAGGAACTCTCCTTCCAGCTAATTATCATGAATGAAATTTATATGGATATTTTTACCGAATTCCGGAGAAACTGGTTTTACTTCAATCTGACTCAAGAGTTACTCAGTTCGGAGCGGAATATTAAAAATGCCTTCGACCTCTTTGAAAGGCAAACGCATTTAGCGGTTTCGCGCTGTGAATTAGCAAATGGAAACCATTTTGTATTTCGCTATTTATATCAATCCTGCAAAGCATTAATGGAAGTAACAGAAATACTCAGTAATTTTCATGTTTACAGGAGAAACTTCTCACATGCTAAAATTTTAAGTGTCCAGAAAGGAAGACTTGAAATGTGTCTTTTGGCGATTGATAACATCGGTTTGGACCCAATCCCTGATGGTTGCGAGATCGAAGGTTATACGGCTTCTAAAAAAGCCAAAATTCTTGAGCTGTCGGAAATTTTGCAGGATTAACGCATGCCAAACAAGAGCTATAAAGCAAAAAGTTCACTAAGCCTTATCAATGTTGGTATTGTTGTTGATGGCTGGGCATACGATTGTCAGGACAGAAATGTAAATTATGAAAATTGTGAATTGTTTCATGTCTTTTGATACGCCAATTCAACTTTTTTTGGCGTACTCATAACACTGGCGTTACGCAGATGAGAATTGGCAGGGTTGATCAATTTATAGGGTCGATTAAATGCTTCCTGTGAAACTTTAAAATAGCTTGACAGGATTCTGATGATCTCCTTTGACAAACCTTTCTTGTAATTTAAAATGTCTGAGACAAGACCTTTGCTCACACCCAGAATGGTGACCAGGTCCTTGGCCTTCAAATTATGATCATTCATTAAAGAGTGCAGCAGTTCAATTGGATTGACCTCGTTTAAAGTTGAATGTTCAGCGTCCCACTTCTCAATCAATAACGTGAGCAGTTCGATCTCATCTCCAGAATCTTTACTGTTTTCATTACGTTCCAGTAAATCCTCAAGCGCTTTACAATAAGTATTGTATTGTGGCTCGGATTTTATAACGGTATATTTTAAGGTCTTCATGTTCAATAGATTTAATGTTCATTTACAGTATATTGCCCGCCATGATCGCAGAGCTCATCGTATTCTGCATGTGTACCGATCCAGAAGACAAAAAGATGAACCCGGGAAGAGCCAAAATGGTATTTACAGATCATCCGGTAGTTATTTCCTCCAATGTTAAAAACAACCCGGTTGCTACCCTGCCCCAATAAATCTGCCGACCCAAAAGTCTGCCGGATATTTTCCGGAGTTTCCCAAACGGCATATTTTACCGATGTCACCCAATTCTCAAAAGAATTTTTACCCGGTGCATGACCATCCACATAATTCAGTATGGTCTGTTTTTTTATTAGATGAACTCTCATGCAAAGATACGTTAATTTTCAAAAAAGTTCACGAAATGTAAACTATTTTTAATTACTTGGGAAGTAAATATCAAATTCTACTGTCTATGATTTCCTGATAATGAGTTTTTCTCTCTCAATTTGGAAAGGTGTTTTATCAGAACAGCACCAAAGTCGTAACAAAAGTAATACTATCGTATAATTCTTCATCGTTCAATGTGCTCAACGTGCTGCCGGCTGGATTTTACGCTCTAATTGACCCCTCTTGTACGCTTCAAATTGACCCCCCAAAGTTAACTGGCCTGTTTCAACATTTATCATACGCGAGAATGCCATAAGCAAAGTTAAACTTTATTGCATTGTTATGATATTCATTTC